>CAZACK010000146.1:0-11700 GCA_964483455.1 uncultured Solibacteraceae bacterium
GCTGGCTCGGCGGGCGGCGGCTTCGCCTGACGGAACGAGCCGGACCACCCAATAGGTACTGCCATGGAATGGAACGGCTTTCTATGGAAATTGTGCCGGAACTTCGAGCGGGCCAATGGTAGCCAAAAATGGCCACAAAATGGATCTTGCTACCCGGTGCCGCCCTGCCTTAATCTGAAGTCTCTTAGGCTGGCAGCGTAATCGCTGCAAAGTGACGTGCAGCGACTAGAGCTGGCGTAGAAAAGGTGGGCGTTCCTCCCGGAAGAAACGAGGGACTTGGGGTTAGTTTTTTCTTATTGAGGCGACTATAGTGCGACCGACAATGAAGAGATTTCTTGTGGGGTGCATGCGAAGACACCAAGCAGTTGAGCGTCTTGTTTGTTGGTCGGCGGTTGTGCTGCTGCAACTGGCCGGAGCTGCACGGGTAGTGGAGGCGCAGCAGCAAAACCTGTGCAACGTCCAGTGTCCTGCCGGAATGATGTGCGGGTGTGTCGACTGTAGCAGGTGCAACTCAGGAAGTTTCGCCGTCCAGTGTATGTGCAAGCCGGTGCCGGGGCAAGTAACTTGCACCGTTACCAGCGGCAGTTGCCCATCCCAGTGTGCAAGCTGCCAATCAAGAAGTGGGAATCAAGTTTGTACCATGTACGTGGGATGCAGCGGTATGGTCTGTCCCTCTTCAGGATGCTCGACCGGCCTTGCGGCTCCGTCGTCTGCCAAGCTCGCCGATATCGTATCCTGCCCCGGTTGCTCCACCAGCGTCATGCCGGTCGCCGAGGGCAGGCCGTCCGTGCGTTTTCAGATTCCGGGCGGGATTCCAGTTTCGGTTTCGCAAGTGGAGGCCAGCGCTGCGGATGACACGTTGGCCGTGCGTTCGTACCGCGTCGCGAACCACGCGCGGGCAGGGCTGGTCACGCTGGTCACCATGTGGAGGTTTGACGGCTTCAAGAGTGAACAGCCGGCTTGGGCTTTGAGCATTTCCGATTCCTGGGAGCTGGACACCGCTTTCCTGCCGCCCCAATCCGATGGGGATGCGCTGGCGACGGTTGCTGTCCGGGGCGCGCCGGTATCGCAGACTGTGGCCACGGTGGTCTATGCCGAGTTTGACGATGGCACCAGGGTCGGCCCTCTGAAAGACCATTTCCATGGCCTGCTTCGGTGCGACCGCATGAACCTGGTGGCAAAGTATCAGGAGCTGCTGGCGTACTACAGCTCAGGCGCCAGCGTTGCAGACCTCGAGCAACGCCTGATGACAACGCCGGGCTTACATCGGCTGAAGACGCTTCACGCCACAGGCGGCATGGATGCCGTGCTTGGGGAGTTGCAGAAGGCGCGCACGCTGGCCCCATAGAGACTTTACGCCGCCCACCGAAGCAGTGGTGCGCTCTTGTCGGGGCGCACCAGATCGCGCAGCCCGAGGAGTTCCAGGTGATGAGCCCGCTGCACATCACCGACGTGGTCCACGCGGTGGTGCTGGCGGGTGGGAGCGCCTTCGGACTGGAGGCGGCGAGCGGCGTGCGGCGTTACCTCGAGATGAAGGGTGTCGGGTTCGACACCAGCGTGGCCAGGGTGCCGATCGTGCCGTGCGCCATCTTGTACGACCTCGGCATCGGCAAGGCGAACATCCGGCCGACGCGCGAGATGGGCGAGGCGGCGGCGGCAGCGGCAACCGAACGGGCGGTGCAGGAAGGCGCGGTGGGCGCCGGGACCGGCGCCAGCGTCGGCAAGATCCTCGGGAGGCGCCACGCCATGAAATCCGGCCTCGGATCGGCCACGGTGGCGATCGAGGGCGGATATTCCGGCGTCAAGGTGGCAGCGCGGGCGGTGTTGAACGCCTTCGGAGACGTGCGCGATCCGGAGTCGGGCAAGCTGATCGCCGGCGCAGGACGCTGGTGGTGACGGCCACCAATGCCCGCCTGTCGAAGATCGAGGCGACGAAGCTCGCCCAGCTTGCGCAAAACGGTCTGGCGCGCGCCGTGTCGCCGGCGCACACCATGTTCGACGGCGACCTCGTCGTGGCGCTGTCGATCGGTAAGGAGAAAGCCGACGTCAGCGCGCTCGGCGTGGCGGCGGCGGAGGCGGTGGCGCAGGCGATCCTGCGCGCCGTGCGCCTCGCGCCGAGCCTGGGCGGGCTGCCCGGGCTGCCCGGGCTGCGGGAGTGAAAGTGGGTGCTGTCGGAATTGCCGCCGTGCTCGCCCTTCTGTCCCAGACGATCCCCCGGACTCCGCATCGGCTGCCTTGCCTCCGTCAATGCTGAGCCTTGCGGCCGTTGTTCTCAGCTCGTGACACAGCCGCCCGGCCAACCTCTAGGGCGCGCCGAGGACACGCTGTTCCTCGCCTGGAAGTGGCTGTCGGGCGACGTCACCTCCCGGCAGCATCAACGGGAAATCCTGGTCGCCGGATTCGAAGAAGTTCGCCTACGTCGTCTACGAACCACTGCCTCGATAGCCCTGAAGGCAGTGCGCGCACTACGGGACCAGGACACGGAAGCGCGGGGTGTCCCTCAACGCCTTGTCGAACGTAAGGGTCACGGACGCACCGGAAATCTCGTTCTCCCGGCCCAAGTAGTAGTCGGCGAAATCCGCTCTTCCGCGCCGGTAGTCGTCCAAGGCGGCCCAGATGACTTCCTTTCGAGCCACCTCGAATTGACCGGTCGCCAGGATACGTTCCAGTGTGGTCAGAATCTCGCTCTTGGCCAGGGAGTATGCGCTCTCCAGCACCCACACCAGCTCACAAAGCACGAGAGGCTGAATCCCCAACTTCTCCCCGGACTCCGCGGCAGCTTCGATCTCTCGGATCGCAAGCTCCGCCTGTTTCGTGTCGTCCAGGGTCAGGTAGCGAATCAGAATGTTCGTGTCAAGGCCCGTCATGGGACCTGCCAATCCTCCGCTGGATGGCGCGGTCCATTTCCTGGACCGACACCGGAGGTCTCCCCGGCCGGTAGAGCAGCCCCTTCAGGCGGCGCACGTCCTCTACGGCTGGACGGATCAGCACGCCGCCGTCGTCCCGGACGACAAAGTCGATGGTGTCCCCGGGACGGAGGCTGAGGTGCTCACGGATCGCCTTCGGGATCACCGTCTGACCGCGGGAGGTCATTCTGGACGAGGGCATGGATTCTTACCTCAGATCGTATTTCTTATCTTATCGTAAGACTGGCAGGAGCGCTCCGTTCATCCCGGCCTGCCACACCGAAAGCGGGCGGAGCAGAGCATCCGTCCTCGGGATGAATCCTTGCCCGGCCCGCCACAAGCCTTACGACAGCGCCAGCTTGCGCCCGCATCCTTCTGGCCGGTGAGGGATGGGGCGCAACCGGTGGGTGAAGGTCCATTGCCGCCTTTGACCGTGGACAGGCTGAAGAGAGCGCCGCCCGACGGCTCACACCAATCTTCGGCACTGGAATTCGCTTATCTATCAGTTGGATAGCCCGAATCGCATCTAATCTGATAGACATTAGGCAGGAACCTTTGCGAAGATCCGTTTCTTGGACACAAACGTGCATTTTGGACCTGTAATCCCGTTTGGATTGACCCACATGAAGAGAGCCAAAGTCACGATTGACGGCAACGAAGCCACTGCGTATGTAGCCCACCGGATCAACGAGGTCATCGCCATCTATCCCATCACCCCGTCCTCGCCCATGGGAGAGTGGGCGGACGAATGGGCCGCCAAGGGAATTCCGAACATTTGGGGCACGGTACCGACCGTGGTCGAGATGCAGAGCGAAGCCGGCGCGGCCGGAGCGCTGCACGGCGCGCTTCAGGCGGGCGCCCTGTCTTGCACGTTCACCGCGGCGCAGGGCCTGCTGCTGATGATTCCGAACATGTTCAAAATCGCCGGCGAACTGACGGCGGCGATGATCCACGTGTCCGCCCGCACGGTGGCCACGCATGCCCTCTCGATTTTCGGCGACCACAGCGACGTGATGGCCTGCCGGACGACGGGCTGGATGATGCTGGCGTCGAACTCGGTTCAGGAGGCGATGGACTTTGCGCTGATCGGCCAGGCGGCGTCGCTCGAGGCCCGCGTCCCGATGCTGCATTTCTTCGACGGCTTCCGCACCTCGCACGAGGTAGCCAAGGTGGAGGAACTCACCGAGGACGACATGCGGGCGATGATCGACGAGGAACTCGTGCGGCAGCACCGGGCGCGGGCGCTCTCGCCGGATCACCCGGTGCTTCGAGGGTCGGCGCAGAACCCGGACGTCTTCTTCCAGGCTCGCGAAACAGTGAATCCCTACTATCTGGCCTGCCCGACGCTCGTCCAGAACGCGATGGACAAGTTTGCGCAGGTGGTCGGCAGGCAGTATAAGCTGTTCGACTACGTGGGCGCTCCGGACGCCGAGAAGGTCATCGTGATGATGGGCTCCGGGGCGGAGGCCGCCCATGAAACGGTCGAGTACCTCACGGCTCGCGGCGAAAAGGTCGGCCTGGTCAAGGTAAGGCTGTACCGGCCGTTCTCCACCGAGCACATGCTGGCAGTCCTGCCCCCGACCGTGAAGAGCATCGGCGTGCTGGACCGCACGAAGGAGCCGGGCGCCGTCGGCGAGCCGCTGTACACCGATGTGGTCACGTCGCTGGCGGAGGCGCAAGCGAGCGGGCAGTCGGCGCTGCCATCGTACCCGCGAATCATTGGCGGGCGCTACGGCCTGTCCTCCAAAGAGTTCACCCCGGCGATGGTCAAAGCGGTCTTCGACGAGCTCGGAAAGGAGAAGCCCAAGAACCACTTCACGGTCGGCATCGTGGACGACGTCACCAACACCAGCCTCGATTACGATCCCGATTTCTCCACCGAAGACCCGGCCACGGTGCGGGCGCTGTTTTACGGGCTCGGCTCGGATGGCACCGTCGGCGCCAACAAGAACTCGATCAAGATCATCGGCGAGGACACGGACAACTTCGCTCAGGGCTACTTCGTGTATGACTCCAAGAAGGCCGGCGCCATCACCATCTCCCACCTGCGGTTCGGTCCGAAGCAGATCCGTTCGACCTACCTGATCAGCAAAGCCAGCTTCGTCGCCTGCCACCAGTTCTCGTTCCTCGAGCGGTTCGACATGCTAAAGTCAGCCGAGCCGGGCGCTGTCTTCCTGCTCAACAGCATCTACGGCACGGACGAGGTCTGGGACCGCCTGCCGCGCCGGGTGCAGGAGCAGATCATCTCCAAGAAGCTGAAGTTCTACATCATCGACGCCTATGAGGTGGCGAAGAAGACCGGCATGGGGGTGCGGATCAACACGATCATGCAGACCTGCTTTTTCGCCATCAGCGGCGTGCTGCCGCGCGAGGAGGCGATCGCCTCGATCAAGATGGCGATCGAGAAGACGTACGGCAAGCGCGGCGAAGCGGTGGTGAAGAAGAACTTCGCGGCCGTCGATGCCGCCCTCGATCACCTTCACGAAGTGAAGGTCCCGGATGCGGTGACGAGCGCGTTCGACATGCGGCCGCCGGTGCCGGAGCAGGCGCCGGAGTTCGTGCAGAGCGTGCTTGGGAGGATCATCGCCGGCGACGGCGATTCGGTCCCTGTCAGCGGATTCCCGGTGGACGGCACGTTCCCCACGGCGACCACCCAATGGGAGAAGCGCAACATCGCGCTGGAGATCCCGGTGTGGGACGAAGCGCTCTGCATTCAATGCGGCAAGTGCGTGCTGGTCTGCCCGCATGCGGTGATCCGCGCGAAGGTGTACGCCCCGGCGCTGCTCGACGGCGCACCCGCCGCCTTCAAGTCGGCGTCGGCGCGATGGAAGGAGTTCAAGGACCAGAAGTACAGCCTGCAAGTCGCCCCCGAGGACTGCACGGGCTGCGCGCTGTGCGTCGCCGTTTGCCCGGTGAAGAGCAAAACCGAGGTGAAGCACAAGGCGATCAACATGGCCCCGCAGCCGCCGATCCGCGAGCAGGAACGGGCCAACTGGGACTTCTTCCTGAAGCTGCCGGAAATGGATCGTGGAGCGATCAGCCCGTCGCAGGTGAAGGACAACCAGCTCATGCAGCCGCTGTTCGAGTTCTCGGGCGCCTGCGCCGGCTGCGGCGAGACCCCGTACATCGGGCTGCTCACGAGGCTGTTCGGCGACCGGACCATCATCGGCAACGCCACCGGCTGCTCGTCGATTTACGGCGGCAACCTGCCGACGACGCCTTACTGCGTCAACGAGAAGGGGCTCGGCCCGGCATGGTCGAACTCGCTGTTCGAGGACAACGCCGAGTTCGGCATGGGTATCCGGCTGGCCATCGACGCGCAGAACGTCTATGCGAAGCAGTTGCTCAAGCAACTGGCGGGGCACATCGGCGACGCGCTGGTCGAGGCGCTGCTGAACGCCGACCAGTCGTCGGAGGAAGGCATCAAGGCCCAGCGCGAACGAGTGGCCTTGCTCAAAGACCGGATCAGGGGAATCGATTCCCTTGAAGCGCACGACCTGATCGCCGTCGCCGACAACCTCGTGAAGAAGAGTGTGTGGATCGTCGGCGGCGACGGCTGGGCGTACGACATCGGCTACGGCGGACTCGATCACGTGCTTGCCTCCGGCGCCAACGTCAACCTGCTTGTCCTCGACACCGAGGTCTACTCGAACACCGGCGGCCAGATGTCGAAGGCGACGCCGCTCGGCGCGGTCGCCAAGTTCGCCTACGGCGGCAAGCCGAAGCCCAAGAAGGACCTGGGCATGATGGCGATGACTTACGGCAGCGCGTACGTGGCCAAGGTGGCCATGGGCGCCAACGACATGCAAACGGTGAAAGCCTTCCTCGAAGCCGAGGCGTTCGACGGTCCGTCGCTGATCATCGCTTACAGCCACTGCATTGCCCACGGCTACGACCTTGTACACGGCCTCGACCAGCAGAAGGCAGCGGTGCAATCGGCGTACTGGCCCATGTACCGCTACAATCCGGATCTGGTGAAGCAGGGCAAGAATCCGCTCCAGCTCGACTCGCGGGCGCCGACCCTGCCTCTCGACAAGTACATTTACAACGAGACCCGCTACACGATGCTCGCCCACAGCAATCCGGAAGCCGCCAGGGCGCTGCTCAAGCTCGCCCAGGAGGATGTCGAGAAGCGCTGGAGACTGTACGAGCACCTGGCATCCCAGCCCGGCGCAGGCCCGCCGAAGCCGGAAACGCCGAAGGAAGAGACGAAAGAAGAGGTGGCCAAGAATGCCTGACCTGTCCACTACCTATCTCGGAATCCCGCTCAAGAACCCGCTGGTGGTTTCCCCTTCGCCGTTGACCGAGCACGTCGGCAACCTCCTGCGGATGGAGGACGCCGGCGCGGCGGCGGTGGTGCTGCACTCGCTGTTCGAGGAGCAGATCGTCGTCGAGAGCGAGGCCCTCGACGAGTATCTGTCCTACGGTACCGAGAGCTTCGCCGAGTCCTTGTCGTATTTCCCCGACCTGCACTCCTACGCGCTCGGGCCGGACGGGTACCTGGATCTCATCCGGAAAGCAAAACAGGCGGTCAACATCCCCGTGATCGCCAGCTTGAACGGCGTCTCGACCGGCGGCTGGATCAAGTACGCCAAGGAGATGGAGCAGGCGGGCGCCGACGCCCTCGAGCTGAACGTGTTCTACATCGCCAATGACCCCGAGCTGACCAGCGCGCAGGTCGAGGAGATGTACACCAGCCTGGTGTCGCACGTGAAAGCCAGCGTGCGCATCCCGGTGGCCGTCAAGCTGGGGCCGTTTTTCAGTTCGATGGCGAACATGGGAGTGAAGCTGGACCGGGCTGGCGCCGACGGGCTGGTGCTGTTCAACCGTTTCTACCAGCCCGACTTCGACCTGGAGAGCCTGGAGGTGGTGCCCAACCTGCACCTGAGCACGCACCATGAGTTGCTGCTGCGCCTGCACTGGGTAGCGACCCTTTACGGCCAGATCAAGGCGGACATGGCGGTGACCGGCGGCGTGCACACCGCCCAGGACGTGCTGAAGTCAATGATGGCCGGCGCGAGGGTCGCGATGATGACCTCGGCGCTGCTGAAGAACGGCATCGATCACCTCAAGACGGTGCTCGCCGACCTCGAGCAGTGGATGATCGACCACGAATACGAGTCCATCGTCCAGATGCAGGGGAGCATGAGCCGCAGGTCGGTGGCCGACCCGTCCACGTTCAGCCGGGCGAATTACATGAAGGTGCTGGGCAGCTATATCGCGAAAGCGGGTGTGCACTGAAACGGCGTCTGATAGACCACGCAGCCGCGGCGGACGCAGAGTCGGGTTAGCCCGCCAGCCGTTTCTCCTCACGCTGGAGAGCTTCGTGCAGCAGCATATTCAGGTACGTTTGATATCGGAGTCCTCTGCGCGCTGCCAGCGTCCGGGCGCGCGAAACGTCGTCAGGATCGATACGGATCGAAACCGTCGGAGTGGCCCCGGCGCGCTGCCTTGCCCGTTCGAGAACGGCGGCGAGCGTGGTGGTCCGACCCGCCGCCACGGCGTCCTCCATCCACGGAGCCGTTTCTTCGCGATGTTCATCCCACCATTTGGCCTCTTCGGCTTCGGACCGGAATTTTGGCATCCGCTCTTCTTCGTCATGGTGGTCCCCGCTCAAGGTAGAGCCTGTGCAGGCGAGCGGGCGCGGGATACGCCGTGATCGGGCGTCGGCCAACCCCGCTCCACAGGCATAATGTAACGACCGTGTTGTTCCCTCCTGCCGGCACGCCGCGCCGGCGTCGCGCGTTGCGGGCATTCGCGCGTAACGGCACCGAAGGAAGCGTACAATCGTGAATACTTGCCGAACATGCGGAGCTTCACCTCCTGGCCACGTCCGGTGCAGTTGTCCCTGGCGGTCGTGTTTGCCGCGATCACGACGGCATACAGCATTCTCTGGATGTACTACATCCGCCGCCTGCCTCCGGGAGGCATCGGGATCGGCTACTACGCCTATTCGGAGGCGGAGGCAGCCCTTCGCGTGTCGCGTGCTCACCCGAACTCCGCCGCCCGCGCGGCCGGCGTTCGCCGCGGCGACCGCATCACCGCCGTCAACGGCAAGCCGCTGACCTCGTTCCAACCGTATTACGACCATGTCTTGCGGTCCCGCGGCGGAGATGTAGTCCGTCTCACCATCGAGCGCCCCGGAACGCCCAGTCCGATGGAACTGGCGGCGAAAGTGTCGCCACCCCTGCAAGTGCTGGCGCCCCAGTCCAGGACTCAATCGACGGCGCTCGAACTCATCGGCTTCTACCCGCTGCTGTTTCTCGTTGTGGGCATGACGGTCCTTTTTCTTCGCCCGGGGGACCGCAACGCGTGGCTGCTGGCGCTGCTGTTCGCCGGCTTCATTGCCACCCCGGAACCAGGCGGGCTCGAGGCGGAGGGCGCCATCCACTCGTCGATTCGCGGATTCCTGCTGGCGTTCCACTACGGCTTCGGCGTGATGACGGTAGCGTTCCTGCTGTATTTCTTCTCGGTGTTCCCGCTGCGCTCGCCGCTGGACCGCCGGGCGCCGTGGCTGAAGTGGGTTTACCTGTGCGCAGGCGGCGCAGCGGCCCTGACAGCCGCCGTCCTCGTGTGGGTTACGGGCAGCCGCTCGTCGTTTCTCGACCTGGCCTACTGGCTCAACCGGAGGGCAGGCTTTTGGGCCGCGGGGACCACATACAGCCTGAGCGGCATTGGACTGGCGCTGGTGTCGCTGGTCTGGAACGGGTGGAAGGCGCCGGCTGCCGAGGCTCGAAAGATCCGAGTGATTGTTTGGGGTGTGGTCGCCGGAATGGCTCCCGTGCTGCTGCTGATTCTGGCGCGAATCGCGCGGGGCGTGCGGGGCGGGAATCCCTTCTTCGGGCTGCCGTTCTGGGTCTGGGTGTCCTCCGTGGCCGCCCTCTTTCTGATTCCGCTGTCATTCGCCTATGCGGTTGTGAAGCACCGGGTTCTCGGCATCACGCTTCTGCTCAAGCGCAGCGCCCGGTACATCCTTGTCCGGCGGGGCTTCGAGATATTCACCGTACTGGAGACAGTCGCCGTCGTCTGGCTTTTTGTGGCGCTGATCTCGCGGGTGTTCAAACAATGGCAACAGTTTGCCATTCCCGCCGGAATCGGCGCCGGCGTGTGGTTCGGCCTGCTGCTGGCGTGGGTGACTACGAAGGTCCAGCGCAACGTCTCGCGGCGCATCGACCGGGCGTTCTTCCGGGGCGCCTATGACGCCCGCAAGATCCTCGAGGAACTTACCGAGAAGACTCGCACTATTCAGACGCGGGAGGAGCTGGCATCGCTGCTGGAGCGGCACTTGCGGGAGGCGCTTCACCCCACGTCGCTGATTATCTACTTGGAAGCCGCCGGCGGCGGCCTGGAAGTGGCGTCGGGGCACGCCCCGCCGGAAGCGAGGCAGGTTGACGTCACGGCGCCGGCGCTGGCCGACCTGGCGCGTCACGGCCGGCCTGGGGAGGTCGACCCAAACTCCCAGAACCTGGGCGCGCTGGCGGCTCTGAAGCCCGAATGCCTCGTGCCCGTGCTGGCTCGCGACGGGCGGCTCTTGGGGCTGATTGTGCTGGGCCAGCGCCTGTCCGAGGAAGCCTACTCGCGCGAAGACATGCGGCTGCTGGCGTCCGCCGCCGGCCAGGCCGGCCTGGCGATGGAGAGCATACGGCTTGCGGAGCGCATGGCCGAGCGCATCCAGCTTGAGAGCCGCGCCGCCTACGAAATGGAGCTCGCCAAGAACGTGCAGGCGCGCCTGTTTCCGCAAAGGGCGCCCATGCTCCGGACTCTGGACTACACGGGGCGATGCATCCAGGCCCGCGCCGTCGGCGGCGACTATTACGATTTCCTGGATTTCGGCTCGGGAAGAGCCGGCCTGGTGCTGGCCGACGTATCCGGCAAAGGCATGGCGGCGGCGCTGCTGATGGCGACGTTACAGGCCAACCTGCGCAGCCAGTACGCTGTGGCGCTCGAAGGCCTGCCGCGGCTCCTCCAATCCGCCAATCGAAGCCTGTACGAGTCCACCTCGTCGGAGCATTACTGCACACTGTTCTTCGGCGACTACCAGGATTCCTCGCGCCTGCTTCGCTATGCCAACTGCGGTCACAATCCACCGGTGCTGCTGCGCGCGTCGGGTCACGTGGAGCGCCTGGATCCGACGGCCACCGTGCTCGGCGCATTTCCGTCCTGGCAGTGCTCGGTCAGCGAGGTGGATCTGGCGCCAGGCGATCTGCTGGCGGTCTACACCGACGGCGTCACCGAAGCTCGGGACGAGCGTGGGGTAGAGTTCGGCGAGGGGCGGCTGATCGACGTGCTGATGGCGAACCGGGACGTGCCGGTATCGGCGCTGCTCGCCAACCTGATCCGGTCCGTGCAGGAGTTCAGCGGCCGCGAACAGGCCGACGACCTCACCCTCGTCGTCGCCCGGGCGGTGTGATCGTAGCCAACCAGATTCACCGCCTCGCGCCGTCGAAGACCGCAGGCGAGCAGGATTGCCCAGAGTGCACGATCGCGCTTACCCTTCAGCGTTTGAGAGACAGGCGCGTTCCAGCCAGAGCCGCTGCCGGAACTACTTCGACATTCAGAGCGGCCTTTCGTATCGCCAGCAACCCGGAGGCGTTCCCTCAGGATCCTGCCGTCCAGAAAGCCTGATCGACCACGAGTACGCGTCCATCGTCCAGATGGAGGGCGAGCAGTGACACCTCCTGACTGCGCAGCGGCGCTTCGCTGCGGAGACTGATTCCACTCTTGCTCCTACATCGCAATGCGGCTACAAGGCACACGCGCGCCTAATTTTGCTGCCGGGCCACCCGAGCTTGCA
>CAZACK010000147.1:0-1623 GCA_964483455.1 uncultured Solibacteraceae bacterium
GACCGGCGTGCACGAGATGTCGGAGGAAGGACACCGGGCCTCGGGACGCCTGCTGGCGGCGCGGGGGTACTTGATGGCGGGGTAGGAGGCGCCCGCTCAGGCGCGAGGCTCGGCCAGCTCCCCTCCGGCGAGCCACGCCGCCACAGCCTCGATGTCTCCTGCGAGCGGCCGGTCCACTTCCCACTTGGGGGAGATCGCCCACAGCTTCTCCCTTACGGCCTCGATCGCGGGGCTGGAGCGGAGCGGGGCCAGAAGATCGAGCGCACGGGCGGCGCAGAGCGCTTCAATTGCCAGGACACGCCAGGTCAACATCACGACCTGCTTGAGCTTCAGCGCCGAGGTCATCCCCATGCTGACGAAGTCTTCCTTGTTGCCGCTGGTGGTGATCGAGCCGGGCGACGCGGGAGTGGCAAGTACCCGGACTTCCGCTACCAGGGCGGCGGCGGTCACCTGCGCCATCATGAAGCCGGACTCGAGGCCGGCATGTCCGGCGAGGAAGGGCGGCAGGTCCTCGTTGAGCGCCGGGTTCACCAGCCGGTCGATGCGGCGCTCGGAGACGCCGGCCAGCGCCGCCAGGGCGACCGCCATCGAGTCCAGCGCCAGCGCCAGCGGCTGGCCGTGGAAATTGCCGCCGGAGAGAATCTCGTCGTCGAACACCAGCGGATTGTCGGTGGCGGAGTTCAGCTCGATGGTGAAGACCCGGCGGGCCTCGGCAAGGGCGTCGCGAACGGCGCCGTGGACCTGCGGCGCACAGCGGAGCGAGTAGGCGTCCTGCACGCGGCGGCAGGTGCGGTGGGACTCACGGATCTCGCTGCCTTCGAGCAGCCGCGCTATGTTGGCGGCGCTGAGAGCCTGCCCTGGATGGGGGCGGGCGGCGTGCAGCCGCGGGTCGAAGGCGCGCGGGGTGCCGCGAAGCGCGTCCACGGTCATCGCGCAGAGGAAGTCGGCCGAACCCGCCTGCGACTCCGCGGCAGCCAATTCCAGGCAGCCGATGGCGAGCATTGCTTGCGTGCCGTTCAACAACGACACGCCTTCCTTGGCGGCGAGGACCAGCGGCCCGATGCCGGCTAGGCGCAGCGCTTCCGCGCCGCGGCAGCGCGCGCCCCGGAATTCCGCCTCCCCTTCGCCGATCAGCACGAGCGCGATGTGTGCCAGCGGCGCCAAGTCGCCGCTGGCGCCGACGCTGCCCCGCGAGGGCACAATCGGCGTGACGCCGGCGTTGAGCAGATCGCAGAGTCGATCGGCCACCGCCGGGCGAATGCCCGAAAAGCCTTTGGCCAGGGCGTTCGCGCGGATCAGCACCATCGCGCGGACTTCTTCGCGGCTGAGCGGTTCGCCAGTGCCGCAGGCGTGCGAACGGACGATGTTGCGCTGGAGAGCCGCAAGATCGTCGGCCGCGATGCGCACGTCGGCAAGCTGGCCGACACCGGTGTTGACTCCATAGACCGGCTCTTCCCCCGACGCCAGCGGCTCGATGACGGCGCGGGAGCGGAGCATCCTGTCGATCGCGCCCGGCGCGATCCCGACCGGCTCGTCGCGCGCGGCAACCTCCAGGACGTCCTCGATGGTCAGGGATTCCCCGTCCAGAAGGAGCATAACTCAGTTATAGCGGTTGGGCGGTTG
>CAZACK010000147.1:1723-11573 GCA_964483455.1 uncultured Solibacteraceae bacterium
GAGTAGGGATGGAGCGCTTCCCAATAGTTCTTGGCCCAATCGATGAGGCGACTGTTGTTCGCCGGATCCGGATCCACTCCAACGATGACCTCGGCCCAGCGCGCGTCCCGGTAGCTCCAGGCCGTGTCGCTCTTGCCCAGGCGATGGGCCGCCCCGTCGATCGGATAGAGGTGCATGGTCGAGTGCATCGTCGGCAGCCGTGAGCCGTGGTCCGTGTGCAGGCGTACGGCCTCGTCGCTCAGCTCGTTCACGAAATCCGCTTTCCAATACCACTGGAGTCCCGGCGGATAGAGCGCGTCGAACATGCTCTGCAATACCGGATGCGGCAGTGGGCCGACAAGGTCCAGGGCGGGCTTCAGGAATCCGCGGATCGGACGGAACGCCTGCTCGGCTTTCTCCAGCGGGCCGGTGTAACACCACACGACTCCGCACATCTTCCGGTTGTGGAGATGCTTGGGGAACGGCGGCCCCGGAGGCACCGTCAGGAACGCGAAGAAACCGTTGAGGTCGTCCAGCGCCTGGGGCAGGAACTCGCGGTACCATCGCAACACTTCCGGCGCCTGGTCGAGTTCCCAAAGCATCGGACCGGCGTAGTCCGTATGGATTGGGTGTGCCTGGAACACGAAGGAGGTGACCACGCCGAAGTTTCCTCCACCCCCTCGCAGGCCCCAGTGGAGATCTTCGTTGCGCGCGGCGCTCGCGGTCACGAAGCGGCCGTCGGCAAGCACCACGTCAGCGGCGACCAGGTTGTCGATCGTCAAGCCGCACTTGCGGGTGAGATGCCCGAGCCCGCCGCCCAGCGTGAGCCCTCCAACGCCGGTGGTCGAGATGACCCCCGTGGGTACGGCAAGCCCGAACGAGTGGGTGGCGTGGTCGACATCCCCCCAGGTGCTGCCTCCCCCGACGCCGACGAGCTTTGTGTCCGGATCAACGTGCACATACCGGATGCGCGAAAGGTCAATGACAAGGCCATCGTCACAGACCCCCAGACCTCCGGCATTGTGCCCGCCCCCCCGCACCGACACGAGCAGACCGCGTTCGCGCCCGAAATTCACGGCGGTAATCACGTCCGCCGCATCGGCGCAGCGCGCGATCAACCGTGGACGCCGGTTGATCATCCCGTTGTAGACCTTGCGGGCGTCATCGTAGTTCGCATCACCCGGCGCGATGACTTCCCCGCGGAGACTTGCGCGGAGCCGTTCTGCATCCCCGTTGCCCTGCATGGAAACCTCCCGGAATTGGGTGTGTCCGCCTGGGTCAGGCAAAAGGCGTCGAGCGTTCCCAGTCTCCAGGCCGGATCAGCCGCCTAACCCAGCTCTTCCCATCTTGCCTCATTTCGGGGACGCTTGGGGGCGCGGTGCAGCCAAAGGGCGGCGAGGGCCGCCGCGACCAAGAAGACCGGCGCCGGCTCCGGCGCCGGTTCCGGAGGGCTATCCCAGGCGATGACCCCGAACTTCTCCGGCCCGCCGGAGGAGCCGGAGACGGTGGCCGACAGGCCGATTCGGTTCGTCGGATTCGTGAAGAGGTCGTCGGGCACGGATTCCGAGTCCTCCACCGGAAGACGGAACAGGAATCCGAGCGGTTGGCCGGGAAAGCCCTCGGTGACGACGATCGCGTTCAAGAAGGGGCCGGAAGTAAACAGGACCGTCCCATTGGCGCTGAAGACTTGCAGAACCAGGTTGTCAAGGACCAGGGTGCTGTTGTGGCTTTCGCTCGGCTGGAAGAACACCGCGAAACTGTCGGCGGAGGTGATGCCGGCATCGCCGAGCGCGAGGGTCAGCGTTTGGGAAGCGCCGTTCATCTCGCCGCCGCCCGTGGAACCCGTGCCGGCGCAGGCGTCGGGGCCGATGATGTCGGTGAACCCGTCCCAGCCGACGCAGCCGGAGACGGTGTCATCGTTCGGCCCGTGGAGGGTGAGGATGACGGCCGGCTTGGCAAGACCGATCACGCCCGGCGGGAGGTGTTCGTCGAGGATCAGGCTGGCCGACACAAACGGCGGACAGAGCGCCACCGACAGCAGCAGGCCTTGCCGGACAGTGCTCTTAACCACAGAGCCACAGGGAACACAGAGACCTCTGTGCCCTCTGTGACTCTGTGGTGAATTCCCCGTCACTCTCTACCCGATGTCGCACAGCGCCGCCACCAGCGCTCCCTTGGCGGTGGCGTTCAGCGGATCCGCCGCCAGGATCACCTCCGAGATCGGCACCGGCAGCTCCGTCTCCCGCAGCTTCTTCTCGAAGCGGTCGCGGAAACCCGCGGGCAGCGCGCTGCCGCCGCTCAGCACCACCGGGATGGGCCGGCCGATTTTCGGCACGTTCAGCGAGTTGGAGAAAGCCGTCTCCAACCCCGCCACCACTGCCTGGATCATCTCGTTGTAGTAGACCCCGATCGCCTGGCGCATCTTGTCCGCGAAGTTGCCGTTGAAGGCGAACGATTGCTCCTTGGTGATCCGGACGCGGGTCGCCAGCTCTCCGGACACGGCGGCGGCTGCGCAATCGATGAAATCGCCGGCCTTCGACACGCTGAAACTGAACAGGGGCGCCGACAGGTAGGCCAGGCAAACATTGCAGAGGCCGCCGCCGAAGCTGACGCCGAGCCCGGTGTAGTTGGAACGATCGAGTTCGGAGTAGATGACGGCAAGACCCTCGTTGATGCTCATGGCGTCGTAGCCGAGCTCCTCCAGAAGCTGCCGCAGCGCGGCTTCGTGGAAGGTGATGGCGCCATCGCCGTCGAGTGCCGGAGCGGGGACGCTGAAGCAAAGCCGGGTGCGGCGCCGGTCGTCGTCCCCCGCCAGCGCCTCGATGAGGGTGCGGATGAGCAGCGGGCCGTCCGGTTCATCCGGGTTGAGCACGCCGCGGCTCATCGGACGCCTGGTTTCGAGGTGGAAGAGATCGGCGAACGGTTCCGACTCGTCGCCGTAGACGAGGATGTCGCCGTTCCGGGTCACGTGAGGCACCCGCTCCCGTGCCAGCATTCTCTCGGTCATCTTCGAGAACGGAACGGCGACGAACGCGTTGCGGCGCGAGCGGAAGACAAACTCGTCTCCGTCCTTCGCGGCGATGGCGATCCGGCTGGTGCCGACGTCGAGGCCGAGCGCCGATGTCGGCTGGTGGTCTGTATTCTTGCTCTTCATGGCAAACCCTCCTGTACGGCCTCGCGGCGTTCCAGAGCCGCGAGGGTCTGTCGATATCTCTGGCGAAGCATGGCCCGGTAGCGGGCAGGAGACAATTCCCGAAGCGCGGCCTCCGACTGGATCTGCCGCTCGGCGGCGCGGACGCCGCTCCAGATTCCTTGCGAGCCGGAGACCGGCGGCGCCGAACCCGTGGTGAACCCGAACAGGATAAGACTCGGCGCCGGCAGCGCGTAGTTGTCCGGCAGTCCAAGCGCGGCGAACGGAAATCCCGAGGTCCAGTCGGTGTGATATCCGATGTGGTGGTTCCGCGGGTTCACGGAAACCTGGGCGTGGGTGACGCAGTTGGCGGCGGAAATGCCGTACCTGGCCCGGAGCATCTCGGTGAGCACCCGGCCGGAGTGGATCTGGGCGGGATTCGCCACGGTTGGCGCGCCGCTGGAGGCTTCGAAGGCCACTGCCAGGAAGCTGTCGTTGAGGTTGATGTAAGTCCACTCTTCGTCGGCCCACACCGACCAGCCCGCGTGGCTGGCGGCGTCGGATTCCCGCACGACGCGCCAGACACGGCCAAAACGGTCGATGAGGTAGTGGTAGGAACGGTTCTCCCGCACGTAGCGGAGCAGATCGCGCCCGGCCCGCTTCAGTTCCGGCGTCCGCTCCGGATCGAACGGAGGCAGGTGGCTTTCGGTGGTGTGGAACACGATGCCGGCGGGGCGGAACCGCGGAACCGGCTCGCCGCCGCGTGCCGGCAGCGCCTTGTAGGCTCGCGGCCGGTGGCTCACGGCGTACAAGTTCTCGATGCGAAGCCCGTTGCTGTAGGTCTCAACATCCTTGGTCTTCTCCACAAGCCAGGCGTCGGGGCCACGATCCGGCGACACTTGCGGCGCGCGAGGCGGCCGCCTCATCGGCGCGTTGGCGTCGGAATGCGGCGAGTGTGGAACGAGGAACAGCAGCGCCAGACCCGACGCTTTCGACACATTTCGCCATCTCCGTGGGCGCCGAACGGGTGCCGGGCCAAGGCCGCTTCTCCGGCGCAAGTATCGCAAGCGGCGCACGGGATCGCGAATCAGCGCCGCGCGCCACTCGACGAGATTGACGAGATCCTCCTCGTCCGGCGGATGTCGATACACGACCATCGGGGCGCTCAAAGGAGTAGTGGGCGGAGGGAGGCGGTATTCTCAGACTGCCCTTCAGGACTTGACAGATGGACTCCATGTAGGTACATATGACTTGGGGTGGGGCTGAACCTGGGCAGCGGAGCAAGGAAGCCGCCGGTGCTGCATTGCGCCTGCGCGACCATTCGAAGAGCCGCCAGGGCAGTGACTCGACTTTATGACGAGGAATTGAGCGCCTGCGGGTTGCGGGCCACGCAGTACACGATTCTACAGACCCTCGGGCGTCTCGAACCGGTGATCCAGACCCGCCTCGGAAAGGTGCTTGGCCTGGACAGCACGACGCTGACACGCACCCTGCGGACTCTGGAGAAGCAGGGCCTGATTTTCAGCGGCTCCGGCGATGACCGGCGGGAGCGGCGCCTCCAACTGAGCCCCGAGGGGAAGCGCGTGCTCTCTTTGGCGCAGCGCCATTGGGAGATGGCGGAGAAACGGCTTCGAGGGGCCGTCGGCGAGGAACGCTGGAAGGCTCTGCCCGAGGCACTGGACGCAGTGGCCGAAGCGGCGGGCGAAGCCCTAGCCTCGCGTGCATCGGCATGAGTGCCGACGCGGCAGGCTGGAGACCTGCGCCACCCAGCACTACCCGTACTTCTTGCGCCAGTTCTCCAGCGCGCGGGCCAGGCGATCGCGAACGGTGATGTACTGCGAATTGTCGTAGTGATTCACCTTCTCGCGGGGGTCGTTGCTCAGGTCGAACAACTCGTTGGGCCCTTCCCCTTCATTGCGCAGCACCAGCTTGAAGCGGTTGTCCCGCGCCATCTCCGTGTTGCGGAAGTGCCCGAAGACAAGGTTCGCCCAGGGCTCCTTCTTGGGCAACGGCTTGTTCATGGCCAGCGGCACATAGCTTCGCCCGCAGAGGTTGCGGCCGGCGGGGATGGCGGCGCCGGCCAGTTCGCAGACCGACGGCACAAAATCGTAGAAGCTCACCAGCTCCGGCCGCGTGGCCTCCACCGGGATCTTGCCGCGCCAGTGCCAGAGCATCGGAGTGCGGATGACCTCCTCATACATGTTGATCGGGTCGGAGGCGTGGCCTTTGCTCCAGAGCCCGTGGCGGCCGAGCAGGAAGCCGTTGTCGCCGGTGAAGATCACGAGGGTGTTGTCGCGGAGACTGCGGCGGTCGAGGGCGGCCAGCAGCGGAGGAATCTGGTCATCGAGCGCGGTGACGGCGGCGGCGCAGCGCCGCAGGTTGCCGACAATGTCCGAGAGATACTCCTTCTCCCGCAAGGCGTTGGGCGCCGGCGGCTCCCAGCCGGTGGTTTCGAAGGTGGTGCTCGCGTACATGTCGTAGTACTTCTGCGGGTGGCCGTCGTAGGGCACGTGCGGGTTGAAGTGGCTGGCGACGAGGAAGAACGGCTGGCCCTGTTTCTGCTCGTCGATGAACTGGACCGCGTTCCGGGTGATGAGGTCCGCCAGGTAGCCCTTCTCCTGAACGATTTCGCCGTTCCGGCTCATCTTCGGATCCTGGTATGGGCTCGACCCGCCGAGCATGGTGTACCAATACCGGTAGCCGTGCTGGGGCTTTTGATCCTGGCCCATGTGCCACTTGCCGACATAGCCGCAGTGGTAGCCGGCTCCGGCCAGCAGGTCCGAAACCATGGTCTCGCCGGAGAACGACGGCGGCTCGATCTGGCCTTGCGGCGGATCCTCGATGGGCTTGTCGCTGAGGTAGTCGTGGATTCCGTGCTGGCGCGGCACGCGCCCGGTGAACAGGGTAGCGCGGCTGGCCGAGCAGATCGGGGTGCAGACGAAGTTGTTGAGGAAGCGGACGCCGGAGCGGGCCAGCAGGTCGATGTTCGGCGTGTGAATCTCCCGGTTGCCGTAGCAGCCCAGCATCCAGGCGGCCAGGTCGTCGGCCAGAATCACCAGGATGTTGGGGCGCGGCGGCGTTTCCTTCTTCTTGGCCAACAGGGGAGAGGCAGCCCCGGCGAGGATTGCGCGGCGGGTGAGATTCATGGCGGGCTCAGTCGAGCAGAACGGCGCCGGCGCCGCGGATCTGGTAGCCGGCTTCCGCAGTCTTGACGAAGGTGCCTTCGGCGATCGCCATCCGGCCCACGGCTTCCTTCGGGAAGACGATCTCGCCGTCCTTCACCTTGATCCGCACGGAGTATTCGCCATCGCCGGCGAGCTGCATCCAGCAGCCCATCTTCTGGCACACAGCCGATACCTTGCCCTTCACTTGAACAAGCCTGCCGGCGTAATTCTCAGGCTGGGTCATCAGGGCCTGGATCGACACGGTTTCCTTCAGCTCGAGCGGCTTGCCGAGCCTGGTTTCGCCGGCTAGGCAGACGGCGGCCGCGAGGACGCAGAGACAACTCTTGAGCACCATAAACAGCTAGGGTAACGCAAATGGGGGACAGCCTCGACTCACAGGACGTCGGCGAAGCCTCGCTTGAGGAACCGGAAGCACAAGCCGCCGATGAAAAAAACCGAGATGCCCGACAGCCCCACCACCGCCAGTTCCTGCCAGTCGGGGAGCCGGTAAGTGAGAAGGCGTTCTCTGTACGCGCGAACGATGTACGCCATCGGATTGGCGTCGATCAGGAACCGCAGCCGCCCGGGGTATTGGCGCTCCGGAATGAAGATCGGGGTGATCCAGAACCATAACGTGAGCAGAATCGTGAGCACCTGGGCCGTATCGCGGAGATAGACCTGGAACGCCGCGGCGATCCAGCCGACACCGACGGCGAACAGGCCCAGAAAGACGATGTACAGCGGCAAAAACACAACCATCACGCCGAAGTGGTTCAGCCAAAGCGCAATGGCGGCAACGACCAGCGCCAGACCGATGGCGTGATGCATCAGCGAGGACAAGAAGACGGCGACCGGCGCCACCTCGCTCGGGAAGACGGTCTTCCTAATGAGGTCCGCCTGCTCCACCAGAGAGGTGGCCGAGCGCTGCACCGTATCCTGGAACAGAAGCCAGGGCAGGAAGCCGGCGAACAGGTAGAGCGGATAGTTCTGCGTGACTTCGCGTTCGCCCAGCCGGACTTTGAGGCACCAGTCAAATACGAAGGTCCAGGCGAAGAGGAGAACCAGCGGGTGAATGACTCCCCAGACCCAGCCGGCGGCCGAGCCGACGAAGCGTTTCTGGAAATCGCGGCGCACCATCTGGAACAGCAGCGCGCGGCGCTCGATCAGGTTTTGCAGGAAGAAGCTGCCGGGGAAACGGATCATTGGTCGCCACAATTCTTTCGACCGGGCTGAAGGGCGACGCCCGGCAAGGCGGTCACTTCTCTTCCGACTTGCACACGCCGCTGCAAACGGTCTCCGAGATCTTCTGATACGCGCTCATGCGGGTCGGAGTGTCGAGGGTTGGTTTGGCAACGCTGGAGGATTCGACTACGGTGTTGCCCGGACCCGGCTTCCGTTCGACCAGCCACTGCTCGCTGAGCTGCAATTGCGGCGCGCCTCCGGCGGTCTTGCCGGCCGCCCATGGCGTGTGGATCGCGATCTCCTCGACTTCGGCGTTGTTCCCCAGCGCACGGGTACGGTTCACGGTCTGCATGGCGGGCTGAAGCGAGCCGCCGCCGATCACCTCGTAGGCGGTCTTCGTTTCGGTGGTGACCCCTGGCTGCTTGACGCGATCGATGATCTCGCGTGTGGAGTCCTGGAATCGCCCGTTGAGGTCCTTGCGCTGGACGACCGTGTCGCGGTGGAGGCGCCCCTCACCGCGCGACTCGACGGCGCGAACCCGCTCGACGACTTCGAAGCCGCCGGCGACGAGGCGTTCCACCACCGTCGAGGAGCTTTCCCCGTTCGCCGATTTGACGACGTTCGTGCTGCGGCGCTCGCGCACCTCCGTTCGCCCTTGCAGGTCCTGAAGGGAGAGGGTGGTGACAATGCTCTCGCTGCCGTCGCGATTCTTGCGGCCTTCGATCCGGAGTTTCTCGAGCGGCAGCGGACGGCCTTCGTAATCGTATCGCTGCACCGTGCGTTCGACGATCCGCTCGGTTGCGCTTTGGAAGAGAACCCGCTCTTGAACGGACTCGGACGGCACCACCCGGCCGTTGATGTTGCGCATCGACCGGTTCGATTGCTGGAACGTCGGAGTCTTCAACTCCGACCAGCCGGCTCCTTCGATGCGCCGGCCGTTGACGTCGTAGGTAGCCAGCGAGTACTGTTTCGCGGACTGCTGAGCCACCAGCAGGCCCGCGGGCACAAATCCAAGGGCAAGCAGTGCGGCGTTCACAGCTTCAGCATAACGGGGAAGGGCGGCGGTGTCCATAGGCAGGGCAGAGCAGAGCAGGCGCGGGGCATCACCTCTCCAAGGTGATCTGTGTCAGAAAGAGGACACGTACCGACCCGGAGGGAATTGCTGACTGGAGCGGCGGCCGTGCTTTCGGGCTGGGCCGCATGCTGAAGCTCTCCTCCGCGAACGACCCTGACTTCGACCTGCGAAGCATCTGCGACCTGTGGACCGTCAACCGGGAGAAGGCCGCCGCCCGTTCCCGCCTTTCTGGAGAGATTGAATAAAGGCCTGGAGCGTGTGTTCCGTTCGTTTCTGGGCGGCCGCCAGTTCCCTGTGCAAGACCGCGAGCGCCCGCAGGTCTTGGCGGATCTTCTGCTGGTCTTCTCCCAGCCGGACGAGCATCTTCATCCCGGTCCGGACGATCTTGGTGATCCCGTCCATGCGCGTTGTCAGGCGCTCCATCCGGACTTCGGTCTTGGCCTGCGTGTCAAGGATGAACTCCATGGTTCGCTCGACGTCCATGGCCTGAGATTACCACGGCCCGTGTTCAGCCTCCCCGCGGGGATGCCTGACCGGGCAAACCCTTGCCAGAGGGAAGCGCAATTCCCCGCGCGGGGTCCATTTCACCCAAGGGTGCGCCAAATGGCGAGGGGTTTCACCGGCGGGGTGAGGATGCGGGCCGTTCATCTTACTGAAGATAAAAGGATCTTTTTGGAAGTTGACGTGCTCGGCGATGGGCGGGTATATTTCTCTCCGGGGCGTGCTCCGGTGGAGAACAGCAAACTACATGGAATGAAGTATAGCGGCCCCAGGCGTTCCGGGCACCTTCGCATCTCGGTCCCGGCGGCATCCGCCGGCCGGCCGCATCTCGCCGAACCTCTCTTCGCTCACCCGAATGGCTCACGGCTTGCGCCCGCGAGCCTGGCCAAGACCCTTCAACCACTTCATGTTACTCTCAACCAGGAGAGCAGAACTCATGGAAAACAATGAGACTCTCACAGTAACCGACAATCGCACCCAGAAGACCTACACCCTTCCCCTGTTCAAGGGGAACATCCGGGCCATGGATCTGCGGCAGATCAAGAAGGACCCGGAGGACTTCGGGGTCATGAGCTACGACCCGGCGTTCATGAACACCGCTTCCTGCCAGAGCGCCGTAACCTACATCGATGGGGACCGGGGTATCCTGCGGTACCGCGGCTACCCGATCGAGGCGCTGGCGGAAAAGTGCAGCTTCCTGGAGGTGGCCTACCTGATCTTGCACGGAGAACTGCCCACCGAAGGCGAGTTGCGCGAGTGGGTGGACAAGATCACCCACCACACGATGATCCACGAGAACATCAAGAAGTTCATGGACGG
>CAZACK010000148.1:0-11443 GCA_964483455.1 uncultured Solibacteraceae bacterium
GAGAGCAGGCTCCGCCTCATGTCTTGCAGTATAATCCCGGCTTCCCGGCGGATGGGTAAAGCTCGCATGCTACGTGAGACGGCTCAGGCGATCTCGCCTGCGTTCTCGAGGCTTCTCCTCGCGACGGGCATGGCGCGCGCCTGTGTGGCCGCGCTGCTGCTAAGCGCACATTGGTCGGCGGCGGCCGATCTCGGTGAGCGGATCGAAAAGACACTGGCCGCCTCGCCCGCGGCCCGGAAAGCGGTTTGGGGGATTCGCGTCGTCCGGGCGCCCTCCGGCGAGGTCATCTTCGAACGGAACAGCGATCAGTTGTTCACGCCGGCGTCCAATACGAAATTGTTCACTGCGGCGCTGGCGCTCGAGCGGCTTGGGCCTGATTACCGCTTCATGACCAAGGTGACCGCCGGGCAGCCTCCTGATGAATCGGGATTGGTGCGCGGCGACTTGCGACTGGTGGGTGGCGGCGATCCAACCATGTCCGCGCGGGAGATCCCCTACACGAAGGGTCCGATCGCCGGCGAGCCGATGCGCGCTATCGAGGAACTGGCCGGGGAGGTGGCGGCGCGCCGCGTGCGGCGCATCGAGGGCGGCATCATCGGAGATGACACTCGCTACCCCTGGGAGCCGTTCGCTGAGGGTTGGTCGCAGGATGATCTGGCGTGGGACTACGGAGCACCGGTGAGCGCGCTGATCCTGAACGACAACGCGATCTCCCTGACCCTGCGCCCGGGCAAGGCGCTGGGACTGCCGGCCACGGTCCGCCTCTCCCCGCCGATCGAGTTCTATGCAATCGACAACCGGGTGACGACGACCGCGCGAACTGAAGGGAAGATTGCAGTAGCCAGGCTGCCCGGCGGACGGCAAGTCCGCCTGCGGGGCGGCGTCGGGTTTCGCGACCCGGGCCGCACGATGCGGCTGGCCGCGCACGATCCTGCGCTCTTCGCGGCCCACGCGCTCTACGATGCGCTGGTACGGCGAGGAGTGTCCATCGCGGGCCGTGCGGTGGCGGAGCACCGCTTTCCGCCCGGAGCAGCCGACCCGCCGGGGGACGCCGGCACGCGCTCGAGTGTCGAACTCGCCGTCCGAGTATCTCCGCCGCTGGCGGAGGTGCTCAAGATCGTCCACAAGGCCAGCCAGAACCTCTACGCGGAACTGGTGCTGCGCGAGGTGGGCTATGCCGGCGGGAATGGCGGCGGTCTCGACAAGAGCCTGGACGAGCTGCGCGCATTTCTGGCCGAGGCGGGGATCGGAGAGCAAGAGTACGAGTTCCATGACGGCTCCGGGCTCTCCCGCTTGAACCTGGTCAGCCCGGCGGCGGTGGTGAAGCTTCTGCTCAGGATGCGGTCCTCGGCGCATGGCCAGGCATGGCTGGAGTCGCTGCCGGCGGGAGGCGAGGATGGGACCTTGAGCGAGCGGTTTCAGGGCATGGCCGGCGGCGCGCAGATTCGTGCGAAGACCGGAACGCTGGCGCACGTCAGCGCGCTCTCGGGGTACGCAGTTTCGAAATCGGGCGAGGAGCTGGCGTTTTCGATTCTGGCGAACAACTACCGGTCCCAAGCTTCCGAGATCCGCGCGCTGATCGATAGAATCGTGATGTTGATGGTTCAGTGAGTGAATGTCGACCAGGCGGCAAACGCAAACTCCCCGCCGCCCTCGATTTGAAAGCTCCTCTCCCCCGTTCGCTCCGCTTTCCCGGCCGAACGCGCCACCTCGACTCGCTTGCTGGCGGCCACCTCCGGCATTACCACCTCGGCAGACACACCGCTCGGGATGCGCACCTCGAGTTGCCACTCTTGCGGCTCCCAGTGCACCCAGACCAGCCCTTTCGGGGTCATGGTGTGTCCGGAAACATACGGCAGGCCGCCGTCCTCGGGGGCAATCCGGAGTTTCGCACCGCCGGGCTCGACGAGGCGCACGCCCAGCAGGGAATCGTGCAGCCAAAGCAGAGGGACGGCGCCCCAGCCGTGCGAGCCGGTGTCGTCTTTGGGCTGAGCGGTGTTCGGCTCTCCCGGCTTCAACCCGAGATCTTCGCGGCTGACGAAGTATTCGGGCAGCGGCCCGCCGTACGGTCCATGCAGCGCCAGCCGTACGGGGTTTCGGGGATGATCGGGCAGATACGGCGCGTAGCGCTCGAGCAGGTGCGCAACCGCACGCCGCGTGAAGCCGTTGTCCGACAGACTGCGCAGGGACCGGTAGGCGAAGGTCGGATTGTTCCATCGAGTGACGCCTTCCGGCGGCGAGCCCTCCGGATCGGGGAAGGCGAAGTTGAGCAGGGCCCGCGCCGCGTCGCCGGCAATCAGGCCGGCGAGAATCGCATTCACCTGTCCGGCCTGGCTGACGCCGCGAGTAGCGGCGAGGTTGTGCGTATCCAGCCGGTCGCCGACTCGCGCGGGCTCGCCGGCCGCCGGCGGCAGCATATGGCGCGCGCGAAAGGCCTCCGACATCTTGGCGGCTGCGGCTCGCCAGGCCGACGCCTGCTCCTTGCGGCCGATGGCGCCGGCCATCTCCGCCGACCAGCGCAGCCGCTCGATCATGAACGGCGTGACGATGCCGCTGGACTGCTCATCGCTCTCCGGGTGCACGCCGACGCGAATGTCGGCCAGCACATGCCGGGTACGGAAGATGCCGTCCTCGCCCACGCGAGACAGCACGTTCTTCCAGTACCTCTCGAGGGTGTCCCAGTAGCGCTCGATGAGTCCGGTTTGGCCGGTCCAATAGTAGTCGTCGTAGAGCATGGCTGCCCACTGCACGCTCCAGTCGTAGGTGGCTGGATAGGCGGGGAAGTTGCTGGGCGGGAAGGGGTGGAATCCACCGTCCTTTCCCTGGCTTTCGGCATAATGCCGGAGCAGCACCTGGCGGAGTTTCGCGTCGCCGAACCACCGGGCGGCCAGCACCGCGCGGACGCGCGAGTCTTCGATCCACTGCCCGTCTTCACGTCCCGGGGTGTCGACGTACACATCGCTCATGGTGACCTCGGCGTGGATCAGGCCGAGCTTGACGATCTGCCGGATGCGCTCGTCGCCGCAGTCGAAGCTGCCGAGCAGCCGAATGGGGTACTGCGACTTCACCATGCCCGCTTTCCTCAGGACCACGCGGCCCGCGGCCGGGAAGTGCACCTGGACGCTCAGCCAGCGCGCGGTGCGCTCGTCCGGCAGTTCGATCGACTGGAGCCCGGCGCGGGTGATGTAGCGGTCCGCATAGCCTGGTCCGACGACTCCTTCGGGATTCACCCAGCCGTTCGCGCCGGCGTGCATCTCGCCGCTGTACTGGGAGCGCGCGAGTTCGCCATAGCCGAAGTCGATCACGGTTCCGGGCGCGGAGCTTTGCAGCTCCAGGAAAGGGTAACCGTGCACTGGCCGGTGGAACTCGAAGGTGACGTAACGCGACTCTCCGGCCGCGCCTTCGATCGTCGCGGGTCTGCCGTTGATGAGCTCGTTGGCCTCGGCGTGGGCGCGTTCCTGGGGATGGTATTTCGCCGTTCGGATTCGGGGCGCGATCGAAAGCGGGTCGTCCGACACCGGCGTGGTAGGCTCCAGGGCGCCGGCCGCGAGCACCGTCTGCGGGGCAACTGGAAACTCCCGCTGGCCCGGCGTTTCCACGCGCGGCGGCGCCGCCGGCCAGGGACCGTTTGTTGCCGGCGCCGCCGGCTTCCAGTTGCGGTCATCGAACCCCGGATCGTGGACGTTTCCGTCCAGCATCTTGCGCCCGTCGATGATCTGCGGATAGCGGATGCGCTGGTCGCCGATGACGCCGACGACCTGGCGGTCGTGCGGGAGGAACTCCGGCGCGGTGGTCCACCGCCAGGAGGAATCGCTCGCGAGCCACGAGCTATCGACGTACAGCCCGGCGTGCCGGTTGGCCGACCGCTGAAAGGTGACGATTGGTCCCCAATTGTGATGCAGCACGACGACGACATTCCTGCCAGGGCGCAAGTACGGCGCGGCGTGGATCGCCTCGGCGGTGATCCGGTCTTCGTGGTACCGCGTCACCTTCCGACGTACGACGTGGCCGTTGATCCAGACCCGCGCGTTGCTGTCGGCGGCTACGAGGAGGGTGGCGTCACGCGGCACGCTTCCCAGCTCGACGACCCTGCGGAAATAGGTGAACCGGTTCTTCGGATTAAGAACCGCTTCGCCCGTCCAGATCCACTGGGCCGCGGGCAGCGACGAGGCGGCGAATGCGAGAACTGCGATAGCTGCTCTCATGGAGGAAGAGACTACCAGAAACGGGGTCAGCCTAGCCTGTCACCGTATTCCGGCGATTGCGCGACCCGGCGGGCGGAATTAACCTGGAGATTGAGGGAGAGGAGAGGTACATTGTCGCGCTTTGGCCCGGTGCCGGCGTTGGGCCTGTCGGCTTGCGTTTGGGCGGTTGCGGTTGCCGCGCAAGCGCCCCCGGCCGGAGGCAGGCAGGACCCACTGGTGCCCCTTTACAACGAGGCGCGCAAGGCACAGGCCGCCGGCGACTACAAGACCGCCGCCGAACGGTACGAGCGCATTGTCAAGTTGCGCCCCGACATGGCGGAGGCTCACTCCAATCTCGGCATGCTCTACTATTTCGAGCAGCGAACCGCTCCGGCGAAGGCTGCCTTCGAGAAGGCGATCGCGCTGAAGCCCGACTTGGCCGGCCCTTATTTCTTCCTTGGCGTCATGGCATTCCGTGACCGCGACTATCCGAACGCGCTCAAGCACCTCAAGCATGCCGAACGCCTGGACCCGCGAAACACGGAGATTCACTCATACCTGGGCTACGTGTGCTACGCAACGGCGGACTACGCCGAGGCGACCGGCCACCTGGAACAAGCCGCGCTGGCCTCCGAATTCGACCAGGATATCCACTACCACTTGAGCAAGTCCTACGCGCAAATGGCCAACCGCGCGTTCCAGCAGTTGCAGAAGGAGCACTCCGGGACCTTCTACTCGGACCTGGCCCGGGGGCATTTCTACGAAGCGCAGCGGAATTGGGAAACAGCCAAGATCGAATACACCCGTGCGGCCGAAAAACAGCCGTCGAACGATCGTCTCCAGGAGCGGGTGCGCTGGGTGAGCGAGCAGTCGCAGGGCAAGTCGCTCCCGCCGCCTCCGGTCGACGGCTACGAGCCTGTCAGCGGCTCTCTCTCGCTCCTCTATTCGCCGCCGTCAGGCGAGCGGGTCAAACGGGAATTGGACCGCTATCGAAACCTCGTGCACGCGCTCCAGCCCGCACCGGACTCGGCCGAAAAGGTGTACACGCTGGGGGAGTACTATCAGATCCTGTCCTATCTGGCGTCGCTGTGGATCACGGATACCGCGCCGGATTCCTATCGAGCGCACCAGGTACAGGGTCAGTACTTCGACGCCATTGACAAGGACGAGGATGCGCTGCGGGAATACCGCCGGGCGCTCGAAATCAACCCGCGTTTACCCAACGTTCATTTCCTCATGGGGAACCTCCTCTGGCGCCGGGAGCGGCACGAGGAGGCATTGCCGGAGCTTCAGGCGGAGCTGAAGCTGACACCGAACTATCCGCCGGCTTTATACGAGATTGCCGACATTCACTACACGCTGGGCAACAATGAGGAGGCGGAGAAGTACTATCTCGAAGCGGTGAAGTTCGATCCCACCATGGCGGAGGCGCACCTGGGATTGGAGCGGATCTACAGCGCGCAGGGCGAGTATGAGAAGGCGCTCACCCACCTTCAGAAAGTCGTCGAGATCGCGCCCGACGACCCGACGCCACACTATCGCCTCGGTCTCACCTATCGGAAAGCCGGCAAAGAGCAGGAGGCAGCGCGCGCCATGGACATGTTCCAGCAGCTCAAAGCCAAGGAGAAGGCCGGACGGACGGTGGTGGGCGGAGATGCGCAGAAGCCCCGCGGCAAGCCCCAGGCGGCCGAGGAGGTGAACCCGTGAACCGCCGCTCGTTCCTCCTGTCGCTCCTCGGGGCGAGGGCGTTTGCGCAAGCGCCGCGGTTGCCCGTGTTTGCCGACGTCACCGCCCGCTCCGGCGTGAACTTCGAGTGCCTGTCGAGCCGCACGTCGCAGAAATACCTCATCGAAACCATGGTCGGCGGCGTGGCAATGTTCGACTACGACGGCGACGGGTGGCCGGACTTGTACTTCGTGAATGGCGCCAAGCTCGACGATCCGATGCCGCCGGGCAAGGCGCCCGACAAGTCCGACCCGAAGTTCTGGAATCGCCTGTACCGCAACAACCGCGACGGCACGTTCACCGACGTGACGCAAAGGGCGGGGGTGCGCGGCCATTCCTACGGCATGGGCGTCGCCATCGGGGACTACGACAATGACGGCCGTCCCGACATCTATGTTACTAACTTCGGCCGCAACATTCTGTATCACAACAACGGGGACGGCACATTTACCGACGTGACGGAGAAGGCCGGGGTCGCGGGCGGCGGCTGGTCGGCCAGCGCCTGTTTTGTCGATTACGATCGGGACGGGCGCCTGGACCTGATCGTCTCCCGTTACATGGAATGGGACCTGTCGAACAACCCGTACTGCGGCGAGCGGAAGCCGGGCCATCGGGCTTACTGCCACCCGGACCAGTTTGAGCCTGTCGCGCACCTGGTGTTCCACAACAACGGCGACGGCACGTTCACGGATGTCACCGAGAGGTCCGGGTTCGGCCGGGCGCCGGGCAAGGGGCTCGGCATCGCCTTCAGCGACTTCGACAACGACGGCTGGCCGGACATCCTGGTGGCCATCGACGCCACCCCCGAGCAGTTGTTCCGCAACAAGCACGACGGCACGTTCGAGGAGGTGGCGCTCACGGCCGGCCTGGCCTACGACGGCGACGGCAACACGTTTTCCGGGATGGGCGTGAACTTCGAGGACTTCGACAACGACGGCTGGCCGGACGTCTTCATCGGCGATCTTGCCAACCAGAAATACGCGCTGTTCCGAAACCACAAGGGCCGGTTCGAATACGTCACGGACCCGACCAACCTGGGGCGGATCACGCGGATGCACTCGGGTTGGGGCACCGAGTTCATGGACTATGACAATGACGGCTGGAAGGACCTGTTCGTCGCCCAGAGCCACGTGATGGACAACATCGAGCTGACCCAGCCGCACATCCGCTATCTCGAGCCGATGCTGATGCTCCGCAACATCGCCGGGAAGTTCGAGGACGTCTCGGGTCAGAGCGGCGAGGTATTCAACGTGCGGCTGGCGGCACGGGGCGTCGCGGTGGGGGATCTGGACAACGACGGCTCTTTGGACATCGTCGTAAACTGCCTCGACGGCAAGGCTCTGGTGCTGCACAATCAGGGCAACGGGAACAACTGGCTTCTGGTCAATACGGTGGGTACGGCGAGCAACCGGGACGGCATCGGGGCGCGGGTCCGCGCCGTGAGCGAGTCCGGGCTGGCGCAGTACACCACTGTCAGCACCGCCGGGAGTTACATGTCCGCTCACGACAAGCGGGTACACCTCGGGCTTGGCAAGGACAAGACGCTGAAGCTCCTCGAAATCACCTGGCCCAGCGGAACGGTGCAGACAATGGAGAACGTGAAAGCGAATCAGATCCTCACGGTGCGCGAACCCGCGGGGAAGTCGGAATGAGGCGCCGGGACATTTTTGCCTCTTGCCTTTTGCCTCTTGCCTTTTGTCTTTCGCGAAGCCGCGGGCTGCGCGGCGCACTGCCCTGCGCGGTGCTGGCGCTGTTTGCGCTCGCCTGGGATTGCCGCGCCCAGGGCATGGTCGGAACCGGCGCCAAGCCCCGGCCGAGCAAGCCGCTGCCTCCGGGCCTGAACGCCCCGCGCGTCGAATACCGCGACGTGGCCGCGGAGGCGGGCCTGACGGCGCTCAACTACTGCGGCGGTTCGGAGAGCAAGACCTACGTCATTGAGACGCTCTGCGCCGGCGTCGCGCTCATCGACTATGACGACGACGGACGGCTGGACATCCTGTTCGCCAACGGCGACGTCTACGATGAGGTCAATCCCAGACCTCAATTGCACCTGTACCGCAACCTCGGCGGGCTGAAGTTCGAGGACGTTTCCGAGAAGGCCGGTCTCGGCCCCACGGGCTGGGGCCAAGGTGTCTGCGCCGGCGACATCGACAACGATGGCAGGACAGACCTGCTCGTCACTCATTGGGGGCAGAATGTGCTGTTGCGCAACCAAGGCGACGGCGCGTTCCGCGATGAGGGCGCCGAGCGCGGCCTGCATTGGCCCGCACGGCGCTGGAGCACTGGCTGCGCCTTCCTGGACTACGACCGGGACGGAGATCTCGACGTCTTCATCTCCAATTACGTCGATTTTGACCCCAAGACAACGCCCAAACCCGGCGACTTGGCGCAATGCCTGTGGAAGAACGTCGCCGTAACCTGCGGGCCGCGTGGGCTGCCAGGCGAGACGATGACGTTGTTCCGCAACAACGGACGCGGCGAGTTCACGGACGTATCCAAAGAGGCCGGGGTCACCGTGCCCAAAGACTACTACGGCCTGACGGTGCTGCCTGCTGATTACGACAACGATGGCTGGCCGGACGTGTTTGTCGCCTGCGACTCGACTCCCAGCCTGTTCTACCGGAACAAGGGCGACGGCACGTTCCAGGAGGACGGAGTGCGCTCCGGCGCCGCTTACAACGAAAACGGGCAGGAACAGGCGGGCATGGGCGCCTCGGTGGGCGACTACAACAACGACGGCTCCCTGGACATCGTAAAGACCAATTTCTCCAGCGACACTCCAACCCTCTACCGCAACGCCGGCAAACGCGGCTTCGAAGACGTCACCATAAGGGCCGGCCTGGGCGTCCATACGCAGTACGTGCGCTGGGGCACCGCATTCCTGGACTTCGATCAGGATGGCTGGAAGGACATCTTCATTGCCAGCGGCCACGTCTACCCGGAAACCGACCGGAAAGACAGCGGCGAAACCTACCGGCAGCCGCGCCTGCTGTACTGGAACCGGCGAGACGGGGAGTTTTTCTCGCTGTCGGAGGTCGCCGGTCCGGCGTTCCACGACAGACACTCGTCGCGCGGCGTGGCGGTCGGCGACCTGGACGACGACGGGACGCTGGAGATCGTCGTGGTCAACCAGCACGAGAAGCCGTCGCTGCTGAAGAATTTCGGCGACAGGGGGAGTGCGCTACTGGTGCGGGCGGTGACTGCGTCCGGGCGGGATGCGATCGGCGCCCGCGTCACCGTCAGCGCCGGCGGACGCGACCAGATCGACGAGATCCGGAGTGGCGGATACTTCCTCTCTCAGGGGGACCTTCGCGCTCACTTCGGGTTGGCCAGCGAAACCAAGGCGGACGTTACCGTTCGGTGGCCGGACGGGCGGACGGAGAAGTTCTCTGGCGTGGACGCCAATCAGCGTATCGTCATCCGTGATGGCAAAGGGATCATCCGCGCCGAGAAGTTCGGCGCGCAGTGACTGGGAGTATCGCATGGCCGGGGAATCGATGCGGCGTGGATTCATGGGGCAACTGTCCCCGCCGCGACCGGCGGCATCAAAGGAGACGAACCTCATGAGAACGAAGTCCATGCGCCGCTTGTGGGTGCCGGCCATCGGGTTGGCCCTGGCTCTGACCGGCCCATGCCGGTGCGGCGAGCAAGCCGCGATCATGGCAGGGACCGCCAAGGTGGATATCACCCCACCGGTGGGCGGGCGGATGTGGGGCTACGATGGCCGCGGTGTTTCGACCGGGGTTCACGATCCGCTGTACGCCCGCGTGGTAGTCCTCTCCTCGGCGGAGACGAAGGTCGCCATCGTAAGTTGGGACGTCTGTGAATTCCAGTCGCCGCGTCTTCGCCGGCAAGTCCAGGAGAAGGGTATCCCGCATCTTCTGCTGGCGAGCACGCACACACATGGCGGCCCCGACCTGTACCAGAAAGATTTCCCCTCGAAGGAGAAGCCCTGGCTGAGGACAGTCGAGGAGCGTGTTCTTGGGGCTATCCTCGACGCCGATAGCCGCATGTTCCCGGCCTACATCTCCGCCGCCGAGGGGGAGATCCAGCTCGGGTACAACCGCATTCGCCGCGAACGAAACGGGCTGGGCACCACCTGGTTCGAGAATCCGGAGCGAATTCCGTTCGGGCCGGTGGATCCGACGGTCGGTGTGATCCGGATCAAGGACGACCAGGGGAAGGTCCGCGCGGTTCTGGTTCCGTACGCCTGCCACCCGGTGGTACTTGGGCCCAAGAATACCTTGATCTCGGCGGACTATCCCGGACCGATGACAGACGACGTGGAACGCGCGCTCGGCAACGGCGCCGTCTGCCTGTTCATCCAGGGCGGCGGGGGCGACATCAATCCGCTGTTTCTGGCGCGCGGGACCGACACCGAGGAGAACTTCGCCATGGTGCGCAAGATGGGGCTTCTGCTGGCCGAGGAAGTGCGAAAGACCCTTGGCTGGATGGACCGAGGCCCGGGCAAGTCCGAGCAGCTCAGGGCGATGTCGGGGGCAGCGACGGTGCCCCATCGTTGGGAGCCGGACAAGAAACTGACGCTCGGCGTTGCTTCGCTGCTCATCAACTCCGAGATCGGCATCGTGAGCCTGCCGGGCGAGCCATTCCACTGGTTTCAGCGGGACCTTCGAGCGAGGTCGGAGTTGCCACACACTTACCTGTTCGGTTACACGGATAACAGCTTTCAAGACTGGCCTGATTACTATTTGCCGGACATTCAATCCGCTGCCCACGCCGGCTACGGCGCGAGCGATGCCACCAACGCGGGTCTCGGGGCCGGCGAGCAGCTCGTCAACCTCGGATTGATCCAGCTTTACTCGATGCGCGGGATGTTCAGGGACAAGCCGTGGCGGCCGCCGGCGCATTAGCGCCGATGGGAGCGACGACCTGAGGAGCTGACGGGCTTGCGGCAAGGTGTCGGCGGCCGCAGCGGGCCTGAGCTTCAGAGGATTGATCCGGGCGCCTCGCGGCGCGGCTGCCGGCCTCAACTCAACCGGCCGTTCTTGACGATGCCCTTGCCTTCCTCGATCACCACTAATTGGTCAGCGCTCACCTTCGGATACGATGCCGTCTCGCCGCTCGGCCATCTTACATCGAGGTCGGCGGTCTCGGCGCTGCCCAGGCCGAAGTGCAGCCGGCGGTCATTAACCGAGTAAAAGCTGGACTGACTGAGCACCTCCTGCGCCTGGCGTTTCCCGCCATAGGTGGCCGTCACTCGCGCTCCGATCGCGCTACGGTTCGACTTTGTCCCCAGCAGCTTCACCTTCAGCCAGTGGTTGCCGCCGGCCAGATCGTTGCGCAAGAGGGACGGCGGCTCGTTCAGGTTCACAATCACGATGTCCAGGTCGCCGTCGTTGTCGAAATCGCCGAAGGCGCAGCCGCGGCTAGGATGAACGGCGGCCACGCCGGGGCCGGCTTCCTCGATCAGTTCCTCGAACTTACCGCCCCCGAGGTTGCGGAAGACGACGCGCGGCGTCCGGTAGGGGTAGTTCGGCAGCTTCTTCTCCACCTCGGGATACACGCTGCCGGTG
>CAZACK010000149.1:0-11405 GCA_964483455.1 uncultured Solibacteraceae bacterium
AAGTTCTCATGATATCCAACGGCTAATATCTTCGGTTGTCACCCGAATGCCCTAGTACGCTTGTTGGGCGAGAATGGAGCAGCATTCCTATTGACTGGTGTTTCCCTCACCTTTAGTATCTTGCTTCGGGTGACGAGCACCTGCCATGGATGCCTTGCGCCGCATAGCACCTTGCCTGGCACCACGGCGTGCCGGAAGAGCCGCCAGGGCGGGCGTGACAGACCGTTCCGCCCAGGGCCTGGTTGAGCAAGGAATCCTCCTTGGCTGGGCGGTGATGGGATCCGTGATGGTAGCCGTAACCCCCCGGGCGCCCATCTGGAGTGTCTTCGAGCAGATTGGGGAAAGGCGGCTTCTAAGCTCACTCTTTGTCGGCGCTGTTCTGATTGCTCAACTTGCTTTGACCGTATTGGTCGCGCGCAGAGCGAGAAACTCCACAAGGTCGGCGGAGGACGCCTTGCGGGAAAGTGAGCACCAGTTCCGGGACCTTTATGAGAACGCGACGGACATCATCTTCACCCTCGATCTGGCCGGCCGCTTCACCTCGATCAACAAGGCCGCGGAAACGGCCACCGGATACACTGCCCGGGAAGCCCTTCGACTGACGATCAAAGACGTCCTATCGCCTGAGGAAGCCGAACTGGTGGAGCAGAGCATCCAGAACCAGCTTGGCGGGCAGCCGCCTCAAGTGATCGAGGTCAATGTTCGCAGCAAGCATGGGCACAAGGTCCCGGTCGAGGTGAAGGGACGCTTGTTGTTCAAGGAAGGAAGGCCGGTTGGCATTCAGGGCATCGGACGCGACATCACCAGCCGGAAACAGGTGGAGCAGGTGATGCAGGACCGCCGCGAGGTGCTGCAAATGATCGCCGAGAACCAGCCTCTCGGGAATGTCCTGCTACGTCTGGTGAGGATGGTGGAACGGTATTCGGCCGGCGGCGTGGCTGCGGTGCTGCGGGTGCGCGACGGCCGGATCGAGATCCTGACGGCGCCCGGCTTGCCACAAGCCTGTCTGAGGGCGTGGAACCACCCGGCCGACAGCGGCGCCGCCTGCCGCAAGCAGGCGGTAGTGTCGCCCGACCTCGCCGAAGATCCTTCTCGAGGCGAGCGCGCGGCAGTGGCATTGGCGCATGGTTTCCGCGCATACGCCGCGGCGCCGGTGCTGTCGGGCGACAACACCATCGGCATGGTCGAGGTCTACCACCGCTCGGCGAGGGACCCATCCCCTTTCGAAAGGGACGTGCTGGGAACGGCCGCCGACCTCGCAGCCATCGCCTTCGAGCATCAGGTATGGCAGGACCGCTTGGCGCACCAAGCCCACCACGACCCACTGACGGGCCTCCCGAACCGGTTGTTGTTTGAAGATCGTCTTCAGCAGGCGATCGCCGCCGCACGCCGCCACCGGCGGTCGATGGCGGTTCTGTTCGTCGACCTCGACCGGTTCAAGCTGGTCAATGACACGCTGGGGCACTCCACGGGCGACCTCCTGCTGCGACAAGTCGCGCAGCGCTTTTCGAGTTGCCTGCGCGATTCCGACACGCTGGCCCGGACCGGCGGCGATGAATTCACGCTGGTGCTCGGCGACATTGGGCATCCGGAGGGCGTCTGTTCCGCCGCCGAGAAGCTCGTGACCGCACTGAAGCGGCCTGTCCAGGCGGGACACAACGAGTTGTTCGTCTCCGCCAGCATTGGCATCGCGTTGTATCCCGAGGACGGCGACGATGCAGACACGCTGAAACGGAAGGCCGACACGGCGATGTATTTCGCCAAGAAGAAGGGCGGAGGCACGTTTCAGAAATACACGCCGGAGATCAGGGTCATCAGCGAGAAACGCCTGGCGCTGGAGAACGATCTCCACGCTGCTTTGGAGCGAAAGGAACTGTCGCTTCACTATCAGCCGCAGTTCGACCTGGCAACCGGCAGGCTGGCCGGCCTCGAGGCGCTGCTGCGCTGGTTTCACCCGGAACTGGGCCTCGTTCTGCCGGGCCGGTTCATTTCCATCGCCGAGGAAAGCGGGCTGATCGCGCGGCTGAGCCACTGGGTGTTGGAGGAGGCTTGCGCCCAGAACAGCCGCTGGCAACTGGACGGCTACGTGCCCGTAAGAATCGCCGTCAACATCCCGGCATCGCAGTTCTCTCGGGAGGACCTTGCCGGCCTGGTGGCCCGGATCTTGTGCAGGCACAGACTCGATTCGTCGTTGCTCGAGTTGGAGCTGACCGAAAGCGCCGTCATGGAGGACGTCGCCGCATCGATCAGCCAGATGAAAAGGCTGAGAGCGCTCGGCGTCGGAATTTCCATCGACGATTTCGGAACGGGATATTCTTCGCTCAGCTACATGCAGGCCTTGCCGGTAGACAACCTCAAGATCGACCGGACTTTTCTCCACTCAGCCGGCAATCACGGCGGAACGGGTCCGATGGTCCAGGCGATTGTGAATCTGGCGCATGGTCTTGGACTGACAGTGACGGCGGAAGGAGTCGAGTCGGAGTTGCAGCTACGCTCTCTTCGCCGGATCGGCTGCGACAGGGCGCAGGGATTCTGTCTGGGGCGGCCGATGCCGGCCGCGCTGGTGCCGGAACTGCTGGCGGAGTCCCGGCCACCGGCGGTGGCGCCTCCGATTGTCGGGATCGACAGCGCCTACCTGCACGTGCGGCCCGCGGGGTGGCGCGAGCCGGCCGAGGTTCCGTGGCTCGCGAACGTGAGGCTTCCGCTGACGCCGGTGCACGGCCGCGAGGAGGCGGAGCTATCGTTTGCCGAGGCCGCCGGCGGGCCGCGATCCGCGGTCAACGGCCTGGTGGTGAACCGGCCGCCTACTCCTCGTCGTGCTGCGCCGCCAGCCGTGTGACCACTCCCATGTCCTCGAGCGTGGTCACGTCCCCCTTGACTTCGTGCGCGGTGACGATCTCCCGCAGCAGGCGGCGCATGATCTTGCCGCTGCGCGTTTTCGGCAGCGCATCTGTGAACCGGATCTCGGCCGGCTTGGCGAAGCTGCCGATTTCGTGCGACACCCACTTGCGGAGGTCCGACGCCAGGTCGTGGTGATTCCAGTCGCCCTTCTTGAGTGTCACGAAGGCGCAGACGGCCTGGCCGGTGATCTCATCCGGCTTTCCGACCACGGCCGCTTCCGCCACCGAAGGATGGCGCACGAGGGCCGATTCGACCTCCATCGTGCTCAGCCGGTGGCCGCTGACGTTCATCACGTCGTCCACGCGGCCGAGAATCCAGAAGTAGCCGTCCGCATCGCGGCGCGCGGCGTCGCCGGTGAAGTAGTTGCCGGGCACGCGCTGCCAGTACTGGTCGGAATAGCGCTGCGGGTCGCCCCAAATGGTTCGGATCATGCCCGGCCAGGGCCGCTTGATGATCAGAAAGCCCTCTTGATCGGGTCCGACCGGGCTGCCGGCGAAATCGACGACCTCCGGCAGGATCCCGGGCAGCGGCAACGTCGCCGACCCGGGCTTTGTGGGCACGGCGCCGGGCATCGGCGAAATGAGAATCGAGCCGGTTTCCGTCTGCCACCACGTGTCGACGATCGGGCAGCGTTCCTTGCCGATGATGCGGTAGTACCACTCCCAGGCCGCGGGGTTGATCGGCTCGCCGACCGAGCCCAGCAGGCGCAGGCTTGACAGATCATGCTTGTTCGGCCACTGGTCGCCCTGTCGAATCAGCGCGCGGATCGCCGTCGGCGACGTGTAGAAGATGTTGACGCGATACTTCTCGACCAGCCGCCACCAGCGGTCGAAGGCCGGGAAGTCCGGCGAGCCTTCGTACATCACCGAGGTCGCTCCGGCGGAGAGCGGCCCATAGACGATGTAGCTGTGGCCGGTTACCCAGCCGATGTCGGCGGTGCACCAGTAGGTGTCCTCATCGCGGAGGTCGAACACCCACTTCATGGTCGCCGTGATTTGCAGCAGGTATCCGGCGGTGGTGTGGAGGATGCCCTTGGGCTTGCCGGTGGTGCCGGAGGTGTACAGCACGTAGAGCGGGTGCTCGGCGTCGAGCGGCTCGGCCGGGCAGACCTCGCTCGCGCCTTCGTCCAGCTCGTGCCACCAGTGGTCGCGGCCGCCGGTCATGGCGATCGGAGAGCCGGTGCGCCGGTACACAATCACGTCGCGCACCGACGGGCAGTCGGCGAGCGCCTCATCCACGGCGGCCTTCAGGTGGATCTCCTTGCCCCGGCGCCAGCCGCCGTCGGCGGTGATGACCACCGACGCGCCGAGATCCTGGACGCGGGCCTTCAGCGCCTCGGCCGAAAAGCCGCCGAACACCACGCTGTGCGTGATCCCCAACCGCGCGCAGGCCAGCATCGCCACCGGCAGCTCTGGGATCATCGGCATGTAGATGATCGACTTGTCGCCGGCCTTCAAACCGCGCGACTTCAGCACGTTCGCGAACCGGCACACCAGGCGGTGCAGCTCTTGATAAGTGATCATCCGCTGGTCGCCGGGTTCGCCCTCCCAGAGGATGGCGACCTTGTTCTTGCGGTGGGTGGACAGGTGCCGGTCGAGGCAGTTGTACGAGACGTTCAACTTCCCGCCAACAAACCACTTCACGAACGGTGGGTGCCATTCGAAGACGTGCGACCACTTCTCGAACCAGAAGATCTCCTTTTCCGCCAGTTCGCCCCAGAAGTCTTCGGGATGCTCTTCGGCCCGCCTGTAAAGCTCCCGGTACGCCTCGATGCCGGACACATGGGCGCGCCGGGCAAACTCAGCCGCGGGCGGACAAATACGCTCTTCGGACATGAGAGGGATTTTAACAGACTAACCGCGAAGCCGCGGAGAACGCAGAGAGGGAGGGAGAGAAACTCTGCGCCGTCGGCGGCTCTGCGGTTATTATGCATCTATGAACCCAGTTCCCCCCAATGAGCAGCGGCCGCTCGTCGAGCGGCTGATGAAAGCCTGCGGCGGCAGCTACACTCCGGAGCAGCGGAGGAAGTACTTCATCTCCGGCCCGCAGTGGGCCGCGGCCTACGAGGGGCAGGCGCTATTCCACGCTCCCAGCCGGGCCCCGGCGGGATTCGAGGAGGTCATTCGTCACTACGGCGAGCTCGGCATCGGCTGGTGGACCACGCATGACACCGACGTGATCCCCACCAAGGCCATCGGCACGGAGGTGCAGTGGGAAATCGTGGGGCGCATCAACCAGGCCCTCGCCGGCCACGGAATCCGCTGCTCGATGGTCACCACCGAGACGTTCCACCACGCGGTGTTCGCGGCCGGGCCGGCGGCGGAGTCGCCCGAAATCCGCGAGTACGCCGTGTTCCGTGTGCGGAACACGGTGAAGATCGGGCACGAGCTGGGTGCGCAGTTCGCCGTGTACTGGCCCGGATCGCTGGGCTACCAGTTCCAAGGCGTGATCGACGAGACGCAGTCGCTGAAGTGGTACGCCGACGCCATCAACGCCGCCTGCGAGGTGGACATTGGCATCGCCCAGCACCGCGGCCATGCGACGCTGAAGCACTGCCTGGAAGCCAAGCCGTTTGAGCCGCAGGCGGAAATCCTGCTGCCGACCAGCGACGCCATGCTGGCGTTCATCAACTCCGGTTTGCTGACGCATCCCGAGATGGTCGGACTCAACCCCGAATATCTGCACGAACTCATGTGGGGTGGGGCGCCGCGGGCGGCGCTGGCGCGGGCGCTGCTGGCGGGCAAGCTCTGGCACTTCGACATCAACGACGGCTACCGGCTGAAGCATGACGTGGACATCGGCATCGGCCTGGTGAATCCGCTCGACTGGCTGAACGTGCTGATCCTGCTGCGCAGCCATGGCTACAACGGACCGTTCAACCTCGACTACAAGCCGCCACGGACCACCAGCAACTGGGGCGTGTTCGCGGTCAGCTTTCCGACCGCGGTGGACCGCTTCATCACGTTCTGGGAAATGGCCGGCGAAGCGCTGGAAGACCCGATCATCAGGGAAGCGACCGAGGCGCTGAAGGCCGGCGGCGGCGCCGCCGACCCGCGCGACGCCGAGGGCGTGGTGGCGGCCAACCGCGAGCTGCTGAACCTGCACGAGCTAGTCGCCCACCGGCTGGTGCAGATCCTCGTCGGCCAGCACAGGGGGAGGGTGTACTCGGTGTGAGCGCCGGCCTCGGCCGAACCCTCATCTTCCTCGGCGCCGTCCTGATCGTGATCGGGCTCCTGATCACCTTCGGCGGCAAGCTACCGTTCCGGATCGGACGCCTGCCGGGGGACATCGTGATTCGGGGGAAAAACTCGGTCTTCTACTTCCCGCTCGCGACGAGCCTTCTGCTCAGCCTGGTCCTGTCGGTGATTCTGTGGATGGTCAACCGCCGCTGAGGCGGCTCAGCGGACCGGACCGATCTTCTCCAGCGGCCAGTAGACGAACACCGCCTTGCCGTAGATGTCCTCCCGGCGGACGCAGCCGAGCACGCGGCTGTCTCTGGATGACACGCGGTGATCGCCGAGAACGAAATACTGGTCTGCCGGCACCGTGCGCGCTTCATAGTCCTGGTGGTCGCGATACTCAGGCGGCACGTACTCCTCCTGGAGCGGCCTGCCGTTCACAGTGACGACGCCCTTCAGAATCTCGACACGGTCGCCGGGCAGCCCGATCACGCGCTTGATGTAGGACTTGCTGCGGTCTCCGGGCAGGTGAAAGACCACCATGTCGCCCCGCTCGATCTTCTCCAGCCCAAAGCGGTACGTGAACTTGTTGATGAAGATCCTCTCCTGGTCCACCAGCGTCGGCTGCATGCTGGTGCCTTCCACCTGCACGGGCTGATAGATGAAGAGAATGACGACGGCGGCGATGATTAGGGACAATGTGAGGTCGCGTGCCCAGACAATCAGCGTCCACAACTCGTGCTTGCGTCGTGGCTCAATCGATTCCTGATGGGCCGCGTTTTCCGTCATCGGCGGACCAGTCCGCTGGCGCTCATGGGACTAATTATATCCATGCCTGAGATTCCCGCGGGACGAGCGGCGCTGATCATCCCGGCTCTGAACGAAGAGGGAAGCCTGCCGGCGATGCTCGCCGGCGTTCCGCGGGGCCTGTACCGGGCCGTTATCGTCGCCGACAACGGGTCGACTGACCTCACCGCGGACGTCGCCCGCCGTGCTGGGGCCACCGTTGTGCACGAACAGGAGCGGGGATACGGCGCCGCCTGCCTGCGGGCGATCGGGCATGTGCCCGAGGATGTCGAAGCCGTGGTCTTCATGCAGGCCGACGCGAGCGAAGACGCCGCAGAAGCTCCGCTGCTGCTCGCTCCCATTCTCGAGGGACGCGCTGACCTGGTGGTCGGTTCCCGTCGAGGGGCCGCGCTCCGGCCACACCAGCGCCTGGGGAACGCACTGTCGCTATTCCTCATCCGTGTCCTGTTCGGACACCGCTACACGGATTTGGGCCCCTACCGGGCGATCCGGATGTCGTCCCTGAGAGAACTGGACATGCGCGACCGCAACTACGGCTGGACGGCGGAGATGCAGATCAAGGCCTTGCAGCGCGGACTGCGCGTGCTGGAGGCGCCGGTCTCGACGCGGCCCCGGCTCGGCGGCCGGGATAAGGTTTCCGGCAGCCTCAAGGGAAGCCTGCTGGCCGGCGGAAAGATCCTGTGGACGATTTTGAGGCTGGCGGCTCGCCGCCGGCAATGAATCATCGACGGCACTGCCGGCCCGCCGGCAGCCGGCCTTCGAGCCGATTTGCTACCCTTCGAGTCTGTATTGTCGCGATTCTACGCGCCGCGCCCCTCGGCAGGCGCCTCGGCGACGAACTGGGCCTCGTAGACGGGAGGTATGCATGCAAGCGTCCGCCTGTTTGGTACTGATGCTTCCGGTAGCCGTGAGGATGTCCGCTGCGTCGGACGCCGCGATCTTGGAGGCCGGCCCGCTGACCCGCGAGCGCATTGCCGCCGCGGCGCGCGCGGCCGGCTTCCGGGTAAGCGCCGTGTCGGCGGATATCCCCGCCGCCATCCGGCCTCGGTTTCCCTTCGCCGCGGCGGACTATAACGATCCGCTGCTCGCCAGGCTGCGCACGGAGTACAGGCTGGACCAGGTGGTCGAGGCCGCCAAAGACGAGTGGACCAGGCAACTTCTGCTCAAGGACTGGGTCTTCCGGCAGATACCGGGCGGCGATCCGAAGACCCACCCGAAGAACGCGATCGACATCCTGAAACTTGCCGCGCAAGGGGAGCGGTTCTACTGCACTTATTACGCCATCACTTACTCGCAGTGCGCCCAGGCCCTTGGCTGGCAGGCGCGTAAGATCGCCGTGGACCGACGGCACGGTCCCGAGGGAATGGGCAGCACGCACCATGGCGCGGTCGAGATCTGGTCGAACCAGTTTCGCAAGTGGGTCGTCATCGACGCGCAGAGCAACCTGCACTTCGAGAAGAAGGGCGCGCCGCTCTCGGCGTGGGAAATCCGCGAGGGGTGGCTGCAAGACAAGGGCGCCGGAGTAGACCACGTGGTGGGCGCGCCGCCGAAGGCCGTGAAGAAGAACCCGGCGATGGTCTGGCCGGTTCCCGATGACGATGAGATTGCGACTTACTTCTGGCTGGCGATCGACGACGCCGTGCCCGACGGCGGCGTGCTCAAGCGGATCTTCCCGCAAGACCAGTGGAACGCAGGCGAGGTCTGGTATCAGAACGATGACGCGACTGGTCGTGGCCGCATCCACATCGGTTACACCAAGAACCTGTTCATCCCCACCGCCCGCATCGAAGACGCCTACTGGACGGTGGGCGTGGTGGAGGCGGCGGTGCTCGAAGCAGCGCCGGGCGTGATCCGCATGAAGCTCGACAGTTACTGCCCAAACCGCGTCGCTCACCAGGTTTCGGTGGACGGAGTAAGTTGGGTGGACGCCGGCGCCGGCAATGTCCTCGACTGGAAGCTGGCCCCCGGCTGGAATACTTTGCGCCTGCGCACGATGGGCAAGGGAGGCGTCACCGGCCCGGAGACGGCGGTCGTGCTGCATTTGATAACCGCACGTCCGTAGGGGCCGGTGGCTGCCTACTCGTACCGCAGCGCCTCCACCGGGTCCAGGCGCGACGCCTTCACGGCCGGCCAAACGCCGAAGAACACGCCGACGAGCACGGAGACGCCGAAGCCCGTCACCAACGCCCAGGGCGGCACTTCCGAAGGCAGCGACGGCAGCAGCGCCCCGACCAGCAGCGTCACCAGGATCGCGAACACCACCCCGATCAGCCCGCCCGCGCCCGTGAGCGTCATCGCCTCCATCAGGAACTGGGCGATCAGGTCCACCGGCCGGGCCCCCAGCGCCTTGCGCACCCCGATCTCGCGCGTCCGCTCGGTCACGCTGACGAGCATGATGTTCATCACCCCGATGCCGCCCACCAGCAGCCCGAGCCCCGAAATCGCAATCGACACCATCAGCACCAGCCCGGTGATCTGGTCGAACTGCTGGATGATCTGATCGGGCGTGGACAGCGAGAAGTCGTTCTCCTCGCCCGCCGGGGTCCGCCTCAGCTTGCGCAGCGCCGCCGCCACTTCCTCCAGGGCGTCACCGCGCTGGCCGGGACGCGCCTTGGCCACGATCATGTAGCGGTCCACCTGCGGGTAGCGAAGCTCGGCGGTCTTCAGCGGGACGGTGATCTGCCGGTCCATCCCGTTCTCGCCGAAAAAACCGCCCTTGGCCTTCGCGTACACGCCGATCACGCGGTACTCTGCGCCGTCGGCCAGCAAATAGCGGCCGACCTCGCGGCCGTCGGGGAACAGCGATTCGGCCAGGTCGATGCCGATCACGGCCACGCGCTCGCCGCGCTCCTCCTCATCGGCGGTGAACACCCGGCCGTCGTGCATGTCGCGCGGGGAGATGGCGAACAAGTTCGCGGTCTGGCCCACGATCGACATGCGGTCGGTCTCGAAGCCGGGCACCTTCGCCGTCAGCCCGCGCCCTTGCACGACGTTGGGGATGAACAGCTCGACGCCCGCGTCCTCCACCGAACGGCACCAGCGCCGGATGATTTCGGCGTACTCCGGCCGGATCGGCTTGCGCCGTTGCTCCTTCGGCGGGACGCGCAGGGAGTTGGGATCGCCGCTGGTCTTGTAGACGAACAGGTTGTCCGGACCCAGCTCCTGGAAGAACACGACGATGCCCTTGCGCAAACCCGTGAGCAGCGACGCCACCGTGACCACCGTGGTGATGCCGATGACGATGCCGAGAATCGTCAGCAGCGACCGGAACCGGTGCGACCAAACCGCCGAAAGCGCCACCCGCATGTTCTCGCCCGGCGTGATCTTCATCGGTCTACTCCGCTCGCAGAGCCACCACCGGGTCCAGCCGGGCCGCGCGCGAGGCCGGGTACCAGCCGCTGGCGATTCCCACCGCGCTCGACACCAGCACCGCGATGCCCACGTACGTGCCGGTGATCCGCAGCGCGATCCCGAAGACACGGGAAAGCAACTCGGTCAGCCCCGCCCCAAGTAGCACGCCGGCGGCCCCGCCTGCCGCCGCCATCAGCACCGCCTCCAGCAGGAACTGGAGCTTCACGTCGCCCTGCCGCGCCCCCAGCGACTTGCGGACGCCGATTTCCCGCGTGCGCTCGGTAACGCTCACCAGCATGATGTTCATGATCACGATGCCCCCGACCACCAGCGAGATGCACGTCACCGGAACCACCACCACCGAGATCAGCCCGAGGATGTTATCAACCCACGCCCGCACACCTTCCGGCGTGATGTTGTCGAAGTTGTCCGGCTGGCCGAGCCGCGCCCGGAAGCGGCTGCGCAGCGCCGCCCGCGCGACATCCAGCGCTTCCTCCATCGACAGGCCGGAACCCGGCCGCGCTCGCCCATAGATCAGAAAGGACTGCCGCGTCCCATACAACCGCGTGAAAGCCGTCGCCGGAATGTAGACGACATTGTCCTGCCCCCTCCCGAACGACGAGCCGATTCTCTCCAGCACGCCGATCACCCGGAAGTCGAAACCCGAGATGTTCAAGCGGCGGCCGATGGGCGACTCGCTCGGGAACAGCGTTGCGCGCGCGTCGTCCCCGATGACGGCCACGAACTGCTTGGTGCGGTCCTCTTCGGCGGTGAAGAAACGGCCGTCCGCCAGCGCCACTTCCCGGATCTCTGGCAAACCCGCCGAAACCCCCAGGACGGCGCAGTTCTCGAACTTCGCCCCATTGCGCTGCAACTCGACCGACTGGGCGCGGTAGGAGCTGTACAGGATGCGGTCCCCCGTGGCGGCCTCCAGGTACCGGTAGTCGGCGTAGCGATCCTTGATGCCGTACTTATTAGCCGTCTCCTCCCTTCGCTTGGCGTCGAGGTCGCAGACGGCGACGAGATCGACGTCCTCGAGCGCGGCGACCGATGGGTAATGCCCCTTGTTGGCGAAAGCCCCCGCTCCGACGAAGGCAGCCCGTAGTCTCGACATTGCTGACTCCTCCCTGTGTCAACCTGTGGCAACGACCTTGCCGATAGCCCGAT
>CAZACK010000150.1:0-11096 GCA_964483455.1 uncultured Solibacteraceae bacterium
AGCGCAGGCCGCGCGCCCCGTAGTGGACGGACGCCGTGAAAATCCTGCGCTCCAGCTCGCCGGGCGCCGCCGAGACCGGCTCGGAGAAGAACGCGGCGTTGAACAAGTGGAACGTCGCGCCGCAGGAGGCGATCGAGATCCCCGGCATCTCGCGGATCTCGCCTTCTTCGCGTGATCCGGCGAAGTGCCGGAACAGGCCCAGAAGGTTGCTCTCGACGCGCTCGCTCGCGGTCACAAAAGAAAGCGGTGACAGGCTACGCAATCCCCGATTTCCACACCACGCCGCAAGTCATTGGCGGCGAGGAATTGGGGATTCCGTAGCCTGTCACCGATTCTCTCACAGCAGGCTCAGCGGATCGACGTCAATCACCAGCGCCGTGGCCGGCCAGTCTTCATCCAGCGCGAAGCGGCGGATGCGCTGGAGCGTCTCGTTCAGCGCCTTGCGGCTCGACGCCTTGATCAGCACCTGGTAGCGGTAATCGTTTCGCAGCCTGGCCACCGGCGCCTCCGCCGGCCCGAGCACCCTCAGCCCCTCCGGCGCGGGATCCAGAAACCGCCCCAGCGACCCGCTCAGGCGCAGCGCCTCCTCCTGCTTCGGGCTGCGCACCAGCAGATTGGCCAGCGCGCTGAACGGCGGATAGCGCATCGCCCGCCGGAACTGGATCTCCTTTTCGTAGAACAGCCGGTAATCCTGGGCCGCCGCGAACCGGATCGCGTAATGGTCCGGGTTGATGGTCTGCACCAGCACGATGCCCGGGGCCTGGCCGCGGCCGGCGCGGCCGGCCACCTGGGTCAGCAACTGGAACGTGCGCTCGGCGGCGCGGAAATCCGGCATGCCCAGGCCGACGTCCGCGTTCACCACCCCGACCAGCGTCACGTTCGGAATGTCGTGACCCTTGGCGATCATCTGCGTGCCGACCAGGATGTCGTAGTCGCGCTCGCGGAAGCCGTGGAGGATCGTTTCGTACTGCCGCCGGCCCGTCACCGTGTCGCGATCCATCCTCGCCACGCGCGCCGTCGGGAACTCCCGGTGCAGCTCCTCTTCGACGCGCTCCGAGCCGATCCCCAGGAAGTACACGTGCTCGCTGCGGCAGTTCGGGCAAAGGTCTGGAACGCGCGTGGCGTAGTTGCAGTAGTGGCAAAGCATGCGGCGGTCGCGCCGGTGAAAGGTCAGCGTCACCGAGCAGTTGACGCACTGGAGCCGCTCGCCGCAGGCCCGGCACACCAGGAAGCTCGAGAAGCCGCGGCGGTTGAGCAGCAGCATCGTCTGCTCGCCGTTCTCCAGCCGCTCGCGGATCGCCCCGAGTAGCCGCCGCGAGAACGTCGCCTGCTTGCGCGTCTCCAGGAACTCGACGCGCATGTCCACCAACTCGACCTCGGGCATCGGCCGCTTTTCGATGCGCTCCGGCAAGTCCAGCAGCGTGTACTTGGCTTTCTCGGCGTTGAAGCGGCTCTCCAGGCTTGGCGTGGCCGAGCCGAGGATCACGCAAGCCACGGCGGCCTTGGCGCGGACGATGGCGACGTCGCGGCCGTTGTAGCGCGGCACTTCCTCCTGCTTGTAGCTGCCGTCGTGCTCTTCATCGACGACGATTAAGCCGAGGTCGCGGACCGGCGCGAATACGCCGGAGCGGGTGCCCACCACGACCGGCGCGGCGCCCGCACGGATCCTCCGCCATTGTTCGGCCCGCTCCATTTCGGTGAACGCCGAGTGCAGGATCGCCACCCGGTCGCCGAAGCGCTGGTGGAACTGGCCGGCCACCGCCGGGGTCAGAGCGATCTCCGGCACCAGCAGCAACGCGCCACGCCCGGCGGCGAGTGTGGCGTCGATTGCGTTGAGATACACCTCGGTCTTGCCGGACCCGGTCACCCCGTAGAGGAGAAAGGCTTGAAACCGGCGCGCCTCGATCGCCGCCCGGATCTGGCCGAAGGCCGCCTGCTGGTGAACGTTCAGCGTGTGCGGTGGGCGCGGGGGCAGGGAAGCGAGCCCAACCGGCTCCGGGGTCAGGCTGACGATCCCCTTCCGCGCCAGCGACCGCGCCGCCGTGCTCGCATTCCTCACCGATGCTTCGACTTCGCCAAGATTGTGCGTGCCCGGATGCAGTTCGAGATAGGCGACCAGGTTCCGCTCCGCCTTCGGCAGCTTCGAATCCTCGATCGCCCGCGCCAGTTCCACCCGCAGCTTTGCCGACGGCGCGCGCAGCGGATCGCGCTCGGCATGCACCTCCTCGGCGTGCAGAAAGCCCCTCCGCTCGAGCGACCGGATGATCTTCTCCGCCTGCGGGAACTTCTTCTTGAGATACGACTCGGTGAGCGGGCGCCGGTCGAGCAGCCGCAGGAGCTGCCCGGTCGGATCTTCGTCGGAGGGCACATCGAGCAGCAACTGCCGGGTGGCGTCGCGGCCGGCGTCGGTCAGCTCGTAGACCTTGCCCTTGCGGATTTCGCCGCCGAGCGGGGTCATCGTCCGCAGCACCTCGCCCAGAGGCGCGCAATAGTAGCCGGCGATCCACCGGCCGAGCGCCATCAGCTCCTCGTCGAGCACCGGCTCGGGATCAACCAGCCGCAGCGCCGGGCGCGCCTCCATCTCCGGCGGCTCGTCGTGGCAGCGCAGCACAACACCGGTCAGCTTGCGCGCGCCGAACGGAACGATTACCCGGCAGCCGGGCTTCACCCGGTGGCGCAGGGTTTCTGGGAGCAAGTACGTGAAGGGCCGGTCGAGCGGGACCGGCAGGCTCACGTCACAGTACAGCCAGGCGTCATCGGGCATCGGGCGGTCTTCTTCATCCTAACCTCCGTATACCGGGAAAGGATGGAGAGTCGCTGACGCCCAGGCCCACAGGCAACCGCGCCGCCCGCGGGTCGGCACCAGATCCGGCGGACCGCCTCGGTGGCACTCTGACCGGTCCGGGCGCGATTTGTGCGATCTCCGAAAAGCCGATCCTCGCCGGAAAGCAGCTACGCAGCCGCTGCCTGTCGGACCATCGCCAACTGGCCCAATTGGACTCGCATCGCTTCCAGCGGCGCCACCACGCCACGGACATCCACCGCGCCGATCCCGAGTCCGTGCAGCAGAAGCCTGCACTCGACGGCCGTCACCGCGAACGTGAAAACCAGCCTCTGGCGGAGCACCGCCTTCGCCAACGCGGGCTTGTCCTCTGAGGCACACACCATGTAGAGCCGCAGGGCGCTCTCCAGGCGGCTGAAATCCTTCCGCAGACAACGGAGGTAGTGCCTGAAGATCTTTCTCCGCTCCGACCGCAGCCGCCTGCTGATCCTCGGGTCAAATCCTCGCTGCGACGAAAGGAAAACGTAGTCTTCTTCGTTGAGCAAACGCTCCATCGGCCGATACTTGGCCAACGAAAAGCGGCTGAGCCACTCAGGACTGAATGAGTCGAACCGCCTCGCCGACACCAGCCTCCGGAAGAGAATTCCAAATGTTCCGGCGACCAGAAGTACTAGCAGGGTGGTGAGTTCCGGAATCGTGTTCATCGCTCCGACCTCCAGTAGACACTGGTCCAGAATAGCCGACAATGGCCAGCAATGCAATAGAAATTCTGTTACAATTGGTACTATTGGTACTACTGCTGCAAGTGATTGAATGGAAGCTACTTGCGGGCGACCTTCAGAAGAGCTGCATTGATCGAGTCCAGTTGTTGGACCAAACGATCCTCTTCTCCGGTGCTCCATTGATGCCCAACCACCACGGTTTTCCTCTCCCCGGCCCGGCTCAGAAACACGATCCAGACCGCCAGGCAGGCGTTGGCGATGCCGATCAGTACTGTGCTCACGGTTCTAGTAAGCGCCAATCCCGTGATGTTGCGCACGAAAAGCGCCGTGGTGGAGCTCAGGAAATAGCAGCAATACACCAGCACGTGGAGGATCACGTTGCGGCTGAGGGGAAGCGGATACCAAAGCAGGAAGCCGGTGATCACGAGGAGAAACACTACTAGGCTGGACAGAACGCCGCGTTCAATCACGGTGTAGCAGATGAGCACGGCTCCGGGGCCCGTGGCCTTCTGAACGTCCGGCAGGAGGGTCACCAGGGAGATGACGATCGAGAATCCGAGCGCCACGCTGAGGGTCCACCGGCCGACCGTGGCGATACCCGGGTGGTTCCTCAGGACCAGAGAATACAACTCCAACACAATCAGGATGAACAGCAGCCAGATGAGCGGCTGGGTGGCGAAGTACAGAACCGCGTACGGCTTCGAGTTAGGCTCTAATGGGAGGACAAGCAGCGACTGGGCGAGGCTGGCTAGCAGATAGACGAAGAAACACAAATAGATCCTGTGCAAGCCCTCCCGCCACAGCCGGACCACCAGGGTCAGCGTCAGAAAAATACTTGTAAGCCAAAGAAATAACTCAAGTTGTGACATTCAATCCAAATCGAATGTCGCCACTTCCACACTGGAGGCCCCGCGGCCACCAGCCGCCGGATTCCGCCTATGCTTTACTCCGTCCCCTATCGGACGTCGTCACAGGGCCAGCATCCCGGCAACGGAATGATCTGCGTATCCGGGCGAGTTCGAGCATCCGCGATGGCTAGGAATTGAATCGCCAGAATGGCCAGAAGCACGAGTTTTCTCATTATTTTGTGGTCTCCTTTTCCTCTCCGACAGTGGCATGGCTCCAGCCCAAATTGAACATCGGCTTGGCCGGTAAAGCCTTCCTGAATATCGAATTCGGGCCGTCGTGCACCAAAGTTGACAACCCCGGGTGCACTTAATAGGTTACCCGCATTTCAAGTTCTAGTACAATTCTTCGCGAAATGTTCCAATTTCAGAACAAGATGCGGGAAGAATCGGCCAGATGTCCTATACACTTGGTTCTAGGGTATAATCGGGACGGCGGTCGTCATGAAGGGACCCAGGTCGAAAGGGCAGTTGGCTCGTGGGCCGGCAGCGGACTTGTGGCGCAACACGCTGGCTCAGATCCCTTCGCTCTTCGGCCGGCTGGTTTATTTGTCCTCGCTCCGTGACCAGAACACCGGCCGGTACGAACATCACGGGATGACCCAGATCTTCGGGGAGACCGAGGCGAACGACGCTCTGCACGAGAGCCACAACAAGACGTTCGCCGAATGGCTGACCTACACGCTGGAGCAGCAGAAAGCGGACCTGGACCTCTACTTGTCCACGTTCGACGCTAACAAACAGACGATTCTAGAGACCTGGATCCGGCTGGCGCCGTATCGGAATCTGGTGCCCGCCTCGGCGCGCGAGGTCGAGAGACGACTGTACATCACCGACCTGGAGGCCTTGCTGGAACTCCTCAAGAACGAATACGCCGTCTCTTCCCCTGATCCAGACGCATAGCCACCCCCGCCACCTGCCCGATCACGTCAATCTCATCGGGGTAGGAGTAGATCTCCGGCACGCACATGGAGGCCGGGTGCGGCTGGAGAATCAGTTGACCGTCGGCCACCGTGCACCACCCGCAGGCATAGCCGCCGCGGTGCTCCAAGAAGTAGATCGGCCTCTCGAACTCGTTGGCCCAGCCGGCAGTGACGACTTTTCGCCTTGTTTCGTCGATCAACACCAGCGAGCCCGGCTGGAGCAAAGGATACATAGACCAGTCATCGGTACCGATGAACGCGTAGCGGTTGTTCTTGAGATCCAATCCGTCCAGCAGCATGAGCGGCAGCTTCCCCCAGCGGTGGATGAGCCGGCTCAGATACGTAGTGCGCTGGAGGTCCGCTCCTGGATCCAGCGACAGGGGCACCTGGATCTCACCATGTCCATTCATGCCGAAGCCGATGAGGTGCGTTCTCTCGATTCCGATGCCGGCGGCCTCTGCCGGCAGATGGGCGAGATTAACTCCGTACCACTCCAGGACTTCGAAGAAGTCGAGGCGGTAGATGGCGCAAAGGGAGTACAGCCGGTAGATCGTTGGAACCGTGCCCTTGTTCTCGATGTCAGCCAGCCGGCTGAGGGCGATCCCGAATTCCCCATTTCCCCGGCTCTCGGCAATGCGGAGGCTGGCCTCTTCGACGTCGCGGTAGCGAAGGTTGAGGCGCTCTCTGGCGCGCTTCAGCTTCTGTCCCGCATCCTCCATGGTATGATCCTCAGACGGCAGCGGAGCCCGGGCCACCGTCAATCCCGGATACCCCGCGCCAAGGTGGGGCCTTCGTTCGCCGTCGAAGGTTGCCGGGGCGCCTGCCGGGATCAGACTGCGGCGGCTGCGGCTGCTTCCGACCAAAGTCCTTCCGCTTCTGTATTATAGCGGTCCGGGCGGCCTCCGGCAAGGCTTTTCTGGCGATTTTGTTCCGATTTCGGAACAAGGACGGCGAAAAGGAGAAGGAATGTGAGACTCGTGGTCGGCATTACGGGAGCCAGCGGCAGCATCTACGGCCTTCGTCTGCTGGAGAAGATCCGGCAGCACGCCGGCGTGGAAAGTCATCTCGTCGTCTCCCGGTCGGGCGAGCGGACTTTGTACCTGGAAACCGGCAGACTGGTGGCCGACCTCAAGGCTCTGGCGGATTTTTCCTACCCTCTGGAGGATGTCAGCGCCCGCCTGGCCAGCGGGTCTTTCCGCACGGACGGAATGGTGGTGGCCCCCTGCTCAATCCACACGATGTCCGCCGTTGCTTCCGGGGTCACCAACAACCTGCTGACCCGCGCCGCCGATGTGACCCTCAAGGAGCGCCGCCGGTTGGTGCTGGTGATTCGAGAGTCACCGCTGCACTTGGGTCACCTGCGAACCATGGCCGCTCTCGCCGAGATGGGCGCCATCATTGCGCCCCCGGTTCCCGCTTTCTATCACAAGCCGCAAACCATTCTGGACATCGTTGACCACACCGTGGACCGTGTCCTCGACTTGCTCGGCCTTCCCGATCCCGGCGCCAGGCGCTGGGACGGCGCGGACGGATGAAGGCGGCTCGCCCCTGGTTCCGATACAATCCAAGGTTGTGAAATCACGCCGGGAACGAGTCGCGTTTCAGGGGGAGTTAGGGGCCTTCAGCCAGGAGGCGGTGCGGAAACTGCTTGGTGATCAGGCGGACGTGCTCCCTTGCCAGCGCTTCGAGGATGTCTTCGGATCGCTCGACAACAAGCAGGCCACCGCCGCCGTTATTCCCATCGAGAACACGCTGGCCGGGTCCGTTCACGAGAACTACGATCATCTGCTCCATCACGACGTCGAAATCGTCTCGGAAACCAGCGTCCGCATCGTCCACAACCTGATCGCGCCGCCAGGCGTGACCTTCCGCAAAATCCGCGGCGTCTACTCGCACCCGGTGGCGCTGAACCAGTGCCTCGACTTCTTTGCCGCGAACCCCCGGATCGAGAAGGTGCCGTACTACGACACGGCCGGCAGCGTGAAGATGTTGATGGCGGAAAACAGACAGGATGCCGGCGCCATCGCTTCCTCCTTGTCGGCGAGCATCTACGGTGCGCACATTCTCCGCAAGTCGATCGAGGACGACCGGCGGAATTTTACCCGCTTCTTTCTGCTGCGGCGCTCGGATTCCCGTCCGCTGCTGCCAGGCCTGGTCGATCGGAGCCGGGGCTGGAAGACCTCGCTCGTTTTTACGACACGAAACGTGCCCGGCGCCTTGTTTCGGGCCCTGAGCGCCTTTGCGCTCCGCGATCTCAACCTCACCAAGATCGAATCCCGGCCGTTGCGCGGCAAGCCCTGGGAGTACCTGTTCTACCTGGATTTTCTAGGCAGGTTGGACGAGCCGCATTGCCAGAATGCGCTTCGGCACCTGCGGGAACTGGCGGACTTCCTGCGCGTACTCGGTTGCTACCCGCGGGGCGACTAGACGCGGTGCATTGCTCCGCGCAAGGCAGGCGAAAGCGTCTCCCCTACCAGGGGTGACGCCCTCATTTCGCTTCGAACCCCACCGAGCTCACCACCACCCCCAGTTCCCGCTGATCCACGGCTCCCGGCGGCAGCCACTTGTCGAGCCAGAAGTCCACGGTGACGGCGTCGCCGGTGAGCGCGCGGGCCGGGACATCCTTCGTGTAGGTGTGGCTGCCGGGTTTGAAGTAGGTTTCCGCCTCCAGCGGAACACCCTGGACATTGGCCCTTAGGGAAATCGATTTGAGCCGCTGGATCACCGGATCCGGAACCGCCAGGTTGAGTGTAAGCGTCGCCCCCTTTTGAGCCGATCCCGCAGGTGGCCGCAGCGCGACCGAGAACTTGGCCATCGTCCAGCGCCAGGCATTCTGTTCGACGTCGTGGAAGCCACGGACCAGTTGCAGCGACGCCCGTGGATCCGCCACGTGCACCATGCTCTCCAGTTCCTGGGCTTGCTCTTCGGTGGCCTGCACCTCCACCTTCTGGGGCTGCCGCTTACAGCCCGCCGGCCACAGCAGGAGCGCCACCCCCGGCGGCAGAAGCAAGATCCCGATCAGTCTCCGCATTTTTCGATTTCCACCAGGCAACTGTAGAATGTGGGCCCGCCTCCGAAATCCGTGAGGCGGTCCGACGTCAAGACGTTTACGTTCCGCCGGTCAGGCGCCGACTTGTTCCATCGAACCGACCGCGAGCAGACAACGCCGGGCTTCACTTCATTCTCCACCCTGGCGGCCAGCACGCAACTGCCCCGGTCGTTGAAGACACGCACCCGGTCGCCGGTCGAGATGTCGCGAGCGGCCGCGTCGTCAGGGTGAATCGTCACCACCGAAGCCTCCCGGTTGGCCTCCTCGCGGTTCCCGAAACTGGAATTCAGCCCGTCGTCGCTCTTCGGCGTGACCAGTTCCAGCGGGTACCGTCCGAAGCGGCCGATGGCTCCGTGGCGCGATTCGACAGGCGGTGCATAGTCGAGCTCCTCGGCTCGGAACTCGCACTTCCCTGACGGCGTGCCGAATCCCCCTTCCGCGAAACGAAGAAACGGCTCGCCGGCCGAACTGACCCGCAGCCGGACGAAGTGCTTCTCGTCAAGTTCCTCGAGCGTGATGCCGCGGACGAACGGGTGATCGCTCGCCAGCAACCCGCGGATCATGTCGTCCTCCGACTCCCGGAAGCACGGCTCGCCGAAGCCCATGCGCGCCGCCAGCAGCCGAAAGATCTCGACGTTCGATTTCGCCTCGCCCGGAGGCGCGACCACCGGCCGCGCCAGTTGCAGATAGTAGTGGCCGTAGGAAAAATACGCGTCCGTGTGCTCGAGGAACGTGGTCGCCGGCAGCAGGATGTCCGCGTAGTCCGCCGTGTCGGTCTGGAATTGTTCGATCACCACGGTAAACAGGTCTGGGCGCCGCAGCCCTTGGAGCACCCGGTTCTGGTCGGGCGCGATCGCCGCCGGGTTCGAGTTGTAGACCACCAGTGCTTGCACCGGCGGGTTGTCGAGTTCGGTGAGCGCCTTGCCCAACTCCGTCATGTTGACCAGCCGCGCTTCGCGGCCGAGAGCTGAGCGGAGCTGAAGGTCGGGCTGCTCGAGAGCCTGGCGGTTGACGTGGAACGCGTGCGACGTCGTGAGATTCAGCCCTCCGCCCAATTCACGCCACGAGCCGGTCAGCCCCGGCAACAGCGAGATCGCATGAACGGCCGCCGCGCCCCGCTCGCTGCGCTGCACGCCGTAGTTGAGCCGGATCGCCGCCGGACGCGTGGTTGCGTAGTCTCGCGCCAGGGTGACGATGTCGTCCGCATCCAGACCCGTCAGCGCGGCTACCCGTTCCGGCGGGAATTGCGCCGCGCGTTCTCGCAGGCCGGCGATCCCGAGCGTGTAGCGGTCGATGTAGTCCTGGTCCTGGAGATTCCCGGCGAGGATCACGTGCATCATGCCGAGGGCGAGCGCCGTGTCGCTGCCCGGGTTGACGGCGAAGTGCCGGTCGGAAAGCTTGCCGGTGCGGTTCAGCACCGGGTCGATGGTGTAAAACTTCGCGCCGTTGCGCCGCGCCTCGACGATGAACGGCCAGAAGTGAACGCTGGTGCCGAGGATATTCGCGCCCCAGGCGATGATGAGCTTCGCGTGGCGAAACTGCTCGGGCTCGGTGCCGTACCGGAATCCGAGCGACTTCGTCAATCCCGCGCCGCCCGCCGCCGAACAGATAGTGCGGTCCAGCCGCGACGCCCCGAGCCGGTGGAAGAATCGGCGGTCCATCCCCGAGCCGTTCAGGTATCCCATCGTGCCCGCGTAGCTGTAGGGAAGGATGGACTCCGGATCGAGATCCTTCAACCGTGCGGTGATCTCATCGAGAGCCTCGTCCCACGAGATCCGCTCGAAGCGGCCCTCCCCCTTGGCGCCTGTGCGGCGCTGAGGATACAGCAACCGTTCCGGCGAATATTCGCGCTCGAGATACCGCGCCACCTTCCCGCACAAGAACCCCCGCGTCACCGGATGCTCGGGATTCCCTCGCAGCCGCGTCGCCCGGCCGTTCTCGACCGTCACCAGCAGCGAGCAGGCGTCCGGACAATCCAGCGCGCAAGCTGAATACAGGATGTCAGTCGTATTTTTCCGCGGCGGCACAATCACCACTATACGAAAGTGACTCCGCCCGCACAGCCACAGGCAGGTAGGACAGATCAAGATCGACGCTGACGCGATCGCGCGGCTCCGGAATGCGAACCTCCGCCGGCGGGTGTCACTCTGCGATGCGCTGCTCAAGCAACGTAAGAGAAGCGGCCCAGCCTGAAGGTTCAGTCCGGCCACGTGCGGAGTTCACGTCCCCTCAACCACCGTCCCAGTCGGGTCTCAGGTGACCTCCGGGACCTTTTGCAAGACACTGCGCCGTCCACAAGAGAGCAACGGGGTTGGAAGGTCGCATTCCTTGGGGCCTAGGAAGTGGCTCAATTCCCACCTAACAAACTGCAATTCACATCAAATCGTAAGTCATTGCAAACGCGCCAGATAGAGAACGTGTCCGGTGAGGCTGACGAAGAAGTTCGCAAACTCAGCCGGGGGACCATTCGTGCGTTTCGAACCGTCTGCGCGACGATCCTGCCGTGGCAGGCATGCCGCAGAATGGAAGGTGGGATAGGTTATGAGCAAACGCGAGCTCATCGCCCAGGAGCTGAGCCGGCTCTCCGAACAGGACCTCGACCGGCTGCTCGCCTTCCTCCGGACCTTGGAGGAGGACCACGCCGAGGCTGCGCTCCCGGTTATGGCGGCGCAATCCGCGCTGGCCAAGGATTGGCTCTCTCCGGAGGAGGATGCA
>CAZACK010000151.1:0-10565 GCA_964483455.1 uncultured Solibacteraceae bacterium
AATCAGGGCGTCAAACGCGCTACACGCTGCCGGCTCGTGCATAATTCAGGTGATACAGACGTTCCGGAGGAGACGTGAGGTCCTTGTACCCATTGACGTTGTCTTGCGCTCTGGCGGCCACTTTGTCCCATGGGATAGTGTCGCAAGTCAATCCACTGATGACCTGAGTGGGCGTCGTTTCTCCGAACATGACCAAGTTGGACAGCAGCCCTCGGTACGTCAAGTACTGATAGACATCATCGTAGAGCGTCTTGGCGGTCGCCTTGCACGGCAAGCCCCAATTACAGTCTCCAAGCTCATTCAGCACACACAGTGTCGAGTGCATGTCGGTCACCGTAGGCGCCGCCTGCGTGAAGGCAATGCTGATCATGCCCGCGGTGGCGCAGGCTGGCCAGCCGGGTGAGGTTCGAGGGCCGCAGTACGTTTCTGAGTTGTCACATAGAAGTTGGTTTGTAGGCACGACATATGGAGGCATGCCGAATTTCGCCCCACCGGTGGTCGCCAACAGCTCGGAGGTGCGAAAGATCATCGCGGAATCCCCGTACACGGAACCGCAATGGAAGCCGTTAACCGAAGGCCTGTGCACACCCACAGAAACCGTTGCCCGACGGGAGCTGAAGCCATGAGCCGCCATCTTCTGACCGATGCTCTCGAGTACCTTGGTGCTCGTGTTGTTGTCGTAAATCAGACGCGCCATGACATCGAAGTCGAGAATGTTTACCTCATTCTGGAGGTCGAACTCGTCAACAGCCAGTGCCCGCAACTGGGCCTTGGCGAGGATCTGATCGATCAAGGTGAACAGTTTCGACCAGCCCCAGAAGATCGGGTTCGTAGCCGCACAATTGTACGCCTGGTTGTTGGACTGCCCGTCGGGCCAATAGTCTTTCTCCCCTCCCCCCAAGTCAACTTCGACAAGGCCGAACGGCAACCATTTGAGAAAGAACAGCTTCTTTGAGGTGCCGCAGGAAGTCAGAGTGGATTCCTGTTTCGCCAAGCTCCCCGCACCTGACCAATGCTCAACCACTACGGGCGTCGGTGTCACCCGCTGAATGCCGCACTGCTTCAGGTCGTAGAAGAAGTTGTCGAGATTGGTGACCCAGGCCGACAGCACGTTGCCGGTGGAGTCAAACGGCGTGCTGGTCCCGCCAGGGTTTCCGCCACCGCCACCCAGGGCAAACTGAAAGCGTACGCCCGTCACCCCCTGGCTGACGTAGTTGCCGGGGTAAACAGTGCCGAATGACGGATTGTTGTTGAACCACCTCTTGATGCAATCCCTGACGGAAATGTTGGACGGGCAGTTGGGGAAGATCCCGTTGTTCATCACGCTGGTGGAGTACTGGTCCACCGGGAACGACCCGAGGTTGATCTCCGTTTTCGAGGGCGAGATCCCTGCATAGACCAGAGCAGGCCCGATTTGGCACGCCGCTGCCAAGGCAATCATAACCACGGTAGCTTTCATCATAAAACGATCCTCACAGCTGAAAATACTCTACCCCCCCCCCGCAAGAAAAGTCAAGACACATTTTTGCACGGTTATCAGACGCAGGAGCTTGCGGGTCTCGTCCGGCGCGCAGAATCAACGAGTTAGCTGTGACCGAAGTTCCTGCGTCGGGGGTGCCCAATCCGTACTGAAGAAATCACTAAGAAATTTCGTGAATAACCACACACTCCAAGCCCGTTATTCAAACCATTCAAACCTTTCCCCTGAGAACAGAAGACCTTACGCCCCCAGAAGCTCCAAGAGTTTCGCCTCGTCGATCACCTCGACCCCCAACTCCCGCGCCTTGTCCAGCTTCGAGCCGGCCTCCTCGCCGGCCACCACGTAATTGGTCTTCTTACTCACCGAGCCGGTGACCTTGCCGCCCGCCGCCTCGATCTTCGCCCGCGCCTCCTCGCGGGTCAGGCTTGGCAGCGTCCCCGTGAGCACGAAGGTCAGCCCGGCCAGCGGGCCGCGTTCCTTCTCTTTGATTTCGTGCTCGAACCGCAAGCCCGCTTTCCGCAGCCGCTCGACCAGCTCGGCATTGTGCCGCTCGCGGAAGAACTGGCGGATGCTGCCGGCGACTTTCGGGCCCACCTCCTCGGCCTGCTGGAGCGTCTCCTCGTCGGCCGCGGCGATCCGGTCGAGGCTGCCGAACGTCTCCGCCAGAATCGCCGCCGTCCGCTCGCCGACGAACGGGATGCCGAGCGCGGTCAGCACGCGGGGCAGCGGCTTGGCGCGCGAGCGGTCGATGTTCCCCAGCAGCTTTTCGGCGGATTTCTTGCCCATCCGCTCCAGCTCCACCAGTTGTTCGAGCCGCAACTCGTAGAGATCGGCCACGCTCTTGACGAGACCCCGGTCCACGAGCTGATCCACCAGCGCCTCGCCCATTCCGTCGATATCCATCACGCCGCGGGAGGCGAAGTGCAGGATCGACTCTTTCAGCCGCGCCGGGCAGTTGGTGTTGAGGCAGCGGCTGGCCACCTCGCCTTCCTGCCGCACGACCTTGCCGCCGCACACCGGGCATTCCACCGGCATGTGGAACGGACGGCGATTCGAGGGCCGCCGCGTGACGCGCACCACCTTGGGGATCACATCCCCGCTCCGCTCGATGATCACGCTGTCGCCGATCTGGACTCCAAGTCGCTCGATCTCGTCTTCGTTGTGCAGCGTGGCCCGCGAAACGGTGACCCCGCCGACCAGGACCGGCTGGAGCACCGCCGTCGGCGTCAACGTGCCCGTGCGCCCGACGTTGACCACGATGTCCTCGACCACCGTCTCCTGCTGCTGCGCCGGATACTTGACGGCGATCGCCCACCGCGGCGCTTTGGCCGTCCAGCCCAGCTCGCGCTGCTGGCGGACCGAGTCGATCTTCGCGACCAGCCCGTCGGTCTCGTACGGCAGATCGTCGCGGCCTTTTTCCCAATAGCGAAAATATTCGAGTAGTTCGTCGGCGTTCTCGCACCGTTTCCGATTCGGATTGACCTTGAACCCGAGCTTGTCCAGGGTGTCGAGCGATTCCCAATGACTGTCGTAATACGGGGCGCCGTCCACCAGCAGGAAATAGGCGTAGTAATCCAGGCGCCGCGATGCGGTGATCCCCGGCTCGAGCACGCGGATCGACCCGGCGGCGGCATTGCGCGGATTGGCAAACCGGGGCTGGCCCATGCGGTCCCGCTCCAGGTTGAGGTGCTCGAAGGCGCGCCGGTTCAGGATCACCTCGCCGCGCACCTCGAGCCGCGGCAGGTCGGTGGGAATCCGCAATGGCAGCGAACGAATGGTGCGGGCGTTCTCCGTGACGTCTTCGCCCTGAAGCCCATCGCCGCGCGTGATGGCCTGGTGGAGCACCCCGTCGCGGTAGTGGACGGCCATGGACAGGCCGTCCAGCTTCAGCTCCGCCACATACCGATACGGCGCGCCGCCGAGCAACCCCCGGACGCGCCGGTCGAAATCCCGAAGCTCGCCGTCGTTGAGCGCATTGTCCAGGCTCAGCATCGGCGAGCTGTGGGCGACGGTGACGAACCCTTCCCGCGGCTTGCCGCCGACCCGCTGCGTCGGCGAGTCCGGCGTGACCAGCTCCGGATGGCGCTCCTCCAGCTCCGCCAGCCGCCGCATCAGCGCGTCGTACTCGGCGTCGCTGATCTCCGGCCGGTCGAGCACGTAGTACAGGTGCTCATGGCGCCGCAAAGTCTTGCGCATCTCTTCGATCTGATCCTTGATCGCGTGGCTCATGACCCGTTGCCCCAACCACCCAACTGAACAACCGAACAACCGCCCAACCGAATAACCGAGCAACCGAGTATTATGTGACCATCACGACCTACCGCAACGCAACCCTCATCTACAATCCATTCGCCGGCGGCTTGAACGGGGGAGCAAAGCGCCTGGAGCGCGTCCTCGGCATTCTCCGTGAGGCGGGCCACACCGTGCGCGCCGAGGCGACGCCAGGCCCCGGCGCCGCCGCCGGCATCGCCCGGCGAAGCATCGAGGCGGGCGCCGACCTCATCCTCGTCGCGGGCGGCGACGGCACCATCAACGAAACCCTGGACGGAGTCGTGCACAGCGATGTCCCGCTGGCCATGCTGCCGGCGGGCACGGCCAACGTGCTCGCCTGCGAACTGAAGCTCGGCGGCTTGATGCAGGCCGCCGCGAACCTGGGCGGCTGGGTTCCCAGGCGCGTCGCGGCGGGACTCCTGCGGAGCGACGGCGGCGAGACCTCCCGCTACTTCCTGCTCATGGCCGGCGCGGGCCTCGACGCCCACATCGTCAGCACCGTGCATCTGGGCCTGAAGCGCCGCAGCGGGAAGCTCGCCTACTGGCTGGCCGGATTCCGCGAGGTCACGCGGCGCTTGGAGGAATTCGACGTCTGTATCGACGGAGCGGAGCACCGCTGCTCCTTCGCCCTGGCCAGCCGGGTCCGGAACTACGGCGGCGCCCTCGAGATCGCCCGCCACGCCTCGCTGTTCCGGGACGACTTCGAAGTTGTGCTGTTCGAGGGATCGAACACGCTCCGGTATCTCAAGTACCTTCTGGGCACAGTCACACACAAGTTACATGGCATGGACGGGGTGAGCATCCGGAAGGCCGGTCGCCTGCAACTGTCGGCCCAACGCGGCACAACTGTCTACGTTCAGGTTGACGGCGAGGCCGCCGCCCGTCTCCCGGCCACCATCGAAATCGTGCCTGCTGCCGTCACGCTGCTGGTCCCGCCGGAATTCACGGGTTAGCGCTGCTCGGGCTTGCCGGGCCGAAGTCAGTCCGGCGTTCAGCGTTTCCTTCGGCGCAGCGCTTCTTTCGGGACCAACGACCGCACGTGGCTGCGCACACGCCGGGCTAGCTAGTGCCACTGCCCGCCGGGCTTCGGCGAGGGATACCTCGCTCCAACCCGGGTATGGGAGACGGACGGCACCCCCTATGTCGTGAAGTGCGACTCGGATCCCAACCTCCTCCTCAAATCGCGAGCTTTTGACCGGCATCACCACCAACAGATCCACGTCGCTGTCCCAACTCGCGCACCCTGAGATTGTTTTCATCAGCCGGCTGGTGACCGCCGTCACAGCCGTTCCGACTCCCCTGCCCTACCATCGGAACAGGAGGAGCGAATGAGCGCGCAAACAGCGGCGGCAACCCAACCGAGTGAGGATTGCAGAGAGTGGCTCAAGGCCGAGGTGGACGAGGTCATCCGGCACATACACGACCGGCACCACACCTATCTGAAGTCGGAGCTCCCAAGACTCGCCGCCATCGCCGCCAGGGCCGTTATCCAGGACAATTCTCTCGCCCCGCTCCAGTCGGTGCTCCTGGAGTTGAAGAATGAACTCGAAAGCCACCTTTGGAAAGAGGAGGTCGTCCTCTTTCCGCTGATTCTGGCGCTGGCTGAAGCCCGGAGAAACGGCGCTCCGCCGCCTGACGCGCACTGCGGCTCCGTCAACAATCCCATCCGCGTGATGCGAATGGAGCATAGCGGCGCCGGCCACGCGCTGGACGAAATGCGGCGCCTGGCGAGCGGCTACTCTCCCCGGACCGGCGCCTCGCCGGACGTGCAAGAGCTTTTCCTCTCGCTGGAGCGCTTGGAAGCGGACCTTCGCCGCCACATCTACCTCGAGGACGACGTGCTCTTTCCACAGGCCTCGGCGCTGGAAGCGAGCTTGATCCACTAGAAGCAGATGTGGCGCGGGCACTCGTGCCTGCCGCCTCGACGTGGAGTTTTCTACACCTTCCGACTGCCGCTGCCCGAGGCTCGGCGCTGGGCCGCCCGAATCTCATGCCTGCTGATTCTCGTCGTAACGCGACCCGCGCGACCGCAAGAGTTGCCGGCCCCCGCCGCCCGCCAGGTCTCGTTCGCGCGCGACGTCGAGCCTATCCTCCGCGCCCGCTGCCAGACGTGCCACGGGGCGCGGATGCTTAAGCGGTTGGGACGGTCGGGGAATCCGCAGGCTTGGCTTTCGGCTTTTCTTCCTTCTTCACTGACTTGGACGGGCTGATCAGGACGTGCGCGAATCGGCCTTCCAGGCGGGGTTGCGCTTCCATGGAACCGTAGGCCGCCAGGTCGTCGACGAAACGCAGCAGCAGTTTCTTGCCCAAATCCACGTGTGCAATTTCACGGCCGCGGAACTGGACCATCGCCTTGACCCGGTTCCCTTCCTTCAGGAAACGGATCGCGTGGTTCTTCTTGAACTCGTAATCGTGGTCATCGGTGTTCGGGCGAAACTTCAGTTCCTTCACCTGAATGACGTGCTGCTTCCTCTTGGCTTCCTGTTGCTTCTTCTTCTGCTCGTATTGCCACTGGCCATAATCCATGGCCTTGGCGACCGGCGGTTCGGCGGTCGGCGCAATCAGAATCAAGTCAAGGCCGAGGTCTTGGGCTTTGCGAATGGCGGCGTTCGTCGGCATGATCTCGACGGCTCCGTCGGGGAACACGGCGCGCACTTCGCGGGCCCGGATAGCTTCATTCACGTTTTCCCGGATTCTGGGTCGGCGGGGTGGAAACGATCTTCCTGGATACATTCAGCTCTTTTCGATAGTGGGCGAGGACTTGGGTCCTATGCACATATAACCACAAATCCCGCCGAGATTCCAGAGCAGGGGTGGTTCGGTTGCTGTGAGGCGGCTGCGCTCCCTTCCGGATGGCCGGAATTTCGGCCGTGGCGCGACCGCGGAAGGCGCGGAAATACCGTATCATCCCCCGTTTTCGGCTACTGGGGGAGCCCTCCCAGCAGCAGGCGCTTCTCAATCTCGATAATGCGTTGTTCGAGGTTGTCGAGGCGGAGCTCGGCGGCGCGGGTGGCGTTGCCGGTGTCGGCCTTGAGGCGCTGGAATTGGATCTTCTCGTGCTCCTGATAGCTGAAGTAGCCGGCGAGGAGCTTGGCAGCGCCGTCAGTGACCACCTGCCGGACGGAACCTTTGAGGCGTACTTCGATGGCGTCAAGCCGGCCGTCGAGCATGGCGCGAACCGCTTCCAGGAGCTCGGCTTGATCTGGGCGAGGTCGGCCTTGGTGGTTGGCTGGGCCTTCATCGGCGCTGTACCCCAGCGCCGCCGGGACGAGGAGTTTCAAGGGACGCCGGTCGCCCGGTGCCGCCACATGATAGAATCGGACTTTACTCCACTCCAAGGATCTTCACTTAGAACATGAAGTCGCTCTTTCCCCTGCTCGTGTTGAATTGTGTCCTGTTGTCCGCCCAGGCTCCGGCGCCGTCGCAAGCCTCGCAGCCGTCACGGACCGCTCCGGCGGTTGTGAATCCTCCGGCGCCAGGCCCTGGCGTCAACTTCCTGAGCCTGCCTCCCGACACGCTGATCGCGATCGTCGATGGGAACAAAGTGACGGCCGCCGACGTGCAGGGCATTCTTCGCGGGATGCCGCCTCAGGCGCAGCGCCAGGCGATGATGAACGCCAACGCGTTCCTGAACCAGCTCGGGCTGCTGCGAAGGCTCACGGGAATGGCCGTGGAAACCAAGCTCGAACAGAAGAGCCCGATCAGGGAGCAGTTGGAATACGGCCGTATGGTCACTCTCGCGCAGGCCATGCTCAGCGAGAAGCAGAACCAGATCACGATCGCGCCCGAGGAGATTCAGAAGTTCTACGACGCCAACCCCGGGCGCTTCTCGCAGGCCAAAGTCAAGGCGATCTACATCGCGTTCAGCGCGAACCCGGCGGCGAAGCCGGACTCCGCCGGGAAGACGCCGCTGACCGAAGCTGAGGCGCTGGAGAAGGCGCGGAAAGTTCTGGCCGACATCCGCGCCGGCGCCGACTTCGTGAAGATGGTCAAGGAGCATTCCCAGGATCCGGTGTCGGCGGCCAAGGACGGCGACTACGGAACGATCCGTGGATCGGACCGCCTGCCGGATGCGATCAAGACCGCGGTCCTGTCGCTCAAGCCCGGCGAGGTCAGCGAGCCGGTCCGGCAGCCGTCCGGCTTCTACCTGTTCCGGCTGGAGGAATTAGGAGCGCAGCCCCTCGATGAAGTGAGGGTGCAAATCATGAACGAACTGCGAAACGCTCGCTTCAGCGAGTGGCTCCAGACGACGCAGAAGACCATCGAAATCAAGATTGAGTACCAGCCGCTGTTGCAGCCGCCGCAGCCGGTTCCGATGCCGCCGACGGCTCCCGCTCCGGCGCCGGTGAAGCCGTAGCCGGCGGAGGGGTTCCGGGCCAGATGGCGTCGTGTCTTCTCCTCCCGCCGGGCGCCCCGGACGCCCGCGGGAGCGAGGCTGTCACCCGCGCCCTCAAGCGGTTTCCCAAGATGCGCGGAAGGCCCATCCGTCTCTGCTTCCGGCCTGCGTTGACCGCTCATCGAGGTCGTTTGCTGTCCGGAGCAGGCCGAGGCCGGGAGGTTCACGCCGCCACCTTCCTTCGAAAGCGCCGGATCGTTCTGGAAACCGAATTGATCAAGGACCGGCGCGAGCTAGCCCGCATTCTTGCCCACGAGATCTTTCACTTCGTTTGGCTCAGGCTCGGAAATCCGCGGCGCCTGTCCTTCGAAGAAATTCTGCGACGCGAGATCAAGCGAGGCGCACGCGGCGAGCTCGGCTGGTCGGCCGAAATCCGGAAACAGGCTCTCCGGCCGGCCGACTCTCGTAACCGAACCCGGCGCTGGCGCGAATACGTTTGTGAGAGCTTCTGCGATACGGCGGCGCGGCTCTTTTGCGGTGCGCGACGGCATGAGGAATTTACACTCGCCGCCGCCTTCCGCCGGCAAAGAGAGCGCTGGTTTCGTAACGCCTGGGGTGGAAACGGAATCCCAGTATAATGAAGAAAAGGAGATCTCCCTTTTGAATCCCTGGCGAGTACGCGGCCTGGCCGCAAGCGCGGTTGTACTGTTCGTCCTCATTGTCGCGTACGGGTTGTTTCGCTTCGGCCGTACCATGGGCCCCGAGCCGAGCGAGGCGGCCGCCAGCTCGCTGAAGCCGGAAGCGGCGAGACGGCCGGCGCCGGAATTCGCCCTCAAGGACGCCGACGGGAAAACCGTTCGCCTCTCCGACTACAAGGGCAAGGTGGTGCTCTTGAATTTCTGGGCCACCTGGTGCGGGCCGTGCAAAATCGAGATTCCATGGTTCGGGGAACTCGAGCAGAAGTACAGGGACCGCGGCTTCGCCGTCCTCGGCGTCTCGATGGACGAAGAAGGCTGGGACGTCGTCAAGCCGTTCACCGCCGAGTTGCACGTCAATTATCGCGTGCTGCTGGGGAACGACGAAACAGCTCAACTGTATGGTGGAGTCGATTCCTTGCCGACGACGTTCGTGATCGACCAGGAAGGCCGGATCGTCTCCGTGCATTTGGGGCTGGTGAGCAAGAGCAATTACGAGGATGAGATCGAGCAACTTCTGGCGGCTGCTTCCCGCGCTGGTGTTTAGCCTCGCGGCTCCATTGGCCACATCCTTGCCGGCGCAGGTCAACGCACTTAGCGTGGTAACCCCGCCGAGGATCGTGGGCCAGAGGAATGGTGTGGTCCTGGGCAAACTCTCTGTCCGCTTGAGCAGCGGATTTCACGTCAACAGCCACGCTCCGAACGACGAGTACTTGATCCCCATGCGCCTGACGTGGAACGCCGCCCCGCTGGAAGTACTCGAAGTCGTCTTCCCCAAACCGAAGCAGGAGAACTACCCGTTCTCCGACAAGCCGGTGTCCGTCTTCACCGGCGACTTCGACATCGTGACGAAGTTCAAGGTCCCCGCGGATGCTCTGCCGGGACCGGCGGTGATCACCGGGAAGCTGAGATACCAGGCCTGCACCGAGGCTCTCTGCCTGCCGCCGAAGAGCATCGAGGTGCGGCTGCCGGTTCAGATCCAGTAAGCACGCCGTGCGCCGCTTGCTCATTCGCCCGGGCGCGATCGGCGATTCCATCCTGTCGCTTCCGGCGATGGAGTGCCTCCGAACCACACACCTCGAAGTGTGGGCGGCCTCCGCGGTCCTGCCGTTGTTCCGATTCGCGGACGCCGTCGATTCGATCGCTGGCTCGTCTCTCGACATGCTCGGGCTGCCCGGCCGCGAGGCGCCGGCGCGTCTGCTCGATAGGCTCCGGGGGTTCGACTCGATCGTCTCCTGGTATGGCGCCAATCGCCCGGAGTTCCGGGCGGCCGTGGAGAAACTCGGACTGCCGTTCCACTTCTTCGATGCCCTGCCCGTGGAGGAGACCCGAATCCACGCCGCCGACTTCTACCTCGCCCAGGCGCGGACACTGGCGCGTTGCGACGCCCCGGCGATCCCGCGAATCGGCTGCCCTCGGCAGGACGAGGGATTTGCCGTCATCCATCCGTTCTCCGGCAGCCCGAAGAAGAACTGGCCGCTCGAGCGCTTTCGCGAACTCGCCGCCTGGTTGGAAAAGCGTCTGCCGGTCCACTGGTGCGCCGGGCCGAACGAGGACTGGAAGGTGCCCGGCGAAGTGGAGGCGTGGAGGATCGAGAATCTGCACGAACTCGCCTGCCGGCTGGCGTGCGCCCGCCTCTACATTGGCAACGACTCCGGGATCACCCACCTGGCGGCCGCCGCCGGCGCGCCGGTTGTCGCGCTGTTCGGACCGACCGACCCCGCCGTCTGGGCGCCCCGCGGCGCGCGGGTTCGCATTGTGGCCACGCCGGAACCCGGCCAGG
>CAZACK010000152.1:0-6430 GCA_964483455.1 uncultured Solibacteraceae bacterium
CCTTGCCCAGCACCATCGCCGACAGGATCACGCCCTGCCCGCCAAACCCCGCGATTCGAATTTCCGTCAGCCGCATGCGCAACTCGGCGCCTCCACGTAGCGGTCGCCCAACTGCGCGACCATCTGGTGTCTCATCAGCTCCAGGTAGTCCGGCCGCTGCCGGTCCACAAACTTCCCGACGATAATCTCGCCGCGCATGTCGAGGTTGACTTCGCTGGTCGGCGTGCCGTGCCGGATCTTGCTCTTCTCCTTGTAGAACTTCATCGTGTCGAGGCCGTCGCCGAGCTTGTTCCGCCTTTCGTACAGCGTCGGGCACGGCGACAGCACTTCGATGAAGCAGAACCCTTTCTTCTGGAAGATCTCGGTCATCGAGCGCGTCAGTTGCCGGACGTGGAAGGCCGTCCACCGGGCCACGTAGACCGCGCCGGCCGCGTCGGCCAAGTGCGGCAGGTTGAACGACGGTTCGTAGTCTCCGAACGGGGATGTGGTGGTCACCGCGGTCGCCGGCGTCGTCGGCCCGCTCTGCCCTCCGGTCATCGCGTAGATGAAGTTGTTCACGCAGATGACCTTCAGGTCCAGGTTGCGCCGCGCGGCGTGGATGAGATGATTGCCGCCGATGGCGAACAGGTCGCCGTCGCCCGAGTACACCACCACCGTCAGCGCGGGGTTCGACAGCTTCAGCCCGGTGGCGAACGGGATGGCGCGCCCATGCGTGGTATGGAACGAATCGAGCGACACGTAGCCGGCCACGCGCCCCGAGCAGCCGATTCCCGACACTACGCACACCTTGTCGAGGTCGGCCTTCGATTCGAGCAGCGCCCGCGCGAAACAGTTGACGCTGGTCCCGATGCCGCACCCCGGGCACCAGATGTGCGGAATGCGGTCCATCCGCAGGAACGGCTCGACCGGATTGACCGGCGCATCCGGCGTTTCCAGCACCTCTAACATGACGCTGCCTCCACGATTGCCTCCAGAATCTTCTCCGGGCGGTGGACGGTGCCGCCGGCGTGCGGCACGCCGATCGCACGCGCGGCGCCGCCCGCGGCCCGCTCGACTTCTCGCACGATCTGGCCCATGTTCAGCTCCGGTACCACGAACGCCCGGGTTCCGGCGGCCAGCCGCTTGATGAGCTTGTCGGGGAATGGCCACACGGTGATGAGGCGCAGCTTGCCGACGCGCAAGCCCCGTTCGCGGGCCATCTCGATCGCCCGCTGCGCCACTCGCGACGTGATGCCGTAGGAGACCACGATCACGTCGGCGCCCTCCGTCCCTTCTTCCTCGTAGCACGCCAGGTCGTCGGCCGCCCTCTTGATTTTCTCCTGGAGCCGCCACACGAGCTTCCCCTGCGACTCCGGGTTCATCGACGGGTAGCCGCGCTCGTCGTGCGTCAGGCCGGTAATGTGGAACCGGTAGCCCTCGCCGGCGCGCACCATTTCGGGGACGAGATCCGGGCCCGGTTCGTAAGGTTTGTATTCATCGGGCGGCTTGGCCGTGTACCTGCGCGGCTCGATTTCAATGCCTTCCGCTGCGGGGATGATGACCTTTTCCGTCATGTGCCCGACGCATTCATCCATCATGAACATCACCGGCGTGCGGTAGCGCTCGGCGAGGTTGAAGGCGCGGATGGTGAGATCGAAACACTCCTGCGGCGAGTTCGGGCACAGCGCGATCATTTCGTAGTCGCCGTGCGAGCCCCAGCGCGCCTGCATCATGTCCCCTTGCGCCGGCAATGTTGGCAGACCGGTGGACGGCCCGCCGCGCTGCACGTCGACGAACACGCACGGCGCCTCCGTCATCACCGCCAGCCCGATGTGCTCCATCATCAGCGAAAAGCCCGGCCCCGAGGTGACGGTGAACGCTTTCGCGCCGCCCCACACCGCCCCGAGGATCGCGATCGACGCCGCCAGTTCATCCTCCATCTGGATGAACATGCCTCCGACGGAAGGAATCCGCGAGGCAAATCGCTCTACGACTTCCGTCGAGGGAGTGATCGGATACCCAGCGGCAAATCGCGCACCTGCGGCCAATGCCCCCTCGCAGCAGGCGTGATCGCCGTCGAGGAAATGAACTCCGGTCAGAACCCCTTTGGGATCAGCGTGCACCGGCGGCCTCCTTCGGTTTGCCGTCCGAGATCTTCCAGCCGTAAATGGCGAAGTCCGGACAGTACATCCCGCACAAATCGCAGCCGCTGCACTTGTCGATGGCTACCACCTGCGGCGGGTGGTAGCCCTTGGAGTTGAAGGCGGAAGACAATTCCAGGACCTTTGTGGGGCAAAACTCAACGCAAAATCCGCAACCTTTACAACGTTCTACGATGACGTGGACTAAACCTTTGGGCGCAGCCATTCCAGACCATCCCCTCAGATTATCTCTTGCACGCCGAGTGCCAGAATCGGCTAAGATGCGCGCGCGCGTGCGGTATACTCGCACCGTCGGGGACTCGGGAAGGCCCCAAACGGTCACCAAACACATCTCTGGGAGGAATCCGACATGCCAAAGCAAGAGACGCCGTCACGTCGATCCTGCGCCTCCGTTCAGGCCTATTTCGGCCTGCTCGACAAGTACCCGCAATACCGGCTCAACCAGGCCAGCATCGAAAGCTTCACCAGGACCTTGATGCGGGCCGGAGCGGCCGCGTTCCGGGCCGGGATCATCAAGATCCCGGTGGTGGTCCATGTGGTTTACCGCACCAACGTCGAGAAGATCAGCGACGCGCAAGTCCGCAGCCAGATTCGCGTGCTGAACCGCGATTTCCGCGCCAAGAACAAAGACATCGCCAAGGTGCCGCAGCCGTTCAAGACCCTCGTTGGGGATGCCCGGATCGCGTTTGCGCTTGCCAGGACCGATCCGGACGGCAACCCGACCAAGGGCATCACGCGCACCAAAACCGACCAGACGTTTTTCACCGTGGACGATGACGTGAAGTCTCCGGACACGGGCGGCGTCGCGCCGTGGGACACGAGCAGGTATCTCAACATCTGGGTTTGCACGCTGAAGGGGACGCTGCTGGGCTACGCGCAATTCCCGGGCGGCCCGCCGGAAACCGACGGCGCGGTCATCCGGAACACCGCCTTCGGAACCACCGGCTCGGCGGAGGCGCCGTTCCACAAAGGCCGCACGACCACTCACGAAATCGGGCATTACCTGAATCTTTCCCATATCTGGGGCGAGAGCCGGTTTCCGTCATGCAGCGATTCCGACTTCGTCGACGACACGCCGAACCAGTTCGGGCCGAACGGCGGCGAGCCCGATTTCCCGCACGTGTCATGCGATAACGGTCCGAACGGCGACATGTTCATGAACTACATGGACTACGTCGATGACGCGGCCATGTTCATGTTCACCAAGGGCCAGGTGGCGAGGATGCAAGCGGCGCTGGCCGGCCCGCGAGCGGGGCTGGGTGCGTAAGGCTCAATGAGCGACCAGGTTTTGCGAAAGGCCCTCGAGGGCCGTTGGCTCCACTCCAACGAAGAAGACACGGCCGGCGAGATGGTCTTTCGACCCGCCGGACACCCGCTGCCGTCTTCGCGAGGCCGCCTGGGCTTCGAGTTGCGTCCGGGCGGCTCGGCGACAATGATCGCCATCGGCCGCGGTGACGCTCCCGAGGAGTTGGCGGGCACGTGGGAATTAGACGAAGGCGGGCCCTCGATCCGTCTACGCTTCGAGAAGGAACCGGAGCGGGCCCTTCTCCTGGTTTCCGTTGAGGCGGATCGGCTGGTTGTACGGAAGGGCTAGCGCGGCACTGTCTCCCACCGGCCGGAGCGGCCGCTTCCCGTCCCGGAACTGATACCATTTCAGATCCAGGAGTTCGCAATCATGCCCGGCTATGATGATCCCGACATCAACCGCCTGCTAACAGCGTTTCGCCACGAAGAGGCCGACCGCGTCCCGCACCTGGAATTCTGGGTGACCAGCAAGCCGGTGTACGAGTATGTTCTCGGTCGGCAGCTCGACTACGAAATCGTCGACGCCGCTGTCGGAGCTCAGTCCATCTCGCCGGAAGACCACGTGCTTTTTGCCGCGAAGCTCGGCATGGACGCGGTCGTCTGCAATTTCTCCTGGCGGCCGAACAACGTGTTCGCCAAAGCAGCCGACAACACCGAGCACTACGTGGACGGTTCGGTGAAGAACTGGGACGACCTGGAGCGGCTCGATCCCCCGCCGGCGCTCGACGATCAGCTTCGTTACTGTGAGCGGTACCTCCGCGCCGCGCAAGGCACGGGCGTCGGCGTGTTCGCCAATTTCACCTCTTTCTTCGACAGCGCGCTGCTGGCCATCGGCGTCACCGACTCCATGTACCTGTTCTACGAGAACCGGCCGCTGCTCGAGGCGTTGATGGACCGGCTGCTGGACCACCAGGAGAAGGTCATGCGCGCGGTTTGCGACCGCCTGGCGGGGGACCTGGCGTTCTTCCTGGTCAACGACGACATCGCCTACAACTCAGGCCTGCTGATCCGCCGGGACATGTTTCTGGAAATTTTTCCCCACCGCATGAAGCGGCTGATCGCGCCCGCCCTGGAGAAGGGCAAGCTGGTGGCGATGCATACCGACGGCCGGATGGAGAAGATCCTGCCGATGATCCACGACATCGGCTTCCACATCGCGCATCCGATCGAGCCCGAGTCCAACGACATCTTCGAATTGAAGAAACAATGGGCCGGCAAGCTGGCCCTGGTCGGCAACATCCCGACGCCGCTGCTCGCCTACGGCTCGAAGGAAGAAATCGAGGAGACAGTCCGCGAATACTGCATGAAGTTGGGTCCCGGCGGAGGCTGGGTGCTTGGCTCCTCGACCAGCATCATGGACGGCATCCCGCCGGAAAACTTCGTCCACATGACCCGGGCCGTGCACAAATACGGTCGCTACGGCAGCCTCGGCAAGGCCGGCTGAGAACCGCCCAACCGAATAACCAAACAACCGCATAACCGCATAACCGAACAACCGTCTTTTTCGCTACCCTGCTACCATGCTGATCGTTCACGTCCACGCCCACGTCAAGCCGGACTCCGTTGACGCCTTCCGCGAGGCGACGACCGAGAACGCGCGCCACAGCGTCGAGGAGCCGGGAATTGCGCGCTTCGACGTCATCCAGCAACAGGACGACCCGGCCCGCTTCATCCTCGTCGAGGTCTACCGCACTCTCGAGGCCCCGGCTCAGCACAAGCAGACCGCGCATTATCAGAAATGGCGGGACGTGGTTGCGCCGATGATGGCCGAGCCGCGCACGAGCGTGAAGTTTTCCAACGTCTTCCCGCCGGAAGAAGGCTGGTAGGCGGCCGATGCGGTTCGAATTCGCCACGGCCGCGCGGATCGTCTTCGGCGCCGGCGCGGTGCGCGAGGTCGCGCCGGCCGCGCGAGCGATGGGCAGCCGCGCCTTGCTGGTCACCGGTCGCTCCCCGGCGCGGACCGCTTCCATGCGTGATGGCCTTGAAGCGGCCGGCGTTCCCTGCACCGCGTTCCGCGCCGAGGGAGAGCCCACCGTCGATTTCGTCCGCTGCGGGACGCAACTCGCCCGCGACGAGCAATGCGACCTGGTCATCGCCGCCGGCGGCGGCAGCGCCATCGACGCCGGCAAAGCCATCGCCGCGCTGCTCGCCAACGGTGGCGACCCGCTGGACTACCTCGAAGTCGTCGGCCAGGGCCGGCCCCTGACATGCCCGTCGGCGCCCTTCATCGCCGTGCCGACCACCGCCGGCTCGGGTTCGGAAGTGACCCGCAACTCGGTGCTCGCCTCGCCGAAGCACCGCGTGAAGGCCAGCCTGCGCAGCCCGCACATGTTGCCGCGAATGGCGGTGGTCGATCCCGAGCTGACTCTCGTCCTGCCCCCGGAGATCACCGCCTCGACCGGCCTGGATGCCCTGACACAGCTCATCGAGCCGTACGTCTCCATCCGCGCCAACGCCATGACCGACATGTTCTGTATTGAGGGCATCCGCCGTGTCGCCCGCGCGCTGATCCGTGCCTGCGAAGACGGGCTGAACCTTGACGCCCGATCGGACATGGCGATGGCGAGCCTGCTCGGCGGGTTGTGCCTGGCCAACGCCGGCCTCGGAGCGGTGCACGGTTTTGCGGCGCCGATCGGCGGGATGTTCGATGCGCCCCACGGCGCCGTGTGCGCCGCCTTGCTGCCGCACGTGATGGAAACGAACGTCCGCGCGCTGCGAGCCCGCGCCGCCGGGAGCGAGGCGCTGCGGCGCTACGATACGGTGGCGCGCCTCCTGACCGGCCGCGCGGACGCCTGCGCCGAAGGCGGCATCGAATGGGCGCGGCGAACTTGCGAACAACTCCGCATCCCGGCGCTGGGTGCTTATGGAATCCGGCCGGACCACGTGCCGGCGATCGTCGAAAACGCCGCTCGAGCCAGCAGCATGAAGGCCAACCCGATCGTCCTCACGCCGGAAGAACTCAGCCAAGCCCTGACGCCGGCGCT
>CAZACK010000152.1:6530-10559 GCA_964483455.1 uncultured Solibacteraceae bacterium
CCAACCCGATCGTCCTCACGCCGGAAGAACTCAGCCAAGCCCTGACGCCGGCGCTATGAGAGCGCTGGCGAGGGAAATTCCTGGTACACTCAGGACGTATTTCAGACTGCGTGCTCCGTTTTCATCCCGGCTTCATCGGAGGTTGATTATGTTGCATGCACACCGCAGGACCGCGCGCAGTACTCTCCGCGGCATCGCCCTCCTGGCGATCGTCGCCGGAACCCTCCCCGCCCAGACGCTCTCGTTCCTGGGCCCGCGAAACATCGGGGTGCGCTCGATGCAGGGATTCGCCGTCGCCAACTTCAATCAGGACGGCAAGTCGGACATTCTGCTGGCCGCCGGTGACAAGCTGAGAATCATCGCCGCTGGCAGCCTGGTATTCTCGGCGCCATTGGCAAAGGGAGCGGTGACGCCGATCGCGGCGGACTTCAACCTGGACGGCAAGGCGGACGCCGCCTGGGCGGACGTCTTTTTTAACGGTGGCCTGCTTGTATTCCTCGGCAACGGCGACGGGACGCTTCAGCCATCGGTGAGCTATCCGGCGGGCGTCCAGCCCTACTTGATCGCCGCAGCCGACTTCGACGGAGACGGCGCTCAGGACATCGTGGCCGCCAATCTCGACATGAGTTTTTCCGTCCTCCGAAACGCCGGAGACGGGAGCTTCTTGCCTCCTGTCTCCACCCCCGCCGTGTACTATGCGTTTTCCATGGCCGCGGGCGATGCCAACGGAGACGGCAACGCCGATCTTCTCTACTCACCAGACAATTCCACGGCGATGCAGCTCATGCTCGGTCAGGGTGACGGGACATTCCAGCCACCTGAGGAATTGGCCTTGTCCGGCAGCCGCAAGGGTATTTCATCCTTCTCGGAAACGGTGACGGCACGTTTACTCGCTCTGTCTACGCGCTGGCGGAGGCGGAACGCGCCGTGGCCGTCGGCGACTTCACCGGCGACGGCCTGCCGGACCTGGCTTTCGGCGGGGGCGGCAGTTCAGGCGGCTGGATCGACCTGCTCCCCGGGAAAGGCGACGGGACCTTCGATCCCGCGATCCGAACTGGTCTGGTGACGGGGGTGCCGGCGGTTCTCGTGCCCGGCGAGTTCAACGGCGATGGCCACCAGGACTTAGCCGCATTCGATGGCTATTGGTTTGTGCTGATCGCCGGCGACGGCGATGGGACATTCAGTTCGCCCACCGTGTTTCCCCTGCCATGGGTTGGTGGCGGGGGGCTCAACCAGAGTGCAGCCATCGCGGAGGACATCGACCTCGATGGCCGGCTCGACTTCCTGATCGCGGGTGATTGGTGTCAGTGTGCGACGGCGCTGCTCGGGAAAGGGGACGGAACATTCGTCAACGGCTTCGTGTATGCTGCCCACCCGGGCGCACGCGGGGTCGCGGCCGCCGACTTCAACTCGGACGACAAGATCGACATGGCCGTTGCCGACGACCGCGGGATCACGTTCCTGATGAACAACACGCCGTGACGGCGAGCACAGGACCGGCCTTTCGGCCGGTCCGCACAGGTATCCTCATTGGCCTTCCCATCGGGCTTGACACCGCGACTATGCTAACCTCTTGCTAACCTGGCCAGCATGATGGACGCGGTGATCCAGTCAGTCCGATCGTTGGATGCCAGGTACCCGTTGCCTGCCGGGGCTGGCAGCGACGCCGTCCACGCGGAGCCCGTGTACTGCCTGGCGGTCACGCTGCTGGAGACCGAATCCAAACTGACCGGGAGCGGCATCGTTCTCACGCTCGGGGAAGGGAACCGCATCGTCTGCGAACTGATCGACCTGCTCGGCGCCGCGCTTCGCGGCAGGGAGATCGAGGACCTGATGGCGGATTTCGGCGCCTTCTCGCGGTCGCTCGCCGATCATCCCCACTTGCGCTGGCTCGGGCCACACAAAGGAGCGATCCATCTCGCGCTGGCCTCGATCACCAACGCCTGCTTCGACCTCTGGGCCAAGGCTCGCGGCGTTCCCCTATGGCGATTGCTGCTGGACCTGACGCCTGCTCGGTTGGTCGCCCTGCTCGACCTCAGCTACCTGGAAGACGCCCTTACTTCTTCGGACGCGCTGGCAATCCTGGAGGAAAACCTGCCGTCGCGCGCACAGCGGGAGGGAATACTGAACACCGGCTACCCGGGGTACGACACCTCCGTCGGCTGGTTTTGCTACGAGGATGACCAGGTGCGCGACGCCGTCCGGCGGGCGATATCCGAAGGGTTTCGGGCGTTCAAGCTGAAAGTCGGATCCAAGGACGGGGCTCGCGACGTTCGCCGCGCGAACATGCTGCGGGAACTGGTGGGCGGCGACGCGACCCTCATGCTGGACGTGAACCAGCAGTGGACCCTCCCTGGGGCCATCCGGATGTGCCGGGAGCTGCGCGGCATGGCGCCGTATTGGATCGAGGAGCCGACCCATCCGGATGACATCGCCGCCCACAGGGAGCTGGCCGCGGCCGTCGCGCCGGCGCAGATCGCGCTCGGCGAGCACGTGCCAAACCGGGTCATGTTCAAGAACTTCATGCGCGCCGCCGCTGTCCACTTCGTGCAGGCGGATTGCACGCGCCTCGCCGGCGTCGGCGAATTTCTCGCGGTGACCCTCCTGGCCCGCAGCTACGGGCTTCCCATCGTTCCACACGTCGGAGACATGGGACAGATCCACCAACACCTGGTTCTCTTCAACCACGTGGCCTTGGGACACGAGGTGCACTTCCTGGAGCATATTCCGCACCTGCGCCGTTACTTCGTTCACCCGGCCGTTGTGAGCGGCGGCGTCTACAAGACGCCTCAGCAGCCGGGGTGCTCCACGGACTTAGTGGACACCGGCCCTCGATGAACGATCCGAGACTGAATATGCACCGATTCTTTGTTCCCTTGCTCTTCACCCTGGCGTTGTTCGCGCAACCGCGGACCGCCGCTCACGAACAGGCCCTCAAGAGGATCGACGAAGTCCTGGCCCGTGGGCCGTTCAAGGGCTACTGGCACTCGCTCGAGAAGTACCAGCCGCCCCAATGGTTCCTCGACGCGAAGTTCGGCATCTTCATCCACTGGGGCGTGTTCTCGGTCTCCGCCTTTGACGACTGGTACGCGCGGCACATGTACGTCAAGACCCACGCCGTCTACCAGCACCACATCGCCACCTACGGCCCGCAGATCAAGTTCGGCTACAAGGATTTCATTCCGAGGTTCACGATGGACAAGTTCGACCCGGCGCGGTACGCCGAGCTGTTCAGGCGCGCCGGGGCGAAGTACGTCGTGCCGGTTGCCGAGCACCACGACGGCTTCCCCCTCTACGATTGCAGCTTCACCGAATGGAATGCCGCGCGGATGGGTCCGAAACGGGACCTGATCGCGGCTCTCGGGGAAGCGGTGCGCAAGAGCGGCATGCGCTTTGGGGTCTCCTCCCATCGCGCGGAAAACTGGTGGTTTTACAACGGCGGCCGCGAGATCGATTTCGACGTCAACGATGCTCGTTATGCCGGCTTATACGGCCGCGCGGAATCGCGCTACTCGTCGCCGGACGCGGCGTTTCTCGAGGACTGGCTGGCGCGAAGCTGTGAGATGGTGGACAAGTTTCATCCCGACGTGTTCTGGTTCGACTGGTGGATCCAGGAGACGGCGTTTCAACCGTACCTCCAGAAATTCGCCGCGTATTACTACAACCGGGCCGCGGAGTGGAAGCAAGGCGCAGTCATTCAATACAAGTTCGAGGCCTTCCCCGAGCGCGTGGCGATTCTCGACCTGGAGCGAGGGCAGTTGTCCGGGATCCGAGACATGGTGTGGCAGAACGACACCTCCGTCAGCAGGGACTCCTGGTTCCACAAGCGCGACGCCGACTACAAAACGGCGGACTCGCTGATTGATGACCTGGTGGACATCGTCAGCAAGAACGGCGTGCTTCTGTTGAACATCGGGCCGAAGGCGGACGGGACGATTCCGGAGCCGGAGCAGCAGATCCTGCTGGAGATCGGCCGGTGGCTGTCGGTGAACGGCGAGGCGATCTACGGCGCCCGTCCCTGGCGCGTGT
>CAZACK010000153.1:0-10182 GCA_964483455.1 uncultured Solibacteraceae bacterium
TGGGCTTCGCGCTGATCATGGTGCAGGTGCGCAGCCCGATGCTGTTCGCCGTCGGCATGTACCTGCCGCTGGAAACCACGTTCGCGATCTTCCTGGGCGGTGTCATCCGCTGGATCACGGATTCGTCGCGCGACAAGCGTGGATTCAACGACGCCCAGAAGGCGCGGGTGGAGAACGCCGGGATCCTCACCGCGTCGGGCCTGATCGCGGGCGAGGCCATGATGGGGTTGGTGGTGGCGACGTTCCGTTTCTTCGAGTGGCCGCTACCGGTGATCTTCGAGCATCCGTCGGTGGTGGCGGGGCTGGCGGTTCTGGCGCTGCTGGCGTTCATCATGGTCAAGGTGCCGCTGGCCAACGCCGGCAGCCCCGACGAGCCGGCCCCGCCGACGGCGATCATGTAGTAGGGAAGAGACATGTCCTTGATGCAAGAGATCCGGATGTTCCCGGTGCCCGACGGCGCCGTCGCCCTGTGGTGGTTCGGGCAGAACGGGTACGTCTTCAAGACGCCCGAGGGGACGCTGGCGAGCGTCGATCTGTACCTGACCGACCACTGCGCCTGCCTCTATCCCGGCTTCGACCTGAAGCGGCGTGTGCCGGTGCTGATCCCGCCGGAAGAGGTCGAGGTCGATCTTTACACGTGCACGCACAGCCACGCCGATCACACCGACCCGGAGACGATCCGCGGGCTGCGCAACAAGGACACGATGGAGTTCGTCGGGCCGCACCCGAGCTGTGAGATCTACGCGGCCGAAGGCGTCGAGAGCGGGCGGATCGTGCCCGCCTGGCCGAGCTGCGAAATCGAGTTCCGCGACATCCACATCCGCGGCACGTTCGCCCTGCCGACCGATGACACCGACCTCAACCACATGGGCTACATCTTCACCTTCGGCAACGGCCCCAAGGTCTACGTCACGGGCGACACTGACTACACCGACCTGCTTTCCTCAGCCGCCCGGTACCAGCCGGACCTGCTGATCACGGTCATCAACGGCGGCTTCAACAACCTGTCGCACTACGAGGCCGCCGAGTTAGCCGCGCGCGTCAAGCCCAAGGCCGCCATCCCGTGCCACTACGACATGTTCGCGGACAACTGCGTCGATCCCAAGCAGTTTCGCGCCTCGTTGCGGCACAAGGCTCCGGAGGTGAGGTATCAGGAACTGGAGCACGGCAAGCCGTTCGTGTTCGCCGCCGGGATGTAGGCCGATGACCGCCAATCGCTCCTGCGTCGCCGCCGGCGTGCTGGCGGCGGCGCTTGCCTTCGCGGGACAGTACCTCACCGTCCGGTTCAATTACGGGGGCAACTGGACGGCGCTGTTCTGCACGGGGGCGAGAATGGCCGTGCCTCCGGAACTCTCCGCGGAGAGGATTTACACGTTCCCAGAGAGCACCGGGTACGACGGGCAGTTCTATCATTACGTCGCCCACGACCCGTTTATTCGCGGCGACCTCTATCGCGCCATGGATGCGCCGGAGTGGCGCTACCGGCGGATTCTCGTGCCTGCCCTGGCGTTCCTGCTGGCCGGCGGACAAGCCCGGTTCGTCGACACGGCGTATCTGCTGGTGGTTCTGTTCTCGGTGTTTCTCGGAGCGTTTTGGCTGAGCTGTTACGCTTTGCGGCAAGGACGAAGCCCCTGGTGGGGTTTGGGATTCCTGTTCGTGCCGGCGGTGGTCGTCTCGCTCGACCGCATGACGGTGGACGTGGCGCTTGCGGCCGCAGCGGCCGGCTTCCTGCTTCACGGTGGCAGCGGCGCGGCCGCTTTCGCCCTGGCGGCGGCGTCCGTGCTGACGCGCGAAACCGGCATCCTGTTTGCCACGGCGCTGGTGCTGGCCGCGGCGATGCGCCGCCAGTGGCTGCGCTCGGCGGCATTCGCACTGGCTCCGCTGCCCGCGCTTGCCTGGTACCTTCACCTCCGCTCAGCTCCGCTCGTCGAGTCCGCGCCAGCCTACCTGAAGCACGCTGGCGCCCATTGGCCGGGCGAGGCATTCCTCTACGCGCTGGCGCACCCGGCCCACTACCCGTTCTCGCCGGCGGTTTCGTGGACCTTGAGGCTGCTCGATTACGCGGGGTTCGCCGGCGCCGTGATCGGAATCGTCCTGGCGCTTTGGATCGGGATCAGGCGATCCGCCGGCCCCGTCGAGATGGCCGCCGCGCTGTTCGCCGGGGTGGCGATCGTTCTCGGGGCCGCCACCGGATGGCTCGAGCCTTACGGGTATTCGCGCACATTGTCCCCCTTGCTCCTGCTACTGGCGGCGCGAGCGCTGGCAAGCCGGACCTGGTGGCCGGCGCTGCCGCTGTCGCTGATCGCCCCTCGCGTGCTGGCGCAACTCGGCGAGCAGGCGCTCGGCGTTCTCAGGGGACTGCTCGGAACTCCGTAACTGGCGCGGCCGCGCGCGCGTCCCAATCCGCAGGGGGAAGAAGGCCGGCCGCCGGCAGGTCCTCCGAAAAAGGGACAACCGGCGGTCGGTTTAAGATGGTACTTGTCGCCATTCTCCTCATCCTCGAAGCAGCCGCCATTTCACTGGCCGCAAGTCTACCTCGGGGTAGCGCTGACAACGCTGGCCACGCTCATCCTTGAGCTTTCGATTACGCGCATCTTTTCCGTCGTTTTCTACTACCACTTCGCGTTTCTGGCGATTTCGATCGCGCTGTTCGGTCTTGGCGCCGGCGGCGTGTTTTCCTACGTCGTCGCCGGCTGGCGCGGCAACTTGTTCTCGAAGCTGGGCGGGCTTGCGTTCCTGAATAGCCTGGCGGCCGCCGGCGCTCTCGTCTTCGTGTTGTCTCGGGGATCAGAGTTCAGCAATTGGACCCTTGCCATCGTCTACTTCACCAGCGCGCTGCCGTTCTTCCTGTCCGGCGCGGTGGTGTCGCTGGTGATTGCCGAGACGATCGGCCGAGTGGGCCGGGTGTATTTCTTCGACCTGGCGGGCGCGGGCGCCGGCTGCCTCATTCTCGTCCCGCTGTTGAACACGATCGGCGGACCGAACACGGTGCTGGCTTCATCGGTTCTGTACGCGGCGGCGGCGGGAATCTGGTACAACCAGGCCGGCCGAAGCCGGTTCCGGGCGGCGAGCGTCGCCCTGGCGCTGGTGACGGTGGCGCTGGTCGTCTACAACATCCGGTTCGGTGTGATCGACGTCAAGTTCGCCAAAGGGCAGAAGCTCGAGAACGAACGGTATGTGAAGTGGAACAGTTTTTCCCGCGTGGCGGTGCGTCCGGCCAAGGGCTCGGATTGGATGGAGATCTTCATCGACGCCGACGCCTCCACCGGTATCCCGAAGTTCGACTTCGACCACCTGACGGAGAACGACCGGCAGCTTTTGCTGGGCAAGGGCCCGGGCCTTCCGTATCGCCTGCGCCCTGGGGCGAAGACGCTGATCATCGGCGCCGGTGGCGGCTGGGACGTCGCCCGCGCGCTGGCCTCGGGGAGCCGCGACATCACGGGCGTCGAGATCAACCCGATCATTGCCCGCACCATCATGCAGCGGCGGTTTCCTCACTACAGCCGGAATCTGTATTCCCGGCCAGGCGTGCGCATCCACGTGGAAGACGGACGCAAGTTCGTGCGCCGCACTCGCGAGAAATACCAGGTGCTGCAAGCCACGCTGGTGGACACCTGGGCGTCCACGGCCGCGGGCGCCTTCGCACTTTCCGAGAACAGCCTGTACACCACCGAGGCATTTCGCGACTACCTCAGCCGCCTGACGGACGACGGCCTGCTCTCGTTCACGCGCTGGGGCCTCGAACCGCCGCGCGAATCGCTCCGCCTGATTTCACTGGCGATGGAGGCGCTGCGGCAGTTGGGGGAACACGAAGCGTGGCGGCACGTGGTGGTGGCGCGCGAGGGAACCGAACAGGACCTTGCGGCGTGGGGCGCCACCGACACCGTCCTGATTTCGCGCAAGCCCTTCCCGGCGGGTGACCTGGCGCGGGTCCGGGAGGCTGCCGGAGAGATCCAACTCGTCTACGTTCCGGGCGAGCGGAAGGGCAACCCGTTCGACCAGCTTCTGCTCAGCCCGTCGCCGGGGGATTTCCAGGCCGGCTACGCCTTCAACATTTCTCCGGTTACCGACGACCGGCCGTTCTTTTTCTACACCGTTCAGCCGCGGGACGTGTGGGAGTTCGTGACCAGAGCTTCCCGCCAGACGGCCGACTACAAAGTCAACCGCGCCGTTCCGCTGTTGTTCAGCTTGGTGGGCATCAGCCTGGCGGCGACCGTGGTCATTTTGGCGCTGCCGCCATTCCTGCTCGGAAGCCGCCTGCCGCGAGAGCCGGGGACGGTCGGGTTCCTGCTCTACTTCGTTGCTCTTGGCGCGGGCTACATTCTAATCCAGGTCGCCTTGATTCAGAAGCTCGTGTTGTTCCTTGGCCACCCGACGTACGCGCTGACTGTGGTGATTTTTACCATGCTGGTCGCGAGCGGCGTGGGCAGCTATTTCAGCCGGCGGCTGCTGGACTTCTCCGTGGAGCGATTGTCGGCGGCCCTGGCCGGCGTGGCGATGCTGGTGGCGGCGCTGGCGGTGATTCTCTCGCCGCTGAGCGCGGCCGGCGTCGGCTGGCCCCTCTGGCTGAAGATCGCGGTAACCGTTCTGTTGGTTGGGACGCCTGCGTTTCTGATGGGCATGCCGTTCCCGACGGGTCTCGCGATGCTCGAGTTGCGGCACAGCCCGTCGGTGCGGCTGGCGTGGTCGCTCAATGCGGCGGCGAGCGTGCTCGGCTCGGTCAACGCGGTTGTGCTGGCCATCTACCTCGGACTTCAGAACACGCTGCTGGTCGGCGGCGGGCTGTACGTCGGAGCGCTGTTGATCGTCCGGCTGACGGCGATGGCCAGAGCGAAGGCGCTTGCCGCGGCGGAAGCAGCGCCGGCGGCGTAGGCGGGCCAACAAGAACGACAGCCGAAGGCGCACCACTACCCGCGAACATCCCCTCACGCGACGGCCTGGAGTTGTTGTTTGAGCAACGCTCGTGCATCCAGGTCTCGGCGAGCCAACTCCCGCACGAGGCGATTGAACCTCCGCCACCAGGTTCCCACGTCGCTGCGCCCTCCGCCGGCGGTCGTCTCACGAGCCGCCCTTCACCGGCATGTCGCGCATCCTCCGGTGCATCCGCTTCACCTCCCGCTTGTATGCCGCAGCGAGGCGCACATCCTGCATTCGCTGCAAGTGGGCGAGCTCGCCCTGAAGCTTGTGGTAACTCGCCAACCTGTCCTGTCCCAGCGCGCCTTCTTCGACGGCGCGCGCCACAGCGCATCCCGGCTCGCCGGCATGGCGGCAATCGCGGAAGCGGCAGCTTGCCGCGAGCGACTCGATGTCGCCGAACACGGCATCGAGCGACTCCGGGCCGCTCCACGGCTCGAGCTCGCGAAGGCCGGGCGTGTCGATGAGGAGCCAGCCTGCCTCAAGCAGGAACAGCTCTCGCGTCGTCGTCGCGTGCTGGCCGCGGTGGTCGTGGTCGCGGACCGGACGCACCGTCTGCCGCTCGGCGCCCAAAAGCCGGTTGACAATGGTCGACTTGCCGACGCCGGAGGAACCGACCAGGGCGGCGGTCTGCCCCGGCTTCATCCAGCGCGCCAGTTGCTCCACCGCGCGGTTCTCCAGCGCCGACATGAGCAGCACCGGGATTTCGGCGTCGCCGGCCGCCGCGGCGATCCGGTCGGCGGCGCGAAGAACCGGCAGTGGATCGTCGCTCACGTCCGATTTGTTGAGCACAATCACCGGCTTCGATCCGCCTTCCAGCCCCATTACGAGATAGCGTTCGAGGCGCCTGGCGTTGAAGTCGCCGTCGAGCGCCGTGACGACGAACAGGACATCGACGTTGGCGGCCAACACCTGTTCCTCAACAGCGCGGCCCGCCCTCTTGCGCGAGATCTTCGAGTGCCGCGGCAGCGCGGCCGCCACCACGCCTCGGCCGGGGTCGAACACGACCCAATCCCCGGTGACCGGCGGCTCACTGCCTCGGAAGCCGCCGCCCAGCCACGCGAGCAATTCTCCGCCTCCGTCCCGCAGCCAGTAGATGCCACGGCTATGCGACACGACGCGCGCCGGCTCGAACCCGTTCGCATACGGCTCGAAGGCCTTCGCGAAAAACTCATTCCATCCCAGACGAGACAATTCCATTTCTGTTCTCCTCGGATCTGATGTTCGGGAAACAGGTGGGGAGCCGCCGGAGCTTACACGTCAGGTTTCTTGCGGAGGCCTGGGCAAGCCCGGTGGCTCAGAGGATGGATACAAGTACGGTCAGAGGCAAGTCACATTATAGCGCACCGGTCCGCGCGAGCGAGCCGGCGATTTCCTTGGCGAAGTAAGTGATGATGAGGCCGGCCCCGGCGCGCCTGATGCAGGTGAGAGCTTCGAGCGCCAGCCGGGCCCGCGCGCGTGGGTCGCCTCCGGCGGCCGCGAGGATCATGTTGTACTCGCCGGAAACGTTGTAGGCGGCGATCGGCACGTCGAATTGCCGCCGGGCCGAGGCGATGATGTCGAGCGACGTCAGCGCCGGCTTGACGATCACGATGTCGGCGCCCTCCTCCACATCCTGGCTGATTTCGAGAAGGGCCTGCCGGGCATCGGCGACATCCACCTGGTGGGTGGCGTGCCGGCTCTCGGCCGGAGCGGAGCGGGTGGCCTCCTTGAAAGGACCATAGAGCGCCGAGGCGAACTTCGCCGAATAGGGCATGGTGAGGACGCCGGCATGTCCGGCCGCGTCCAGTGCCGCGCGGATGGCCTGCACGGTCCCGTCCATCATGCCGGAAGGCGCCACGACGCCGGCGCCCGCCTCCGCCTGAACCACGGCCGCCTTCGAGATCGCCTCGAGGGTGAGATCGTTGTCGATCTCTCCGTTCCGGAGCAGGCCACAATGGCCGTGACGCGTGTACTCGCACAAGCAAAGGTCGGTGATCACCACCAGTCCGGGAGCAGCCCGCTTCAGATCGCGCACTGCGCGCGGGACGCAGCCGCGCGGGTCCCAGGCGGCGCTGGCGCCGTCGTCCTTGTCCGACTCCGGCGGGACGCCGAACAGGAGCACCGCGGGCACGCCGAGAGCTTCCAGTTCGCGCGCTTCTTCAACCAGGTAGCGGCCCGACAGCAAGTCCACGCCGGGCAGCGCCTCGAGCGGCTGCCGGACATCGTCCTCGCCCGCCACAAACAGCGGCGAGATGAGGTTATCCACGTGGATGTGAGTTTCCCTGACCAGGCGCCGGAGACCTTGCGAGCGCCTCAGCCTTCTGAGTCGATGAACGGGGAACGCCATCTTATTCCTCCCAGACAATGACACGCTTGCCCGCGATGTCCGTGCGGACGCCGGCGGTGAATTCAATCACGCGAGGGATCTTGTACTCCGCGAGGTGCATCCGGCAGTGCGCGACGACCTCCCCGCGGCCCAGGGATTGTCCCGGATGGAATGCAATCTCCGCCCGGATCATCTCCGACTGCCTCGGACCGGCGGCCCCGTCCACGCGGCATTCGGCGACCTGAGGCAGCATTCGCAGGATCTGTTCGATCTCGACCGGATCCACCTTCACCCCGGCGAGGTTGATCCAGCGTCTCTTCCGCCCCGCGATCACGAGGCTGCCGTCCGGGGCCAGCCTGCCGAGATCGCCGGTGAGAAAGAAGCCGCTGTGATAGCGCCGGGCGTTTTCCTCCGGATCGTCGAGGTACCCCGGCATCACCGCGCCGCTGCGGACGGCGATCTCCCCCGTCTCGCCGGCGCCCAGTTCACCGCCGTCATTGTCCAGAATGCGGACTTCGACGCCGTTGAGCGGTTTTCCGACCGAACCCTCGTCCTGTGAACCGCCGTCGCGTTCGATCGACACCGTGCCGGTTTCCGTGGACCCGTACAACTGGCGAACCTGCATCCCCAGCCGGGCTTTGACGAGCGCCGCCAGTTCGCGCGACAGCGGCGCGCCGCTGGATATGCAGAGATCGACCGACGAGAAATATTCCGGACCGGCGCCATGATCCACCAGGAGACTGAGCAGGAATGGAGAGGCGATCAGCACCTGGGCCCGGCGCCGAGCGACGGCGTCCACGAGTCCCGCCGGCGTGAAGTTCCGCATAAGCACAAGGGACGCACCGTGCAAGAGGGGCATTAGCAGGCAGTTGCTGAAGCCGTTCGAATGATGGAAGGGGATGACGCTCAGCAAACGGCGTCCCGCCGGCAGGCCGAGCGCCCCGCCGACGTTCCCGGCCCCGGCGAGAGCGATGCGATGGGTACGGGGCACCAACTTGGGCCGCCCGGTGGAGCCTGATGTGGTGAGGTACAACGCTGGCTCGTCCGCGAGATCGCGCCGGGGCGGGCAGGAGGCCGACGGCTCGCCGGGCGGCGGCCTTCGCCAGGCCTGCTGGACGCCGGGCTCGTCGGCGACGATCACGCGATCCGGCGGGACGATCCCTTTCCAGCGTTCAGCGAGGGCCTCGGTCGTGATGGCCGCCGACAACGGCACGCGGCCGCCCAGCGAGCCGAGTTCCCGCGGGCGCCACTGCGGGTTCAACGGCATCATGATCGCTCCGGCGCGCACGATGGCGAAACAGCACGCGACAAACTCCCAGCAGTTGGGCAGCGAGACCGCCACGACGTCGCCTGGCGCCGGTTGGAGAGCGCGGCTCAAGAATCGCGCACAGGCATCCGTTCTCGACCCAAGCTCCCGGTAGGTCAGCTCCTCTTCGCCGTCGATAACGGCCGGCGAGCCGGCGTGCTGTCGGCGGACAAGCTCGAACCGGTCGGTGATCATCGTCGATCGCCGGAGACGCGTCCCGCAATGTAGGTGGTCAAGCCGGCCAGGTCCCGGAGGAGTTCCAGACGAAGCTGCTCGGGTGCGAACTTGAAGGAGAACTCCTTCTCGAGCGCGACCACGAACTCCAGCAGCGCGATCGAGTCCAGACCGGCGACTTCGTCGAGCCTCTCGGTGAACCGCAAGACCTCCGCGCTCAAGCCCGGCGAAACGGACTCGATGAAAACCCACTTGATTCGCTCCGCTAGCTCGTTTCTATCCGTCACGACCGGGTCCACAGCTCCCACTGATCAGGATACTTCAAGACCTGCGACTCCATGATTCGAACCAGCCGCGGCAGGTTGGCCGCAAGGAACTCCCCGGTCTCGTCGCGAGGCTCGAGATGGAACGGCTCGTCGAAGCGAATCAGAAGCCGGCGGGCGTTGCAGGCGCAGACCATCGGGACGATGGCGCAGCCAGAGAGACGCGCGATTCGGAGGAAGCTCGTCGGGAACGGGCTCTGCCGGCCGAGGAACGGGTAAGCGGCCTTCTCGCTCACGAGGAAAGATAGGGCCGGCCCGCCGCCGAGGCTTCCGCGCCTTATCGCGCGCCGGTTGGCCTCAGCCACATCAGGCGCAACTGCCCATTTGACAACCGTGCCCTCGCAACGACCTCATTGCCATCACAGCCGTACACGTGGCTAACGCTCGCTACTGTTGCTTCGCCGCTCCGCGGAACCACCTTCCAGTCGCCGCTCGCACGATCGAGGGTGAAAATTTCCGGTCTGGGATCCTGGTGGGAAAGGTGCGTAAAACTGACGAACACGCCCCCATCGTCACAGACACCCAACCCACTTACCCTGCCGTATTCGTCTGACGGAAGGCCCGCGACCCGCGTGAGCTGGCGGCCGTCGGGGGAAAACTCGATGTACTCGCGGGCGGTATTCGAATACCAGCCGATGCGGTCGTGGGATGAGACAAGAAACGAATCGTCAGCCGGATGGCAACAGCCATGCACTGTCAGAGTTGAGCGAGGCAGGTAGCCTCCAAGCTCCTTGCCGGACGCACCGAAGCGCCGGATCACATCGTGATGGGGACTTCCCTCCTCGCCGTTTATCACTTCCTCGCCAGCGACCCAATATGTGCCATCCGGGGCGATAGCGACATCGTAAGGATAAAACGGATTGAGCCTGTAAATCTGCCGCGGCCTGCTGTCTGCCGGCATTATGGCCAAATACAAACCCCCACGCGAGTCACTCGCTTGCGCCGATCCAACCAACGCCAGACTGCCATCCGAAGCCCGCTTGAATGCCCGCAAAAGGTGCCGGGTTGCGCCCGGGATTGTGAAGGTCACACTCGAGAGCAAGGCCCCATCCCTTCCGAAGACCTTAATGAGGGGGAGCGCCTGGTTTGAGTCATCAACCGAAACCAGAGCCCCTCCGGACCAGCTTGGAATGCGTCTCGCCGGATTAGGCGGGATT
>CAZACK010000154.1:0-10158 GCA_964483455.1 uncultured Solibacteraceae bacterium
CCCTCGGTGGTCTGCGCCCAGAACTCGCCGGTGATCTTGACGATCGGCTTCACCCGCAGCCGGTCCACCTCGACTTCGTTGAACATGTCGCGGCAGCGGCGCAGAGCGCCGGTGTATTCGTCGGAGCGAAGCTGGTTGAGGAACTTGCCGATGTATTCCGCGCTGTCCTTGAAGCCTCCGAGGTACTTCCCGAGGTTGTCGCCGATCTTCCACGGCTGCTTCTTGCGGAAGACCTCGTGCATGTAGTCCATGATCCGGTCGAGGGTCTGGTCGGTCTGGCCGGCGTTCACCTCGTAGGGCCGGATGAGGTAAGCGACTTCGTTGAGGATGTCGCCGCAGTTCATCGCGTTGAGGATGCCGAGGAAGAAGTCGAGGTTCAACTCCAGGCCGGCCTCGGCATCGGACTGGCTCAGCCCGGCTGACTGCTGGAACAGCAGGACGCGGAATCCGTCGAAGCCCGAATTGCGGAGCGCCAGCCGGTACTCGGCTTCATACATGCCGAAGCGGCACGGGCCGCAGGCGCCGGCGGTGAAGAAGACGTAGCGGTCGATGATCTCCTGCTTCGTCATCCCTTGTTCTTCGAGCGATTGCAGGTACTGGACGAGATTGCCGACGGTGAAGTACGTCGGGTTGCACTGGCCGTTGTTGCCGAACTCCTTGCCGGTCTGGAAGGCGGCGACGTTCGGAGTGGGCACGGCCTCGGCGATGTAGCCCAGCCCCTCGAGGGCCCCATGGATGAGCTTCTCGTGCTTCCAGGTCAGGCCGCCAAACAGCAGCGTCGTGTGACCGCGCTGATCCTTGGTGAACGGACGTTCCACCGGCCGCTTGAAGTGGTGCTCGCGCCGCTCCGCCAGCCCCGCCTCGTGTTCCAGGCGGGCACGTTCCTCGGCCAGCCGCTGCCGGATGATGTCCTCGATGGACGCGTCGATTTGCACCAGACCCGGCATGGCTACAGGCCTTGGCTCCATAGGCTGAGTGCTCATCGGATTCACCTCGCTTGTGCCTGAAGTGGTCAAATTCCCAGCAACTGCCCAGTTCAGAGCCAGTTTGCCTTATGTAAGCCATTGAATCCAATCAGGAAACATCGAACGGAGGGAATCTCTCGGTGGACTGTGAGGAGCGGTAGTTCAGCGGTGTTCGGCGGGCCTCAGGCAGAATCGCACTGCGCCACCGCCGGACGATGCCACCCTTTCAGAGCCTGCTGTTTGGCGAGAACGGTTGCTGTGGAACGAACCCTGATGAGTCCTCAGCTCATAGGCTCCCCTCTTCGAAACCTCTGGCGTTCGGCGGCCGACATCTTCTCGGTGGCGTACTGGAAGATCAAGCGGGGGGCCGTGTCCTTCCATTCAGCGAGGAACGATTCCACGGGCTTGGGCTGTCTCTTCCACGCTTCCCGGAGAAACCATCCGAGCCCCTGTTGGACAACCTTCTCCGGGTCCATCATCAACGGGCGAAGGAATTCGAGTAACGGCCGCACGTTCTCCGGCTTCTTGAGCAGCCCAAGCATCGCCACCGGCGCGGCCCGCCGCTTGAACTTGTGCGGCGACTTCCGCCAGCCAGTCAGCGCCTCGAGCCCCACATCCCCCGACTCCAGGCGCCGGGAAAGCAGTTCTCCACAGATGACGTCGGAGTGCGCCCAGTTGCGCACGCCGCCGTCGAACCACTTTCCGATTCCGGCAAACGCCCGCGGCCCGATCCGGTCCCGGAACTGAATCAGGAACCAGACGGCCAGCGCTCCATGCTCGTATTTGCCGGTGGCGAACAGCGCTTTCCCAAGCTCCAGGAATCCGCTCAGCCCGAGATCCTGGTACTTTGCGAACCAGGCTCTTTTGCGTTCTTCCCAGGCGGGCGCGTCGTGCCTGACGCCGTAGGCGTCGTAGCCCTCGGAGAAGTACCGCTCGTACTTTGCCGCCAGCTTCGGGTCGGCCAGTTGCCGGCAGGCGGCATCCACATCCTGAAGAATCTCTTGAAACCTGCTTTGCGCCATGCCAGAGATAATGCAGCGAGAAAACAGCGGGGGCGCTAGGCTACCGCCCCGGCGCAACTCGATCCGGCGCCGGCGGTGCAGCCGTAGCAGTGCTGGCCGGTGGCGATACGCCGGCGTTCGAGCCAGTCCTTCTGGAAATCGCGGATGTGGCGCGGCGCGCCGTAGCTCACCGGCAGATCGAGCATCTGGTTGAAATCGCAATCGTAGAGCGTGCCGTCCCATCCGACCGAAAGCGTGTAGCGGCACATCACGCCGGAGGCCGCCGCGGGGTTGTAGGCGGCGACGAGCTTCTCCATGTAGCGGTCGTAGTTGCCGCTGCGCAGCAGGTACTCGAGGAAGCGGCTGATGGGCATGTTGGTGATCGTGTACAGCGAGTTGAAGAGAACGCCGTGGCGGCGGTACAACTCCCGCTTGAAGTCGGCTTCGATCGACGCCTGGAACGGCGGCAGGAAGGCGCCGGCGGGGTTGTACACGAGATTCAGCTTGAGACCGCTGGCAGGATCCCCGTAGCCGAGAGCGTTCAGCATGCGCAGCGCCTCGATGGATTTCGCGAAAACGCCGGCGCCGCGTTGCGCGTCCGTCTCCGCCTCCTGGTAGTAGGGCAGGCTGGCCACAACCTCGACGTGATTCCTGGCGAGGAACTCGGCCAGGTCCGCCTGCGACGGAACCTGTAGCACGGTGAGGTTCGAGCGGTCCATGACGTGCCGGCCGAGCACCCGGGCGCGCTCGACCAGCCACCGGAAGTTCGGGTTCAACTCGGGAGCGCCGCCGGTAATGTCCACCGTCGGGATGTCCGTCCTTTCCAGCGCGCGGATGCAAAGCTCGGCCGTTTCGCGCGACATCATTTCGCGGCGGTCCGGACCGGCGTCCACGTGACAATGGCGGCAAGTCTGGTTGCAGAGCTTGCCGACGTTGATCTGAAACACGGTGATCCCCGTGGCCTGGAGCGGAAACAGCCCGGACTCCGCAAGCGCCTGTTCGAACGGCTTCTGCGCCCGCAAGGGCTGGTTCAGAATCCGCAACTGCTCGCCGGCATAGGCCAGCGGGTGTCCGCTCGACGCCAGGCTCACATGCTGACTTTCTGATGCGCATTGCGCATCTGGAGGCCGTGGATCAGCGATGCGCCGCCTCGGATCGCCGCCGCCACGTGCACCGCTTCCGTCATCTGCTCGAGATTCGATCCCTTCTCCAGGGAATCCTGCGTGTAGGCGTCAATGCAGTACGGGCACTGCACTGCGTGCGCCACGGCGAGCGCGATCAGGGCCTTTTCGCGCGCCGTCAGCGCCCCCTCCGCGAACACCGCCCCGTACCAGTCCGCGAACTTCTTCCACAGCTCCGGGGCGTTCTTGCCGATTTCGGGGAACCGGGGAAGATCTTCCTGATGATAGTAGCCGGCCATGCTGCGAGTGCCTCGGGAGGTTTCCCCGATTATAACCCGGCGGGGATGGTTCGGCTAGGATAGCCTCTATGCGCGTGATGGCTCTCGTTTTGCTGGGCTTGGGGCTGGCGGGCTGCGTGTTTCGGAAGGGGTACGACGTCGTCATCCGCGACGGGATGATCTACGACGGCAGCGGGTCGCCGCCCTACCGCGGGAGTATCGCCATTCGCGGAGACACGATCGAAGCCGCCGGTTCGATCGGCTGGGCAACAGGGCGGGTCGAGATTGACGCCAAAGGCATGGCGGTCGCGCCCGGGTTCATCAACATGCTGAGCTGGGCGACCGAGTCGCTGATTGCCGACGGCCGCTCCCAGAGCGACATCCGGCAAGGGGTTACTGTCGAGGTGTTCGGCGAAGGCATGTCGATGGGACCGTTGAACGATGCGATGAAGCAGGAGATGGTGCGCCGGCAGGGCGATGTCAAGTACGAAGTCACCTGGACCACGCTCGGCGAGTACTTGGACTACCTGGTGAAGCGCGGCGTTTCTCCGAACGTCGCCTCATTCATCGGAGCGACCACGGCCCGCGTGCACGTGCTGGGATTCGTCAACCGCGCTCCGAACCCCGAGGAGCTGGAGCGGATGCGCGAGTTGGTCCGGCAGGCGATGCGCGAGGGCGCGCTCGGCGTTGCTTCCGCGCTGATCTACGCACCAGGGGTGTACGCCCAAACCGACGAGCTGGTCGCTCTCGCCGAAGCCGCGGCGCAGTACGACGGCATGTACATTTCCCACATTCGCAGTGAAGGGGACCGGCTGATCGAGGGAGTGCGGGAATTGGCGGAGATCGCGCGGCGCGCGAGGATTCCGGCCGAGATTTACCACCTGAAGGCCGGAGGCCGGCAGAACTGGGAGAAGATGGCGGCCGCCATCCGGACGGTGGAGAACGCGCGCGGCGAGGGGCTCAGCATCACCGCCGACATGTACACCTATACGGCTGGTTCCACCGGGCTCGACGCGGCCATGCCCCCGTGGGTCCAGGAAGGAGGATACGACGCGTGGGTGGCGCGGCTCAAGGGGCCCGCGACCCGGCGGCGCCTGCGCCGGGAGATGGCCTCGCCCGGAAAGGACTGGGAGAATCTCTACTATGCCGCCGGCTCGGCGAAGAACGTACTGGTGGTTGGGTTTAAGAACGAAGCCCTCAAGCCGCTGACCGGCAAGACGCTGGCGGAAGTCGCTGAAATGCGCGGCGCCAGCCCCGAGGAAACGGCGATGGATCTTGTGATCGAGGACGACAGCCGCGTGGATTGCGTGTATTTCCTCATGTCGGAAGACAACATCCGGATGCTGGTTAAGCTGCCTTGGGTCAGCTTCGGTTCGGACGCGGCGTCGCTTGCGCCGGAAGGAGCCTTCCTGAAATCGAGCACGCATCCGCGGGCGTATGGCAACTTCGCGCGTCTGCTCGCGAAATACACGCGGCAGGAGAAACTCATCCCGTTGCAGGAGGCGGTGCGCCGGCTCACCTCGCTCCCCGCCGGGAACCTGAAGCTGGATCGCCGGGGTTTGCTCAAGCGGGGCAACTTCGCCGACGTTGTGGTCTTCGATCCCGAGGCGGTGCAGGACCACGCGACGTTCACCCAACCTCATCAGTACTCGACGGGGGTCCAGCACGTGTTCGTCAATGGGGTGCAGGTATTGAAGGACGGCGAGCACACAGGCGCGAAGCCGGGCCGGGTGCTGCGCGGTCCGGGGTACGAGAAGCCCTAGCCTGACTGGCCGATTTCTTAGCCGCCTTGCGGGATCAGGGGGTTGGCCACCTTCAAGCCGCCAAAACGGCTGAAATCCCGGTCGGCCGTCCAGATTGTCTTCACGCCGTGTTGCCGGCAGATCGCTGCGATGCGGGCGTCGTGGGTCTTGGCGCCAGTGATGTTACCGGATAACATGACGCCTTTGAGCGTTCTCCAGTAGCCTTCCAGTTCGCCCAGCAGACACAACGAGGGAGATTCCACCCAGCATTCCACCTGCTCGAGGGCAAGACTGAGCGATGTCGGCGGCCGGTAGATGCCGGGGTGCGTTACGATCGCCAGGAACTCGTGAAGGCTGGGCCAGGCGATCGCCCACGGCGCCGAACCTTCGGCCAGCTCTCTCAGGCGGGCGAAGGCCGGTCGGTGCCATGGGGAATCCTCCCGATGGGCGTACACCAGGATGTTCGTGTCGACGGCAATCACCCGCCGCGTCCCTCGTAGATCTTCTCCCGGATGTCAGGCCATTCCAAACCGGGGACCAGCCCTTGCCCACGAAAGGTGCGTTTGCGCAGCCGGAAAGGCCGCTTTCGGCCCTGATCCGTTTGCAGGACATGCCGCAAGCCCGCTTCCACCACCTGCCGGAAGGTCCAACCCCTTGCCGATGCAAACGTCCTCACCTCCTCGAAAAGCGCGTCCGGGATTTCAACGGTGGTCTTCACAGTTTGAGTATACCATTATGGTCAATCTCACCCATAGATATGGCTTGATCTACAAGGGCGTACAGCAGAGTGCGGGCTGCTAAGATCGATTCTCATGCTGAGCGATCCGGCCCCCGCACCTGCTGAGATGACCGTGAAGGCGATCGGTCTTGGCCTGTTCCTCGCCTTTGTGTTCGGAGCGGCCAACGCCTATCTCGGCCTGCGCGCCGGCCAGACGGTCGCGGCCACCATCCCGGCCGCCGTCATCGCCATGGCGCTGTTCCGGCTTCCGGCTTTTCGCGGCGGCATCCTCGAGCAGAACATCGCGCGGACGGCGGCTTCCGTCGGAGAAGCGCTCGTCGCCGGGGCGATCTTCACGATCCCGGCCTTCGTGCTCGTCGAGATGGACGGCCGCAGGCTGTGGCAGGACCTGCGCGGGCATTATTGGGAGGCGACCTTCATTCTCCTGACGGGCGGCCTGATCGGAGTGTTTTTCATCATCGCGCTGCGGCGGCCGCTCTGCGTCGATGCCGGCCTGCCGTGGCCGGAGAGCGTGGCGAGCGTAGAGATCGTGAAGGCGGGCGACCGGGCCGGCGCCGCCACCCGCTACATCTTCGGCGCCATGGGTTTCGGCGGCCTCGTCCAGATCCTCAAGAGCGACAGGGGCCTGCACATCTTCCGCGACTACGCCGAGGGCTTTCTCCGGTTCCCGAAGTCCGTCGTACACCACTTCGATTTCCAGAAGAAACCGATCGGCGATGTGACGCATTCGGGCGGGATCGCCTGGGCGACGCCGTCGCTCTCACCGGCATTGATGGGGATCGGTTACATCATCGGGCCGCGCCTGGCATCGATCAACGTCTCCGGCGGCATCATCGCCTGGTGGCTGCTGATCCCGCTGCTGCTGTTTTTCGATCCCGACCTGCCAGCGCGGCTTGGTGCGGGCGACCGGCCGGAATGGGACGTGGCTGCGTACACCGTGTGGTACAACATCGTCCGGCCGGTGGCGGTGGGGGCGATGCTGTTGGCGGCGTCCTACACGCTGCTGAACATGCGCTCCTCGATCGCCCGTTCGTTGCGGGGCGCGATCCGGGCATCGGCCGCCGCAACACGGGAGGGCGCGGCGGTCGCGCGCACGGAGAAGGACATTCCGCTGCCCTGGGTGCTGGCCGGGACCGTCACTCTCCTCATCCCGATCACGGCCATCTACTATTACTTCACGCACGGTTGGGCGGCGGCGCTCACCGCCGCCGTCGTGATGACGATCGCCGGGTTTCTGCTATCGGCGGTCGGCGGGTACCTCGTCGGACTGGTCGGCAGCTCGAACCAGCCGGTGTCGGGGCTGACGCTGTCGGCCTTGGTGATCGCCGCGCTGGTGATGCTGGCCATCGGCGTCAAGGGAGCCGCCGGAGTCGCGGCCGTGCTCGGCGTGGCGGCGGTCGTGTGCTGCGCCGTGTGCACTTCGGGGTCGCTCGTGCAGGACCTGAAGGCCGGACACCTGCTCGGCGGCACGCCGTGGAAGATGCAGGTGGTCGAGATCGTCGCCGTGGTGCTGCTTTCCTTCTGCCTGATGGCGCCGATCGTGGTGCTGCACGAGGCCAACCTGGCCACCGGCGGCATCGGCGGACGCGCGCTGCCCGCCCCTCAGGCCGGGCTCATGGCCCAGCTTGCGCGGGGAATCGTCGGCGGCCAGATGGCCTGGGGCTTGCTCGCGGTCGGCGCCGCGTTCGGCATCGCGCTGATCTTGTGCGGCGCGCGCGCCCCGATGCTGATCGCGGTGGGCATGTATCTGCCGTTCGACACGTCATCGGCCATCTTCGTGGGTGGCCTCCTGAAGGCGCTCGCGGACCGTCTGGCGGCCCGCGGCGGTGATCGGGAGAAGGCGCTGGCGGAGGAGCGGGGGACGTTGCTCGCCTCCGGCCTGATCGCCGGGGAGGCGATCGTGGGCATCCTGCTGGCGGCGTTGTTCCTGGCCGGGGTGCCGTCGATCACTCGCGCGCTCACCGGCGCCGATGAGTTCGATTTCTACCCGATGCTCGGAGGATGGCTGTCGCTCGCGGCATTCGCTGCCATCGCATACGTGCTCGTACGCATACCCACGAAGTTAATCACCAAGGCGCCAAAGACACCAAGCACAACGAGGCTGTAATGCTTGGCGTTCTTGGTGTAATGGTGGTGAAAAACGGCAGCCGGTTATAGCACCAGCGCGAAGCCCGCTGAGGCTTCGAGTTGGCGAATCCACCCTTCCGGCTCGGGGCCGGGAATGAAGTCGGGCTTCGGACTCTGGTACTGGCGCACATCGAAGCGTAGCATGAACAAGCTGCTGACCCGTACCTTAATCCCGCCGCCGTAGTTGACGCCGAATTTCGTCTCGCCTCCCCCGGATGTCACCGACAGCCCCGGGTAGATGAAGTTGCTGAAATGCACGCCGCCGGCGCCGAAAGGACGCACCCTTGCTCCCTCGGGGGTGGCGTAGACAAGCATGTTGTAGAAGCCCTGATGGATTGCCGTGCCGAAGTCTTGCTCGGGCTGCGTCTGGAAGCTGAGCTGCGTCCGGTTGTAGGCGTACCCGAACTCGTGGCCGAAGAACCGCCAGTTGTTCAGAGTCACCCGGAAACCGAATCGGTAGCCGTCCTTCAGCTTGACATCCACGGGCTCCCCAGTCTCGGATGTGAATTCCGTCAGCTTGTTGTTTCGCAAGAGAGACTGCCCCGCACTGAAAGAAAACTCCGCCACCTGCCCCGGAGCAATCGTGGGCGCCGCCAGGAAAGCCACTACAAGAACCGACCGGTTGGTCCATTGCATCCTTTCATCCTAGCAAGCGCGGGATTGCACCACGCGCTACCATCTCCGGTATGCGTACCCCCCTGCTCTTCTCCGCCTTGATTGCGATGCCGCTGCTCGCGCAGGAAAACACCCCCGAGGCGCGGCTCCTCCGCTGGATGGACCGCATCGCGCAGGCGCAACTGGATCAGCGCGCCCGCCGGATCGAGGCCGTCCGCACGGTGGCCCAAGCCGAGGAGAGGAAAGCCGAGGTTCGCGCCCGGATCCTCGAGTTGGTGGGCGGGCTTCCGGATTATCAAGGGCCGTTAAACGCCCGCGTGACCGGCCGGGTCGAGCGGCCGGGGTTCGTCATCGAGAAGGTGATCTTTGAGAGCCTGCCAGGGGTGCTGGTGACGGCGAATGTCTACCGGCCGAGTCAGCCGGGGCGTTACCCGGGAGTGCTGCTTCCGCTCGGGCATTGGGAGGAAGGCAAGCCGGGGATGCAGCGCATCGCGATCAATCTCGCGCTGAAGGGATTCGTTGCGCTCGCCTACGATCCGCTCGGCCAGGGCGAGCGAAAGCAGGCCTACGACCGGCGCCTCGGCCGGTCGCTCGCCGGCGGCTCCACCGAGCAGCACTTCCAGGCGGGCGCCCAGAGCCTGCTGGCCGGCGAGAGCTTTGCCCGCTACCGGATCTGGGACGCCAAGCGCGCGCTCGACTACCTCGTGAGCCGGCCGGACGTGGACGCGGAGCGGATCGGCTGCACCGGCTGCTCCGGCGGCGGCACGCTCACCACGTACATCTCCGCGCTCGACTCCAGAATCAAGGTGGCGGCGCCGGCCTGCTACATGAATTCGTTCAGCGTGCTGTTTTCCGGCCCGGTGGGCGACTCCGAGCAGAGCCTGCCGAATTTTCTGTCCTCGGGGCTGGATCAGACGGACTACGTCGAGCTGTTCGCGCCGAAGCCGTGGTTGATCGCCTCCACGCTCGAAGATTTTTTCACACCCGAGGGCGCGCGGCAGGTCTACGAGGAGGCGAGGGGCTGGTATGGAATTTACAACGCCGAGGAGAAGGTTCAGTGGGTGGTTGGCCCGGGAGAGCACGGCACGCCTTTGCCCGTTCGCGAGGCGATCTATGCCTGGATGATCCGCTGGCTCAAGGATGGGCAGGGCGACGCCAAAGAAGCGACTGTGCATCTGCTGCCGGTCCATGAGCTGCTCGCGACGAAGACGGGCCAGGTTTCCGAGGAAGGCAGTCGTGACATTTACCAGGTCATCCTGGAGCGGCTGCGCAGGAGGAAGACAAGCGGCCCCGTCTCCGACCTACCGGAGGAGATCAAGCGGCTGGTGAACCCGGTTTCGGGCGTCCCGGACTTGCGGCTGACGGCCGAGACGTGGGAGTCGGACCTCGTTAGCCGCCGCGGAGTGTTGGAGACCGAACCTGGGCTCGAGATCGAAGTGGCCTTGCTTGTGCCGCGCAGGGAAGGGCGCAAGCCTGGAATCGTGGTAGTCGAAACCGCACAGCCGCCGTCGGCTCTTGCCCGGCAGCTTGCCGGCAAGGGTGCGGTCGTGCTGGCGCTGGCGCCGCGAGG
>CAZACK010000155.1:0-9983 GCA_964483455.1 uncultured Solibacteraceae bacterium
CCACCTTTTCAACCAAGCTCAAGCAGCAGAAGCTCACGCTGACCACCGTCAACCCGAACCTGGTGGAGGGCAGGGAATTCTTCGAGCCCCGCGGCGTGGCGATCGACAGCACTTCGAAAATCTACGTTTCCGATTCGCTCAACAACCGGGTTCTCGGCTGGAGAAACGCCGCGCAGTTCACCAGCGGCGCGCCCGCGGATGTCGTTATCGGGCAGAAGGACATGTATTCCACCTTCGCGCTGGGCCCGGGGACCCAGTTGACCGGAGGCCTGTACCTGCCCACTGGTCTCGCTGTCGATGCGGGCGGGAACCTCTACGTCGCCGATTCGGGAAACAACCGCGTTCTCCGCTTTCCCCGGCCCTTCGACCAGCCGGACCCCGTCAAATCGCCCGATCTCGTCATCGGCCAGACGACCCTAAGCTCGAACGCCCCGAACGCAGGGGGCATCTCGGCCTCCTCGCTCGCGTTCCGAACAAACCAGGGGACCTTCAGCGCCGCCCTGTTCTTTGATCCGCAAGGGAATCTCTTCGTCACCGATCCCTGGAACCAGCGCGTGCTCCGGTATCCGGCGTCCTTGCTGGGTCCGAGCGCAACGAACGGGCCGGCCGCCGACCTCGTCCTGGGCCAGATTGGCTTCCAGGTGAGTCCTGCCGAGAATCCCGCGAATCCCACTGACTTGTTGCGTCTCGGCTTTCCCTCCGGCGTGGCCATGGACGGCGGCGGGCGGGTGTTTGTGGCCGATTCCTTTCACCGCGTGGTGGTGTTCGAGCCGCCGCTCACCAGCGGCCGTGCGGCCCAACGTTTCATGGGCGCCCAGTTCGATCCGGACGGCTCCTTGCCGGACCAGCCCAGCGAGCGCAGCTTGCGATCCCCGGAGAACATCTTCTTCATCGGCAGCTCGCCCTTCGTCCTCGACACCGGCAACAACCGCATCCTGGGCTACGACCCGTACGCGAACTGGCCTCCCGATGTCAAACTGGCGCCGTCCGCAAAGCGCGTGATCGGCCAGTTGGATTTGATGACCGACAAGGCGAACCGTGGTTCGGCGCTCGCCTCCGGCCGGTCGTTCTTTCAGCCAGTGGCCGCGGCCTACGGCGGCGGCGAGCTTTTCGTGGCGGACTGGCTGAACAACCGGGTCCTCGTGTTCCCGGACCCAACTACCACGGCCGGCGACCTTGCCGCCACTCGCGTTCTTGGCCAGCCGGCTCTGGATACGCAGGGCGCCAACTGGGTCGAGGCTCGGGGGCTCTCGTTCGGCGCCGGCGGCGGCATCGTGGTCGATCAGCACTCGGATCCGCCGCACCTGTACGTAGCCGACACGCTCAACAACCGGGTGCTGGGATTCCGCGACGTGCGCAGGCTGCGTCCAGGCGATCCCGCCGACCTCGTGATCGGCCAGCCCGACATGCTGCGCGGCATCGCTAACTACCCGAGTGGCGATCCACTCAAGCCGGACAAGAAGACGTTGTTCCAGCCCACGGGTGTCGCGGTGGATGCACAGGGAAACCTGTATGTGGCCGATACCGGAAACGGACGGATCCTGCGATTCGCCCAGCCGTTCGTGGCCGGCCAGAACTTTCCGGAAGCGAACCTCGTGTTGGGCAAGCCCAACTTCACCATTCCGCTAGCGTCGGCCCCCGATCCCAGCACCACCAACATGGCCGGGCCGTACGGGCTGGCCTTCACCTTCGAGGGGCACCTGCTTGCCAGCGACCTCGCTCACAACCGTGTGTTGCTGTTCATGAAATCGGGCGGCGATTTTTCCAACGGCATGGCCGCCGAAAAGGTCTTCGGACAGCCGGACTTCTTCAGCTCGGGCTCGTCAGATCCCCGCGAGGGCCGCTTCCGAAGTCCGCGGCACATCGCCACGGATACGGACGACCGGCTGTACGTGGCCGACTCCGGCAACAACCGCATCCAGATTTTTGACCGTGTGATCACCGCCGGTCCCGATCCGCTGCCCGCCGTAGTGCTTTACTACGGCAGCGATCGTACGGGGCGGATCGCCAATCCGTACGGCATTTACGTGAGCGCCGCGACCGGCGAGATTTGGGTGACCCACACATCCAGTCCGCCGCCGAACGACAACAGCTCGAAATATCTCCTCCGGTTTCCACGGTTCGATGATCTGATTCTGAATCCTGTTCCGGAAGTGGTGCTGACAAGCGGCAATCCCGCGGAGCTTCCGCTGGCCGTCACGCTGGATTCCTTCGGGAACTTGCTGGCCGCGTTCTCGAGCAACCGAGTGGGAGTCCACTTCCCGGCGATGCTCCAGCAGAATGCCGCAAGCTACGTTGGCCGGCTGACGCCGGGAATGATCACGACCCTGTGGCCGCTCGGCGGCCGCTTCGGTGACCAGTCACTGGGCGCTTCATCACTTCCCCTTCCTATCGAGCTTGGAGACGTGCAAGTGTTGGTGAACGACCAGCCGGCTCCGCTGTTTTATGTCTCACCGGGACAGATAAACTTCATGCTTCCGTCGGGCCTGCCGACGTCCGCCTCCGTGGAGATCCAGGTGGTGCGGCCTTCGGTCGGGCAGATCCTCGCGGTCGGCTGCGATGCGCGGGCGGTGGGGAGAAACCAGGACGGGAGCCTCCGGTACGAATGCTTTGGCCAGCCGCGGATGGACGTCGCCTCGCCGGCGCTGTTTACTGTAAACGATTCGGGTACCGGACAGGTCAAGGCTCTGAACGTGAAGAATGACGGCTCGTATTACGCCGACCCCAAGAACGGCCCGGCGAATCCCGTTTCGCGCGGCGACTACATCGTGCTGTATGGGACGGGTCAGGGGCCTGTGCCAGGTGCGCCTCCGGACGGCTCGGCGCCGGCCGGAGCCGTGCCAACGCCGGACAAGCCGCGCGTGATCGTGAACGTTGCCGAGGTCCCACCCGACTTCGTGCAATACTCCGGCCTGGCGCCTGGCTTCGCCGGCCTGTGGCAGATCAACGTAAAGATCCCTGACTCCACGCCCCCCGGCGAGGCGATCCAGGTCGTGGTGCTGCACAAGGGCAAGCCGAGCAACCAAGATGTGAGCGGGCAGATTGTCGTTCGCACGACGATCGCGGTGAAGCAGTAAGGCGGTTGGTCGCTCCAACGCGCCCCCACACTTGCGCCCGTGCAGATCCCTGGCTTCGGTGACAAGCCCAAACCGAGCAACCGGATAACCGAACAACCGAACAACCGAACGACCGCTTCTGTTGTATACTGCCCTCTACCTGGGACCCACGATTGCGGACCCTCTCCGAAAGGTCATCTCCATGAAGCGACTCACCATCAGCGCGTTTTTCCTCGGCCTGCTCACGATCGGTTGGATTGCCGGCTATAACACCCCGACCCGCGCGGCGCAGGGTTCGCCGGCCACGGCGATCAGCGGGCAGGGGAGGATGCGATTCCGCGTCCTGTACACGTCAGAGCACTTGCCCGCCGAGGCCCGGAAGGCGCTGACCGGCGCACACGGAGGCTTCGCCGTCGATCTGCGGCCCGGAAGGGGCGAGACCTACTTCTCGCTGAAAGGGGCCGGCATCATTCAAATCAGCAGCGACTTGAGAAGCACGCGGATGGTGGACACCGCCGCCGAGATGAAGGACACGAACCTGCACAACACCACCATCTGGTACGCGCCGGACGGCGCTTCGTACCTGGCGTTTCCCGGCAACGAAGCGGGGCAGGTCTTCATCACGAGCCTGGATGGCAAGCTGGAGTACGCCCTCAAGACGCCCGAGGTCGGCATGGACCTAGGCCACCCCATCGCCACTGACTACTTTGCCGGGAAGGGTAACTTCGTTCCGACCGACGTGGAGCAGTTGGACGGCCTCCTGTACATGACCACCGGTTACTCCAACCTGGACTTCGTGCTGACGGCCCGAATTCTCAGCTTCCATCCGTTCCGCGCCGCCTGGCACGACCTGGCGTTCGGCGGCAGGGGGAGTGGCGCCGGGCAATTCGGCACCGGGCACGGGATCACCGTGCCCCCGGGGACCAAGCGGCTGGATGTCGCCGACCGGCCGAATTCCGAGATCGATCGCTTCACCCGCTACGGCCAGTATCTATCGACGCTGCGCCTGCCCCTCGGCTCGTTTCCCTGCGACATTTACTACCACGGGAACTACGCGGTGGTGGGATCCCTGCACGGCCCGGACCGCGGCAAGGGCGCGCCGATCTACATCCTCGAAAACGACCGGTTGGTCTCCACCATCCTGCCGAAGGAAGAGCTGGGATTGAAGAACTTCCAGCACGTCCACAACGCGGTGTTGCGGGAGTACGGCGGCAAGCTGTACGTCATCGCCCAGGCGTGGAATCCGGGTGATTTCGCCATTCTGGAGCAGGTGAGTAACTGAGAAACGAGAAGGGCGAGAACGCGCCGGGGAAGTGACCTCGGGTGTCATTTGCCGGGTGATTCTTGCGTCGCGCCGCCAGCCTCCGCTTATGATGGACCAACATCCTGGTTCAACGCGCCTGGGTCTGGATGAACGGGCGCCTCCGAGACACTTGGGGGAATTCTCAGTGTGCGGTCGGACCGGAGTTCCAGTACACGGACGCGAGTTGGTCCTGGTACCCGATCGCTGCTTGGGTTCTTGAAGTGAACCCTTCTCGTGCCTCTAATGAAGTTGAAGGATCGTGACAGTCCGGATTGTAACCCGAATCCGTCTGCCCGGCTTGCGGCCTCGTGCGCCGGCCATGCGGCGGCCGTTTATCTACCCGCATCGCAGCGTGCGGTCCTGGAGGCCCACTGCCGGCCGCGTGTTGCTGGCCCTTGTCACGGCCGCCGTCTTGACAACCTCGGTGGTTGTGTTCGGCGACAGGCTTCTCGGCATCCACAACCGGATCTGCGTTGCGCTTCTGGGTCTTTCAGGAGTCCCGGTATCGGGCGTGGAGACGGTGGAGATGTTCGCAGGCATTCCACCGGCGCCAGTCCCGGCGACCGATGTTGTCCGCTTGGACGAAAGGCCCGGAGTCTTCGCGATTGGCTTCGGCGCCGCCCTGCTGGTCCTGATGTTGCTCCACCGCTGGTTCCCGCTGGCGCGAGGTTTTGTGCTCTTCCTCTGCGGGCTGCTCATCCTCTCCGTGGTTGTGGTTGTCTTCTTCCCTGCCAAGCAATTCGGCGCCGCACAGTTCGGCCAGATCTGGCTGCGTGGAGAAACCCTGGTCTGGCTGCTGCTGCCGCTGTTCTCCGCCGGGATGGTTACCGTACTACACCCGGCAGCCATCTTCGGCGTGTCCCTGGCGGTGCTGGTCCAGTTGTACGGGTTTCTGTGGTCTGCCGTGCGTCTGGCCTTCTTTATCGGGATGATGCACTTTTCGGGGATTCTGTTTATTCCGATGGCCTGGTTCGCGTTCGGCCTGCTGGCAGACATGGTGTACCTGATGGTCTTCTATTCTCTGGCCGTCCACTGGGTGGCCACAAAGGCCTGGGCGAGGAGGAATCCATGACCGTGTTGTTTCTTGTGGCGACCGTCTGCCTTGGGTTTACCGTGGCGACGCTGACTCTTTACGGCATCCGGCACTATTTCCTGGTGCTCGCCAGGCTGAGACTCCGGCGGCCGAAGGATGTCATGGAGCTGACCGGCTTCTATATGCCCAAGGTCAGCATCCTGGTGCCGATGCACAACGAAGAAGAGGTCGCCGCCGATCTGCTTGAGGCGCTGGTGGCAAGCGACTACGACCGCGAGCGGCTGGAAATCCTGGCGATCGACGACCGGTCGGACGATCGCACAGGGGAGATTGTGGACGGCTATGCCGCGAAGTATCCGTTTGTCAAGGCGGTGCATCGGGTCCGCGGCGATGGCGGCAAGGCCGCGGCATTGAAACTTGCCACCGAGCAGGCGATCGGAGACGTCCTGTTGCTTTTCGACGCCGATTACGTGCCCGGCAGATCGATGGTCAAGCAACTGGTCGCGCCCTTCTGCGATCCGGAGGTGGGCGCGGTGATGGGGCGCGTGGTCCCGCACAACACGGGCTCCACCCTGCTGGCGGCGATGCTCGGCCTGGAGCGGGCGGCGGGCTACCAGATCGGGCAGCAGGCGCGATACAACCTTGGCCTGACGCCGCAATTCGGGGGGACGGTCGGCGGGGTGCGCACGGCAGTGCTCAGAGCGGTGGGCGGGTGGAACCTGGAATCCCTCACGGAGGACACGGACCTCACGTTCCGCCTGGTCGCTCAAGGCTGGAAGGTCGCTTACGTGAACCGGGCGGAGTGCTACGAGGAGGTCCCGGAGTCCTGGGAAGTGAGGAAAAAACAGATCACGCGGTGGGCGATCGGCCACACGGACTGCTTCCACCGGCTGTGGCATTCCGTGTTGCGCTCGAAGTGGCTGTCGGGACCCGAGAAGCTCGATGCCCTCTTCGTCCTGGCATGTTATCTGACCGCCCCGGTGCTCGTGCTGGGATGGCTCGCTTCTCTTGTCCTGTTCTTCAGCCCGGAGAGACAGCTCGCTCCCATCCTGGCGGTGGCCCTCGCCTTCACCGGGTACCAGATCTTTGGCAACCAGGCGACGTTTTTTGAACTCGGAGCGGCGGCGCTGCTGGACGGAAAGGGGCGCAGCGTGCTGCTCATTCCGCTCAACCTCTTCAACTTCTTCGCCAGCACGACCGCCATTTGCCGGGCCCTGGCGCGCTACTACTTCGGCAAGATCTACGGCTCCCGTGGGCCGCGCTGGCACAAAACCAAGCGATTCCGGAACGGAAACGGAAACGGCTTCCGCAACGGCAACGGCCACAAGAATGGCCTGGTGAAGCAGAACGGCAACGGGTTGTACACGTTCAGCGTGCAATGATGGAAGGCCTGCTGCCGTTTCGCTTCATCCTGTTCGGGCTTGCCTGTGCGGGACTGGTCTACCTGCAATTCTTCTTCGCGCACCGGCAGTGGCGGCGATTGAAGGGGGCGGAGGCGACCGACATCGACCTGGAGTACGTCAGGATCGAGGATTGCCTGCCCAAGAGCTTTCGCGCCAAAGCGAACGATTGGCTCGGGCTCCCGGGTGGGACCGAAGCCGGCGCGGTCGAACGCGTCATCCCCAAAGGCCGTGAGCGGGTGCGGGTGACGGGTCCCCTTTCGATGGAGTCGGGCCAGGTATGCGACGACATCCTCGTGGTGCAAGGGGACTTCGCCTGTGGCCCGAATTGCAGGATCGTCCGCGAGGTGTGGGCGCACGGCAATGCGGCCATCGGCGCCGGAACGCAAATGCAGTCCGTCGCCGCCGACGGCTCGTTGGTGCTCGAGGATGGAGTGTGGGTGGCGCGCTGGGCCGACAGCGAGGGAGACATGCGGGTGGGGGCGCGGTGCCGCATCGGCGCCCGGGTGACTTCGAGGAAGGCGATCCATTTGGGAACAGACGCGCAGATGTTGTCCGCCTTCGCTCCTCTTGTCTCTACTACCGGTTGGGACGGCTCGATGAACGGCGCAGGCCGGCCCGAGGCCGCCGGGTTGCTGGAGCTAGGCCCGCCCGAGGGTTCGCCGCCGGCGGAGGATGCTTTGCAGGGGGCCGGCATTGAACCATCCAAGCTGACCCGGCTCGGCCCCCAATGCTGGTCGTACGCCGGTGATTTTCGCCCCCGCGTTCCCATCCGGCTGAGCGCCGGCCTCGTGGTCAAGGGACAATGTGACCTCCCCAGCGGCAGTGTCGTATCCGGAGACATTAAGGCGCATGAAGGGCTGTTCGCAGGCGATTCCTCCATCTGCGACGGCAACCTGGTTTCCCGGGCCGACATCTGTCTGGGGAAAGGATGCCAATTCGCCGGCGTCATCCATGCGGGAGGTTCAGTTCTCCTCAGCAGCGGGACACGCGGGCTTCTGAAGAAGGACATGGTTGCGGTTTACGCCTGGGAAAACCTTTGCGTGGAAACGAACGTCGCGGTCAACGGCAAGCTGGCCTCCGGCGGCAGAGTCGTTGTGATCGACGCCGCGAAAGCGGACCAGTTGAGGCTTGAGCGGTACACGAGGAAGGCGGGCAGGTGAATCGGACGTTTCGCATGAATCCGGTGCCGGCAGGCCTGTGGTTGCTGTGGTGGGCCTCCGTGTGCTGCCTGGCGCAGGGCTTGCCGGAGCCGGCTGGGGAGCGGGCGGGAGCGGGGGAGTTGCTGCCTGTTCGACTGGAGTTCACCGCATACGGAAGCCACGTGGACCGGGGCTACGGCGATTGGCGCGGCTTGCAGGGGCAGTTGTGGATCCGGGCGAATCCGTATTTCGTGCCGGCGTTCTTCTACGACACGCAGACCCGGCCGGGCGGCACGCAGCAGAATTATGCGTTCTTCTCCTATGCCAACTGGTCGAAGTGGTTCTACACGACGCAGGGCTTCAGCTACGCGCCGGAGCGGCCCCTGTCGGCGACCTTCTTCCCGAAAAAGCGCTATGACGCGAAAGGGCACTGGAAGCTCCCACCGAGGGGAAACGTTGTCATCGGCGCGGGCTACAGCCGGGTGGACTGGGGAGGTCCGGGCCACGCTCAGATCTTCAACGCCGGCCTGCTGTACTACCGGCGAAAGCTAGTGTTGGAAGGGAACGCCTTTGTGAACCGCAATCAGCCCGGCGGCCTGATTTCCGGCGCGGGCAGCCTCGCCGTACAGTATGGACAAGAGGGGCGCTACTGGTTCGGAGCGACCGCCGGCGGAGGCCGGGAACTGTACCGGGTCCAGCTTGTCACGCCGGCCGACATGCGGCTCTCGAGTTATTCGGCCACTATCTTCTACCGGAAATGGCTATCGCGCCATTTCGGTTTTGTGATGACGTTCGACTTCCAGGAGAAGCTGAACGCCTACCGTCGCGCGGGAGGCGCGGCGGGACTGTTCTTTGAGTTCTGACTGTCAGGGAGGCGAGAAATGAAGCTCAGTATTGTCTTGGCAAGCGCGGTTCTGACCGCTGCCCTAAGCGGCGCCGATGTCGCCATTCTGGATTCCGACAACACCAAAGCGTTTTTCGGAAAGCACTACCCGGCTTGCGGCGTGGGCGGCAGCGTGTATTTGGGAGCTGATGAGTATCAACGCTATTTCAGGGGATGGGAATATGTGCTTAACTACCCGGACAGCGGCAGCCCCGTACCGCATGACGTGATCTACGACGCCCAGGTGACGGAGCAAGGCCTGTCGCCTTACAAGGTGCTGATTCTGTCGAACACGGCCAGCCTGTCGGACGACCAGCAGAAGGCCGTCCACCAATGGGTCGTTCGCGGCGGCCGCCTGTTGGCCACCTTCGGCAGCGGATACAAGGGGACGGTTGACGACCCGAGGCAAGACGACGGGCTGAAGCTGTCGAAAGGCGGCACGTTCGGATTGCACCAACTCTGGCACGATCCCATGACAAAGACGTTCGGCTCGCATTACGTGAACAGCGGCGCCGGAACCGACGTGCGGATCACCAGCTACGAGGGACCGACCGCGTGCCTGGCGGGGAAGCTTGTGAACGATATCCTGCCGTACGGGGCCGAAAGCAACTTGTTGGTGCAGCGGCCTGAGAACCACCCCGGGGTGCTCGCCCTGGCCGCGCTGAAGGGTGTCAGCTCTTATGACCGGCCGGCGCCGGCGATTATCTGGACGCGGCTGTCGAAAGGCGAGGTGGTCTATTTCGCCTTCGCGCCGGAGTACCTGGTTTCGAAGGAGTTCAACCTGCCTGCCTTCTGCGATGACGGGCAGGTGTGGACCGGCGCCAGCGCGGAGGAACGCTTCCTGATGGAGTGCGCGGTCCGATATTTGCTGGGGCAGTGAAAAGCAGCGCCCGAAGGGGCATGCCCGATTCGCGCGCGTGTGTCGTGATCACCGCCTACGTGACCGAGGCGAACGTCTAGCATACTGACTCCAAGAAACAGGAAGGGCGCATGAAGTGCGGCATTTGCAGGATCGGTGACACGCGTCCCGGCGCGGCTACTGTCACCATGCAGCGAAGGGAGGCCACGATCATCATCAGAGGTGTCCCGGCCGACATCTGCGTGAACTGCGGGGAGTACTACCTTTCAGAGCCCGTGACCGGAGCGAAATCCTGCGTAACGCGGCC
>CAZACK010000156.1:0-9915 GCA_964483455.1 uncultured Solibacteraceae bacterium
CCTAGCGACAATCTTGAGGGACAACATCGGACGGATAGATTCCGCCATGCCTAAGTAAACGCGTTCTGAACGCCCCGCTGTCGGATCGCTATAGACTACAGACCGCTAGGAGCCGTGCTTTCAATGGATAGCTGCTCTCTGCTCACCCACTGCAAACCCGGAAGACCCAAACTTTACATCTACTATCCTAGTGTGTCATCACGGTGGGCATCGACCCCGATGCCCAACTTGCCCAGTACTTTGCTGGCATGTGGCCGAATCTGGACGAACACGCTGGCAGCCTGGTGGCCGCCAGCCAAGCCGTGGAGCTGGGTTATGGAGGCATTTCGCGGGTCAGCCGCGCCTGCGGCCTGTCGCGCGTCACGTTGGCCAAGGGCGTTGAGGAATTGCAGGCCGCGCCGCTGGCGCCGGGCCGGATTCGCCACGAGGGCGGCGGACGACACCCGTTGACGGCCAACGATCCCGGCTTGGCGCCCACCTTGGACGGCATGGTCGAGCCCACGTCGCGCGGCGGCCCGCAGTCGCCCCTGCGCTGGACCTGCAAGAGCGCCCGCACGCTGGGGGCGGAACTGACAGCCCGGCGCCACCCGGTCAGCCACACCAAAGTCACCCAACTGCTGCGGCAGGGGGGCTACAGCCTCCAGGGCAACCGCAAGACCGAGGAGGGGGACGATCATCCGGATCGCGACGCGCAGTTCCGGCATATCAACCGCGCCGTCAAACACGCTTTGCGGGCGGCGAGCCGGTCATTTCCGTGGACACGAAGAAGAAGGAATTGATCGGCAATTACCAGAACCAGGGCCGCCACGGGCGCAAAACGGGGACGGCGGACATGGTCCTCGGCCATGATTTTCCCGGTCCCGAGGTGCCCCGCGCCTATCCTTACGGGTCAGGTTGGAGCAGTGGGTGCAGGGAGCATTCTTTTCCCTAGGTCTCTGACCGCCTGAAAAGGTATCTCTAAAACACTTTTAATCAGAAATGTTTTCGCCTATACTGAGTCATGCGGGCTTATCGTCGTCTGTGCGTCCGTGTGCCCAAGCGCCACCGAGACAAGCTGGACGGGGTTCTCAGCGGCGGCGTTCAGCCGGTGCGTGTCGTCCTCAGTGCCCTGGCCATCTACCAGTTGCACCAGGGCAAGAAGGTCTCCGAGGTGGCCGTCAATCTGCGACTCAACCCAAAGACGGTCCGTGAGATTGGTTGGCGGTATCTAGACGGCGGCTTGGATCTGGCGCTGTACGACAGGCAGCGGCCCGGTCCGGCACCGTTGTTAGATGACAGCCAACGCCAACGGATCATCGCCTTGGTCTGCGCCGATCCCCCGGCGGGCTATGCGCGCTGGACGGTTCGGCTGCTGGCCGAGGAAGCGGTCAAACGCAAGCTGGTTCCCCAGGCAGGACGAGAAACCATCCGGATCTTGTTGCAGGAACACGACCTTCAGCCCTGGCGGGAAAAAAGGTGGTGTATCGCCGAACTCGACGACGAGTACATCGAGCGAATGGAAGATGTGCTGGAGGTCTATGAAAGGACGCTGTCCGCCGACGAACCGGTCGTCTGCGCGGATGAGAAGCCAGTCACTCTTCATGAGGATGTCCGGGACCCGATTCCGATGAAGCCGGGCAGCGTGGCCAGGCGAGACAACGAGTATGAACGTCGTGGGACTGCCAATACGTTCTGTGCCATCGAACCGAAGGCGGGACAACACTTTACGAAGGTAACCCCGAACCGCTCGTCGCCGGAATTTGCAAACTTTCTCCAGTCCATCGCGAACCACTATCCGGAAGCGCAGACCATCCATCTGGTCATGGACAACCTGAGTTCGCACACGCGGAAAGCAGTGGTGGACCGGTTCGGCGAGGAGGCCGGTCAAGCACTGTGGGATCGATTCACCGTTCACTACACGCCGGTGCATGGCAGTTGGCTGAACCAAGCGGAACTCGAGGTCGGCTGTTTTCAAAGCAATGCCCGGGTCGAACGCGGCCAAGCTGTAGGGCTGTCCGTCCCGGAGTTGTCAAGCGCCGTCGGGTTATCCACTTCGTATTTCTCTTTGCTTTTCCGTCGCCAGACGGGAGTGAGCCCGGGCAAGTACTTGAGGGAATGGAGAATTCAGCGGGTCGCGGAGCTGCTGAGGACGTCAGACGTGAGCCTCAGCAAGATTCTGACGAGTGTGGGCGTTGCGGACAGGAGCCATTTTCTCCGCCAGTTCAAGCTAACTTATGGGATTACGCCCATCCGCTATCGAGGGCGTGCCCGCGGCCGACCGGGCTAAAGGTCCCCGGGGTGTGCGCCGCCAGGATGTAAGTTGACGTCGCAGCGCCTCGTCAGATTAGCGATGCAGCTCACGCTGCTTGTCCAGCCTGACCACGAACTCCAGCAGCGCGATCGAGTCCAGGCCGGCGACTTCGTCGAGCCTCTCGGTGAACCGCAAGGCCTCCCAGCTCAAGCCCGGCGAAACGGACTCGATGAAAACCCACTTGATTCGCTCCGCTAGCTCGTTTCTATCCGTCACGACCGGGTCCACAGCTCCCACTGATCAGGATAATTCAAGACCTGCGACTCCATGATTCGAACCAGCCGCCGCAGGTTGGCTGAAAGAAACTCACCGGCCTCGCCGCGAGGCTCCAGATGGAACGGCTCGTCGAAGCGAATCAGAAGCCGGCGGGCGTCACCCGCGCATACCATCGGGACGATGGCGCATCCGGAAAGTCGCGCGATCCGGAGGAAGCCCGCCGGGAAGGTGCTCTGCCCGCCGAGGAACGGGTACGTGGCCTTCTCGCTGGAGAATCGCCCATCCAGATAGATGTTCACCAACCCGCCTTCCCGCAGGCGCTGGAGGATCTTCAAGGTGCAGTCGGCGTCCTTGACGTTGACTTCGTCGCGGATGACGTCGTGCAGGAACCTGCTGTAGCGCGGCAGCAGGTACTTCTGCCCCAGCCGGCCCATGGTCGAGCGTCCCGGGCGCTGGTTCCGAACCGCCAGAATCGGGTACCCCATCCGCGCCAGCCGGCGCTTGGCGGCGCGGTTGGCGAAGAAGTGGCAATTGACAAGCAACACGCCCTTGCCGGATTCCAGAGCGCGCTTCAAATGGTCGAGCCCCTGAATGTCCGGCGGATTCGCCTGGCTTGTCTCGAGCACACGATCCATCACCAGATCGTCGATGACTCGAACGACGGCGTTGGAGACGAACCGGCGGGGGACGTCCTCCAGTCCGTCCGCCGCGGCGCCAAATGCCCGCGCAAGCCTCCCGCGCATTCGCCGCTTGTCCCCCCGAAGCAGCCACTGGCAGACCGGCTCAATCCACCGGCCGATGCGATAGAGCAGGGATGGGCGAAGCCACGCCGCCAGCGGCCGGAATACGTAAAGGTAAAGGAACCACAGGGCGTCCTTGCGAGATGTCAACGGCGGTTTGCGCCCGTTTGACCGGCTGGCTGTGGTCGTCCGTCCGGGAGTGGGGTGACCCATGTGCCTCGCCTGATTTTCAGGTTCAACGCTCACCGGACTTGCTGCATCAACTCCGAAACGCGTCGCATGTAGATCCGTTCGCTGGCCGGGTCGAGGTGAGTGACTGCCACTTCGTAGCCGCCCTCCGCGTACGCCCTCTGCTCGGGAAAGTAGCCGATGTAACCGTTGGTGAAGCCCATCAGGTGAGTGAAGGGCGCGGGCGCGGCGCTCTTGACCGCCTTGCCGATTCCACTGAACATCTCGCCGGGAAAGGTGACCCACATAAGGTCGCCAATCCGAACCACCGTCGTCGGAACCGCGACGGCGGTGTTCCGGAAATCGTCGAACAGCTCGCGGTACGCGCGAGGCAGCAGGATCTCGTCGCGCACCACCCGGATCCGGGCGCCGGAGACAGGCTCGGGCGCAAGCGACCGATAGACCCGGGCCACCTCCCGTCCGATCTCCTCGCCGAGCGCCCACGTGGTTTGGATGTTGTCCTCGCTCCCATCGAGCCCGCCGACAACACGGGGGTTGATGTCCCCGGACGCTCCCTGTAGAAAGATAGAGCCCAGCCCCGGAAATTGCTTCTCGACATGCTCCTGCATCCGGCCCATCCATTCGCCCGAGACCTTGCTGTTCCGTCCGCCGAGCGACGTGCCGTGACAGGCGTAGTGGATCATGACGGCGACCGGCTTTCCTGTGTCGCTGTCGACGCGGACCAACTGGACGGACTCGTCAATCGGCCCCGACGGATTGGCTCCGAGCCGCATCACGCCGGCGAACTCCCGGATCTGCGCGGGCCGGTCCGTCTTGAACTTGCCGAAGGACTGGCTGCGCGCGTTCTCATCGAACGTCAGCGCGGAGACGGAATCTTGCCGGCGGATCTGCCTCCGATTGACCCCAATTCGCGACACCCCGGCGCCGGCGGCGATCCGGACTGGCTGGAGACCGCGGGCCGCTTCGGCCGACGCGGCGAGCAATCCTTTTTCGAACTGCCGGTCCCACTCGGTCTCCAGCCTGGCGGTCGGCGAGGGAGCGGCATGGTTGTGGACATCGCCGAGGAGCACGTTCGCGGCCGGCAGCCCGGCGGCCCTGCCGATTCGCTCGCGCCACACATCCGGTTCTCGAACGTCGATCACGTCGGCTTCGACGAAGGCCACCCGGGTCTGGCCGTCGTCGAAAATCAGCACCCGCGCGTACAGCCTGTCGTTGCCATGGATGCCGTCCGACGGCGCGGCTCGCAGGTCGTAACCCGCCAGGTAGACCGGCATGGTGGGGGTGATGTCGGCCTTGGCATATCCTGCCCGAAGCGTCTGGGCGTGGCATGCGGAGGCGCCCACCCCGGACGTGAGAAGGCTGAGGAACAGAGTGGCAGCACTATCCCGAACGTCCAGTCTCCACATGAACCACCTCCTCGCGGCGAAGGATAGCATATCCGCCGCCGCGTGGAGTGCGCGATCCGGTCAAAACGGCGAGAATTTGTCGTGCCGCCGCCCGTGAAACTCGACTAACTTGCTGAAAACGCGCAGCCGACGTTTCGGCTGCCCGCGTGCACTCCTCCCGCCGGAGCCGCAAAGATGAACATAAGCCAGATTGGAACACCCCGCCTCAATCCGATCGAGGTCGGCGAACTCCAGATTGACCGCCGCATTGACCGGATCGAAAAGCGAATCGAACTGGGCATCGCCAAAGGCGACTTGAGCGAAGAGGAAAGCACCCGGTTGCTGGAATCGCTAGAGGCGATCAAGGAGACGTATGCTCTGGCCAAAGAGCAACACAACGGCAAGTTGACGCCGGCCGACCGCCGCGAGATCAACCGATCGCTCCACGAACTGAGCAGGCAGGTCTTCGGCGCCCGCCACCTCGAGCCGGAGCCGCTGCCGATCGACTGAGGGCAACGCAACCTCGGGCGTCAGTATCCTTGCAAATCTTCCACGTTGTTTCCAAGCTGGTAGCCGGGTGATTGTCTATCCCGGCAAGGAACGCTACTGGATTGAATCAACCACGGAGGTGATGCCCTTGGCCGAGATGATCCGGAGCGAGTTCGAAACATGAGCTCACGGCTTCGACCCGATTCTTTGTCATGGGCGATGCGGTCCGAAAGTGGTTGGGAGACGGCGGCCTCTCTCAACCAGGCTGGCAACGATCCGGGAGGCGTCAACGGAGAAACCGGAGAACCGCGCCGAAACGCAAATACCCGCGGATGTTTGGGATAGGGGTGCGACTCCGGACACCGAGGCCGTCCCCTTCGTGCGGGGTGGTCGCGCCAGACCACCTCGTCCATGGCTACGTTCCTCGGGGATCCTTGCGCGACAAGAATCGCGGCAATAACCAACCAGGGAGCGGGCCTGCCGAGCATGTGAAGCCATGCCGCAGCCGTCTTGCAGCGAATTGGGCTCTGAATTGCTTCATGAATATCTCCCCGGTGTATCGTGGTACTGAGGCAGCAGCGACCGGATCTTCCGGTCTTAAGACCCCCGACGCACCGCCTGGAGTTGGCTTCATGCCCTACGACCCGACCCAACTACACGACTGGCAGATCTCGGAGGCCGCCGAACAGCGGATGCCCACCCCGGAGGAGTGGCGCGACCGGCTGGGGCTGGCCAAGGACGAAGTCATCCCCATGGGGCGCCTGGCAAAGCTCGATTTCCTGAAGATCATCGAGCGGCTGAAGGACCGCCCGGATGGGAAGTACATCGAAGTGACGGCCATCACGCCGACCCCGCTTGGGGAGGGCAAGAGCACCACCTCCTTGGGTTTGATCGAAGGCCTCGGCAAGCGCGGCCAACACGTCGGAGGCTGCCTGCGGCAGCCCTCGGGCGGCCCCACCATGAACATCAAGGGGACGGCGGCGGGCGGCGGCAACGCGCTGCTCATCCCCATGACCGAGTTCTCCATGGGGCTGACGGGCGACATGAACGACATCATGAACGCGCACAACCTGGCGATGGTGGCGCTCACCGCCCGCATGCAGCACGAGCGCAACTACAACGACGAGCAGCTCGAGCGCCTCTCTAAGATGCGGCGGCTCGACGTGGATCCCACCCGCATCGAGATGGGCTGGGTGATCGACTTCTGCGCCCAGGCGCTGCGCAGCATCATCATCGGCATCGGCGGCCGTCAGGACGGCTACATGGTGCAGTCGAAGTTCGGCGTCGCCGCCAGCTCCGAGCTGATGGCGATCCTGGCCATCGTCACCGACCTCGCCGACCTGCGGAAGCGGCTGGCCGAGATCACCGTGGCCTACGACAAGCGCGGCAAGCCGATCACCACCGGCGATCTGGAGGTCGGCGGCGCGATGTGCGCCTGGATGCGCAATGCCATCAATCCGACCCTGTGCTCAACGGCGGAATACCAGCCGTGCATGGTGCACGCCGGACCGTTCGCCAACATCGCCGTCGGGCAGTCCTCCATTATCGGCGACCGTGCCGGGCTGAAACTCTTCGACTACCACGTCACCGAGAGCGGCTTCGCCGCCGACATCGGCTTCGAGAAGTTCTGGAACGTCAAGTGCCGCTACAGCGGGTTGCAGCCGCACGTCTCGGTGCTGACGGCCACCATCCGCGCCATGAAGATGCACGGCGGCGGGCCGAAGGTCACCCCCGGGGTGCCGCTCCCCGAGCAGTACACGAAGGAGAACCTGAAGCTGGTCGAAAAGGGTCTGCCCAACCTCATCCACCACATCGGCGTGATTCGGAAATCGGGCATCAATCCGGTGGTTTGCCTCAACCGCTTCGTCACGGACACGAAAGAAGAGCTGGAGATCGTCCGGCGCGCGGCGGAGGCGGCCGGCGCCCGATTTGCGGTTTCCGACCACTGGGCGCGCGGCGGAGAGGGCGCCCTCGAACTGGCCGACGCCGTCATGGAGGCGGCGAACGACCCGGTCAACTTCCGCTTCCTCTACCCGCTCGAGATGAAGCTGCGCGACCGCGTCGAGCTCATCGCCAAGGAGATTTACGGCGCCGACGGTGTCGCCTGGACGCCGGAAGCCGAAGCGAAATCGAAGATGCTGGAATCCGATTCGCGCTATGATGGCTACGCCACGATGATGGTGAAGACGCACCTCAGTCTCAGCCACGACCCCGATCTGAAAGGAGTGCCGAGAGGCTGGGTGCTGCCCATCCGCGACGTCCTGGTTTATTCCGGCGCGCGCTTTCTCTGCCCTTGTGCCGGGACCATCAGCCTGATGCCGGGTACATCGTCCAATCCCGGCTTCCGCCGAGTGGACGTCGACGTCAAGACCGGCAAAGTGTCAGGCCTCTTCTAAGGAGGGGCGTGAAATGACTCTAGAGAAGGCCTACCTGTTTCAAGGAATGAGCGAGCAGGCCCGGTCGGAAGCCTCGCGCATTGCGGCGGAGGAACGTCACGAGACTGGAGAACTGCTGTTCGACACCGGCGATCCGGCCGAACACCTCTACATCCTGGTGGAAGGCAGGGTGCGGCTCAGCACCGGCGGCGCCGGACACATCGCCCACATCGTGAGCGATCCCGGCGACGCGATCGGCTGGTCCAGCATGGCGGGCAACGAAAGCTACACCGCTTCGGCGGAGTGCCTCGGGCCGGTGAAGGTCCTCAAGTTCCAACGCGACCGGCTGGTAAAACTCCTGGAGAACGATCCGGTTTCCGGCATGAGTTTCTACCGGCGCCTGGCGGAACTCATCGGACGGCGCCTGGTCGCCAGCTACGGCGCTACCTTGTCGGTGCACGGCGAGCGGCATCCGAAGTATTGGGGATGAGGATGGAGCGGCCGAACCATCTGAAAGAGGCGCTGGAGCAGAACCGCTTCGTCTATTCCGCCGAGTTGGTGCTCGGCCGCGACCACCAGGTCGGCGAGGCGGAGACATTCGTCAAAGAGGCCGCCAAGGAACCCAACGGCATCAAGATCATCAGCGTCACCGATCTGCCGGGCGGCAATCCGGCGATGCCGCCGGAGGGCTTCGTCCCGTTCATCACCGAGCATGGTCTGACGCCGATCGCGCACCTTACGGGTAAGGACGGAAACCGGTCGTTCCTGGAAGGCCGCCTGCACACGCTGGCCCGCCTCGGCGTCGAGAACATCCTCGCTCTCACCGGCGATGCGCAAAAGGAAGGGTTCAGCGGCCGCGGCAAGCCCGTCCACGATCTCGATTCGGTGCTGATCCTCTGGCTGGTCCAGGCGCTGCGCGGCGGCCTTGAGTACCGGCTCGGCCCTCGCACGGTCCAGACCACGCCGTTCGAATTCTACCCGGGCGCGGTGATCAACCCGTTCAAGGTCCGCGAGCCGGACCTGATGATGCAGTTGTTCAAGCTGGAACTGAAGATCTCCTCAGGGGCGCGCTTCATCATCAGCCAGCTCGGCTACAACCTCCGGAAGCTGTACGAGTTGAAGCAGTACCTGACCCGCGTTGGCCTGGACGCGACGCCGGTGCTCGCGAACGTCTACGTTCCGACGGCCACCATCGCTCGCATGATGCAGGCCGGCGAGGTTGCCGGCTGCGTGATCCCCGATGAGCTGATTGGGCGGTTGGAGAAGGAGAAGAAGCCGCAGCGGCTGGAGCGGGCGGCCCTCATGGTGGCGGCGGCCAAGGACCTCGGCTTCGCCGGCGCCCACATCGGCGGCTTCGGACTCGCCCATCGCGACTTCCTGACGATCGTCGAGCGCGCCGAGGCCATCGGCAAGGACTGGCGGAGCCGTATCGACGAGCTGATCTTCACCTGGCCCGATGAGTTCTACCTGCTGCCGCCGGGCCGCGACGGCCTGAGCAACGGCGGCGGCGCCTACCAGATCACGCGCGTGGACCGGCATCCCTCGTGGAAGCAGCGGTTCTCGGAGTTCGTGCACCGCCACCTCGTCGCCGAGGACTCCTTCGGGGCAAGGTTCTTTGCTGCGAAAATCAAGCCCGGCGAACAGCCTTCCCGTAACTCGTGGAGGCACGGCCTTTGGTACAAGCTGCTCGAGCCGGCCACCCTGTGGCGGAAAGCCGCCCTGGGTTGCGTCGGTTGCGGCGACTGCATCCAGGACCACCTGAACTACGCCGGCTGCTCGATGCGCTGGTGCTACAAGGAACTCCGCAACGGCCCGTGCGGCGGCTCCCGCGTGGATGGAACCTGCGAGGCGCGGCCCGAGCTGCCGTGCATCTGGAACCTGGTGTACCTGAGCACACTCGCCGCCGGCGACGATCCGAGGAAGTACTCGCGCACGCTCATCCCTCCGCGCGACTGGTGCCTGGACCGCACCAACGCCTTGGCCAACCGCCTGATCGGCCTGGACAACGTTTGCAAGCGCGCCGAGGTAGGGCGCCCGGCCCAGCCGCCGGCGGCCGATTCCTGACAGAGACCGCATTATGCTCATCATCGGAGAACTCATCAACTGCACCCGCAAGAAAATCCGTGCCGCCGTCGAAGCCAAGGACGCGGATTACATCAAGGAAATCGCTGCCAAACAGGCCAAGGCCGGCGCCGGCGTGCTGGACGTGAACGGCGGCGTAGCCGGGCGCG
>CAZACK010000157.1:0-9604 GCA_964483455.1 uncultured Solibacteraceae bacterium
CCGCCGGCTCGATGTTGCGCGGCACGGCGATGTCGATGAGGAACATCGGGCGGTTGCGGCGCGCGTCGATGACGCGCTTCATGTCGTCCTTGCGGACGATGTAGTGCGGCGCGCCGCTGGAGGCGATGACGATGTCGATTTCCGGAAGCCGGGCGATGAACTTGTCGTAGTCGACGATGGACCCCTGGAAGAGCTTCGCCATCTCGACGGCGCGGTCGTGGGTGCGGTTGGTGACGAAGATCTGCTCGGCGCCCGAGCGGTGGAGATAGCGCGCCGCCAGTTCCGACATCTTGCCGGCGCCGATCAGGAGCACGCGTTTTCCGGCGAGCGAGCCGAAGATTTCCTTGGCAAGCTCAACGGCGACGAAGCTGACCGACACGCCGCTCCTGCCGATGTCGGTTTCCGAGCGCACGCGCTTGGCCACGCTGAAGGCGCGGGTCACCACGGTGTCGAGCAGGCCGGCCAGCGCGCCGTGGGCTTTGGCCTCGGCGTAGGCGGCTTTCATCTGGCCGAGGATCTGCGGCTCGCCGACGACCATCGAGTCGAGGCTGGACGCCACCCGGAACAGGTGGCGGACCGCTTCCCGGTCTTCGCGGAGATAGAGGTGCGGGCGCAGGAAGTCGGGCGGCACGTGGCGCGATTCGGAAAGAAACCGCTCGACCGCGGCCTTCACGTCGGCGCCGTCTTCGGCGGCGACGGCGATCTCCACCCGGTTGCACGTGGACAGGATCATCGCCTCGTGGAAGCCGGCTTCTTTCGTCAGCTCGCGCAAGGCGGGCGGCATCGACTGGTGGTCGAAGGCGACACGCTCCCGCACTTCCACCGGCGCCGTGTTGTGGTTGATGCCGCAGACAACCAGTTTCATCCGAGCCGGACCCTGTTCATTTCTCCAGCAGGCTGCGAAGCCCGGAGTGCGCCGCCCAGGTCACCGCCGAGAACGCCAGCAGCGTAATGGACATCACCGCCGCCCGGCGGCCGCGCCAGCCCGAGTTCACGCGGACGAAGACCACCAGCAGGTAGAAGGCCCAGGTGACGAGCGAAATGATGACCTTCGGCTCGCGGATCCACCGCGTGCCGGTCTCCACGAACGCCCAGGTGATCCCCGCCAGCACCGACAAGGTGATGAGGACGAACCCCACCGCCATCGACCAGGAAATGATTTCATCCAGCTTACCGAGCGGCGGGATGCGCTCCTTGAGGACCGTCGGCGATTTTCTCTTCAGGTGGCGCTCCTGGATGAGGTAGAAGACGGACGCTCCGGCCATCAGCAACAGCGCCGCGTAGCCCACCAGCACCAGCGCCACGTGAACCGTCAGCCAGGCGTCGCGCACCGCCGGGCTGGCCCACGATGGGGCCAGGTTGCCGAGTCCGCCGAGAAGTGTCATCACAAACACCAGCGGGAACAGAAACACGCTGAAGCCCTCGAACTGGTAGCGCCAGTAAACGAACAGAAACACGAGCGCGATCAGCAGCGCGCACAGGGTGATGGATTCGAAGAAGTTGTTGGCGGGGAAATGGCCGGTGTAGAAGGCTTCCTCAACGATCGAGACGACGTGCAGCACCACGCCGATGCGGAACGCCCCGAGCGCGGCGGGGAACAATCCGGCGCGGCCTTGCAGGATCACCAGCAGGGAGTGGACCAGACCAAAGGCATACAGGGCGGCGGCAACGCGCAGCCACAGGGTGCTCATTTCCAGCATGATCGGAAGCGCCTGATATAGCGGGGGCTCGCAATCAAGTATAGCGCGGCGGGTATCGAGGGGGACGTTGAGGGCGCTCGACTCCCTCGACCCAAGGCGCGGCCCAGTGACAACAAGGCCCAACGGAGCGCGGGCGGAGGACATGGCGTTGACGAACGCTGTGCGCGGTTCCGAAGATGTCCGGCTCCGGCTTGGGCGCCGTCAGAAATGTGTCACTTCCCCACGAGCGGCCCCAGCACCTTGTCCAGTTCCGCGTCCGTCCACGCCGGGATGCGGACGTTTTTGTGCAGGCTCCAGCGCTCGATGTGCTCGACGGTCGCACCTGGGGCGACCTTCGCCAGCGGGCCGAGCGTCTCGATCTCCAGCATGTCGGCGTTCGTGAACGTCTCGTAGGAGCAACCGAAATCCGGATACGTCCTGGACGGATCGGCCTTGTACCGCTTGATGAACAGGTCCGAGCCTAGCAGGTAAGCGCCCCAGGTGTTCTCGTTGAAGGACCCGACCTTCTGCGGCTCGGCGGCCTTGGCGTCCTGGCGCAGCATCACGTACTTCTTGGTGAACTGCCAGCGCTTGTCACTGAAATCCGTGTACGCCCACATAACCAGCGGGTTGGTCGGAGGCAGCACCTCGGGGTGCTTGCCGCGCGGCGGGAACCCGGTGATGCCGACGCCGCCGGGGGCCATCACCGTGAGGGTCCACGGAGAGAACTCGATCGCCCAGCGGTTTCGGTTGGTGATGTGGTGGACGAGTTCCACGTTTGAGCCGGAAGCGGCCAGCTTGACGACGATCTGCTTCTCCAGTCCGGTGAGCGGCTCCACCGGCTGCGTGGCGGTCAGGACGCCGTCTCTGACCTCGATCTTCACCGGCGAGTTGTCGAGGGCATACGTGAGAACGGCATCTTCCGGTCCCATCCACAGCCGGTGGCCGCCGCGAATCATCCATTGCGACTCGCCGCTCTTGCCCATCATGTCGGCGTACTCCTTGAACAGGTTCTGGCCGCCGGGGAATCCGAAGCGGATGATGCGCGGGCCGACGTCGCTGGTGACGATCAGTTCGACCTCGCCATTGGCGACGCGGTAACAGTTGGGCCAGCCCTGGTAGCCGGCCTTTTCGATCTTGACGGCAGCGGGAACAGTCATGGCTAGTGTGAGAAGGGACGCAAGGGTTTTCGACATCGTGGCTATTATGTCGCAAAAGCACTGGCGCGGAGGAGAGCGGACGATCGTTGCCGGGCATGGCGGAGTCCCGCGCACGTTCCGAAGACACCGCTGAGGGTGGTGGGCGGCGCCGCCAAGCCGCCTGCCGGTGCTGTGGAGGTGGGGGTCTTGATTCTGTGCGCGTCCGCGAGGGCCTCGTGCAATGGGACAATTGGGGATTGCGTAGCCTGTCACCGAAAGTGGAAGCGCAGCGGCCAGTCGGCGCAGTGGCGGATGCCGATGCGGGGGGTGACGGCGATCTCGCGGCGAGGTTCGCCGGGCAACTCGCGGACCGTCAGCGGTCCGCACGTCAGGTCGGCGCCGTTGTGACGGCGCGTGATCCCCATGGCAAGGGTCAGCTTTCCCGGGCCGGAAGCGAGTTCTTCGACGGACCGGGCGGCCGGGCGGCGGCGCTGCATCAGGGAGATGCCGGCCAGCGGCTCCAGCGCGCGGATGAGCACGCAGCCCGGCGTGCCTTCCGGCTCGGCCACGATGTTCAGGCACTCGTACATGCCGTAGATGAAGTAGACATAGGCGTGGCCGGGAGGACCGAAGAGCACGCGGGTACGGTTGGTCAAGCCGCGCGAGGCGTGGGCGGCGAGGTCTTCGCGGCCGAGATAGGCCTCGACCTCCACGATCCGGCCGGCCGCGCGGCCGTGCACCAGCAGCTTGCCAAGCAGGTCGCGGGCGACGTCCACCGTCGGGCGTTCGTAGAATGAGCGCGGGAGAACCGCGGCGGGTATGGTCAACACATCCGGTTTACAATAAGCTGAGCCTGAAGTCATGCGACTGTTTGCCGGCATCGATCTGCCCTCTGATGTGGTTCGGAATCTCTCGCGGCTGGTGGATACCTTACGCCCAAAGGCGAAGATCAAGTGGAGCCCGCCGCAGAATCTCCACATTACGACAAAGTTCATCGGCGAGTGGCCGGAAGACCGCCTGGAGGAGCTGACGGCCGCCCTCAGTGAACTGCCGGCCAGGGAGCCGATCAACATCGCTGTTCGGGGTCTGGGGTGGTTTCCGAACCCGCATGCGCCGCGGGTGTTCTGGGCGGCGGTGAAGGCCGGCGCGGAACTGGCGGCGCTGGCGCGCGAGACGGAGGACGCGCTGGCACGGCTCGGCGTGGCGAAGGAGCCCCGAGGCTTTTCCCCCCACTTGACGCTGGCGCGCATCAAGGAGCCGGTCGCGCTCGCCGGGCTCAGGCAGGCCGTCGCTGCGCTGGACTCGGATGAGTTCGGCGCGTTCACGGCGGACCGCTTCTTCCTCTATCGGAGCGAGCGGGAGCCAGGCGGCTCCGTCTACACGAAACTCGCGGAGTATCCTTTCAGCAAGTCATGAGCGGCATTGCGGCGTTGCTCGTCGCCTATCTCCTGGGTGCAATTCCTTTCGGCTACCTGCTGGTGAAGCTGACGAGCGGGCGGGACGTGCGTTCGATCGGCAGCGGCAACATCGGCGCGACGAACGTCGTCCGCGCGGCCGGCAGGTGGGCTGGGCTCACGACCCTGGCGCTGGACATCGCCAAGGGCTATCTGGCGGTGTGGGTCGCTGGAGCAATGACGGGCGGCTCGGCGTGGTGGATGAGCGGCGCCGCGCTGGCGGTGATGGCGGGCCACGCCTTTCCGGTGTTCCTGAAGTTCCAAGGCGGCAAGGCGGTGGCGAGCTGCGTCGGCGCGTTCCTGTGCCTGGCGCCGCTGGCGCTGGCGGCGGTGCTGGTCGTGTGGGTGGTGACGGTGGCCGCCACGCGCTACGTTTCGCTCGGCTCGATTCTGGCGGCGGGCAGCCTGCCGCTGGCGGTGTGGCTGATCCTCCACCCGCCGGCGCCGCTGGTAGCGGCGGCGCTGATCGGCGGAGCCTTCATCGTCTGGCGGCACAAGTCAAACATCGTGCGGCTGCGCGCCGGCAGCGAGCACGTCCTCTCGCTCAGGGGCCGCCGCTCGTGAGGGAACTCGCCATCATCGGCGGCGGGGGTTGGGGCACCGCGCTCTCCATTGTTCTGGCGCCGCGCTTCCAGGGCGTGCGCCTGTGGGTCTACGAGCGGGATCTCGCCGGGCGGATGATCGAGACGCGGGAGAACGACCTCTTCTTGCCCGGATTCCAGGTCCCCAAAAACGTCAGGATCGTGACTGGGTTCGCCGAGGCGCTGGACGGCGCGGACGTGGTGCTCGGCGCAATGCCCTCCCACCATGCCCGCCGGATCTATGGCGAAATGCTGGCTCATCTCGAGCCCGGGATGCTGCTGGTGAGCGCCACCAAGGGCCTGGAGAACGAGACGCTGCTGCGGATGTCGGAAGTGATTCAGGACGTGGTCAAGTCCAGGTTCGAGCCGCGTGTCGCCATCCTCTCCGGGCCGACGTTCGCCATGGAAATCGCGCGAGGCGAACCGGCCGCGGTGGTGATCGCGTCGGCTGACGAACGCGTGGCGCGCTCGATCCAGGAGGCCTTTTCCGGGCCAACGTTCCGGCTCTACACGAACAGCGACACGGTCGGCGTGGAGGTTGGAGCGGCGACCAAGAACGTGATCGCCATCGGCGCCGGCGTGTGCAGCGGGCTGGGCCTGGGCAGCAATGCGATTGCCGCGCTGATCACACGCGGCCTGGCCGAGATCACCCGACTGGCCGTCGCCATGGGCGGCAGGCCGATGACGCTGGCGGGGCTGGCCGGACTGGGCGATCTTGTCCTGACCTGCACCGGCGAGCTGAGCCGCAACCGGTCCGCCGGCCTGAAACTGGCGGCCGGACAGACCCTGGAGGAGATCGTCGGCGGCATGCGGATGGTCGCCGAGGGAATCAAGACGACCCGCGCCGCCGTCGACCTGGCGCACCGGCATGGGATCGAGATGCCGATCACCGAGCAGGTCTACCGGATGCTCTTCGAGGGCAAGCCTGCCCGAGAGGCGATCCGAGAGTTGATGGAGCGCTCTCTGAAGGGCGAGTAGCGCAGCCCCGGCATCAGATTTCCTGAGAGTTTCCTGCCGTTCCGCTCACTGAAGAATCAGGCCCGAAAGGAGGGCCGTATGGGGAGAAATGGAAACGAGCGGCTGGCGGAGTTCCGGCGGATGCTGCTCGGCAGGCGGGCCGACTTGGCCGCCGGCCTGGGAATCAGGTTCGACACCCTGGCGAGGCTGGGCAGAGTAGCCGAAGAGGACCAGGCGCCGATCACCCACGAGGAGTTCATCTCCCTGCGCCGGAACAACATGGATTACGAGCAGTGGCGGCTCATCGAGGAAGCCCTCCGGCGCCTGAACACCGGCAGTTATGGGATCTGCCAGGCTTGCGAGGAACGCATCCCAGAGAAGCGCCTGCGGGCGGTGCCATGGGCGCGGTACTGCGTCGGATGCCAGGAACGGCTGGCCGAGGACGACATGCCGAAGCCGGAATCAGAGGCGGAAGCTTGGCAATGGCGATAGAAAGGCATTTCCAGCCGCCGATGAACGCCGATGGACGCCGATGGGGGTGAAGGGCCTGTCCGCTTGCGGAAGCTAAGCCCGGTCGGGATCAAAGCCCGCTGCAATCTTGACAAAAAGGTACACGTTGGCTAGAGTCTTCAGATAGCTGGTCTTCCCCATAGATCTGGAGAAACGTTCATGGCTTACGTCATTGCGGAACCCTGCATCGGCACCAAGGACACGGCGTGCGTCGACGCCTGCCCGGTGGACTGCATCCACCCGAAGAAGGACGAGGCCTCCTTCGCCGAAGCAAAGATGCTTTACATCGACCCGGTCGAGTGCATCGACTGTGGCGCTTGCGTGCCGGTGTGTCCGGTGTCGGCCATCTTCACGCTGGATGATCTGCCGGAGAAGTGGCAGAGTTTCGCGGCCGAAAACGCCGCCTATTACGGCCGCTGACGACGGACCCTGGCTGGGTGCCATGAGACTCAGCGCCCAGGAGGAATACGGCCTTCGCTGCCTGGTGTCGATGGCGCGCGCCGGAGCAGACGGCAGCCTGACCATCGCGCAGATCAGTCAAGCCGAAGGCCTGTCTCCGGCGCACGTGGCCAAGCTGCTGCGCCCGCTGCGGGAGGCCGGGCTGGTGGAGAGCGTCCGCGGCAAAGAGGGCGGTTACCGTTTGGCGCGCCCAACCCGCCGGATCACGATCCGCGAGGCGCTGGACGTGCTCGGCGGCCGGTTCTTCGGCCCCGGATTCTGTGACAATCACACTGGAACCCGCCGGGAATGTATCCACTCCACAGATTGTGCGATCCGGCCGCTGCTGGCCGCCGTGCAATCCGTGCTCGACGGAGTTTTCGGCAGGATGACGCTAGCCGATCTTCTGTGCAGCGAGCGCGAGGCTTCGGCCCGCGTCACCTACCGCATCGCCAACAATCTCCTATAGAGAGATACTGGGAGTAGCCATGGCGACTTTGGCGGAAGTGCTCGCCGAACACGTCCGGGAAGGGGAGCTTTGGGAGCCCATCGACGACCGGCGCATCCGCTGTCACGCCTGCGGCCACTGCTGCCCGATCTTCGAAGGGCAGCCGGGCGTCTGCAAAGTCCGATTCAACCAGGGCGGCAAGCTCTACGTCCCTTGGGGGTACGTCACCAGCGTCCAGTGCGATCCGATCGAGAAGAAGCCGTTTTTCCACGTCCGGCCGGGAGCGCTGGCGTTCAGCTTCGGCATGCTCGGCTGCGACCTGCACTGCTCTTACTGCCAGAATTGGGTGACCTCGCAGGCCATCCGCGACCCGGAAGCGGTGGCGCCGCCCTACCGCGCAACTCCCGAAGAGCTGGTGCGGAGCGCGGTGCGGTCCGGCGCCGAGGCCGTCGTCAGCACGTACAACGAGCCGCTGATCACCGCCGAGTGGGCGGTGGCCGTGTTCAAGGAGGCCAAGGCAGCCGGCCTGCTGACGGGCTTCGTCTCCAATGGGAACGCCACCCCGAAAGTGCTCGAGTATCTGCGGCCGTGGACCGATCTCTACAAAGTGGATTTGAAGAGCTTCGACGACCGGCATTACCGGGAGCTTGGCGGACGCTTGCAGCCGATCCTCGACAGCCTGCGGCTGATCCACCAGATGGGCTACTGGCTGGAGGTGGTGACGCTGGTGATTCCAGGTTTCAACGATTCCGATGGCGAGTTGCGGCGGATCGCCGAATTCCTGGCCGGCTTCTCCCCGGACATTCCCTGGCACGTGACCGCGTTCCACAAGGACTACAAGATGCTCGAGCCGGACAACACGCCGCCGGCTACGCTGCGGCGGGCTTGGGGTATCGGACGAGAGGCCGGACTGCGTTACGTCTACGCCGGGAATCTCCCGGGCGACGTGGACGACCTGGAGGACACGCGGTGCGCCGGCTGCGGCGAGCGGCTGATCGGGCGTTACGGCTATCGAATTCTCGATTACAGGCTGACGCCTGAAGGAAGATGCCCCCGCTGCGCCACGCCGCTGCCGGGCGTCTGGGCGCCCTCCTTTCGGCGGCAGCGCACGGACCGGCCGATCCGCCCTGCGGTGGCCTGAGGCTTCACATTAATCTGAAATCCGCGAATGGTACTGCCTTCCTACCTGGGTCTGATCGAGAACGGTGAACTGGCGCGCCGCGCCGCCTTGCTGGAGGCGATGCTCGCCTCGTGCGACATTTGCCCTTGGGACTGCCGCGTCAACCGCATCGAGAACATGACGAAAGTCTGCGTGGCAGGCTACCTGCCCATCGTTTCCTCCTGGGCGCCCCACTTCGGAGAAGAACCGGCGCTCAGCGGCTCACACCTGCCGAAAGGAGAGGCAAGGGGGGCGGGCAACATCTTCTTCGGCCACTGCAACCTGCGCTGCGTGTACTGCCAGAACTGGCAGATCAGCCAGGATTTCCGAAACACTCGCCCGGCGGGCGAGGTCAGCTTCGAGCGCCTTGCCGGGATCATGCTCGAATTGCAGGCGAAGGGCTGCCACAATATCGGGGCCGTCTCGCCAACGCATTTCGTGCCGCAGATCGTGCGAAGCCTCGAGATCGCCGCGCGGCGCGGCTTGCGCCTTCCGCTCATCTACAACACAAACGCGTACGACAGCGTGGAGGTGCTGCGTCTCCTGGACGGCATCATCGACATATACCTGCCGGATTTGAAATACTCCGACGACGCCGTGGCCAAGGAGTACTCGAAGGTTCCCGGCTACGTGCGGCACTCGCGGGCGGCCGTTGCGGAAATGTACCAGCAGTTCGGCGATGAGACGGTCATGGATGAACGAGGCCTGCTCCAGCGCGGCCTTGTGATCCGATTGCTCGTGCTTCCGAACGACCTCGCCGGTTTGCGGGAAACCCTGGAGTGGATCCGCGAGACGCTCTCGCCCCGCGTCACGCTCAGCGTGATGTCGCAGTACTACCCGACGAACAAGGTCGGCGAGGAGTCGCACCCTCTGCTGAACCGGCGGATCAGGCCGCGCGAATTCGAGAAAGTGATCGAGTGGCTCGATTACTTCGGCTTCGAGAACGGATGGATCCAGCCGTTGGACTCCGAAGCGGCCAGTTACTACTGTCCGGATTTCCGGGACGCACGGATGCCCTTCCGGGACGCGGCGGACTTCGTTCCGGTCGCGGACTGAAAACGGAACAGGACGCGTGCTTCCGCTCCGGTTCGAGGTTCCGCAACTGGAAAGGCCTGGGGGTACGCAGGGTGGCGGCGCAAGCCGGAGGGTGACAGCCGCGACGTTGATGAAATCGGAATGGGAAGCTGGTCGGGGCGAGTGGATTTGAACCACCGACCTCCTGGTCCCGAACCAGGCGCT
>CAZACK010000158.1:0-9459 GCA_964483455.1 uncultured Solibacteraceae bacterium
TATGGCGGCGCAATCCGCGCTGGCCAAGGATTGGCTCTCTCCGGAGGAGGATGCAGTCTGGGCCAGTTTGTGAAAGGCGACGTCGTCGTCCTCAACTTCCCCTTCTCGGATCTCAGCCAGACGAAGCGGTGACCGGCCTTGGTCCTCGCGGCGCTACAGGGAGACGACCTGATCCTTTGCCAGATCACCAGTCAAGCAAGGGAAGACGGATACTCGGTCCGGCTCGAAAGCCCCGACTTTGTCAGCGGCGGCCTGAACCAGAGCAGCCGCATTCGGCCGAACCGGCTTTTCACCGCCGACTCTGGGATCGTGCTCTATCGTGCCGGTTGAGAGAGGCCAACGCTCTCAACCTGCATGGTTGAGAGAGCACCCTGGTTGGAGGTACTTCCAACTGGAGAAACCGCCCGGAACGCAAATGACGCGGAATGTTTGGGATATGGAGACGGCCCGCATGCGCGATTGCGTCAATGAAATCGAGGCGCGGAAGTCACCTTTTCGGACGGTGGCTCCCCATCGTGGACGCGTTTCGGATTCTGGTGAACTGTCCGCCGCATTCGATCAGACTGGTGTTCCAGCAGATTCAACCATTTGGGGGCATTTGAGGAGTCGAGAAGCAGATGTCACGTCTCCTTAACCCAACGCACCGCTATGGCACCTGTGCCTTTGACGCCGGTAGGGAGACCCCATGAGACTCCAGCAGCAGGCCGCCGGCTCGATCCAACGCCGCTCTGGCTTTCAGGTAACCCGCCTGAGCAGAGACTTCCGCCGATCGTGCCTGAGCGAGATCCCGTTGATACTGAATTACGAGGAAGGTCGTCGAAGCACCGACGGCGAGTTTCTCTTCCTCGGCTGCAAGCGACTGCTCCTGGAACTCCCGCTCCTGCTCGGTGGCCTCGATCGTCGCCCTTGCCTGTTCGAGAGCAATCAGTGCGTTCTCTATTTCGACGTGGAGCTGTTTGTTGAGCTGTTGAAGACGCAGTTCCTGCTGGCGCAGTGCCAGGTTGTCCCGCGCGAAGTCCGCTTCGGCGGCACGGTTGCGCAGGGGGATGGTGAGTTGGACCCCCACGCCGTAATCCGGGAAGTTGCGGCGCAGCAACTGAGACAGGGCGGTCCCGTAGCCACCAACCAAAATGGGATCGGGGCTGTGCGGGGACGCGCCGGGAAGCGTGAGAGGGTTGACGTCTCCGGCCAAAGCGTTGTTCCGCACCGTGGCGACCAGATCCAGCGATGGCAACAAGGCGTTCTTAGCTCCCTTCAAAGCCAGCCGGGTGCTCTCGATCTGAATCCGTGCCTGGGCGAGATCCGGCCGCTGTTTCAAAGCGCTCGCGGCCAGTTCGGAAGCAGGCGGGACCGGCTGGTCGCGGTCGACCCGCAGAGGATCGGTCAGGATGATCCGGACGTCCGCCAGCGAAGAATCCAACACCGTCCTCCGCGTGAGGTAATCCTTGAAGACCGTCTCCTGTTGCCGGACGAGGGTTTCGGCCGCAATCAGGTCTCGCCGGCTGCGGGCGACTTCGGCTCGGGCACGGACGACTTCGATGGGCGCCCGCGTGCCCGCGTCCACCTGAGCCTGGTTGTCACTCAACAGTTTCTCGGCACGCTCCAGCGCTTGGCGGCGCACCTTGACATCCTCGGTCAGGCTCGCCAAGTCCCAGTACATGCAAATTACCCCCGCCACTGTGCTGATCACCTGCTGGTGGAAGACCAGATCGGATTGCGTGCGGGTGTTGTTGGCGATCCGGATGAACCGCGAATTCAAGGCACGTCCGAAGCCGCGTAGCAGCGGCTGGGTGAAGGAGATTCCGAACGACGAGGCGTGAAACGGAGAGAGGTCGTAGCGGCGATGATTCAGAGTTTGATGGCTGTTCTCGAAGCCGGCGGAAAGTTCGCCTCCCGTAAGAAACCCCTTCTGCCATCCAAAGTTCGCCGTAGTGGCGTCGGAAACCAGCACCGGCGTACCCACCAGGAAGGAATTCAATTGCGGAGCTGTCGAATGGTCTCTGCGGATTTTGGCGATAAGGACGGGATCGAGGGCCGGCGGCAGACGCCCGGTGCTCAACTGGGTTTGCCCGGCAATGGAGACGTTAGTCTCCTGGCCGGGCCCCAGCGCGGGAGCCAGCATATCGGCGCCGCCGCTCACGCTCTTCGGCCCCTCACGCACCGAGAGCGGAATCCCTCGCGGCAGCGCTCCGGCCTTCGATCTTTTCAGATCCGTCTCAGCAAACCGCGGACCCATGCGCTGCAATTCCACATCGAGATTGTTTTCGAGCGCGATGGCAATGGCGTCGTGCAGCGAAAGGTATACATTGCCGCCTCGCACCAAAGATGCCAGCCGGGGAGAATCCTCGAAGACCTGCGCCTGCATCCCCACCGCAATCAGCGCGCTGGCCAGCACAAGCCGTCTCACTTGGCAGATCCTCCCTTGTTCGGCGCCGCCGGTTTGGCCGGCGCCACGGGCCGAACTATGACGCCCTCGCGGACTTGGTCGGTCAGGTTGGTCACAACCTTCTGGCCGGGATGCAGCCCTTCGCTGACCTCGATCTGCGCGCCGTAGTCGCGGCCAAGCTTCACGGGCACGAGGCGAATGACGGCTCCTTCACCGAGAACCGCTGCCACCGGCCCGCCAGCAGTGTTCCGGAAGGCCACCGACGGAATCAGCAGCGGCGGGTTTTGCCGATGCACCCGGAAATGCACCGTCGCGTACATCCCCGGCAGGAGAGTCCCATCCGGATTGGGCGTCTGGACTTCGGTCAGCAACGTCCTCGATGCGGGATCCAGGGCGTTGGCCGTCCGGGTGACCTTTCCTGAAAACCGCCGGCCATGGTGCTCCTCCACCTCGAGAGCGCACGCCAACCCCGGCCGGACAGCCGGCGTCTCACTTTGCGGCACGTTTACGAACACGCGCAGAGTGCGCGTTTGGGCGAGACGGAACATTTCCCGAATCGAAGTGCTGCTGCCCGCGCTGACCAACGCTCCCACGTCCACATTTCTGGCCGTGATCACACCGGCGAACGGGGCACGCACCTGCCGGAACGCCTGCAATTCCACCAGCCGCTGCAAAGCCGCCTCATTCGCCGAAATCGTCTCGCGGGCGGTCTGCACGTTTGCCTCGGCGGCCGCCGCGTCCGCCGTGCGCGCCTCCAGGATTGCGCGCTTCTCATCCCCATCCTGCTTGGAGAGCACGCCTTTGTTGACCAGCGTCTGCCAGCGCCTGGCGGTGACTTCAGCCAGACCCAGGTTCGCCCGAGCCTGTCCCAGGGCTGCTTCGGCTTGCCGCAACGCGGATTGCGAACGCTTCACGGCCGCCTGCGCCTCGCGGATTTGCTGGTCGAGCTCGGGCGAGTCAATCTCCGCCAGCAATTGCCCGGCCTTGACGCGGTCCCCGATGTCTGCCACGCGGCGGTTGATGTAGCCGTCAGCCCGCGCGTAGACCGGCGTCTCCGTCTCAGCCTGGACATTGCCCGGCAGACTAAACTCGACTTCTGCCGGGGCTTCCTTGACGGGAGCGACTGTCACCGCGGGCAGAGAGCGCTGGTTCGCCTGGACTGCCGCGGCCAACTGCCGGGCACGCACGGCGCGCGGCCAGTAGCCCAGCACGAGCAACGCGCTCAGCATCACAACGGCGATGGCGACAACCACAAGTCCCTTTCTCATCGCAGCAACTCCGAATCTTCTTCTTGCGCCGTGGCGCGCGACGTTTCCTTGAGGAGGCTGTAGATCACCGGCACAAACAAGAGCGTGGCCAAGGTGGCGACCAGAAGACCGCCGATCACAGCGCGGCCGATTGGTGCATTCTGCTCGCCTCCCTCTCCGAGTCCCAGAGACATGGGCAGCATGCCGAGAATCATCGCGCCGGCGGTCATGAGTACCGGCCGGAGCCGGATCACGGACGCCGACAACGCCGCTTCGCCCACCAAAACGCCTTCGGCGCGGCGCTGGTTGGCAAACGTAACCAGCAGAATGCTGTTCGCCGTCGCCACGCCGATGCTCATGATGGCGCCCATCAGAGAGGGGACATTGATCGTGGTCTGGGTGATGTACAGCGACCAGATAATTCCCGAGAAAGCGCCCGGCAGCGCCATCAGGATAATGAATGGATCGAGCCAGCTTTGGAAATTGATGACCATGACCAGATACACCAGCGCCACTGCCAGGAGAATGCCGCCCGCCAGTCCCCGAAACGACTCGCGCATGGTCTCCATCTGTCCCCGAACCTGAATGAAAGACCCTCGCGGCAGCTTGGCGCGGGCGTCGTTGACGATCTTGTCCACTTCTCCAGCCACAGCCCCAAGATCGCGATCCTGGACGCCCGCATAGACGTCCAGCACCGGCTGAATGTTGTAGTGGCTGATGGCCATGGGAGTTGTGATCCGCTCCGTGATAGCCAGATTACTGAGCAACTGAGGCGCTCCCGGCCGCGAAGCCGCAAGCGGCGTGTTCCGGATCTCGTCCATGGACGTGATGCGATGCTCGGGCGTCTGCACAGCAATCAGGTAGCTGACGCCAGTTTCGGGATGGAGCCAGTAGTTCGGCGAAACCTGGCCGCTGGAACTGAGCGAGACGAGCAGGCTATTGGCCGCGTCTCTTTGCGTCAGGCCCATTTGGCCAGCGCGCGTGCGGTCCACGTTGATCCGCAACTCGGGTGCATCGAGGACCTGATGCAGCCGCACGTCCACGGCTCCCGGCACCCGCGCGAGCCGGCGCTCGATCTCCCTGGCGATTCGGTAGTTGGCCTGCTGATTCCGGCCAACCACCTGAATGTTGATGGGCGCCGGGATGCCGAAGTTCAGAATCTGGCTCACCATGTCGGCGGAACGGAAGAAGAAGGTCATGTCCGGGAAAGCCGCCGGCAGTTCCTGACGCAGCCGCCGCGCATACTCCCACGTCTCACCGCGCTCGCGGTCGCGCTGGAGAGAGATTAGGATTTCGCCGTCGCCGGAGCCGATCGTGGCCGAATCGCTGTAGGCCATGTTGATCGGTAACACCGGGAGCCCGATGTTATCGAGAATCGTGTCGAGTTTCGCGGGCGGAATGATTTCGCGGATCTTGTCTTCCACCCTGGCGAACGCCTCTTCCGTGGACTCCAGACGGGTTCCCACGGGCGTCCGCACGTGAAGACGCAACTGGCCCCCGTCCACTTGGGGAAAGAAGTCTTGGCCGAGTTGCGTGGCGAGAAAGACCGAGCCGATCGAGAACAGAGCGAACAGCATCACGACAATCCAGCGGTGGCCGAGCGCCCGGCTCAAGAAGTCCCGGTAACCTTCGCGGAACCTCTCGAAGCCCTGCATGAAGCTGCGGTGAAGACGCCAGACCGGTCCGCCATTGCGCGCCCCGCCGCCCCGGTACACATGCAACTCGGACTTCAGCAGGTAGCGCACCATGGTGGGAATCAGCGTACGGGAGAGCACCCAGGAGGCCAGCATGGCGAAGACTACCGACATCGCCAGCGGCTGGAAGAGATACTTCGCCGTGCCACGAAGCAGAACTACGGGCGCGAAAACAATCGAGATCGAAAGGGCGGAAACAAAGGCCGGCACGGCGATCTCGCGCGCCCCGTCCAGCACCGCCCGGATGATGGACCTACCCATTGCAAGGTTGCGGTGGATGTTCTCGATCTCGACCGTCGCTTCGTCGACCAGGATGCCGATAGCGAGGGCCAGCCCGCCCAAGGTCATCAGGTTGATCGTCTGGCCGAGGAAGTACAGCAAGATCAGCGAAGTCAGAATCGACAACGGGATCGAAGTGCAGACGATCAGCGTGCTCCGCCAACTCCCAATGAACAGGAGGATCAGGAGTGAAACCAGGATAGCGGCCATGAGAGCCTCGTACAGCACCGAATTGATCGAGGCGCGAACGAACAACGATTGATCCAGCAACAACCGGACATCGAGTTCGGGAGGCAGGGTGGCGAGGATTCGCGGAAGTTCCGCTTTCACGCGTTCGACGATCTCCAGCGTCGAAGCGCTGCCCGTCTTGAGAATCGAAACCAGCGCGCCTCGCAGGCCATCCTGCCGGACGACGTTGGTCTGGACCGCCCCGCCGTCGCGAACCTGAGCGACGTCGCGGACGTAGACCGTGGCGCCGCCCTGCTGGCGCACCGGCACCTCGTTAAGTACCTCCGCCACGTCCGGGCTGTTGTTCAGGCGGACGCTGTATTCCCGGTCGCCGATCTTCGCCGCCCCGGCGGGAAGAATCGGGCTCCCCGCGTTGATGGCCGCCGAAACCTCGGCCGGCGACACGCCGCGGGCGTAGAGAGCCTTGGGGTCCAGGTCCACCATCACTTGACGGGCCTTTCCGCCGGCGGGCATCAGGATCGAGGCTCCTTGCACCGTGGCCAGTTGCGTCCGCAGGAAATTGGCTCCAACGTCGTAGAGCGCCTGTTCGGAAAGCCCTTGGCCGCCCAGTCCTAACTGGAGAATCGGGACACTGGAGGCATTGAAACGCAGAATCATCGGCGGGGTGGCGCCCGGCGGCATCTGCCGCGTGACCGTCTGCGAGATCGCCGTCATCTGGGCCACCGCGGCTTCCACCGGCGTGCCAGGGTGAAAGAAGACTTTGATGACTCCGAGTCCGTTGAGCGTTTGCGATTCAATGTGCTCGATGTCGTTGACCGTTGTGGTAAACGAGCGCTCGGAAGCCGTCGTGATACGCTTCTCCATCTCGTCGGCCGACAGTCCCCGGTACTGCCAGATGGCGCTCACGACCGGGATGTTGATGTCCGGCAGCACGTCAGTCGGCATCCGGGCGATCACGATGCCGCCGAAAACCGCGATCAGAATCGCGGCTGCAACGAATGTGTACGGGCGGCGGAGTGCGAGTCTAACAATCCACATCAGCGGTCTCCCGGCTCATGGGACTCCAACTGACCCGCGACCAACAGAGGGGCCACTCGGCCTGACGCGGTTGGAGGAGTAAGAGAGCCCAATTTCTGAATTACTGCCACAGCGAATCTCACGTGTCCCTGCCCCTGTCTACTCGCGGCGACGCTCCCCCCGGGGCACCCAAGCCGGACCGGGGGCGCCCTGCGCATTGATCCTCTCTTTCAACACCGAGAAGAACTGCCTCCGCTGGTCCGGGTCGAGAACCTCCCGGTCTTTGCGCAGGTGCTGAACGACGATTTGTTGCAGCGCGCGATGATTTGCGTGGATCTCGTCAAGCTTAGCCTGAATGGCAGTTTCATTCACTGTTTCCGCGGCCAGCAGGTCCATCAGTTCGGCGTGCCTCTGGATCATCCAATTGCCGAACTCGCCGTGCGTCCGGAGGAAGCGCTCCCGCTCGGCCTCGAACTGCGCGCGCTGGCCGGCCCTCAGGTCGAGTTCCTCATAGACGAATCGTGGTCGGCCCCGAAGGTTTTGAACGACATGCGCAACGATGAACGTGACATTCAGTGCGACCGAAAAGACAACGGCAAGCGTCTTGAGATTCCGATTCATCGGGAGACTCCCTGATATGCCGCCACGACAGGCCCGACGGAGGCGGACCGGAGCCACTCCACGTCGCCGACTGGTGGCTGCGGACCACGCCCACCACTGACCAGTAGCCCCAGATAAACCGCAAGCAAAGCCGAACCAGTGGCCGCAAACCTCATCACCTGAGGCCACGCTTTCAGGGGCTCCAGCCAGGCCCACGCGGTTGCCTGGCCGGCTCCTGCGGTGGCTGCTCTGCGAATGATGCTCCTCGCCAGTTCCGGGGGCGGTGGCGGGACAGCGATCGTTCGCACCAAGGCCTCGACTCCGCTCAGTTCGGCGAGTTCTCTGGCGCAGGCGCGGCACTGTTTGAGGTGTGCTTCGAGCGGGCTGCTCTCGGACAGCGGCAGTTGCCCGTCAAAATAGCGGCCGATGTTCTCTCTGACTGCGCGGCAGTTCAACGGATCGTCCTCAATAAAAGGAACGGGCGAGGGCGGAGAATCCCCCGGCACGCGTCGAAGATTTTTCTGCGCGGCCTAAAGGAGATCCTCCAGGTGGCGCTTTAGGGATTCCCGGGCGCGCTGAAGTAGTGAATCGACGGCCTTTGTGGAGATGGCAAGGACCCGGGCGATTTCATCGTAGGAGAGACCTTCCTCGTGTCGCAGTGCAATTGCCACCCGATGGCGGGCAGGGAGCCGTCCCAGTGCCCGCCGAACCGCCAGCATCCGTTCCTGGAGTTGAAGGCTCTCTTCCGGAGTCTGGGACTGAGCGGCGACCTCGGGAAGATCGCCAACGTAGTCGGGGCGCTTCTTGGCGCGAACGTCCAGGCACAGGCGGGCGACGATCTGAAACAAGTAGGTGCGAAACGGCGCTACGGGCCGATATCTTGGAGCGGCGCGTAGGACTCTTAGAAAAGCTTCCTGGACGACGTCCTGCGCCTCAGCGGAGTCGCCCAAACTCCGCCACGCCACCGCCCACGCTCTGTTTTGGTGGCGGAGGACGATCTCTTCGAACGCGGAGAGGTCACCAAGAGCAACGCGCCGCATTAGATCGTGGTCCTGCTCCGCTGGAGCGGCCAATGCGTCCGGCTGTGTGGGAATCTCCACGGCGATCCACAGGCTGATTCGATCTTAGCGACAAGGGGCGCACCCATACCACAATGGCATGGCTCGAAAGGCTGACGGCCGCTCGTGTCCGTGTGACTGTATCGGGAAATCCGCGCCGCGCGGTCAGCGCCAGTTCCTGGTTCTGGTTAGGCGACGGGGAGAAGCGCCTCACCTCTGGAGACCTTGCCGGGGCGCACGGCTGGCGCTTCAAATCGCGTCTCGGGCCGAAACGGAGAGACGCGGAAGTGCCGAAATTGCCGCCAGTTGCGGGGTTATGGACGGAGAGAGGCGTTAACGAACGGGCTGGGGAAGGTGCGGGAAGATGATTTGGCTCCCCATCGTGGACGCGTTTCGAACTTTGGTAACTCTACCCGCCGTGCGTCGGCCATGCGCGCTATCCTCCCACGGATTCAGCAACTTCTGCGGCGGCTGGCGGTATGACCCCCTCCCAGGAATGTGCTAAGCTGGCTTAAGCTAGCTTGAACAAGGAGTGATCCGTGGAAATTGGAGCGTTTGAGGCGAAAAACAAACTCGGAATGCTCCTGGACCGGGTCGAACACGGCGAGGAGATCATCATCACGCGTCACGGCAAAGCCGTCGCCCGTCTCGTTCCCAACGCCACCCGAATCGACAGCCTACAAGCGCGTGCCGCACTGGAGCGCATTCGAACGCGGGCCGGGAATGTGAAAGTGGCGTTCGACTGGGCGGCCATAAGGGCGGAGCGGGATGCCGGGCGGCCATGAGCATCGTTCTGGACAGTTCCGCCACCCTCACGTGGGTCTATGCTGACGAGATCACGGAACCAATTCGTCATGTCTTCAACTTGGTCAGCGAGAACGGGGCCTGGGTGCCGGGACTTTGGAAACTGGAGGTGGCCAACATCCTGGAGACGGGCGTCAGACGGGGCCGCCACGATGGAGCTTTTCGAGACTCGACGCTGGCCGATC
>CAZACK010000159.1:0-9268 GCA_964483455.1 uncultured Solibacteraceae bacterium
GGATTACCGCCGCATCCTCGACGACAAGGAGATCGACGCCGTCATCATCGCCACCACCGACCACGGGCGCGTGCTGCCTTGCATCCGCGCCTGCCAGGCCGGCAAGGACGTTTACGCCGAGAAGCCGCTGACACTCTACGTGAATGAAGGGCGAACCTTGGTCAAGGCCGTGCGGAAGTACAAGCGCGTCTTCCAGGTGGGCAGCCAGCAGCGCAGCATGGAGATGAACCGCATCGCCTCGGACTTTGTACGCAATGGCGGCCTGGGAAAGCTCCAGCTCGTGCAGGGGTTCAACTATCCGGGCCCCGGGATCTACGACTCACCTGAAGACCCGATGCCCGAGAAACTCGACTGGGACATGTGGCTGAGCCAGGCGCCCGCGCGCCCCTACAGCAAGAAACGCCATCTCAGTTGGATGGGCGACCGGGACTACTCGGGCGGGGAAATGACCAACTGGGGCGCGCACGGGCTCGATCAGATCCAGAGCGCCTTGGGCATGAGCCTCACCGGACCGGTCGAATTCCGGCCGCTCGATGCCGGCGGGAAAGCGCCGCTGGCCTTCCGCTACGCCAACGGCATCGAGGTTCGCCTCGAGCTGACCGACTCGAAGTTCATGGGCGGCGCTTTGTTTACCGGAGAGAAAGGCAAAATCGAGATCGTCCGCAACAACTTCAGAACCGACCCCGCCCGCATGATCACCAACCTGCCGCCGCCCGAGGACGTCCAGAAGTGGCGCGATGAGGTCGCGCTGTGGCAGGCGCGCTACCACATGCAGGATTGGATCGACTGCATCCACACCCGCGAAAAGCCCCGGGCCGATGTCGAGATCGGGCACCGGTCCATCAGCCTCGCTCACCTGTGCAACATCACCCGAGAACTGGGACGAACGCTCCGCTGGGACCCCAAGGCCGAGCGGTTCGTCGGGGACGATCAGGCCAACCGCCTCCTCGACCGCCCGCGCCGCAAGGGCTACGAACTGCCCAAAGTGTGATCTCGGGGTGGGGCGGCGCTTTCGCCTGCCCGCGGAGCCGCCAGGCCCGGCTTCATTTTTGCCTCTTGCCTTTTTGCCTTCCGCAGGCCCAAGGCCTGCGATGCCTGGCGAAGCCTCCTCGCGTGATATATTGGTCCGGTATGCCCGAGGGCTACATCCCCGTCTTCATCTATCTCGTCATCGCCATCCTCTTCCCCATCGCGCTGTTGGTCCTTGCGAAGTACATCCGGCCCTTTGCGCCGGGGTCGACCAAGCTCGAAGCATACGAGTGCGGGATTCGCGCGGCTTCGAATTCGCGGGGCCGCTACACGGTCCGGTTCTACATCATCGCGATCCTGTTTGTGATCTTTGACGTGGAGACGATTTTCCTTTTCCCATGGGCGGTTCGATACCAAAAACTCGGCTGGTTCGGCGTCGCGGAGGTCGCTGTCTTCCTGGCCATCCTGATCGTCGGCTACATTTGGGCGTACAAGAAGCGGGCGCTCGAATGGGTCTGACGTCGCTTCCGTTGCTCCGCGGTTTCCTCCTCCTCGCGCTGCTGGTTCCGGCTTTGGACGCCGCTCCGAAGCTGCGCCTGACCACGGCCGTGGTCGGTCCGGTGAGCATCGCGGTTGGCTCCAACGGCCAAGCACAGAAGGTCGAGGCTTACAATGGCGGCGACGGAACCCTAAGCCTGACCGCTTCGGTCAACGTTGCCTGGCTCACGGCGGCGGTCGGCTCGCCCGCCCCCTGCACTTCGCGGCCGGGCACGTGTCTGCCGATCAATATCGGGCTCCAGACCGCCGCCCTCCCGGGAGGCATGCAAACGGCGTCTGTGACGGTGACGGACCCGAACGCCGTGGACGCCCCGCAGACGATCACCGTCTCCGTGCAGATGGGAGGGGGCGTGCCCGACCAGGTTGACCTGTACGTCCCGCCAAACGGCCAGAGTGACTCGACGTCCTTCCTTTCCAACGGCGGCGTACTGGGCGCCGTCTCGACCCAGAGCGGCGGCCCCTGGCTGTCATTTTCCGTGGACGCGTACGGCAGCTTCGGATTCGCCATCTCCTATCGGATTGCCGGCAAGCACCTCGCCGGCATGGGCGAAGGCAACTACAACGGCTCTGTGATCATTTCGGGTGCCGCTTACACCCCGGACAACCGCGCCGTCCCGGTGACGCTCCACGTAACGTCGCAGCCCATCGCCAACGCTTCGCCGGCCGCGGTGAAGTTCCGGCTGCCGGAGGGCAAGAGGTCTGAGCAGTTCGTAACGTTTTCCAACCGCGGCCTGGGCGCGCTCGAAATCAGCTCGGTGGACGTGACCGTTCCGGCGGGGCAAACCTGGCTCACCGTGGACGGCGCTGCCGCGCCTCTTTACAAGCTCAGCGTGGATCCGTCAGGACTGAGTCCGGGTGTTTACCAGGGCTCCGTCGCCTTTGCCTCCAATGCCGCCAACGGGACCATCGCGGTCCCGGTCGAGGTGGAAATCATTCCGGCGGGACCGCCGGTGGCGGCTTTTGGCGGCGTGGTCAACAACGCCACGTTCGCCCGCGACGACCCCATCCCTCAGGGAGGAATCTGCGCGCTTTTCGGCGAGCAGCTCTCGAACCAGGACCCCCAACAGGGCGACAGGATCCCGCTGGTACAGCAGCTCGGAGGAGCGACTCTGTTCGTCAACGACCGTCCGACGCCGCTGTACTTCACCTCTTACGGCCAGATTAATTTCCAGTTGCCCTTCGAGACCACGCTCGGCGAGGCCCTGGTGCGCGTCGATCGCGACGGCCAGCGCGGCAATACGGTCAGCGTGCGTGTGGTCGAGCGCGCGCCGCGGATTCTCCGCTACCTCGTTCCGGGCCTGGAGCAATACGGGATCGTCCAGAATTACAAGGACGGCACGTTCGCCATTCCGGCGGCCCTCGCGGCGCAAACCGGGGTGCCGGGCCATCCGGCTGCGATCGGCGAGGCCCTTGTCATGTATGTCATCGGCATTGGGCAAACCGCGCCGCCGGTTCCCACGGGCGCAGCGGCGCCCTCCGGCACCACCGGCGAGGTCTTGCCGCGCCCCAAGGTCGTCTTCGGCGGGGACGAGGAAACCGATGTGCTCTACTATGGCTACACGCCTACGTTCGTCGGTCTCTACCAGGTGAACGTCGTGGTTCCCAAGCGTTCCCCCGTCGGCGACGCGGTGTCGGTGGTCTTGTCGCAGGACGGCCAGATCATCAGCAACAAAGCCTATATCGCCGTGCAGTAATTCCCGGATGGGGACCGACCGGCTCTACTACACCGACTCCTATCTGACCGACTTCCAGGCCCGGGTTGTGGACCGAAGCCCGGATGGTCTCCGCCTGTACCTGGACCGCACCGCCTTCTACCCTGCCTCGGGCGGTCAGCCCCATGACACCGGCCTTCTGGCAGGCGTGCCGGTCACCGAAGTCGTCGATGAAGGCGATCGCATCGCTCATCTGACGGCGGCGCCGGTCGAGGGTGTCGAGGTGGAGTGCCGCGTGGACTGGCCCCGCCGGTTCGATCACATGCAACAGCACACCGGCCAGCACCTGCTGTCGGCGACGATCATCGAGTTGTACGGCATCCCCACGGTGAGTTTCCACCTCGGCGAGGATATCTCGACGATTGACCTGGTGACCTCCGCGCTCGACCCCGAACAGGTGATCGCCGCCGAGCGTCGCGCCAACGAGCGGGTGGTGGAAAACCTGCCGGTCACCGTCACCTACGAGACGCCCGAAGAGGCCCGCGACCTCCGGGTACCGTCGGATCGCCAAGGCCTGCTCCGCATCGTGACGATCCAGGGATTGGACCGCATCGCCTGCGGGGGCACGCACGTGCGGGCCACCGGCGAGGTCGGACCGGTTTTGATCCGCCGGCTCGAGAGAATCCGCGGCAACGTCCGGCTGGAATTCCTCTGCGGCGCCAGGGCCCTGCGGCGCACCCGGGCCGACTTCGACGCGCTGTCGCGCATCGCCCGCACGCTCGGCTCGTCGCTCGACGACGCGCCGGCGCTCGTCGCGGCGCAACGGGAAGGGCTGGACGCCAGCGAGAGGTCGCGGCGCAAGGTCGCCGCCGAGCTGGCAGGGCTCCGCGGGCGAGAGCTCTACGACGCCACGACTCCGGACGCGGCCGGCATCCGCCGCGTCACGCGCCGGCTGCCCGCCGGCGCGCTCGACGACGAGTTGCGGGCGCTGGCCCAGGGATTCATCGCCCGATCCCGGGCAATCTTCCTCGTCACGATCGAGGACCCGCCCTCCATTCTTCTCGCCGCCTCCTCCGACTCCGGCGTTCACGCCGGGAATACCCTGAAAGAAGCCCTCGCCGCCGCCGGCGGCCGCGGCGGCGGCAATGCGCAGCTTGCGCAAGGCAGCGTTTCCTCAAGACAGGCGCTGGAAGCCGTTGTGACGCGATGTAACGCACTACTGTCCAAGACTCCTTGGCCGCCCCTCTGTGCTGTCTGAAACCATTGGACATAGGTAGAGCTTGGCGGTCGATTCGCCGAAGTGGTTGGGGTGAGCACTCTGCTCAGGTGGCCGGCCTGCTGTCCAAGACCTTCAAAGCATATTGGTGTGTTTGGCTCTCCTTTTCCTGGTTGTTTTCTCTGCACCCTCGCCTGCTGTCCAAGAAATCCGACCGCTCAGCCCTGCCACGCAAAGCTGAGTTGGTCGTCGTCGGCCTCCTGCGGAGGCCTGTCCGGCTGATTGAGCCACTTCCAGAGATCGCGGTAAACGAAGATTTGCTGCCGCAGCAGGGCCACCAGATTGGAAAAGCTCCATCGCCAAGTCGAGCGCAAGTGCAGGTAGCGAAGCAGCAGCATGGCGATCAACGCCGTCCAGATCTGGATCCGAACGGCGTTCTCGCTGGTACCGATGAAGGTCTTGATGCGCAGCGACTGTTTGATCGCCTTGAAAAACAGCTCTATCTGCCAGCGGTCGCGGTAGATCGCCGCGATGGTCGAGGCGGCCAGCTTGAGGTTGTTGGTGACGAAGACGATGGTCGCCTTTTTTTCTTCCAGCCACACCTCAATCCGTCGCAACATCGTCAAGTTGTCGGGGTCTTTCTCGCTATCCAACACGATCACCTCGTCGCGCACGATGTTGGAGCCCGCCCGGACCGGGCGCTGCTCCACAATCGTGTAGCCGGTACTGTCCTTCAGCCGGCTAACGAACCACACCCCGCCGGCGGTGAGCCGGCGCCACCAGGTGTGATCCTCATAGCCGCGGTCGAACACCAGCATCGTGCCGGGTTGAAAGTTCATCTTCCGCGCCACCGTGATGTCGGCCTTGTTGCCTTCGCTCAGCACCGCGTACTGCGGCAGAAAGCCCTGGTTGTCCAGCACCAGATGCAGTTTCACCGCCCCCTTGGTCCGGACGTAGGAGGCCCATTCAAACATCGACAGACACAGCGGAATCGTCGTCGAGTCCAAACTCAGCAGCGGATGCTTGAACCGAAACCGCGCCTTCTGGTCTCTGGCGGCGGCTTGGCACATCGAAGCCAATTGCTTGAATACTTCCTCGTAGATCTGCCACGAGCGGTGCTCGTTGGCGTAGGCCAGTGTCGACCGCGTCGGTGCACGCTCGACTCCCAGGTGCCGCAACTTGCCTTCACTGGCTGCCAGGCCGCCAGTGATCTCCCGCAGCGAGCGCGCCCCGCCAAGATGGCAGAACTGCATCGCCACAAACTGACTCCAGCAGGTCATTCCCTTGGCGTGCTTCTCGCCTTGGTGGCGCGCCACGGCGTCGTCAAACAGACCGCGCGGTACCAGCCTAACAATCTGGCTGAAAATGCTCGATACTCGTTCCATGGGTGGGTTGATCCTCCGGTTGGTTTTGTCTTGAATCAACTCAACTCTACCGGAGTCGGCCCGCCCTCGATCCCGCTACACCCCGCTCAGGTGGCACTCAAACGTTTTGGACAGGAGTGGATGTAACGACACCGGGCCGTGAGACTCTCACGGACGGTTGCCCGCCGAGGCAAACTGATGGCCGGCCCGCGGCCGGATCTCCTCCGAGTGCTCCAGTATCCTCGGATCCTTCACGCCCACCGACAACGCCGCCTCGATCTGCCTTCGGGCCTCAGCGTGCTCCCCGCACTTGTGCAGCGCCCAGGCGTACGCGTCGAGCGTATAGACATCGCGTCTGCGTTCGACCTCGCGCTTGGCGATCCGCAGCGCTTCCTCGGGCTTGCCGGCGTGGTCCGCGTAATACAGGATCAGCTCGCGGTTGGCGTTATCCCACCCGTCCATCTCCCTGCGGGCTGCCTTTTCGAACTCCTTGAACGAAGCCCTGGCATCCTCGATGCGTCCTGCGCGCTCCAGGGCCTCGGCAAGGTCAAACAGGTTCTCAGGGTGCGGGGCGGCGTCGTAGCGTCTCCACATCAGTTCCGCGGCCTCCGCGTGCCGGCCTTGCGCCTGGCGCACTTTCGCCAGGTTCGCCAGGGCGTAGTGGTAGTGCGGGAACATCTCCAACGCACGGGCGAGGACTTTGTCGGCCACGTCCGGTTTGCCGTCCAAGAGCAACAGGTGCCCAATCTGGGTCAGAATCCAGGCGCGGTCTTCGGTTTCGTTCGGCGGCGTTCGCTGGTACGCGGAGTTCATGAACTCGATGGCCCCGTCGATGTCGCCGAACAGCTCGCGCAGATGGGCGCCCCGAGTCAGCCCGGCGACGTTACCGGGGCGAAGGTCGAGCATCCACTGCGCCGCTTTCTCTGCCTCCTTGTAGTCGCCCAGCTCGATGTTGGCGTCCGCCAGAAGTCCGTAGACCAGAACATCGTCCGGGGCCCTCTTGTTCAACTCCGTCGCCAGCTTCAGTGCTTCGGCGAACTCGTGCTTGCCGAGAAGCGTCCAGGCGCGGACCCTCAACGCCTCGAAGTTGTCCGGAGCCAGCTTCAGCGCTTCTTTGAGCGCGGCTTCCGCCTGGTCGTAATACGAGGGATCGGCGGTTTCTCTGGCCCGGCGGGCAAGCGCGAAAGCCCGCTCCGTGTGCAGCCGGTGATTCCCCGGGTCCCGCTCGATCGCCTTCCGCGCCGCCACGATGCGCTCCTGCGCCGGAGTGCCGACGAAGCCAACACACCCCGCGAAAACGAGCACGGCAATTGCCAATCTGGTCATCATTCTGCCTCCTCGTGGGTCGCCGAGTCACAGAGAACCCAGAACCCCTCTGCGTTCTCTGCGACTCTGCGGTGAGACCTAGTCCACCGGCCCACCGCCCGGCTCACCCGGATCGATGTGGCGCCGGTTGCGTCCATCCGGTCCGTCGGCCAGGTACGGGAAGGAATCCCTGTACGATGCGTCGTTCACGTTGACTCCGTCGCCCAGCCTGTTGTTCGGGAAAGTGTCGAAGCCCGGAACAAGGACGCCGCCGACGACCACGCGGAGGGCGATGTCGGTAACGTCATCCTGCAACCGGCGGCCGTTCGGGAAACCGGCCGGATCGCCGCCCAGCAGACCCAGGCGGTTGATGTCGGCCGGAGGGGTCGCGGGCACGCCGGTGTTCAGCCGCAGCAGGTCCGCAACCGGACCGGCCGGCGTTCCGTCGGCGGCGATCGGCGGCGCATACGTGACCAACGGCAGTAGATCCGTCCTCGGCGGAGTCGGGATGGCGACCACGCCGCCAGTGAGCGCGTTGACCACACGGGCCAGCAGCGGGTCCAGGGCGAACGAAGCGAACTGCCCGTCGTTCACCGGTTGGTCCATGCTGAAGCGGTCCTTTGAGCCGGTGCCGATGATTAACTCGTTGAACAGTGGGTTGCCCATGCGCTGCACTTGCCGCCAGCGTCCTGCCGACACAGATGGCTCCGGCGACCGGCGGATGGTGACCTGCGGCCGCGAGGTGGTTGCCCAAAAGCCGATGGTGGCCGCCGGTGAGTCAGCCGGCTCGAGCTGGCCCGTTCGGGTGAGCATCGCGATGGGAACTTCGATTGCGATCGAATTCACCGCGTAGCCGGAGACCGTGTCGCTCGCGAAGTTTGCCTTGGCCATGTCTTCGGTATCGGTCAGTACGGCGGGGATACCGCTGCCCAGCGTCCGGAGATTGAGCGTGTCAAACGTCGCGCCGAGATCGATCCAGAACCCGTCATCCGTCGTTCCCGCGAACACGGAGATTCCGTTGCTCAGGCTGTATGTCCCCTTCTCGAACAACATGGGATAGTCGATGGTGCGCGAACCGACGTTGGCCGGCACGACATAGAATGGAGCGCCGTCGCTGTTCTTCAGTTCGGCGGAGGTCGGGTAGGGGTGCTTGCGGAGCATGGTCAGAGTGTAGCTCTGGCGCATGCCGAGACCGTCGTCATCGAAGGAGTCGATCTTGTCCGGCACAATCGGCGTTCCGGGCGGCACCGGCGCTGGCGAGTTGGAGGGCGCCACCGCCCCGCCCAGGATGCCCGCGTACACCTGGAAGAGGCCAGGCAGCCGCTGTTCGGTCGAAAAGCGGAACTGGAACAGGACGTCCTCTTTGGCGTCGTTGTCGTTGTCCACCTTGATCTCGTAAAGAATCTCCGGATCGAAGGGGAAGTAATTGGGGCCGTTGGCAGGCTCGAGCAACGGGTCCACGCACATGATGAAGGTCACCTTGGACGGGGGCGTGTTGGGGGCCTGGTCCGGGCCGTAGCTGACGAAGGCGTAGACATCGGTAATGTCCGCCTTGTGATCCAGCGCCGTAATGGGCGCCTCGCGGTGGTTGGCTCCAAAGAGTCCGACCGGTGTGGCCACGAGAAGCGCCATCATGACGGCGAGGAATTCTCTGATGGTCTTCATTTCCTATTTCCTTTCGGGTGTTGGTCGCACCGCGGCCTGGCTCGTACGACCCGCCGGGTGAGAACCTCGGGATTTGCTACCGTCATTAGCTATTACGGGAAGCCGCCTCCATTCGGATTCATCGCGGCGTCCCGGAAGTGTTAACGTTTCGAAGATGGAACGTCGTACCTCCCTGATCTGTGGCCTTCTGCTGTCTGTCGAAGTCGGGGCCGCCCAACCTCCGGACGTGAAGCTTCTGGAAGGGCTCTCCTGGCGATTTATCGGGCCTGCCATCATGGGCGGCCGCGTGACCGATGTCGAAGGTGTGCCCGGCAATCCTGGCGTCGTCTACGCCGGCTTCGGCACCGCCGGCCTTTGGAAGTCCACCAACGGCGGCCACTCCTGGACACCCATCTTCGAGGACCAGGGAACCTACTCGATCGGCGACATCGCTCTTCAGCCCGGCAATCCCGAGGTGATCTGGGTGGGCACGGGCGAGTCGAATACGCGCAACAGCGTGAGCTTCGGCGACGGCGTCTACAAGTCCACCGACGGCGGCA
>CAZACK010000160.1:0-9172 GCA_964483455.1 uncultured Solibacteraceae bacterium
TTCGCCATCCACCCGGTGGCCGGGCGCATGCCGGGCCACATGAACGTGCTGCTGGCCGAGGCGGAAATCCCCTACGACAAGCTGTTCGAAATGGATGAAATCAACGGCGACTTCCAGCAGGCCGACGTGGCGCTGATCATCGGCGCCAACGACGTCACCAACCCCGCCGCCCGCCACGACAAGGCGAGCCCGATCTACGGCATGCCGATCCTGGACGTGGACCGCGCGCGGACGGTGATGGTGATCAAGCGGAGCATGAGCCCCGGCTTCGCCGGCATCGACAACGAGCTGTACTACATGGACAAGACGCTGATGCTGTTCGGGGACGCGAAGGCGTTTGTGTCGAACATCGTCAAGGAGCTGGCGGCGTCGGGGAGATGATCTAACCGCAGAGCCGCGGAGGACGCGGAGATAGAAGTCCTGCACTGCCTATCGGGGGCAGCCCATCGCTGTCTTACTGGGAGACATGCCTCGCCCCGGTAGTCCATTCCACCGATTGCACAGCTTCAGCTTGGCCTGCCGGCGATGCGCCGCACCAGGTCCGCATCCTCCCGCACTTCGTCCTTGAACCGAGGGTACATACCGACGATCACGGCGTCGCCCGGCTTGATGTTGTTGAAGGCGAAGCGGAAGGCTTGCTCGAGCTTCTCCGGGCTCTCCCCCATGCGGCCGGCGGCGAGGATCTTGAACGCCAGGCAGGTCTTCTTCGTCTGCCGGATGACGCGGCACATCCGCTCGGGGTCTTTCTCCAGGAACACGTAGCCGAGCGGCAGTTCGCCGAGCATCCGGCGGACGTCGGCCTCCGTCCGGCTGAACTGGTAGAAGCAGGTCATATAGAAGTCGAGGTCCCAGTTCTGCTCCTCGACCAGCTCGACGACCTGCGGCTGGTGGGTGGAAAGGCCGACCAGCACGCCCGAGTCGCGGACGCGCTTGAGATACTCGCGGACTTTCGGCATCTCGCCGGCGCGGAAGCGCGCGTCGGTGACTCCGCCGTGATGGGCGATTCCGAGCGGGCCCAGCCTGGCCACCTGCGGGATGAGATCCAGGTTGTCCTTCAGCGGCCCGCCGCCGAGGCAGATCCACTGGATCGTGCCGCCCTCGGCGCGTTGGAGCTTCAGGTCGGACATCACCCGGTCGTGGTAGCTCAACTGCCAGGTGTTGATGCCGTTCTCCTGCGCGCTATGGAGCACCTTGCAGACGTTCTCCGGAGTGGACCACTCCTTCATATGCGTACTGAGCGAGGGCAGGGAATAGCAGTAGCCATTGAACGGATTCGAGCCGACGATCAGCCGCGTGATGTCGAACTTGCCCAACTTCACTGTGGGCAGCAGCGGCGCAGCCGCCGCCACGCCGCGCGCCAGCGCCACCCCCGCCGCCTGAAGCACTTCTCTGCGCGATCTCTGCGCCCTCCGCGCCTCTGCGGTTAACATTCAGCTCTCCCTGGCTCCAAACCGCCGCGTCAGCCCGGCGTTCTCCGTCACCTCGTCCTTGTACCGCGGATACATCCCAACAATCACCGCGTCCGACGGCTTGATGTTCGAGAACGCGAACTGGAACGCCTTTTCTACCTGTTGCGGGGTATTGATCGAACGGCCGGCGGCGAGGATCTTGAACGCAAGGCACGGCTTCCTGGTTTGCCGTACCCGCTTGGTCATCTCAGCCGGATCGTCTTCCAGGAAGACCTCGCCGAGGGGCAGCTTGCCGCCGCAGGCCTGCCGGCTCTCCTCGGCGGTGCGGCTGATCCGGTAGAAGCAGGTCATGTAGAGGTCGATGTCCCAGCCTTTCTCCTCGACGTGTTCCATCACCAGTGGGTTGTGCATCGGCAGCCCGACCATCACACCGGTGTCGCGCACGCGTTTCAGGTAGTCCTGGACCTTGTACATTTCACCGGCGCGGAACCGGTCGTCGGTAACGCCGCCGTGGTGGACGATGGCGATCGGCTTCAGCTTGGCGACTTCCGGGATCAGCGCCAGGTTCCGTTTCAGCTCGCCTTCGCTGAGGATGATGAACTGGAGCTTGCCGCCTTCCTTCTGGTGGCGCTTGAGCGCGGTGAGCGTCTGCGGGCTGTAGTGGAACTGCCAGGTGTTGATGCCGCTCTGCTCGCAGCGGCGGAGCGTCTCGACAACGCGGTCCTCGGTCATCCACTCGCGCATGTGGGCATCGAGCAGGGCGTTGAAATGCGAGTAGCCGCCAAAGGGGTTGGCGCCGACGATCAGCCGGCTGATTTCGTGACTGCCGAGCTTGACGGACGGCAGCGCGGTGGCCTGCGGTTCCTGGGCCGCGGAGCGCCCGTTGCGAGTCAACGCCAGACCGCCGGTCAAGCCGGCAGCCGCGCGAAGAAGGTTACGGCGGGAAGGATTCGCCATGGTGTTCGGACCTCCTGACAGAGTTTCGGACCTGCAAATCATTGTTGAATACAGTTATACCAGCAAGACAGGCTCGTTTTCCAGGCATGTTTGCGGCGGCCGGTCGCTCACGGGATCCGGATCATCCACCGGATGTGGCGGGCGACCTCGGTGAATCCCTCGGACTGATAGAGGCGGTTTCCCGCCTCGTTCGTAGTCAGACAATCCAGGTGGGCGTGCTCGGCGCCCTGTTCCTTCATGTAACGAAGCATGCCGCGCAGCATCTCGCGGCCGTAGCCTTTCCCCTGGTGACCCTGGTCGACGGCCAGCAAATCGATATAGGCGAGCCGGGCGGCGGAGTCGAACGTGCCCGTCGCCACGGCGGCGATTTCGCCGCCCGTTTCACCCACCAGGATGATCTGAGAACGGAACACGTGGGCGAGGCGGAGGCGCCACCGCTCGCGCCAGTCCATGCCGTTAAGCGGGCCGAAGATGGCGTCGGTCCGCCGGAACCAAGTGATCGGCTGGAAGCTGGTAATGACAAGCTCCTCCAGCCGGCGGTAGTCGGACCCGCCGGCAAGGCGGAAGGTGAGAGTCATGGCGTGCAGGGTATCCTACCTCGGCTGGCAAAAGAAAGTGCGTCCTGAAACGGACCGGCTATCGTATTGAGTAGTGAAGGGCCCGAGGTGATCGAGCTGGCCAGGGAAACGGCGGTAGAAAGCCGGGCGGCGGAGGGCGGGCCGTCCAGTTTCGCGGAACTGGTGCGGGAACACCAGGCGATGGTCTATAGCATCGCGTGGCACTCGCTGCGCGACCGGGCGCTCGCGGAAGAACTGGCGCAGGAGGTGTTTTTGCAGCTCTATCGGAACCTGCCGGCGCTGAAGTCGGACTCGCACGTGAAGCACTGGCTGCGGCGGGTGACCAGCCACCGTTGCATCGACTCTGCACGCCGGAGGGACCGCGAGGCCGAGGTGCCCCTGGATGACGCGCCTGCCCTGTCGACGCCGGCCTCTTCGGGCGACCCGATGCTGGCCGGGCGGCTCCAGCGGCTTGTAGCCTCGCTGCCGCCGAAACCCAGGCTGCTGGTGGTGTTGCGCTACCAGGAGGAGATGGAACTCGAGGAAATCGCCGAGGCGCTGGACATGCCGCTCGGAACGGTGAAGAGCCAGCTTCAACGGACGCTGGCGACGCTTCGGGAGAAGGCGTACCGGACATTGGGAGAGATGAAGTCATGAATCGGTTTGAGGACGAACTGAGGCAAGCGTTGCGGCGGGAGGAGCCGCCCGACGACTTTACCGAGCGAGTCCTCGCCCGAGCCGAGTCGCTGCCGCGGCGGTCGGACGTCTGGTGGGCGCTGGCCGGCTGGTTCCGGCGTCCGGCGGTGCGGTTCGCGGCGGTGGTGGCGAGCCTGCTCCTGGTGATCGCCGTACAGGAGTACCGCGTGCGCCAGGCGCGCGCGGAAGGCGAGCGGGCCAAGGGGCAGCTCATGCTGGCCCTCCAGATCACCGGCAGCAAGCTGCACGCGGTGCATCAAAAGGTGCTGCAACTGACTTCCGAGACCGCGCCGGAACGGCCCGCGAGGAAGATCTTGTAAAGGGAGAAGAAGTCACGTGAAGAACGCAATCGTTGTGCTGGCCGCGGCGGCCCTCGCTGCCGTGGCCCAGGAAATCAGGTTTCCGCCGAGCTTCGAGAAGCTGGCGGCCAAGGCGGAAGAAACCGTCGACGTCACGCTGGACGCGTCCTTGCTTCAGCTTGGTAGCAAGTTCCTGTCCAGCCATGATCCGGAACAGGCCAAGGCGAAGAAACTCGCGAGCGGTTTGAAGGGCGTCTACGTGCGCAGCTTCCAGTTCGCCAAGGAAGGCGAATACACCGACGCCGACATCGAGGGCATCCGGTCGCAGTTGAGCGGCCCCGGCTGGTCGCGCATCGTGAATGTGCGCAGCAAGAAGGAGGGAGAGACCGCCGAGGTGTTCATCAAGAAGGAAGGCGACCAGATCGTCGGGCTCACTGTAGTCGCCGCTGAGCCCAAGGAACTGACGGTAGCCAACATCGTCGGCCCGATCAACCCCGAAGACCTCGCCGCACTCGGCGGACAATTCGGGGTCCCGAAGGTGGAAGTGGAGCGCAAGGCGCCGCCGAAAAAAGAAACCAAATGAGGAACACCTGGCTCGATGTCCCGGCGGCGCTGCTGCTCGGCGCTTCGGCGGCGGTGTTCGCCGGCAATGACGACCTTCAGGCCGTGGTTCGCTGCATCGAGTCCAGCTACGGCGTGCGGCGGCTGTCGATCCCGCTCCTCGGACTGGCCAAGGGATTCGTCACCGTGGCCCGCCCGGCCGGCGCGAGGAGCATGGACCTCGCCATCTTCGAGGATCTGCGCGGCGTGGACGCAGAGGAGTTCCATCGGTTGGTCGCCGGGTCTCTCGGTCCTGCATGGAAGCCCATCGTGCGCGTACAGTCTCGGCGTGACCGCGAGTCGGTGTCGATCTTCGCCAGAGACATCGGCAAGCACGTCACCTTTCTCATCGCCACCTGCGAGCCGGACGAGGCCGTACTCATCCAGGCCAAAGTGAACGCCGAGGATCTGGCGGAGTGGCTGGAGGATCCGGAGCGGATCGGCAAGTGCATGGGGAACGGCGGGGACCAGGATGAGCCTTGTCCGGATCCGTGAGCTCTTGCTTGCGGCCTCGCTCTTCCCGGCGCTGCTGGCTGGCCAGACTGCGGACGAGATCATGGCTCGCGTCGCTGCCAACCAGGATCGCGCGGTGGAGGCGCGGCGCGGCTTCGTGTATGAGCAGACGGTGCTCACGAGGATGCACCGCTTCAACGGGCGCCTCGCCCGCGAAGAGAGGAGCGAGTTCCTGGTAGCCCCGGGGCCAGGCGGCCTCTCCAAGAAGCTGGTTCGTTTCGTTGGCAAGTACGAGCACAAGGGCCGGCTGGTCGAGTACATGCAGCCGCATCACGAATACAAAGACACCGACATCGACGGCGACTTGATCTCAGACCTGACGGACGATCTGACCGCCGAGACGGAGTCTCGGGATGGCATCGCCCGGACGCTGTTTCCGCTCACAACCAGCCAGCAGGCGAGGTACGACTTCCGGCTTCAGGGCAGGGAAGAGTACCGCGGCGCGGAGGTGTACCGCATCCGCTTCCAGCCGCGCAAAGGTGAGGATCGCGCCGGCTGGTCGGGCGAAGCGTTGATCGATGCACGCGAGTGCCAGCCAGTGCTCGTGACCACCAGGCTGGTCCATCGAATCCCGATGTGGGTACGGACGGTTTTCGGCACCGACGTCAAGCAACTGGGTTTTGCCGTCAGCTTCCGGAAGTTCGACGAGGGCGTGTGGTTTCCGGTGAGCTACGGCGGCGAATTCGAGCTGAAGGCCGTGTTCTTCTACAAGCGGCGCATTTCGGTGTCACTGGCGAACACCAACTTTCGGCGGACCGATGTGACGAGCAAGATCGAATACGACGAGACTGCCCTCCGATAAGGTGGGGCAATCGACTGTGGCTGGCGGCTAGCGACCCCCGCATCAGGAAGCCGAGCCCACGGCAACCGGCACTCCGACCGGCGTGAGCCAGCCGTGCCGATCCGGCTTCGCGCCGTTGATGATGCCGAAGAACTCCTTCTGGAGCTTCTCCGCCACCGGACCCCGGCGGCCGCTGCCGATGGGGATCCGGTCGATGGACCGGATCGGCGTGATTTCGGCAGCCGTGCCCGAGAAGAAAACCTCGTCGGCAATGTAGAGCATCTCGCGCGGCACAAGAGTTTCCGTGACAGGGATATCGAGGTCCGCGGCCAGCCTCATCACTGTGTCGCGGGTGATGCCGGGCAGCACCGAGGCGCCCAGCGGCGGCGTCAGAATCTTGCCGTCACGCACGACAAAGATGTTCTCTCCGGAGCCTTCGCTGACGTAACCGCTGACGTCCAGGGCGATGCCTTCCGAATACCCGTTGGTGAGCGCCTCCATTTTGATGAGCTGCGAGTTCATGTAGTTGGCGCCGGCCTTGGCCAGGGTGGGCAGCGTGTTCGGACCCAAACGGTTCCAGCTCGACACGCAGACATCCACGCCGCTCGAAAGCGCTTCCTCGCCGAGATACTTACCCCACTCCCAGCAGGCGATGAACACCTCGACCGGGTTCTTCCCGGCGTGAACGCCGATCTCGCCATATCCGCGGAGGGCGATCGGCCGCAGATAGCAGGCGTTCATCTTGTTCACGCGCACCAACTCGAGCATCGCTTCGGCAAGCTCGCCGGCGGTGTAGCCCAGGTCCGTGCGGTAGATCTTCGCCGAGTCGATCATGCGGCGCACATGCTCGTGAAGTCGGAATACCGCCGGGCCGGAGGGCGTGGCGTAGCAGCGGATGCCCTCGAACACCGAAGAGCCATAGCTGACGACGTGAGAAAGAACATGGATCTTGGCGTCGTCCCAAGGAATAAATCGGCCGTTGTGCCAGATCTTCTCGGTCGGCTTCATGAATCGATTATAGCGGCTGCACGGTTGGTCGGTGGACGGTTGCGCGGTTGTTTGGTTGGGCGGTTAAGGTTGTTCGGTTAGGAGGTTGTTCAGTTGGGCGGTGATTCGGTTGCACGGCGGTTGCGCGGTGACCTGCGCTTCGCTCCAAATGGCTCAACCGGGCAACCGCCCGACCGGGCCAGCACGCCCAACCGGCTACCCGAACAACCGCACACCCGCCCAACCAAACAACCGTATGATGGATTGATGGGGGAGATCGGAATGGTCATGAAGCGAGCCCAGGCGCTGGGGTTGATTATCCTGCTGGCCGCCGCTCCGGCGGTCGCGGCCAAAGGTCCCAGGAAGCTGAAGCCCGGATTCAACCTGTTCTCCAAGGAGCAGGACATCCAGCTTGGCAGGGAGTTTGCCGCCGAGATCGAGAAGCAGGTGGAAGTCGTCGGCGACAGGGAGCTGACGGACTACGTCAACCGCATCGGCAGGAAGCTAGTCGAGCAGCCGGCAGCCGACAAGTATCCGTATTCCTTCAAAGTCGTCCACGACCAAGCCATCAACGCCTTTGCGCTGCCCGGCGGGCCGATGTACATCCACACGGGCCTGATCGCGGCCGCGGAGAACGAAGCGCAACTCGCCGGCGTGATGGCCCACGAGATCTCGCATGTGGCCCTGCGCCACAGCACCAACCAGGTCTCGAAGGCTAACCTCATCCGGTTGCCGGCGATGCTTGCGGGCATCGTCGGCGAAGGGTCGATGCTCGGCCAACTCGCGCAGCTCGGCATCGGCGTGGGCGCGGGCTCCCTGCTGTTGAAGTTCTCCCGCAATGCCGAGCGCGACGCCGATCTGCTCGGCACGCGGCTTCTGGCTGGCGCGGGCTACAACCCTATCGAGATGGCCCGGTTCTTCGAGAAGCTCGAGGCCGAGACGGGCAGGCGCAGCGGAGTCGCGGAGTTCTTCTCCAGCCACCCCAATCCCGGCAACCGGGTCAGGGCAGTGGAACAGGAGATCCAATACCTGCCGCGCCGCGAGTACACCACTGGTTCGCAGGCGGAATTCAACCGCATGCGCGACGCGATAAAGCGGCTGCCGCCGCCGAAGCAGAAGCAGCCCCCGGCGAAGGCCGGCGGGAGTATCGAGGAGGCGAGGCCGTCCGGCCGGCTCCAGCCATTTCGGGGCAGGGAATTCGAGATCGCCCATCCCGACAACTGGAAGCCTTCTCCGGAGGAGAGGTCCTCGGCGGTTACCATTGTGCCGCAGGCCGGAGTCCACCCCACCGCCGGCGGCGGGACCAGCATCGGCTACGGCGCAATCATCAACACCCACACCCCGCAGAACCGGAACACCCTCGAGGACGCCACGCGAGAGTTGCTCGAGAAGATCCAGCGTGAGAACCAGGGCATGAGCGCGGGGCCCGACCGGAATGTAGAACTCCGCGTGGACGGCTACCGCGCGCTGCTGAATTCGTTCTTCTCCCCTTCGCCCTGGCCAAACCAGCGTGAAGTGGACACCGTGGTCACGGTTCTGCGGCCCCAGGGCCTGTTCTACATCGTGCTGATCGCGCCGGAATCCGAGATGCGAGCCGTCCAGCCGGTCTTCCAGCAGATGCTCAAGTCCATCCGCTTCGCCAACTGATCGCGATGGCGGCCTACGAAGCGATCCTGTTCGACTTCGACGGGGTCCTGGCCGACTCCGAGCCGGTGCATTTCGCCTGCTGGTCGGAAATCCTCCAACCACACGGAGTTTCTGTCGATTGGGAGGATTATCGAAAGGCTTGTGTTGGATTGGCGGAAATTCCAACGGCGGAATGGCTTTGCCGTCAGGCGGATCCGCCCCTCGATTTCAACCGGCTTTGGGCCGAGTATCCGCGCAAGCAGGAGCTGTTCCGGCGAAGGATGATCGCTGATCCGCCTGTTTCGCGGAATATATCTGAGTTCCTTAAGTCGTTGAACGGCTATAAATTAGCTGTTGTAAGTTCAAGCAGGCGGGCGGAAATCGAGCCGGGACTGGAGGCCGGGGGAATCCGGCGCTTGTTCCAGGCGGTTGTCTGCGGCGACGATGTGGAAAGCCACAAGCCGGCTCCGGACCCGTACCTGTTCGCGGCCCGGTTATTGGGCGTGCGAGCAGCCCTGGTGGTCGAAGATTCCGACGCCGGGGTGGCCAGCGGGCGAGCGGCGGGCTTCGACGTGCTGCGAGTCGGGAGCGCGGCTGAAACGCCGGCAGCCGTCCTGGCACAACTCAATAAGGGCGGGACATGAAGACGCGGCTGATTGCCCTTGTTCCCTTGGCCGTCCTGGCCTCCGCGGACGAGCCGGCCGAGAAGCGCTGGCGCGCCGGGTTCGACGCCGGTGTCGCGGCCGC
>CAZACK010000161.1:0-9021 GCA_964483455.1 uncultured Solibacteraceae bacterium
TTTTCCGATCGGCGTGGTGGGGATGGACTGCCAGAACTCCACGGCCTTGGGACACTTGAAGTGCGCCAGGCGGGAGCGGCAGAACTCGATCAGTTCCTCGGCGGTCAGGCTGCTGCCGGGCTTGCGGTCCACGTTCGCTTGCGGAACTTCGCCCCAGCAATCGTCGGGGGCCGCGATCACCGCCGCCTCGAGCACTTCGGGATGCTCGTACAGCACCTTCTCCACCTCGATCGAAGAGATGTTCTCGCCGCCCGAGATGACGATGTCCTTCTTCCGGTCGCACACTTCGATGTAGCCGTCCGGGTGCATGACGGCGATGTCGCCGGAATGGAACCAGCCGCCGCGGAACGCCTCGGCGGTCGCCTCGGGATTGCGGAAGTAGCCGAGCATGACGTTGTTGCCGCGCATGATCACCTCGCCCATCGTTTTGCCGTCGGCGGGCACGTCGTTCATCCGCTCGTCCACGACCCGCATGTCGGCGCCGGCCACGATGTAGGGGACGCCCTGGCGGGCCTTCAGCCGGGCGCGGTCGGCGGCCGGCAGCGCGTCCCATTCCGGATGCCATGCGCATACCGTGTGCGGCCCGTACGTTTCGGTGAGCCCGTAGGCGTGGGCGATGTCGGCTCCTGTCTCCTGGGCTGCCCGGATGACCGCCGGGGAAGGAGGCGCGCCGGCGGTGACGATCTTGAGCCCGTTGGCGAACCGGATGCCGTTCTCCGCGCAGTAGCGCGTCAGCCCGGCGACCACCACCGGCGCGCCGCACAGATGGGTCACGCCTTCCGCCGCGATCAGCTCGCAGATCCGCTCGTGGTCCACGCGCCGGAGACAAACGTGACGCCCGCCCGCGGCCGTCACCGCCCAGGTGAAGCACCAGCCGTTACAGTGGAACATGGGCACGGTCCACAGGTACACCGAGCGGCAGGAAAGCCCGTACTCCAGCGCCTCGCCCAGCGCATTCAGATACGCGCCGCGGTGGGTGTACATGACTCCTTTCGGGAAACCGGTGGTCCCGCTGGTGTAGTTGATGGAGATCACGCCTTCTTCTTGCGGCGCCGGCGGCTCCGCCGGATACCCGCCGGCCGCGACCAGGTCTTCGTAGTCGCCGGACACAATGTGCAGGCGGCCGAGTTGCGGCCGCACGGGATCGAGAACCGGCAGAAGTTGAGGATCGGCGAGGACGGCCTTCGCCCCGCAGTGTTCGAGGATCCAGGCGAGCTCCGCGGCTTGGAGGCGTATGTTGAGCATCACCAGCACCGCGCCGGCCAGCGGCACGGAAAAGTGCGACTCGAGCGCCATGACCGTGTTCGGCGCCAGGACCGCGATCCTGTCGCCGGACTCAATTCCCAACTTCCGCAACATGGACGCCGCGCGGTGTACCCTCTCGTTGAACTGCGAGTATGTGAGCCGCCGCTCGCCGTCGACCACGGCGGTCCGGTCGCGGTAGACGAACGCGCTGCGGGCCAGGAAATCGAGTGGGGTCAGGACGTTTTGCATGGGCCCAGTGCGAAGTGAGGTTATTGTAGCATTGCCGCGAAGCGAGGCTGCATCCTTAATCGGGAGAGGCCAGCGGGTTGTTCCATTTCAGACCGGGCAACCGGGTGAAGCCGCGGTCATTCGTACAAAGCACCGCGCCATGTTCAATCGCGAGAGCGGCCAGGTGAGCATCGGTCACCAGCGAGCCTCGCGCCTGCCCCTTCGGGAGCAGGCTGCTCAAAATGGACCAATGGCGATCACTCGGATGGAGAAGCAGGACCGATGGTTGAGCCAGTCAGTCCGAAACCACCAGGACAGCTTCGGACAGGGAGATCGGTCTTTCGATTCGGGGATTGGTCGAAATCCTGAGAAAGGCCAGCACGGTCACCCAGGCCAGTCCCACGCGCGCCTCCTCGGCAATCGTTCGCCGGAGCCACGCGGCAGCTTGTGCGTGGAGGGTGGACGAGGGGTCGCAGGCCTACCTACAACAGCAAGTTCACGTCTACGAGGATCATTTGTGCCGGGGGTCCTCGAGCCTTTCGAGCAGCTCGGAAGCGCTCTGAAGCTCCAGGCCCAGCCGAAGCCCTATGTCGCGAATGACAAAGGGCTTCCTCTTCGGCGGCTCTCGAACCGTAAGACCAAGGCGCAGGAAGTGGTTAACCGCCTCTTTGAACGAGCGCCCGGACTGGCGCCTCTCTCCTTCCAGTTTGGCGGCGACGTCATCATCCAAGGTGATGGTGGTCCGCACATCGTGATGATAGGAGCGGATCATCAGCGCCGTCAACACCGCCAATCTTGAAGAACCGGCGCTACCTCCACAACCGCCGGATCACGCGGATCAGCACCAGCCCGCTCGCGACGAACATCCCCAGCAGCGCGAGCGCGTATCCCGTCCGCCCGTACAGCCAGTTGCCCACGGTGAACAGCGACGACCAGATCAGCACCGAGCCCGCCAGCCATCCCACCAGCGCCAGCGGGATGTTCTCGTGCCGCGCAGATTCAGCGGCCTCGGCTTCGTAGACGCCGGCTTCGATGCGGATCTGGCGCCAGCCGGGTCCGAACGGGCGCACCTTTTTGTAGAACTCGACCAGCGTCCGGCGGTCCGTCGCCGGGGCGAGCCAGGCGGTCGCCAGCCAGCAAACAGTGGTGAACGCCACCGTCAGGAACAGCTTCTGGTGCGTCCCCAGAACGACGCCTTGCCGGCCCAGGATCACGAAGAACACGGAGATAGCAAACGAGCTGACCATCGCCACCACCTCGCACCAGGCGTTGACGCGCCACCAGAACCACCGCACCAGGTACAGCAGGCCGGTCCCCGCGCCCACCTGAAGAATGATGTTGAAGCTGTCCTGCGCCGTCTCCATCACGAACACCAGCGCCGAGGAGCACAGGAACAGGCCGATCGTCGCCAGCCGCCCGGCCAGAACATAGTGCTTCTCCGCCGCGCCGGGCCTCACGAAGCGCCGGTAGAAATCGTGGACGACGTACGACGCCCCCCAGTTGAGATGAGTGAGGATGGTCGAGGAATTGGCGGCGATCAACCCGCCGACCATCAGGCCCATGAAGCCGACGGGGAGGAACTTCAGCATCGCGGGGTACGCAATGTCGTGGCCGAGCAGAGACGGGTCGAGATTCGGGAATGCCTTCTGAATGTCGGATAGCTCCGGGTAGACAATGAGCGAGGCCAGCCCGACCAGAATCCACGGCCAGGGCCGCAGCACGTAGTGGGCGACGTTGAAGAACAGCGTGCCGCCGAGCGAGTCCTTTTCGGTCCGCGAGGCGAGCATTCGCTGCGCGATGTAGCTGCCGCCGCCCGGCTCGGCGCCGGGATACCACACCGCCCACCACTGCACCGCCATCGGCATGATGAAGATGGCGACCGCCAGCTCCCAGTTGCTGGTGAAGTCGGGCATCATGTTGAGGTAGTTCAGGCCGCCCGGCCCGCTCACGTTCGAAAGTTTCTCCACCAGCCCGCTCAGGCCGCCGACCTGCGGAAGGCGCACCGCGAACCACGCCGCCGCGATCACCGCCGACATCTTGATAAAAAACTGGATCATGTCGATCACCAGCACTCCCCACAAGCCGGAATGCGCGGCGAAGATGACGTTGAGCAGGCCCACCGCCGCCAGCGTTTGCCAGCGGGTCAGGCCGAACAGGATGCCGGCGATCTTGCACGCCGCCAGGTTCACCGTGGCCATGATGATGCAGTTGAAAAAGATGCCGAGGTACAGCGAGCGGAATCCGCGCACGACGCTCGCCGCCTTGCCCGAGTACCGCAGCTCGTAGAACTCCAGGTCAGTCAGCACGCCCGAGCGGCGCCACAGCCGCGCGTAGAAAAACACCGTGGCCACGCCGGTGAGGGTGAACGCCCACCATTGCCAGTTGCCGGCCACTCCCTGCGTCCGGACGAAATTGGTGACCAGGTTCGGCGTGTCGCTGGCGAAGGTGGTGGCGACCATCGACAGCCCCGCCAGCCACCACGGCACCGAGCGGCCGGAAGCGAAGAACTCCGAAGTGTCTTTGCCCGAGCGCTTCCCAAAGAACAGCGCGGGCACGAAGCAAATCAGGATGGACAGGGCAACGATGATCCAGTCGAGGGTATGGAGTTGCATGGGATTCAGCCGGAGAGGACATCATATCCGATCCCCTGTTTCTTGCGGACCGGCGGCAGGTCGACTAGAGTCAACTGACGGGAGATAGCTTGACAGCCCGAATTGTCCGCTTGATTGTCCTTGCAAACGCCGTGCAATCCGGCGAGTCTCCGCCGCCGGGTGCTTTTCGCGACTGCGACGCCTGCCCGGAAATGCTGGTTGTGCCCTGGGGGCGATTCACGATGGGCTCTCCGGCGCATGAAGCCGAACGCAAAGGCGATGAAGCGCCGCAACACGACGTATCGGTCGCGGGACCGTTTGCCGTGTCCAAGTACGAAGTCACCCGAGACCAGTTTGAGCGGTTCGTCAGCCAGACCGGGCACGACTACGGCGACAGTTGCTCAACGTACGAGAGCGGACGCTGGGAGCTGCGCAAAGGCAGGACGTTTCGAGACCCGGGGTATCCCCAAACCGGCGATCATCCGGTGGTCTGCGTTTCCTGGGACGATGCGCAGGCATACGCGGGCTGGCTCAGCCGAAAGTGCGGGAAGAAGTACCGGCTGTTGACCGAGGCGGAATGGGAATACGCGGCACGAGCCGGCACGACTACTTCGCGCTACTGGGGCGACGATCCGGACGAGGCATGCACGCATGCCAACGTCTACGACGATCGAGGGCGGCGTGCGAACCGTTTCGAATGGTCCCGCCACGGCTGTGACGACGGCTTCGGGCAAACATCGCCGGCCGGACGCTTCAGGCCGAACCGGTTCGGCCTGCACGACATGCTGGGCAACGTTTGGGAGTGGGTGCAGGACTGCTATCACGATAGCTACACGGGCGCACCGGAGAACGGTTCCGCATGGGTCTCCGGGCCTTGCCAGGAACGCGTACTTCGGGGCGGCTCATGGGTCTACATTCCGCCGAGCGTACGTTCCGCGAACCGCGGGAAATATCCGGCCGGGACCAGGAACTTCTATCTCGGGTTTCGTGTTGCGGCGGACCTCGGACCCGCGGCCGTTCGGTAGAGCCGGGACGGTCCCGGCTACGGACGCCGCAGACCCGCCTCGGCCATCAGCCGGTCGGTGGCCGCGTACGCCTCCGTCACCCAGTCGACGATCTTGTCCGGCTCGGGCGAGTATTCGAGCTCGATCGACAGCGTGCCGTCGAAGCCGGTGTCCTTGACCGCCCGCAGATAGGGCGGGAAATCGACGACGCCGCGTCCCGGCGGCAGGTCGCCGTGAACCTTGCCGTCGCAGTCCGAGAAGTGGATGTGGGCGATGCGGCCTTTGAGATCGGCGATTCTCTCGGCCGGCGCGCCGACCAGCGCCAGGTGTGAGATATCGAGGTTCGCCTTCACAGCCGGCACGCCGACGTCCCGCAGGAGCGCGTCCATCCCGTCGAGCGAATTCACGATGGACAGCTTGAACGGTTCGAGCTCGATGGCGATCTCCAGTCCCAGCGAGGCGGCGTACTCGCCCGCCTTTCGCGTTTCCTCGACCGCCCACGCCCACTGGTCCCGCGGCCGGATCACTTCCTGCTGCCAGATGTACTCGCCGAGCACCAGCAGCAGGTTCTTCGCCTCGAGCTCGTAGACAAGGTCGAGGTATTTCCGGATGCGCTCGGCGTGGAACCGCCGCACCGGCGTGTTGAAATCGGCGATGCCCAGCGCGACGCAGCAGACAGAGATGATCGGAAGGCCTTCGGCGCGGCAGGTGTCCTTGATCAGCTTCCGCTCCCGGATGTCGATCTCCATGGGATCGGCGAAGATGTCGATCGAGTCGAAGCCGATCCGCTTCGTCTGCCGGATCCCTTCCGCCGTTCCGAGCGGCGATCCGAGCCAGGCGGAATTAATGAGCCCGAGATTCATGAATGCCCTCCCGAGAGAATCTCCTCCAGCCGCACCGGACGGTGCTCGGCCAGCGACCGGTAGCACGCCTCGACGAGGGCCATGGTGTGCAGGTTATCGCGAGCCCCGAGGGCCGGCTCCGTGCCGGTGGCCAGCGCCTCCAGCAATTGGCCCATGGTGCCCCCGAAGGCGTCCGGAAACCAGACTTCTTTCCATTCCGGCGCGAACCACGACGTTCCGGCCTGCTTCGTGGTGAACCGGATGGTGCTCGGCTGCGCATTCGGCCACGCCGGCCAGCCGATCGTGCCGATCGCGAGGCCGTCGGTTCCTTCGACCCGCCACTTGATGTATACGTCGCCCGCCGAGCCTTCCTTCCACGGGCCCGCCCACACGTCGTCCCAGGCGGAGGCGCGCAGGCCGTTCGCGTACTCGAGGATGTAGAGCGAGATGCCGTCGGTGTGGTCGAAGCGCGCCCCGGTGCGCGGATCCTTGCGGGCGCTCACGTAGACGCTCTCGGGATCGCCGAACCAGTAGCGGAACGTGTCGAGGTGATGGATGCTCATGATGAGCAGCGTGAGCCGGCCGTAGTCGGCGCACCACGGCGCCCAGTGCGGGCTGGCGCGCATCTCGATGGTGCCGAGCACCGGCTCGCCGATGTAGCCGCGGTTCAGCACCGTCTTCATCGCCCGCACCGAGTGGTCGTAGCGCATGTTCTGGTTGACCGCGAGCGTGATGCCTGCGGCGGCGACGGTCTCGGCCACTTGTTTCGCCTCGCCGTAGTTCAGCGCCAGCGGCTTCTGCGCCAGCACGCCCTTCACATGACCCGACTGCCCGGCGATCGCCCTCAGGATCTCCGGCTGCGCGCCCGGCGGAACCGCCACGTCGATCACCTCGAGGGACGTGTCGGCGATCAGTTCCTGCCAGGTCTCGCAGGTCTTCGGGATGCCGTGCCGTTGGGCGGCCTGACGCGTCAGGCTCGGATCGGCCGAGGCGATCGCCTGCACGTTGTAGCCGGCGTGGCCGTAGGCCACAAGCTGCACGTCATTCACAATGAAGCCGGCGCCAATCACCCCGATACGGTAGTCTTTTTTGCGCGGAGGCGGAGACACGTGGTCCAGGTTCAGGTCGAGCATGGCAAGGCTCTGGAAAGTATACACTGCCCAACCCCCCAAACCGAACAACCGAACAACCGCATAACCGACCGAACAACCAGATAACCGAATAACCGCCCAACCTCACGGAGCGCTACACTCCCTGGTGAAGGAGGGAAGCATCCATGACCAGCGGATTCACCCGCACGGTTCCGGTCCTGATCGCTCTCTCACTCGGCGCGGCGCAGGCGCAAGTGGCCAGCCTCACCGGAACCTGGCATCTCAACGTGGAGAAATCCAGATGGGGCAAGGTGCAGAAGCCGGTGACGGCGGTGGTGATCATCACCCACGAGGAGCCGCGCCTCCAATACACCGGCAGTATCGTGTACGCCTCCGGCGAGGACACCAGGCCTTTCAGTTTCGCCGGAGCCCTCGACGGAAAGGAATATCCGGTCACCCGCTCGGTCGGCCCCGGGAAGATCACCGTGAAGCGGATCGACAACTCCACGGTTTTCTCCCTGTACCGGTCCGATGACGGGCTGTTCACGGAAGAGGCGACGACGAGCGTTTCCAGAGACGGCACGACGATGCGGCGGTCGTTGCGCCGCGACGGCCCCGATGGAAGGCTGCGGTGGACGGAAATCTGGCAGAAGATGTAGGGCCGGGCGACGAAAGCAGCGACGTTGCCAGGCAGCGAACCGGCGTGCGTGTTCAGTTTCTGATCCAGTCGATACGTGTGGCTGAGAAACCTGGCGAGCTGCTGGTTCAGCCGGCAAATGGAGTATGGCGCCGACCGCTCGGAGGCCTTGATCGCCGGCGCCGATGCATTTGAACAAACCATGAGAGCGCTGATGTCGAGCAGAACTGGCGGCTTCGCCGGCTGGCGGACGACATCCCGGCTCTGGTAGCGAGCCGCCGGCGGAACGCACCTGCGAACTGGGTCGAGCAGGTTGAAGCGGAAGCTCTGGCCGAGACCCCTGCCCGCTTTGCGACCCACCCCGTCGCTTCCGACCGCATCGCGCGGGTCCGCCGGACGAACCTGAGCGGAGTTGTTCGGCGCGCGTCAGCACCCGTATGAGGCTGGAATCCTCCGATGAGGCCGGCGCGTCACAGCAGCCGGAAGCCAGCCGCGTCGTCATTGGAGCGAAATAGGGTGTCCGTGTCGATGCCAGTCACTTCGCCGCGCCCGAGGCCCGCGTCCAACGAGACAGAACGCTCGTCTTGATCGCCCTATCCATCTCACGGATGGAGAGAGGCCGCCGCCGCGTACCTCTCAGGATGCCGCGAAGGGCTTCGAATGGAATGATCGTTGCAGATGGCATCTCCTTACGCATCACTCATCGTAACGCAGGTTCGCATTCCAGTCGAAGCCCGTGAGCCCGTGGACACTTAGTCTTTCCCCGCGCCCTCCGCGGCTCTGCGGGCTAGATCCAATTCACCCATCGACGAGCCTTACCCGGAGGTCCTGAACCGCTCGTCGATCTCCACCTGGTAGCCGCTGACCAGCCGGTTGGTGTCGTTCGCCATTCCCGCCACCGCCATCAGCTCGGCGAACATCTCTTCCGTCATCCCGGCCTTCCGGGCGGCGGCGGTGTGCGAGGCGATGCAGTAGCCGCACCCGTTGGTCACGCTGACGGCGACATAGATCATCTCCTTCACCAGCGGGTCAAGGGCGCCGGGAGCCATGATCTCCTTCAGCGTCCTCCAGGTCCGGCGCAGCAGGGCCGGATTATGGGCGATCGCCTTCCAGAAATTGTTGACCGAGTCCGTCTGCCGGGTGGCCATGATGTCGTCGAAGACGGCGCGGACCTCCGGGGATGCCTGGTCGTATTCGATGAGTCCGAAGGTTGCCATTGCTTGTTCTCCTTTGGCGCAGTGTATCTCGAAAAACCGGAAATATTTCCGGTTTGCGATTCTCAAGATTGAAAAGAAAGCACTTGCGCGGACAAAACCGGAAAAGATTCCGGTTTTTGGCTCGGTCTCGCTTCCACAGACTTCCTACTTTGGCTCGGGCCCCGGC
>CAZACK010000162.1:0-8990 GCA_964483455.1 uncultured Solibacteraceae bacterium
TACCCGGGCAGGACTTGCACCTGCTAGAACAACGCGTCTTTCAGGACGCACCATGACCGCATTGTATCGCCGGCGGCGATCATGCGACGGCGTGGGCGTGTGGTTTCTCCAGGGCCGGCACGCCGTCGCGAAAGCGGATCGTTCCGCCGGCCAGGGCGCTGGTTCGCTCGCCGGGGAGCACGATGCCGGTGAGGTTGAGCGGATCGGCAGCGGAGAGAGTGACCAGCTCGCCGCTCGGCGCGTCGCGGCGCACGGCGCGCAGCAAGTCGACCGCCTCGGGCGTGGCGAACTGCTCGCCGACGAATCCGGCGACGAAGCGGCCGCCGCGCACCTCGCCGTGGGCCTCCATGCGGCGCAGCACCACCAGCAGATCGCGCCACGGCGGGGCGAGCGACTCGCGCGCCAGCAGGTCGCGGAAGACCACGCCCCAGCGCTTGAGCAGGTGGCGCGCGAAGGGCTCCGCCGGTGCAGCCGGGGCAGGCGCATGCAATTGCCGAAGCAGCGCCCAGCGCCCGGCGGCGTGTCTCGGGCGGGCGCTGCGCCCTCGGCCTTCGCCGCGCCGCCGCTTCGGGTCGAGCAGCGCGCGCAGATTCTCGAATCCGTCCGCCGTCACCAGCCCGGCGGCCACCAGTTCCCAGAGCGCGTCCTCGACCTCGCTCGGAAGCCGCCCGGTCGAGCGCTGCAATTCCGCGAAGAACGAGGCGCCGCGCCGCTCGAGCTCCGCCAGCACCTCGCGCGCCGGATGGGACAGCGCGTTTCCGTCGCCGGCAACGTCTCCCGCAAGAAATGTTTCCGCGTCCTCGCGCAGGAAGATCGCCACCGGTGCGGCGCGGGTGGGCCGGATGCGGCGGCCCGAGGGTTCGTGGCCGTCGAACGCCGCCGGGCGCGACAGCCGGCCCCACATCACCTCGCCCGACAGGCACAGCCGGTCGAGGAACTCGGGATTGTACTGCGCAACTCGTCTCGGAAGCACCGAAGACTCCCAGGCCGCGGCCGGGATCTCGTAGCCCTGAAGCTGGCGGATCACTTCGAGCGTGCCGTCGACGCGGTGCAGTTGCCTGCCTTGCGAGACATGCTGCCAGCGGGTAAGGAACCGTATGAAATCGGCGGGACTAACCGGCTCGATCTCGCGGCGCAGCTTGCCGATCGTCAGCCGGTGGATGCGGGCGAGGAGGCGGCGGTTGCACCATTCGACTTCGCCGGCGGAGGCCGGGCCGGTGAAATGTCCGCGAAGGACCTGTCCTTCGGCTTCAAGGCGCGCGAGGCCGGCGTCGATGAGTTCTTGCGGCAGGGCGAGGCGCGAGGCCAGTTGGGTGGCGGTGATCGGGCCAGTTGATTCCAACCAGCCGCGGAGGACCGCGGCCGCGCAGTCTTCGGGCTGCTCCGGCACGCCGGCGCTGGGGACGGCCGCGATCGGCGGAAGCTCGACCGCCTGGGGGTGCAGCCTGCGGGCGAGTTCGAGGCGTTCGGCAGCCGTCCAGAAGGGCCGGCCTCCGGCGTCCATGGTCGTTGCGCGCCGCGCCTCGACCAGTGGCGGAAGCCACTGTGCCCATTTCTCGACGGGCGGCAGCGTGACCAGCGTAAGCATCGCGTCATGCAATTCGTCGGGATCGCGAACCACCGGCCAGGAATCGGAGCCCACCTCGGCAATGACACTCGGATCGAGCGCGCCGGCGCCACCGGCGACATCGGCCCGCAGCGTACGGCGCAACTGCACCGCGCGGGCGCGCCGTTCCTCGAGCGGCGCGTCGTCGAGATATGCGTAGGGATTCGAATTGAGGATCTCGTGCGAAAACGGAGAAGGCTCGGGCGTGTCGATGGCGAGCGTGCGGATCTGGCCGCTCTCGATCGCGTCCAGCACCGCCCGCAGCCCTTCGAGGTCCATGGCCTCGTGCAGGCAGTTACCGATCGTCTCCTTCACCAGCGGGTGGTCGGGGATGCGGATGTCGCCGGTGAGATTCTCGGCGCACGCCGCCTGGTCCGGGAAGACGGCAGCCAGCAGGTCGTCAGAGCGCATGCGCTGGATCGGGGACGGCACTTTGCGGCCGCCGGCGAACCGCAGCACGGCCAGCGCCCGCGAGACGTTCCACCGCCAGCGCACGGTGAACATCGGGGCGGCGAGCAGCGCCTGTGTCAGCAGGTACTCCACGGTGTGGGTCTTGACGAATTCGAAGACGATCTCGAGGGGGAAGGAATGCTGCTCGCTGAGCGAAATGACGATGCCGTTGTCGGTGGCGGCAGCCTGGAGCTCGAGGTTGAAGCTGCGGCAGAAGCGCTTGCGCAGCGCCAGTCCCCAGGCGCGGTTGATCCGCGCGCCGAAGGGAGCGTGCAGCACGAGCTGCATGCCGCCGGCTTCGTCGAAGAACCGCTCGGCGATCACGGTGCCGGAGGCAGGCAGCGCCGGAAGCGCCGCCCGACCCGCGTGGACGTACTCGACCGCCTGTTGGGCGCCGCGGCAGTCGAGCCCGCATTCGCGCATCAGCAGTTCGCAAGCCTCTTCGGGCGGCCGGGCGACGATCGCCTCGCGGAGGCGCGACACTTCCCGGGAAAGCTCGAGGGTGCGGCCCGGCGCCTCGCCGCGCCAGAAGGGAATCGACGGCGGCGCGCCGTGCGCGTCCTCGACGCGCACCCTTCCGCTTTCGATGCGGCGGATGCGCCAGGACATGGTGCCGAGCAGGAACACGTCTCCGGCCATGCTCTCGACCGCGAAGTCTTCGTCCACGGTTCCGACGGTGATCGCCTCCGGGTCGGCCACGACGGTGTAGTTGGCGTTGTCCGGGATGGCCCCGCCGCAGGTCACCGCCGCCAGCCTCGCGCCGCGACGGCCCTTGAGCCTGCCGTTCACGCGGTCGCGGTGGAGGAAGGCGCCGCTGCGGCCGCGCGCGCCCGCGATGCCCTCGGAAAGCATCTCGATCACGTCGTCGAAATCGCGGCGGTCCAGTTCACGGTAGGGATACGCAGAACGCACCAGGCGGAACAGGTCGTCCTCGCCCCATTCTTCGCAGGCGGCTTCGGCCACGATCTGCTGCGCGAGCACATCCAGCGGCGCGCGCGGGATTTCGAGCCGGTCCAGGTCGCCGGCGCGAATGGCCCGGACCAACGCGGCGCATTCCACCAGTTCGTCGCGGGTGGTGGCGAACAGCCGGCCTTCGGGGCGCGCGCCGACCCAGTGACCCGAGCGGCCGATCCGCTGGAGCGCCACCGCGATCGAGCGCGGCGAGCCCACCTGGCAGACCAGGTCCACCGTGCCGATGTCGATGCCGAGCTCGAGCGAGGCGGTGGCCACGACCGCGTGCAGCTCGCCTCTCTTCAGCCGCTCCTCGGCCGAGAGCCGCAGTTTCCGCGACAGGCTGCCATGATGCGGGAGCACCGCCGCCTCGCCGAGCCGTTCCGCCAGGTGGTGCGAGACGCGCTCGCACAGCCTGCGCGTGTTGACGAACACCAGGGTGGTGCGGCGAGCGCGGATCAGCTCGGCCAGCCGGTCGTGGATCTCGGCCCACAGCTCGTTGCTGGCCACCGCGCCGAGTTCGTCGCGGGGGACTTCGACGTGGAGGTCCATGTCGCGCCGGTGGCCGACGTTGACGATGCGCGCGTCTTCGGCGAGGAACCGGGCTACCTCGTCGATGGGCTTCACGGTCGCCGACAGACCGATGCGCTGCGGCCGCGGCAGCCCGTTGCGGGTTACAAGGGAATCCAGGCGCGCGAGCGACAGCGCGAGATGCGATCCGCGCTTGTCGTCGGCCACCGCGTGGATCTCGTCGACGATGGCCGCCCGCGCCGTGCCCAGCATCCGGCGCCCGCTGTCGGAAGTGAGCAGGAGGAACAGGGACTCGGGCGTGGTCACCAGGATGTGCGGCGGCTCCTCGGCCATGCGGCGCCGGTCCCAGGCCGGGGTGTCGCCGGTGCGCAGGGCGACGCGAATGGCCGACAGAGGGACGCCTTGCGCGGCGCCCATCCCGGAGATCTCCGACAGAGGCGCCTCGAGGTTCTTCCGGATGTCGTTGCTGAGCGCGCGGAGCGGCGACACGTAGACCGCCTGGATGCGGTTGGGCAGCGGGCCCGCGCGGGCCGCTTTGACGAGACCGTCGAGGCAGAGGAGGAAGGCGGCGAGGGTCTTGCCGGATCCGGTGGGCGCGGCGATGAGAACATCGCGCCCGGCGCGGATCGCGGGCCAGCCGAGGATCTGCGGCTCGGTCGGGGCGGTGAAGCGCCGGCGGAACCATTCCTCGACAAGCGGATCAAAACCGGACAGGTGCATCGCGGCCCGCCAGGCAGCCGACCGATTGGACAAGCCCACAGCGCCGGGCAAGCAGGGACGCCCGCGCTGCGGCCGGGCTCAGACTCCAGGCGGTCGGGAACCTAGGGCTATTGTATCGTCCAGCGGACGATCATTGAGGCCGCCCGAGGACTGACATCGAGCGGAGATTTGCGGTACTGGTGTCCTTTACCTGAATTCGCCCGATTTCGAACGCCACGTAAGGGGCATCCGTGCCCACTTCGGCGATGCGGGCAACGTTGCCCATGCATTCCAGGCAACGGCCGGGGAAGCTTGGGCTCTGTGGCAACTCGACGACAATCTTCACGGGCTCCTGGCGGTTGGCGAAGAATTCCACCGCCTGCGCGTTGGCGAACCGGACGAGAATCCCCGACCGGCTGAAGTTTTCCGTGACGCCCGCAAGGCTCCTGGACTTGCTAAAGAGCCTGGATGCGCGGCATTTCAGCTTCAAGTCGAACCGGCGCCCACGGCGTCGATCACCCGTCGTGGGCTCGGACTGGAGCAATTTCTCTAGACCCAGCATGACCGCATCGTAAACCGGAAATTCTCGCGTGGGAATCCTATCTTTCGATTCGCGGGTAACAGTGCCTGAGCATAGCCAAGCCTGGGCCTCTCATAACGAAGGTTATCGGTCGAACGGGCTATCGGCCTGACTCCGGCAACTGCCTCTGCGGCGGCTCTGTGGCGCGATCCCCCCCGCACGGCTCCATGGATGGCCGCCACCTGAGTGAAGCAGATGCCGACGCCGGTCGACATGGGCGTTGGCCGTCTCGTCCAGTGACGTCGACCATGGCGCCGAAGGGGGTCTGCGGCACGGAGGACCTGGTGTATACTCGATACGACTCAGCGGGGTGTTCATGGCGAGCAACAAGTCGGATCTGATCAGGCTGTTGGAAGCCGAACTGGACTTCATCGAGGGTGGGGGCTATGGCAGTCCCGCCGGCGAACCTCCGGTGGAACGGCCGATTTTCTACCACACTCCAAGCTGCATCAACCATTGGCTGGTCCCGTATCACAAGGAGGACTGCCATGAGGACTGCGTGTTGATGGAAGCCGTGCCGGAGGAACACCGGAACAAGGACTTGCCGTGTCACTACATCCCGTTGAACAAAGCGGGGGACACGGTGAAGACCCTGGAAGGCCGCGTCGACCGGGAAGAACTCATCGAGCGGGTGAAGAAATGGCTGAGCGCCACCATCGAGCGGCTCAAGAATGGTGAGGATGTCCTCGGTACGTCGGACGTCAAGTACTGACCGACCGGCCGCGGAGTAGCCACAGGTTTCCAGAATTGACCGGATTGAGGCGGGAGGCGGAGGCGGCGCCTCAGCCGTGACGGAGCAAGGCTCCGCGCCTCCCCCGCTCGATATAGAATGGTCCCTCCGAGGTGAATTCATGCAAAACGTTTCCGACACTCTATCCAGGCGCTCATTCCTGAAGAAGTCAACTGCCGCCGGCGCCGGCGCATCGGCATTTACGATCGTCAAGCCGGAGCTTGTCCGAGGCGCCGGCAACGAGGTGCTGAAGGCCGGTTTGGTCGGCTGCGGCGGAAGAGGCACCGAAGCGGTCGTGAATCTCCTGACCGGCGATCCAAACGTCGAGCTCATCTCGATGGCCGACATTTTCGAGGACCGGCTGGAACGGTCGCTGGACCAGATGCGCAAGGCCAACGACCCCAAGGTGGCCGAGCGAATCAAAGTCCCGCCCGACCACCACTTTGTCGGCTTCGACGCCTACGAGAAGGTGCTGAAGTCCGACATCGACGTCGTGCTGCTGGCGACGCCGCCCGGGTACCGCCCCATCCACTTCGAAGCCGCCATCGCCGCCGGCAAGCATGTCTTCTGCGAAAAACCCTTCGGCACCGACCCGGTCGGCGTGCGGCGCTTCATGGACGCGGCTCGGAAGTCCGAAGAAAAGAAGCTTACCGTGGTTTCCGGCGCGCAACGGCGGTTCGCCCGCGACTACCAGCAGACCATCGACAAGATCCACAACGGCGCCATCGGCGATGTCGTGGCCACCTACGCCTACTGGGTGGGCAGCCCGGTGCTCCAGTTCCTCGGCGGCGGCTGGCCCGGTCCCAAGGGCAAACGCGACCCGATGTGGAGCGACATGGTCTTTCAGAACCGGAGCTGGTACTCCTTCGTGTGGATCTGCGGGGACCAGGTGGTCGAGCAGCATCTCCATAACATTGACGTCTGCAATTGGGTGATGCAAGGCCACCCGGTCAAGGTATTCGCCTCCGGCGGCGTGGCCTGGCGTCCTCGCAGTGAGGAATACGGCAACATCTATGACCATCTCGACGCCGAGTTCGAGTACGCCAACGGCGTGCACATGACCAGCCACTGCCGGCAGTACCCCATGGGCTGCTACCAGAACGTCAGCGAACTGGCCGTCGGGACTAAAGGCCGGAGCAATTGTCACGACCTGGGCGGCACGGGCCAGGACGTGCGCGCCGGTTTCCGCGACCCGCTCGAGAACCCCTACGTTCGCGAGCACATCGCGCTGGTCAGCAGCATCCGCGGCGACGGCCCGTACATCAACCATGCGATGGCGGTGGCGGAAAGCACGATGACTTGCATCATGGCGCGCGAGGCCGCCTACTCCGGCCAGGCGATTACCTGGGACCAGATCATGGCCTCCAAGCTCGATCTGACGCCCAAGGCATTCCACTACGATGCCGCGGTCGAGGTGCCTCCGCTCCCCGTCCCCGGCCAGTACAAGTTCATGTGATGTTTCATTTCACGACAAAAGCACCAAGGCACAAAGCATTTCCCTTGGTGTCTTGTGTCTTGGTGGTGAAGCAATGAATGCTCTTACTCGAAGAAAGCTCATCGGAGCGGGCGTCTCCGCCCTTAGCGTAGTCAAACCCCAGCTCGTGCGCGGCGCCGGCAACGAACTCCTCAAGGCCGGCCTGGTCGGCTGCGGCGGCCGCGGCACCGGCGCCGTCGAGAACCTGCTGACCGGCACGGAAGACGTCGAACTGATCGCCATGGCCGATGTGTTCGAGGACAAGCTCGAAGGCTCCCTCCGCCGTCTCCGGGAGAAAGCGCCGGCGATCGCCGGGCGCGTCAAGGTCGATCCCGAACACCACTTCATCGGTTTCGATGCCTATAAGAAGCTTCTCGCCTCCGGCGTGGATATCGTGCTGTTGTGCACGCCGCCGGGCTACCGGCCCGAACATTTCGAAGCGGCGATCGAGGCCGGCAAGCATGTTTTCACCGAAAAGCCCATCGCCACCGACCCCGTCGGCGCGAGGCGGTTCATCGCCGCGGTGAAGAAATCCGAAGAGCGGAAACTGACGGTGGTTTCCGGAGCCCAGCGGCGGTCGCAAGCCGAGTACATTGAGACGGTCCGGAAGATCAAGGACGGCGCCATCGGCGACGTTGTTGCTCTTGCCTCCTGGTACCTGAGCGGCCCGGTCATGCACGCCAAGGAGCGCGATCCGAAGTGGGGCGACATGGAGTGGCAGCACCGCAACTGGTACTCGTTCCTCTGGATCTGCGGCGACCAGATCGTCGAGCAGCATTTCCACAACATCGACTTCATGAACTGGGTGATGGGCGCCCATCCGGTCAAGGTGTTCGCCTCCGGCGGCGCCGCCTGGCGGCCGCGAGAGGAATTGTACGGCAACATCTACGATCACATGTCCTCGGACTTCGTCTACCCGAACGGCGTCCACCTAAGCAGCCACTGCCGGCAATATCCGCGGGGTTGCTATGGGAAGGTGGACGACCTGATCGTCGGCTCCAAGGGTCGTAGTAACGGCCTGGACATGGGGACGAAAGGGGTCAACCCCTATGTCCAGGAGCACACCGACATGGTCGCCAGCATCCGCGGCGACGGTCCGTACATCAACCATGGGATGGCTGTGGCCGAAAGCACGCTGACCTGCATCATGGCCCGCGAGTCGGCGTACTCCGGCCGGGAGATCACCTGGGACATGATCATGGCCTCCAATCAGGACCTCCAACCGAGGGCCTTCGATTACAAGCTGGCGATGGAGGCGCCGCCGCTGCCGGTGCCGGGCGAATACAAGTTCATCTGACGAAAGCCGCCAATGCGCAAAGCCACCGAAGTTTTTCGCTGCGGTCCGGTGTCGTTGGGGTGAAATTGCGCGAGTGAGCGCCACGGGCGGCGCCGGGCGGGGAACCAAAGGTCGGGTGAGCAAAGAGCAAAATTGTCGAGCGTCCGGCAGGTTCCCTGAACGAGCCAGGGGAGGCCGGTGAAAATGGTAGAAGGCCGGGCCTGCTGCCAGCGCCGAACGCCTATTGCTCCCAAAGCCAGTCGCATCAACAGATTGGAGAAATGCCATTTCGTCTTTTTTTCGCCCATGCGATCGTCCGCGTGGGGCTGTTCTTGTGGCCTGGTCGAGACTCCCAGAAAAAGTTTCGCGCGAGGCTTGCGCTGGGGGGAGGGCTTTGGTAGAATCAATAAACGGCGATAACGCTAGAGGAACGGCCGTATTGACCGTCGCTGTGGGCGGCGGCAGGAAGTAAGCCTTCCCGAAGTTCTTTTAGGGTTCCCAAGCTCTTGAGTTGGGGTTGTCCGCGCGCCATGGCGGGGCAGGTTTCGGCCTGCGACGTGCCGCCGGATGGTGGCAGGGACAGCACGCTCAAAACGGCTTTCGAGGCCGGCGGCGCCCCGGACTTCCGCAAGGATCCCCGCGCGGGCCGCGCAGATCTTTGACATCTGGTTGGACGCAAAGCATGAACTCGTC
>CAZACK010000163.1:0-8915 GCA_964483455.1 uncultured Solibacteraceae bacterium
TCTGCTTTACGGATGAAACATACGCCGAAGTGCGCCGGGATGCGAGGTCAGCGGCAGCGGAGCCCCGCGCCGCGGGCGTGTTGAAGGATTTTCGCGACCGCGTCCGGCATCGCGTGGAAGAACCGCGAAGCATGTTGGAAGCCATGCTGGCTTCCGAATCGATCGACAACCTGGACGCGGAGATGCCAGCCGCATCCGGGCGATGTTGCGGCAGAAGCCGTCGCGGGTGGTGATGAACGCGAACTACGACGTGCTGGAGAGAATGTAGCGAACGGCGGCAAGCCCGCCGCGCAACCGAACGATGGCCCGCCTCATTGGAGCACGAAGTTCACGTCCACCTGCATGACGACTTCCACCGGATCTCCGTTCAGCAGCGTCGGGGTGTACCGCCACTGGCGGACGGCCTCGAACGCGGCCGGCGCCAGTAGCGGATGACCGTGAATGAGCCGCAGGTTCTTGACGGCGCCATCGGTGGCGATGACCGCCTCCAGGCGCACGACCCCGGAGATTCGATGGGCGCGGGCGATCGGGGGATACACCGGTTTCGGCGTGTAGATCGGGGCGGGAGGCTTGACGTCGCCGCCAACCTTGACTCGCTCGATCGGCTTTGCCGGCGCCACGGGTTCGGCCGGCGGCGCTGGAGACCGGAGGTAAGTTTTTTCGAGCAACCGGCGGAGGGTCGGGTGCAGCTCGCCGGCTCCGGCCAGTCCGCCGGGAATGCCGGGAGTCTCCGGCCCGGGCGCGGCCAACGCCGGCGGCGCGTCGACGATCCTGGCGACCTTGTCGGGGATTCGGGACGGCTGCATGAGCTGACCGGGTCTGAACGGCTTGGGCGGCTGCCGGAGCGGCGGCCGCTCCGGCGCAGGCTCGGGCTTGCGGCCCCTCGGCGCCTCGGGTGCGAAGACCCGCCCCAGCAAGGAAGCCCGCGGCAGCGCTTCCGTGCGAATCAGCGGATAGAGAACTCCGAGCCCCACCAGCGCGAACTGGCTCAAGAACGACACAGCGACCGTCCAGGGTTTCCGGGTCCTGGCGGCTCCGTTGAGAAACGATTGCTCGAACATCGCGGTCTGCCCTCAAATGAGAACAGACACCGGCCGGGCTTAGTAAGTTTCCATTCAGCTTCGCAGAGCCGCAGGCAGGCGGAAGTTACTTCACGGTGAAGTCGAGCGGGCGGCCCGTCTTTTCGTAGAGGCGCCGGCGGCCCGCCTTGTCGTCCTCCTGAATCTTCCGGGCGGCGGCGGCCACCGCTTCGGCCTTGGCCCTGGGAACCACAACCACTCCTTCGGTGTCTGCCACAATGACGTCGCCCGGCATGACAAGGGCGCCGCCGGCGTTGATCGGCGTGTTGTAGGACTCGATGATCACCCGGCCGGGATCGATGCCGCGCGTGGATGCGCGGTGATAGACGGGGATGCGCTGGAGGATCATCTCGTCCGAATCGCGGCAGCCGCCGTCGGTGACGATGCCGCGCATGCCGCGGGAGAACCAGCTCAGCGCGTTGTTGGAGCCGCAGAAGCCGACGTCGCGCGTGCGCGAGGCGTCGATCACCAGGATCGTGTCCGGCTTCAGGTGTTCTTCGAAATCGCCGGGGATTCTGGCTTTGTACCACGCCGACTCCCATTGGGCGAACTCGGCGTGCGAGGGGAAGATCGGCGCCCGCTCCTGGGGCGGCACGATGCGCAGCGTCACCGCCACTCCGTAGATGCGGTGGGTGAACTTCTGCTCATCCCGCCAAAGCTGCTTGATGCCGGGGTCCATGACCGTCACGTCTTGCAGGCCGACGACGTCGAGGCCGTCCACAACGTCGGTGACGCGCAGGTCGTGGAACTTACGGACGATGGCCTGGTTTTCCTCCTGGGAGTACTGCCGGACGGGGAGGTAGTGTTTCGAGAACGGCGCCTGGGCCGGCATGAGCGCCGGCGCCAGCAGCAGGGCACGAAAAAGACGCATGGAAGCCTCCGGGTTCCAATGTACCCCGCGCTGGAGGACAATGGGACGCGTGGAGGGAATGGATGGAAGACTACAGGCTGACCAAACGAAGTTTCTTGAAGACGGTAGCGGCGGGGACTCCGAGCTTGCGGCTGCTCGCCGCGGCGCAGGCGGCGGCTTCTGTGGAGGCGTCCGGCAAGTGCACGCCGCTTGACTGCTCGAAGCACTTCCACGCGTCGGCGGCGGATGTCGGGCCGGTGGAGGAAGCCGGGCATCTGTCGGCGGAGTCGGCGCGCGACAAGCTGATCCGCACCCCGAGCGGACGGCAGGTGTACCGGGGCATTCCGTTTCTGCTCGGCCCGGAAGGGACGGACGCAAAGAAGTGGATCGCGCTCAGCCTGGCGCGGAAGGCCTGGTCCGCCGAGCGCGTGGAGATCCCGATCGGGAGCAAGGCGTCCTTCCTGTGTCTGGCGCAATTCTGCAACTGGGACGAGAACGAGTCGCCGCCGCCCGGCAAGAGCGTGATCGAGCGAGTGGGCCAGCCGCTCGCCGAAGCGGTGATGGTTTACGAAGACGGCTCCGAGCACCGGAGCCTGATCCGGCGCAGGTTTGAGGCCGGCGCATTGAGTTACCCGTGGGGGCACCTTTGCTTCGCCGCGGCGCCGCACCGAAGCCACGCCCCGCTGCAACTGACCGACTCCGTTCGCAACGCGATGGACTGGGGCGAGCAGCAGACAGCCGCGCTGGATGCCAGCTATCCCTCCGGAGAGTCCGCTTCCCAATGGCAAGGAACGCTGTGGATCTGCGCGCTGGAGAATCCGAATCCGGATCGCGGCCTTCGCTCGCTGCGGCTGGCGGCGAAGGCGGACGATCCGCTGTTCGTCTGCGGCCTGACGCTCTATCACGGGCGCGAGAACCCGCTGCGCTACGAGCGGCTCACGCTGTACCGGATCCGCCTGCCGAAGGAGAGCGGCGACTGGGAAGTCAAGGTCGACCTGGGGGTCGTGGCGCGGACGTATTCCCTGCCCCGCTTTGATTCGAAGGCCTGGCTGATGTCGGCTCTCAAAAGTCTGGCCGAGCGGAACCCGGACAGCGAGGCCGGCTTCCTGTACGCCGAGGTCTCGGCCAGCCCGGACGCGACGCTCGTTTTGCGCGACAAAGACTCGCGGCGGGCGTTCGAGTTCGAACTCGGCCAGGCTTCCGCGGACCGGGAACTGGAGGCGCGACGGCCCGGCGCGAGGATCCAGTTGCTCGAGAAGCACAAAGTCTGGCTTCACGGCACGGTCGTGGATTCCACGACCGGACGCCCGGCGCCCGTCCGCCTGGCGTTTCGCTCGAATGACGGGCGCTACATCCCGCCTTACGGGCATCGCACGGAGATCAACGCCGGCTGGTTCCAGGATTACGGCGCCGACCTGAAATGGGCCGACAGCTCGTTCGCCTACGTGGATGGAACATTCCAGGCGGAGCTGCCAACCGGGGAAGTGCACGTCGAGATCAGCAAGGGATTCGAGTACGAGCCGGTCCGGCGGAAGCTCCACATCGCGGCGGACCAGCGGGAACTGCGGCTGGAGATTTCGCGGCTGGCCGAGGTCCGATCGAAGGGCTGGGTCAGCGCCGACACGCACGTGCATTTTCTCTCGCCGTCGACCGCCGTGCTGGAAGGGCAGGCGGAAGGCCTCAACCTCGTCAACCTGCTGGCGGCGCAGTGGGCCGACCTGTTCACGAACGTCGGCGACCTGGCCTACGGGCCGCTGCGCTCGAGCGACGGCGAAACAGAAGTGCGCGTCAGCACGGAGAACCGGCAGCACATTCTCGGACACCTGGCATTGCTGCGCGGCAGGGGCGAGCCGGTGTATCCGATGTCGGCCGGCGGGCCTTCGGAGAGCTACATCGGCGATCCCGTCTGGAACACGCTGGCCGAATGGGCGGACCGGTGCCGCGAGGGCGACGGCCTGGTGGTGTCGGTCCATTTCCCCTATCCGACGGCGGAGCTGGCGGCGCTGGTCGCGCTGGGCAAGATTGACGCCGTCGAAATGTACCCGACCGGGATGTCGGAGCACTTCAACAACCTGAGGTTCCTGGAGTGGTACCGGTATCTCAACTGCGGCTACCGGCTCCCGGCGGTTTCGGGCACCGACAAGATGGGCGCGTGGATTCCCGTCGGCGCGCAACGAGTCTACGCGCACCTCGGCCAGGAGGAATTCACCTTCGCCAATTGGACCAAGGCGGTTCGCGGCGGCAACACCTTCATGACCTCCGGGCCGCTGCTGATGTTCCAGGCCGACGGCAAGCCGCCGGGAGCGGAGATCGCCCTGGGCGCGGGCGGCGGGACTGTCGAGGCGGCCGCCGAGGTGACGAGCGCGTTTCCGATCCACCGGCTGGAGATCGTTCGCAACGGCGAGGTGGTAGCGGCGGAGGAAGACAAGGAGGGGGCGCGGACGATGAGACTGCGCTCCCAGATCCGCGTGGATGGACCGGGATGGCTCGCCGCGCGCTGCGCGTCGCGCCTGCTTTCCGCCTGGATTCGCATCGCCGCGCACACCTCGCCGGTCTACCTGACCGTGCCCGGCAAGGAGCTGTTCTCGGCGGAAACGGCGGCGTACATGCTCACGCTGATCGACGGCTCGGAGACCTGGGTGAAGAGCCTGGCCACCCGGCCGGACGCGGAGCGATACGCGCGGGTGCTGAAGACGCTGGCCGACGCGCGGGAACGCGTGCATCGCCGCATGCACGAGCACGGCGTGAAGCACTGAGATGTTTGCGGCCCGCCCGATCCGGACGATATACTGCTCCTCCTGATCCAGATGGCTGGCCCATGCACAACCAATTCCTGATTGACGGCATTATCCCCATCCTCCCGACTCCGTTCACCGCCGATGAAGCCATCGACTGGCCGGCCCTCGCCGGCCTGGTTGAATTCGCCATTGCAGGCGGCGCGTGGGGCGTGTGTCTTCCGGCCTACGCGAGCGAGTTCTACAAGCTGTCGGACGAAGAGCGGCGACAGGTGGCCGTCGAAGCCGTGCGCGTTGCCCGAGGCAGGGTCCCGGTCATCGGCCAGGTGAATCACCCGTCGGCCCGGCTGGCGGCGCAAGCGGCCGCCGAGATGCAACGGGCGGGCGCGTCCGCCATCTGCACCGCGGTTCCGCGGCTGTTCGGGATGCCGGAAACCGACCTGGCGCTGTGCTTCGACCGGATTCTCAGCGCGATCGAGATCCCCCTGATCATTCAAGACTTCAATCCCACGGGCCCGTCGGTGAGCGTGCCGTTCATCGCAGACCTGCACCGCGCGCATCCGCACTTCCGCTACGTCAAGCTCGAGGAGCCGATGATGGCCGGCAAAGTGGAGGCGATTCGCCAGGCCACCGCGGGCGAGGTCGGCGTGATCGAGGGCTGGGGCGGCATGTACATGATGGACCTGATGCCGGCCGGCGTCTGCGGCGTCATGCCCTCACTCGGCTTGGTTGATTTGCTCGACCGGTGCTGGCGGCTTGGGAAGCGCGGGCTGCGAGACGAAGCGTACGATATCTTCCAAGCGATCCTGCCGCAAATCGTTTACAGCCTTCAGCACATGGAACTCTACCATCACGCCGAGAAGCTCCTTCTTCGCGATCGCGGCGTGCTCCCGAGCCCCGGCGTTCGTTCCCTCCGGCTCACGCTGCGCGAGCACGACGAGGGACACATCCGGTTCCTGAACTCGAAGATCCTCGCGCTTCTGGAGCGGCTGAACATGCCCGCGAACCCGGCCGCGGCCGGGCGACATCTCAACTCGTAATTGGAGGTAACCATGCCCAAAGTGGAAGTGAAGCATCCGGACAAGAAAGCGGTGACCGGCGCGTATTCTGCCGGAGTGTTGATCGACGGCTGGCTGCATGTCAGCGGGCACGGCCCGCTGGACATGACCACCGGCCAGCCGGTGCCCGGCACGATCGAGGACCAGACGCGCCTGACGCTGACGCACATCGGCAAGGTGCTCGCCGAAGCCGGCATGAGTTTCGACGACGTAGTGAAGTGCACCGTCCACCTGGCGGACATTGGCGAATTCGATCGTTACAACAAGGTCTACTCCGAGTTCTTCACCGGCGTGCGGCCGGCGCGGACAACAGTGCAGTCGGTGCTCTGGGGAGGCATCAAGGTCGAAATCGACTGCGTGGCGCGGAAGTCAGAGTGAGCACTGTGGATTCTGGCGTATGGAACGCTCAGGATTCATAATGATCATGAGGCCAGGAGATCTTGAAAAGCCAGTGTATCGGAGTTTTCGTCAGCCTCGGCCTGGCAGTTTTCGCATCCGGGAGTGAACTGGAGGCGGTCCTGCGGGCGCTGGAGCAGCGCCGGTTCGAGGACGCGCTACAACTAGTAACACCGCTGGTGGATCGGTCGCCGCGGGACGCTCGGCCCTGGACGCTCAAAGGGATCGCACTCTCGGGACTCGGTCGCACTGTCGAGAGCTTGGCGTCGTACAAGGAGGCGTTGAAACGCAACCCGGCCTATCTTCCCGCGCTTCAGGGCGCGGCTGAAGTGGAGTTCCGCCTGCGCGACCCCAACACCCGGGCCGATCTGGAGAAAGTCCTGGCGCAACAGCCCGACAATGCCACGGCCCATGGGATGCTCGGCGTGCTGGCCTACGAGCGGCAGGACTGCGGCGAAGCAGTGCGGCGCTTTGAAAAGAGCGGTGACGCGCTTCAGCAGAACCCAGCGGCACTCTGGCAATTCGGTCACTGTCTGTTCACCATCGGCAAGCCGGGCGAGGCCGCCGATGTTTTCCGGCGGCTGCTTGATGCCCAGCCCGACAACGACCGGATGCGCTTCAACCTCGGGCTCGCCCTGCACGAGGCCGGGCGCCATGGCGAGGCGGTGGAAAGGCTGCGTCCCTTGCTGGAGCGCGCGGTTCCGGATTCGGATCTCTTGAGCTTGCTCGCTGAGACGCACGAGGCCGCGCGGCAGACGTCGGAGGCGCTGGAAGTGCTTCAGAGAGCGGTGAAGTTGTATCCGCGCGAGGAACGACACTACGTGGACCTGGCCGACCTGTGCCTGGAGCACAGTTCCTTCGATCTGGGCCTGGAAATCCTGGAGATCGGCCTCAAGAACATCCCGCGCTCCTCTAGCCTCCATGCGATGAAGGGCGTGCTTTACGGGCGCCTGGCGAGATTCGAGGAAGCGGAGGCGGAATTCGCGCAGGCGAGCCGGCTGGAGCCGAACAAGGAGTACGGCAAGGTCGGCCTGAGCCTGATCCTCCAGCGGACGGGCCGCGAGCAGGAATCGCTCCAGTTGCTGCGCGAGCACGTGAGCAGAAACCCCCGAGACGCCGCCGCGAACTTCATGCTGGCCCAGACTTTACTCCAGAGAAACGCCGAGCCGGGCGGGCGCGAATTCGACGAGGCCCGCTCCGCCCTGGTGCGCGCGGTGGAATCGAAGCCCGACTTGGCCGGGGCCAGAGCATCCCTTGGGAAGCTGTACCTCCGGGCCGGGGAGACAGCCAAAGCGATCGAAGAGCTGAAGCGGGCGGTGGAGTTGGACCCCGGCGACCGCACCGCCACCTATCAGCTCATGATCGCGTTGCGGGAGGCCGGGCGCGAGGCGGAACTGGCTCCGCTTCTGACCCGCCTGCGCACGCTGATCCACAAGGACGCGAAGACGGAAGCCGAGGCCGGCCGGTTCCACCTGGTCAAGACGGCGCCGGAGCGGAAAGATTAGGCGCCTCCGGCGACTCGGGCAGTTCGTTTTCCGGCTGGCATCGGCGCCGCCTTGGGGATCAGCCCGGTCGACTGACGGACCACCAGGTGGGTGCCCAGGCAGTATTCCTTGCCTTCGGGTTGCTGCCGCCCCAGCATTTCCCACACCGCCTGAAACGCCAGCAACCCAAGCTGCTTTCTCGGCAAGGCGATGCTGCTCAGGGCGGGCTGGGTGAACTCGGCGAAGAGGATGTCATCGAATCCGACCACGGACAGTTCCCCAGGCACTTCGATATCGAAGTCATAGGCGCAATGCAAGGCGCCGATGGCCATCAGGTCGTTGGCGGCGACGATGGCGGTGGGACGCGAGCGGGCCAGGAGCCGGGTGCAGGCCGAATAACCGCCACAGATGCTCAGGTCTGAATGGACGACCGAGGTCTTCATGGAGAAGGCGGCGGCGCTGTCGAGAAACGCCTGCCGGCGCACGCGCAGGGATTCGAACGCCATCGGGCCTCCGATAAAGCCCACTTCCTTGTGCCCGTACTTGTGCAAGTGCTCCACTGCCTGCCGGATCCCGGCGGCGTAGTCCACTGCGATGTTGCCCGTCAGCGGCCCCTTGCTCCCGAGGTCCAGGTACACCGCGCTGATGTGACGCTGAGCGAGCAGCTTCATCGCGCCCTGGTCCATCTCCGAGGTGAGCACTGCGACCCCGGGTACCTGCAAGGCGACCAGCCGCCGAACGCAGTCCAGCGTTCGCACCGGGTCGTAGTGAGTGCTCATCACGATGGTCTCCATCCCGTGCAGGTGCGCCTGATCCTGGAAAGCCCTGGTGACTTCGGGGAAAAAGGGGTTCTCGATGTCGGAAATGATCAGGCCAAGGATGCTGCTCCTGCCGACCGCCAAGTTGCGAGCCGCCGCATTCTGCGTGTAGCCGAGTTCACGGATCGCTTTGTGGACTCTCCCCGCGGTTTGGGCTCTGACTCTTCTCGTGTTGTTCAGTACGTGCGAAACGGTGGCGATGGACACGCCGGCTTGTTCCGCGACGTCTTTGATCGTCGCCATTGGTTCTGTCCGGACCTATTAAAACGCTTGCGCCGAGCCGCGGCTTGGCCACACGCGGATATCTGGGGACGTCCGGCCACTCCGAGACGCCGGTCGTCTTCTCTTCATCCTAGCGCAGTCCGGCAGGCCAGTCACCCTGCCCTTGTCGTGCAGGACCAGCCAGAGAACGTTGAAAAGGTCCCAAGGGTCGCTTCCGCGCACGGGAAAGCGGTTGTCCTTCCATTTAGATTCAATCACTTGCAGATGATGGTG
>CAZACK010000164.1:0-8784 GCA_964483455.1 uncultured Solibacteraceae bacterium
AAAATAGCCATGAACCGCTGCTCTCAACTTCCAACTGCGTTCGGGACACCGTCCGGACCTTCCGTGGCCCGCCACAGCTTGATCCGCCGTTGCAGGGGCCGCATCTGCCCGTCGCTCAAGCGGCCCGGATGTTCCCGTTGGAGCCACTCGAACAGCGTCTTCGCCTCCAGTCCGGGATTCTCCTCGATCTGTGGTTGCACCTGGTCCCACACGTCGCTGAAAGGGTCCTCGCGCGTGCGCCAGTGCCGCTCCTGGATGACCTCGCTTGGCAGCGATTCAGTCCCAGGTACTTCCGCGCCGTCTTCGGGTCCATGCCCGCCTTCGGCGCCGCAATCTCTTGATTCTTCTCGGTGTTCGACAACTTCCTCAGTCTCCTTATCTGCTTGTCTGTGACCATCCCGCAGCCCCTCGTGGCGCAAGCCCCGATGGTCACACTAGTTGTCGCCGGGCGGGAATTCTAATTGTCGTTGGCCGGGAAGTTTAATTGTCGCCGATCAGGACCGTCCTGCAACGAGTCCCACCCCATCTCATGGACGGTGGAAACTTGCTGGTTCGGGAACAGCGAACGAACTCGTGGATCTGCGCATTCGTCGAGGAGGATGCGCATTCGAGGATTTGGTCGTTGGCAAGTCCGAGAACGGTTTGAACCTGTTCGCGGGTGACGGCCGGATACAGGCTCCACTTTCTTACTCCTCCAGCCGTCGGATCATCTCCACCACCACTTTGCCTACCACCTCCAGGCTCTCCGCGCTCAGTTTGTCCATCGTGTCCTGTTCCGTGTGCCAGTAAGTGTTGTGGGGACCGTAGTCAAAATCGATGAGGTCCGCCGCGTTCACTCCAATGCGCACGAAAGGCGTGTGGTCGTCCTCGATGGCGCCTCCGTAGTCGAGGAAGTGGCGGCGGTAGCCGAGATCCGCGGCGGTCTGCCAGATGAGCTTGCGCAGCGGCGCCGAGGAGCCTAGCTCCTGGTGGATGCCCAGGTCCTTGTCGCCGATCATGTCCACGTTGATCAAGGCCTTCAGACGCGAGGCCGTGCCGTCGGCCGCCCAGCGACTGGCGAGGTGTTTGCTGCCGTACAAGCCGTCCGCGTCCGACCAGGTGGCGACCGCCTCCTCGCCGTCGAACCAGACCAGATAGATGTCGTCCTTGCCGGGACGCGCCGAGAGGATGCGGGCCATCTCCAGAAGGAAACCGGTCGAGGAGCCGCCGTCGTTGGCGCCGACGAAGTGCCGCCCGGGCATGACCTTCGTGTCGTAGTGACCGGTGATCGCAATGGCGCGTCCCGACCTTCCCGGAAACCGGGCAATGATGTTCTTCATCGCCACGGGTCCGGCAGGCGTTGCGGCCGTGAAGGGATCCTCGGTCGCCTGGCAGCGCCACGGTTTGAGCGAGGACAGGATGTAAACCCGAAGCTTGCGGAGCGCCGCCGAGCCGGCCGGGCGCGGGCCGAACTCCACCGCCTTGGCGGTGTACCGAAGGGCCGAAGCGCCGCTGAAGTCAGCGGCGGCCGCCGCCGACGCGGCGAGGATCAGCAGCACTTTCGAGCGGTGCATATGTAGCCGAGCGTGAAGTCGCGGCGCCGATCGAGGAACTCAAGGGCCGGAAGGACGAGCGCCGGCGGCGCCAGCAACAAGGCCGCCACCGGAATCAGCCAGGGCGGGAAGAACTGGAGCCCGTTGAGCAGACGGCGCGCCAGCAAGCGGAAGAAGCCTCCGACCGGGAGAATCTCATCATTGGTGAAACCTGCGGCGGTGAGAAGCATGGCCACGCCGTGTCGAGTGAATCGCCAGTAGTCATGGGGCGCCTGGTGCACTTCCCATTCCTGCGGCACGACCAGCAGCAACCGTCCGCCGCCCGCCAGCACCCGGGCGAGTTCGCCGAGCACGCGCGCGGGGTCCTTCACGTGCTCCAGCGTCACGATGCTGAGGCAGGCATCGAAGCAGGCCTCGGGGAACGGCAGCACCGCGAGATCGGCGACGGCATCGAGTCCCCGGTAGTTCCAGCCCGGGTCGCCAATGCCGAGATCCACGCCGCAATATCGATGCCGGCCAAACAGCGCAGCGTACCGGCCCTCGCCCGCCCCGGCGTCCAGGATTCGCGCGCCGTCCGGCAGGCCGGCAGCCAAGGCGCCGACGGCATCCTCGATGCACGCCTCAAAGTAGAGAACGTGACGCCGCAGGAGGCCGGGCAGCAGGCGCTGAAGCCGGCCGAATTTCATGATTTCCTGCACGCTTCCACCATGATGGTGGAGCCGGCGCCGCACGCCGCCTCGAGCACGGTAACGGGCAAGGCGGCGACCACCAGGCAAAAATAGAGCAGGTCCTTGATCAGCTTCGCGCGGTCCGATTCGGAAACCCCGCGGACGCGCCGCGCCATCGGATCCAGCCAGGGCGCCAGGCTGGTGGCCAAGCCGGCGGGGTTATCGCGCAGCGAGAAGAACTTCGTTCGCACGATCTGGAAACCAGCTTGATCCAGGAGAACCTCCAGGTCCCGGCGGCGGAACTCGTACAGGTGGCGCGGCACGTCAAGGCCGCTCCAGTGTTCCCCGAGTAGCAGGAACTGCCAGCAGGCGGCATTGGGCACCTGCACGATCAAGCGGCCATTCTCGCGCAGCAGTTCGCGGGCTGACTCAAGGTAGGCGAGCGGATTGTAGAGGTGCTCGAGCACGTGGAACATGGTAACCGCCGAGCACGCGCCGGCCGGGAAAGGAGCATGGGATAGGCTTCCGCACACCGCGGGCACGCCGTTCCGCCACGCCAGGACGGCCGCATCGAGGGAGAAATCGAGGCCGACCACCGGAAGCCCGTCGCCGGCCAGCATGCGAAGAAATAAGCCGCCGCCGCAGCCGACGTCGAGCACGAGGCCGCGTTCACCCGATGCTTCGATGGCCCGGCGGACAAACCGGACGTGGTCGCGGATGACGAGGCGCCGGTACCGCTCCTCCAGTTCCCCGGCTGTGGTGTCAGCCGGAGCGAACCAGTAAGCTTCGGGGTAGTACTGACTCAGTTCCGACGGATCGGGTCGCGGCAGGAGTCGCATCAGCCGGCAACCGCGGCACTCCACGACCTGGAATTCCTTGGTGGTGGTGCGGTACAGACGGTCGGTGGCGCGGAACAAGGGTAGATATTCTGGGCTGCCGCAGGCCGGGCACTCTTGGCCGGACTCCTCGGGGGTGCCGGCTAGACCGACTGCTGGTTCAGTGTCCGCAGAGAGATTCTGTGGCTCAGGATCAACCGCCGCACTTCCCCCGGCGAGAGCCTGGCCATCCTGCGGACTTCCCGGCGCTTGCGGAGCATGCGAGGCAGCAGGCGCAGTGCTTCGAGGTCTCCCTTCGCCAAAGCCATTGCCGCCCGCAATTTCCCGCGAATTCCCGGAAAGCGGCCGATCTCGCCCCGGCCCAGGGCCGCCGCCAACATCCCGGCGGCGATCCTCGCCAGGTAGTACGGTCCGTTCAGCCATAGCAGGCTCCAAGGAAACAGTTTCGCGGCCAGTAGCACGCGATTCCGCTCAATCAGTTCCAGCCGGCGGCTGGAGGCAATGCCCAGCGTCGAGCCGCGGTGATGACGGACCACGGCCTCCGGCGTGTACAGGCACTTCCAGCCAGCGATGCGGGCGCGAAGGCCCAATTCCGCATCGTCGGCGTAGGCAAAGAAGTCCTCGTCGAAGCCGCCAATCGATTCCAGCATCCGCATGCGATACATGGCGGCGCAGCCGTCCGGCCAGAGGACCTCCTCCATTCTGTCATACTGCCCGAGGTCCTCCTCCCCACTGCCCCGGCCCCGGTTCTGCCCGTCCGGGTACATCAGGTGCCCGGCCTTGTCAATCCGGCCGGGATCGTCGTAAACGAGAATCTTCGAGGCGGCCATGCCGACGTCCGGCCGCCCGTCGAAACATCCCCTGAGGGCGGCAAGCCAGCCGGGGTCGGCCTCGGCGTCATTATTCAGCAGCGCGATGAACTCCGCGTTCGCCGCCCGAATCCCCTGGTTGTTGGCCGCGCAGAATCCCCGATTCTCACGGTTCGCGATGAGGCTGACACGGAACCTGGGCCACGCGGCGAACTCCGTCACCAACTGCTGCGAGCCATCGCTCGAGCCATTGTCGACAACGATGACCTCGTACTCTACAATCTCCTGCCGCGCCAGAGATTCCAGGCAGGCTCTCAGAAGATCGCGGCGATTGCAGTTGACAACAATCACCGCAATCCGCCCGCTCCCGCTCGTCAGGGCCAATTGTTCTACAAGACCTGTTCCCGGCCCCTGGCTTCCGTCGCTGCCGCCTTCGCTTGCGCCATTTCCTTGAGCCGGGCCTTTTTCTCCAGCATCAACAGTTCGCGCCGGCGGCGCCGCTTGACCCTGTCATCCACCCGTCGCCAGAACTTGCGGAAGTAGCCGGCGGCGGATGCCACCGAAAACAGCACCACCCCCCACAACCAGACCATGGCCAGGGTCGAAAGCTCCTTCCAGTGGATGCTCAGCAGCAGCAGCGAGATTGCGATCACCTGGGTCACCATCTTCGTCTTGCCGAGATCGCTGGCCTTGATGGTGTACCCTTCGGCGGCCGCGATGCCCCGCAGACCGGTGATGGCGAACTCCCTGCCGACGATCAGGATCACCATCCAGCTCGGCACGACCCTCACTTGAACGAGGGCGATCAGCGCGGACGAAATCAGCAGCTTGTCCGCGATCGGGTCCAGCAGCGTGCCGACGGTGGTAATCTGCCCCCACCGGCGGGCAAGGTAGCCATCGACCAGGTCGGTGGCCGCCGCCGCCAGAAAAATGGCCAGGGCGAGGAACTCGTTGGTGATCTCCAGCCGATGGATCTCGAAGCGCAGGTCCTCCTGCACCAGCACGGCCACAAGGAAGGGCACGAAAAAGATCCGCAACAGCGTGAGCAAGTTGGGGAAGTTCATGTGGCCTCATCAAAATATAAACTGATGCGCTTCAGTTCACAAACCTGTGGAAAAGCGCGGAACCGGACCGGCGTGCAAATCCTGATCGCGAAGATTCGGTCGAATCCGCCTAAGCCTTGGTTTCTCATCCTGTTGCGGGATTCCCTGGGCGGCTTCGCCGGCGGTCGTCCCGAGACCGGCTCTCGACTTCCCGGTGTTTTTCCACAGGCTTTTCCACACCCGTTCTACCCCACCACATACTCCCTCAGCTTTCGCTTCAGGGAATCGGAAACCTCCGCCTCTACGTCGCACCAGTCGCCATCGTACCTCGTCTCGATCACCCGCCCCAGCTCGTGGAGCAGATGCAACTTGCCGCCCTCGGAAACCGGCAATCGAAAACGAGTCTGGGTGAGGGGATCGAACGGAAGCGTGCGATCGATGACCTCCAGGAGCTCCGGCAACCCCTCTCCCGTGAGAGCGGAGACCAGGACGGCGGAGCAAGCCGCGACGGCCTCTTCGCCGGCCAGCCGCTGGCGAATCACCGCCGCTTCTTCGCCGGCCGGCAACCGATCCGCCTTGTTGAGCGCGAGCAGCTGGGGAGTCTTCTCAGCGCCGATTTCGACGAGCACCTTCATCACCTGAGCGGCATGTTGTGCAGCGTGGGCCGAGGTTGCGTCAACGACATGAAGCAGCAATGCGGCTTCAGTGACTTCTTCGAGCGTGGCGCGGAAGGCCTGGACGAGCGTCGTCGGCAGGTTGCGGATGAAGCCGACGGTGTCGCTGAGAAGGATGCGCCTTCCGGAGGGCAGCCTGAGCACCCGGATGGTCGGATCCAGGGTGGCGAACAGGCGGTCGTCGACGAGCACGCTGGCGCCCGTGAGCCGGTTGAACAAGGTCGACTTCCCGGCATTCGTGTATCCGACCAGCACCACCGTGGCCAGCGGCACCGCCTGGCGCTGCTTGCGCTGGACGGAACGGTGGCCGCGAACGCTCGCCAGTTCCTCTTGGATTCGCTGGATTCTCCGGTGGATGCGGCGGCGGTCCGTTTCGAGCTGAGTTTCGCCGGGACCGCGCGTGCCGATTCCGCCACCCAGCCTCGACATCTGCGTACCGCGGCCGGCGAGGCGTGGCAGCAGGTAATTCAACTGCGCCAGCTCCACCTGAAGCTGGCCTTCCCTCGTCCTGGCCCGAGCGGCGAAGATGTCGAGGATGAGCTGGGTGCGATCCACGACTTTGCAGTCGAGGGCCCGTTCGAGGTTCCGCTGCTGGGTCGGCGTGAGCTCGCGGTCGAAGATCACGACCTCCGCATTCAACGCTACGGCCAGCTCGCCGATCTCCCGGACCTTGCCGGCGCCGATCAGCGTGGCCGCTTCCGGAGCCGTCCGCTGCTGGATGGCGACGTCGAGGACGGCCGCGCCCGCGCTTCCGGCCAGTGCGGCCAGTTCCTCAAGGGACTCCTCGGCGCTGGCGGCGCTCGCGCGGTCGGAAGCGGCCGGCCGGGCGCCTCCACGGCCAGTCACTTCCAGGCCGACCAGGATGGCTCGCTCTGGCGACGTTGCGGCCAGCGGGGGCCTACTCCTCGGGCGATCCGTTCCCGGCGGGCGCCGGCGCCGGATGCGCAGTACCCGAGCCGTAGGCCGCTTGCGCGTGGGTCATCGGCGCATGCGCGTGAGACGGCCGGCTGACCACCACCGTCGAGATCGCGTGCTTGAAGATGAGCTGTTCCTGGTTGTTCGTTTCCAGAATCACCGAGTACTTGTCGAAGCTCTTGATTCGCCCGGAAAGCTTCACCCCGCTCATCAAGTAGATGGTGAGGAATGTCTTCTCTTTGCGCGCATTATTTAGAAACGCTTCTTGTATGTTTTGCGCAAGTTTCTCCATTGTTCTTCCCTCGCCTCCGGACGAGCCGCCAGCCCGGCGTTAAGTGATTTTACACCAAAACGCAGTGGCATTCCCCAGCGGCCTGCCAAAAAACTTTCGCTCCCTGGCAGTTCGTTCTTCGAGACATCCGGTTTGAAGTCGCCCGGCCTCGGCGTCCCAGACGCCGGGAGGCGTGAAACCGGCGAAACCGGCGCTCACGGGCGCCATCCGGGGTGACCCTCGGATCGACAAACCCGCCCGGCTCCTCCGCGGGAGAATGTACCTGAACGAGGGGAAATGCGTGCCTTCAGGCAATTGCTCCTACCGGCGGTTGCCGGGCTATGGCTCTAAAATTAGCACAGATGGAGAACCGCGAAATCGCCCGTCTGCTTGCCGAAACCGCCGATCTGATGGAGATCGCGGCCGAAGATTCATTCCGCATCCGCAGCTACCGCAACGGTGCGGCCGCAATCGAAAGCCTCCCGGACCGGGTGGAGGACATCTTCCACGATCCCTCGCGCAAGATCACCGAGGTTCCTGGAATCGGAAAAGGGCTGGCCGCGGTGATCGGCGAAATTCTGGTTCGGGGATCGTTCGAGCGCCGCGATCACCTGCTGGAGCGGTACCCGCCGACGGCTCTGGAGCTTCTGAAGATCCAGGGTCTGGGGCCGAAGAGCATCGCCCTGATTTGGGAGCACTACCGTGTCAGCACCATCGACGGCCTGGAGAAGCTTTGCCAGGAGCAGAAGCTCCGCGTGCTGCCTCGCATGGGCGCGAAGCTGGAGGAGAAAGTGCTGCGGTCTATTTCGCAATATCGCCAGCGGGCCGGCCGGTTCCTGCTGAACTTCGCCGACGCGACGGCCCGGGAGCTGTCCCAATATCTGCTTGCCGTCCCTGGGGTCGATGAAGTTACGCCCGCCGGCAGCCTCCGCCGTGGCAAGGAAACCGTCGGCGACCTGGACCTGCTGGTCACCGGACCCGACGCGGAAGCGGCGATCGAGCCCTTCGTGCGATATCCGCGCGTGAGCGAGGTGCTGGCCAAAGGCGGAAACAAGGTCAGCGCCAAGGTGGGGCTGGAGGGGCTCCAGGTGGACGTGCGAACGCTTCCGCGGGAGAGCTTCGGCGCCGCTCTCCAGTACTTCACCGGAAGCAAGGAGCACAACATCGCGCTCCGCACGCGCTGCGTTCGGATGGGCCTGAAGCTCAGCGAGTACGGCCTCTTCCGCACCGCCGGCGAAGCCAAGATCGCCGGTGAAACCGAGGAAGACGTCTACCAGGCGCTGGGTCTGGCCTGGATCCCGCCGGAGCTTCGCGAGAGCCAGGGCGAGATTGAAGCGGCGGAGGAACGCCGCCTGCCGCGCCTGGTCGAAGCAGCCGACATTCGGGGCGACCTGCACGTGCACACGGTCGAGAGCGACGGCCGCGCGACGCTCGAGGAAATGGCGCTGGCGGCGCGCGATCTCGGCTACGAATACCTCGCCATCACCGATCATTCCAAGGCGCTGGCAATGGCCAACGGGCTGGACGAGAAGCGCGCCGTGGAGTTCGCCCGCAGGGTGCGCGAGTTGGACCACGGCGGCCTGGGAATCCGGGTCTTCTCCGGGCTGGAGTGCGATATCCGGCGCGACGGTTCGATGGACCTCGCCGAGGATGCTCTTGCCGAACTCGACCTTGTCGTTGGCAGCGTCCACAGCTTCATGAACATCGAATCGGGGGAAATGACGGACCGGCTGGAGAAGGCTCTCGAGTGCCCGCACCTGCGCATCCTCGGGCACCCGACCGGGCGCCTGCTGCTTCACCGCGACGGATTCCCGTTCGACTTCGAACGGATCGCCGCCGAGGCGGCAAAGCGCGGCGTCTGGCTGGAGCTCAACGCCAGCCCGGAGCGCCTCGACCTCCACTCCACCCTGCTGCGCTCGGCCCGCGCCCGCGGGGCGCGATTCACCATTTCGACTGACGCTCACCACCCCAAACACCTGTTGAACATGCGCTACGGCGTGCTCATGGCCCGCCGCGGCTGGCTCGAAGCGGGCGAC
>CAZACK010000165.1:0-8751 GCA_964483455.1 uncultured Solibacteraceae bacterium
GGCGGTCCGGCTCGACGGAACCGACCGGTCGTTGGCCGGCAGGCCTGGCGGAGCGAGCGCGCTGATTCTTCACCGGTTGACCTTCTCGGCTTCCAAATTCTGGGGAAACTCCTGCCAGAAAAACCCTTGACAGGTCCAGGACTCACTAATACAATCGAGCTAGTTCGTTTAGGGTAGGGGGCGGCACGGTCCCGCCCGGAGCGTTTCGATCGCCACACGCAGGTGGTGTGGAAGAGGGAAGGGAGGCCGGCGATGAACGTCAGAGCAATTCGCATTGCTCTCGTGTCCTTGTTTGTGGCGGGTCTGTCCGCAGTTTTCCTGGCCGAACCGTCGCAGGCTCAAGTCCTTTATGGAACGGTAGTCGGAACCGTAAGGGATCCCACCAGCGCCGTCGTGCCCCGGGCGCATGTCGTCCTCACGAATACGAGCACCGGCCTGAAGCGTGAAACCGACACCGATGAGGGGGGCACTTACAACACGCCGAACCTCCCCGCGGGCCTCTACGAAATCGTGGCGACCGCCTCTGGCTTCAAGCCGCTTCGGCAGACCGGTGTCGATGTCAAGGTCGGCGCCATCATACGGGTTGACCTCTCCCTGGAAGTGGGGGCCGTCACGGAAGAAGTCACGGTGTCGGCGACCGAGACGACGCTTCAGACCGAGAAGGCCGACGTCAGCGCCACCCTCGGCACCGTCCCTGTGGTCAATCTGCCCACCGGTTTCTATCGCAATTTCCAGTACCTCATGCTGCTGGTGCCGGGCGCGGCGGAAAACCAGGGATTCACCGGCGCTCTCGCCGACACCCCGGAGCGGGCCATTGCGGTGCCGATGAACGGCTTGAGCCCGTCCTCGAATTCCACCCGCATCGATGGCGCGCAGAGCACGTTCCTTTGGAAAGCAGGAGGCGCCGCGCTTTACGTCCCGCCGATTGAAAGCGTCCAGGAATTCCGAATCACGACCAACAGCTACGATCCCGAGAAGGGGATGGCGGGTGGGGCGGCGATGGACGTCATCACCAAGTCGGGAACCAACGAACTCCACGGGGTCGGCTTCTGGTACCACTACAACCAGCATCTTTCTTCCTGCGAACCCTTTGACGCGAACTGCAAGTGGAAGTCCTGGGGTCTGTCGCCGCGCAACAAGCCAAAGGACATTCTGAACGATATCGGCGGCAATCTGGGCGGCCCCGTCAAGAAGGACAAGCTTTTCTTCTTCGCCAACTGGGATGGAGTGTTCCAGCGCAACACCCCGGACGGTTTCTACACGGTGCCGACCGACGACATTCGCGCCGGGGACTTCAGCGCGTATCTGGGGCGGCCGCTGTCAACCTGCCTGGACGCTTCCTACACGCCCGGAAGCTGCCAGAACGTGGGCGCTCCGATCATGGTTCCGATGACCGACGGCCATGGGAAGATCATCGGCACCACGCAATTGCGTCAAGGGATGATTTTCGACCCGTTGACGGGCAACCCCGATGGCACCGGGCGCGCGGTGTTCGCCTCCGGCGGGGTGGTCAACGTGATCCCCAGGGACCGCTTCGCGCCCGCCGCGCAAACCATCCTGGGCATCTGGCCGGCCGCGAATACGGCACCCTTGCTGGTGGACGTCGACCCGGAAACGGGCGTCAGCACCGTTTCGCAGAACTTCTTCCTGAATTCACCCCAGAAATTCAACCGCAACAATTATGATTTCAAGGGCGACTGGAACCGGAGCGAAAAGCATTTCGTGTGGGGCAAGTACAGCCAGATGAATGCGCTCACGCAGGTTCCCTGCGGGTTTGGCACGGGGATCGGCGGTCCATGCCCGGCGGGCAGCGACGGCGATTCGCACGTGGTGGTCCACACCACCGCGCTCGGCCACACCTGGAGCCTGACGCCCACGTTTCTGGTGGACGGCACCATCGGCTGGTCGTACATGAAGCAGGCGGGAACGCCTTCCGATTACGGAAAGAACATCGGACTCGACGTGTTGCATATCCCGGGCACCAACGACCCGGAAGACATCCGTTACAGCGGAGCGCCGTCCATCGACGTGGCCGATTTCGGGCATCTGGGCAGTCCTTACGGATGGATGCCTTTCTTCCGGAACGACTGGAGTCTGACGAATGCCCACAATGCCAGTTGGACCCGCGGCAGCCACAACCTCCGTTTCGGGATTGACGTGGTTCGCCATCACATGGGTCACTGGCAGCCGGAGAACGGCCAGGGGCCCCGCGGAGGCTTGACCTTCGGCCGCGGCGACGCCACGATGTTGAATCTCACCGGGCTTACCCCTGACTATTCGATCTCTCGGAACCGGTACAACCAGTTCGCGTCCTTCTTGCTCGGCCGGTGGGATGGAGGCGGGCGGTCCGTCCAGTTCCAAAGGATGTACGGCAATGAGTGGGAATACGGGTTCCATTTCCTGGATCGCTGGCGGGCCACCTCGAAGCTGACGCTGAGCCTGGGGTTGCGTTACGAGTACTACCCGTGGATGTGGCGAAACAGCCTCGGCAAGGGCACCGAACAATACGACGTGGAGACAGACACGGTGCTGCTGGGCGGGCTGGGCGGCAACCCGCGGAATCTTGGAACCAAGACCCAGAAGAATATGCTGGCCCCGCGCGTCGGCGTCGCCTACCAGCTCGGCAAGGACACGGTGATCCGGGGCGGCTTCGGGAGCACGTTTGACACGCGGCCGATCCTGCGGGCCTTGCGCGGCACCTACCCGGCCGAGATTACTTACAACTTCGACTTCGACACCAGCAGCCCTCTGTTCAACACGCCGGAGGGCTGCGCCAACGGCCCGGGTCCGCTGTGCAGCTTCCAGGGACAGGGGACGTTTGAATCGGGGCTGCCGCCGGTCGTCCTGCCCGATGTCAGCACCGGCCGGATCGGCATTCCGGCCGGCGCTCCGATACGGTTTGCCGGCCCGGGGACCTTCAAGCGCGGCCGCGTCGAAACGTGGAACGTGTTCATTGAACGCAGGCTGCCGCTGGATTTCAGCCTCGGCGTGGGCTATGTCGGCAACCGCGTGTCCCACAGCATGGCGCCGCTGAACCTGGGCGCGTCCAGGATCGATGAGCAAGGTCCGCTGAGCGCCCGCTGGGGCCGCACCGCCGAGACCCTGCAACTGCAAGGCTATCTCAACTCCCATTACAACTCGTTGCAGGTCACCATCGACCGTCACTACGCGCAGGGCCTGTACATCAAGGGCGCTTACACTTATTCGAAGGCCATTGACTACACCACCGAAGGGGCGTGGGGAGGAAGCGAGTGGATGCCACCGCTCTTCTCCCACCCGGACTACCTCGAGCACAACCGCGGCATGGCGGACTTCGACCACCGGCACGTGTTTCGGATCGCCTTCGTTTGGGAGCTCCCGGTCGGCAGCGGTCGCAAGTACGTGAACACCAATAAGATCGGCCGGGCGATCCTCGGCGGCTGGCAATTGAACGGGATCTGGAGCTCGCAGACCGGATCTCCGACCGGCATGTACGGGGACAATTCGCTGATGCAGCAGACCGGCAACTGGCAGACGCTGGACCAGGTCGCGCCCGTCAACAAGCTCGGCTGCAAGGGTCCGGGCGAAAACTGCTACTGGTATGATCCGGCATCGTTCGCACCGGTGCCGGAGACCTGCCTGTACGCGAACTGCATCAACCCGGATGGCTCGCCGGAAACGCCGCGGCAGCACCGCTTCGGCACCGCCGGCCGGAACATCGCCGTGTACGGTCCGGGGCGCTGGAACCTCGACGGGAGCCTGTTCCGGCACTTCAAGATGGGCGAGCGCTTTGACTTGCAGTTCCGGGCCGAAGGGCTCAATGTCTTCAATCACCCCACCTGGAACTGGGACGGCACGCAGTGGGGCAACGGCTTTTGCTGGACCACCTCGGGAGGCCGCTGCACCGGCATGCTTCAGACCACCAGCGCCTCCGGCCGCCGCCTGTTCCGGTTGGGCCTGCGGCTGGCGTTTTAAAATCTCCGGATTGACTCGGGGCGGGCGCCGAAGTCAGGGGGCGTCCGCCCCGTGGATCGGCTTCGGAATTCCACAGCCAGCGGTCCCATGTTGTTCCTGATGTGAGCTTTCTGCCGGAGCTTTCCAAGCGGCTATCCTGGGTTGTGGAATGCCTTCGATGCGGCTTTTGACGGGCCTCTTTTGCGCGGCGCTGGCCGCTGGGCAGGGGGAGGACCTTGCGGCCAAATCCCGCCAGGGGAAGGAATTGATGGCGGCGGGCCGTTTTCAAGACGCCATCCCCATCTATCGGGACCTGGTGAAAGCTCTGCCGGGAAACCCTGGGCCGGTTCTGAACCTCGGGCTGGCCCTGCATATGAGCGGCAGCCATCGCGAGGCGATCAAAGAGTTCCGCGAGGTCCTGAGGCTCGATCCCCGGAGCCAGACGGCGCGCCTGTTTCTGGGGACGGCTTTCCTCGCCCTGAATCTGCCGGCCGAGGCCGTCAGGCCGCTGGCGACCGTCGTGCGTCGTGAGCCCGGCAACAAGGAGGCGCGCCTGGCCCTCGGCCAGGCTTATCTGTTGTTGGAGAGCTACCAGCCGGCCAGCGAGCAGTTTGAGGAACTGACCGCGCTCGACCCGCAAAACCCCAAGGCCTGGAACGGACTCGGCTTGAGTTACGAGGGCCTCGCCGCCCGGAACTTCGTCGAGTTCGAGAAGAAGGCTTTGGGATCCGCTTATTGGCTGCTGCTGGTGGCCGATGCCCGCGCCACGGTTGGGACATACACCCGCGCCTTCCTTCTTTACCGGGAGGCGCTGGCCAAGGAGCCCGGGCTGCGAGGCGTGCACACGGCGATTGCCGACATCTATCGAAAGATCGGAAAGCCGGAATGGGCCGCCGTCGAAGAAGAGAAGGAACGCGCGCTGCCGCCGCTGGATTGCGGCGAAGCCCGGCCGGCGTCCGCGGAGGGCCAGCGCCGGAAGAGCGCCGGCGCCCGGGTGCTGCCGGCCCGCCGTCTGGCGGAAATGCTGGAATGTGACTTTCGGGCCGGCCGCTTCAAACAGGTGCTGGCGCGGTCCCGAGGCAGCTTGAGCGCACAAAGCTACTTCTGGCGCATCCGCGCGTGCAATGAGCTTGCCCGTTCCGCTTTCTTGCGCCTGGCCGAACTTCCCCCCTCGGCGGAAGCGCACGAATTGCTGGCCACCATCCAATTCAACCGGAGGAAATACGCCGAGTCGGCCGCCGAATGGGAGGCTGCCCTGAAATTTGCCCCCGGCAATCCCTACTATCGCTTCCGGCTGGCCATTGCCCTCAGTTCCGGCAACCAATACGAGCAGGCGCGAGAAATTCTGGAAGACCTGCTCAAACAGTCGCCGCAGTCGGCGGAATTGAACTTCTGGTTGGGCTTTACGCTGTTGGGCCTGCTCGAGTCCGAGCAAGCCATCCCGTTCCTGCAAAAGGCCGTCGCGGCCGACCCTGCCAAGCCGCTGGCGCAAAAGGAATTGGGCCGGGCGTATGTGCAGTCGGGCCAGGCCGAAAAGGCCATTCCCCACCTGGAAGCGGCTCTGCCTTCCGACGACGACGGCAGCGTCCGCTACCAGTTGGCGCAAGCCTACCGGAGCGTAGGCCGGATGGAGGTTGCGCAGGAAATGCTCCGGAAATTCCGGGAAATCGAAGATCCCTCCGGGTTAGGGAAAGGAATCTCGGGGCGGAAGATGGAAATCACTCCCCCCTGACACGCTATGATGTCCCTTGTCGGCAGTCTCGTTCAGGATGCGAGCGCCTGGCTGCATCCGCAGCGGCGTCTGGGTTCCCTTGTCGGTGCGTTTGTGAAGCCCGAAGCAGGCCGGCCGCCGGCCGGCGTCCGGGCCGTCGGCGATGCCAATGGATGCGCCCGGCGCGGGTCTCCGGCTTGCGGCGAACTCGTGTTAGCGGCGATTTGAGCTATGCTCGCCTCGCTTCTCACAGCATTGCTTCTCGGGCAGGCGCTTGCCTCCCCGGCGCCGGTCAGCTTTCGGGAGGCGCCGCCGGCGGTCACCGGGGTGACCTGGGTCCATGACAACGCCATGTCGGAGCAGCGCTACCTTCCGGAAACGGAACCGCCAGGGGTGGCCATCTTCGACTACAACCAGGACGGCTGGATGGATCTGTTCCTGGTCAACTCCGGCGCCGCCGTCTTCTTCCGCCCCAAGGTCCCCCTGCGCCACGCTCTGTACCGCAACAACGGCGACGGCGCCTTCACCGACGTGACCAAGGAGGCCGGAATCACCGCCGATCTGTTCGGCATGGGGGCGGCCGCGGGCGACTACGATGGCGACGGCGACGAAGATCTCTTCCTCACCGGCTACGAGAAGTGCGTGCTGTACCGGAACAACGGCGACGGCACCTTCAGCGACGTCACCGCCGAGAGCGGGATCAAGCCGCCGGGCTGGTCCACCACGGCGGTCTGGTTCGACTATGACAACGACGGGAAACTGGACCTCATGGTGGCGCAGTTTGTGGACTACTCCAGCCTGAGGAGCTGCGGCGCCGCCGAGTCCTACGGGGGCGACATGAAGGGCGGTCCGGCGCAGCGGCGTTTCTATTGCGCGCCGCGTATCTTCCCGCCCACTCCTTCCCATCTGTATCGCAACCAGGGAGGGGGAAAATTCGCCGACGTCAGCGCCGAGACGGGCATCTCCCAACACCTCGGAAAAGGCTTCGGCATCGCCATCACCGACATCAACAACGACCGGTTCATGGACGTCTTCCAGGCAAACGACATGGTGCCGAACTTTCTGTTTGTGAACCGGCAGGGGAAGCGGTTTGAAGAAATCGGGCTCGCCGCCGGCGTCGGCTACAGCTCCAGCGGACAGGCCCGCTCCGGCATGGGGGTGGATTCGGCCGACTTCAACGGGGACGGCTGGCAGGACCTTTTCGTGGCCAATATCGACCAGGAGCTTTTCTCGCTGTACCGGAACAACCGCGACCTGTTCTTTGAGGACCTCAACATGAAGACCGGCCTGGCGAAGGCCACGCGGCTGCTGAGCGGCTGGGGTCTGAAGTTTTTCGACTACGACAACGACGGCCTCATGGACTTGATCAACGCCAACGGCCATCCCGACGACATGGTGGACGAGCGCAGCCGCGGCGTCTCCTGGAAGGAGCCCATCCTGTTGTTCCACAATGACGGGAAGGGCCGGCTCGAAGACGTCAGCCTCGCCAGCGGCGAGGTCTTCCAAAAGCGCGTCTCCGGGCGGGGATTGGCGGTCGGCGATGTGAACAACGATGGATACCCCGACGCGCTTGTCGGGGTGAACGGGGGACCGCCCATCCTGCTCATCAACAATGCCGAGAGCAGGAACAACTGGCTGGGGCTGCATTTGAGGGGCGTCACCGCCAATCCGGCGGCCATCGGGGCCATCCTCCGGTGGGAAGCCGGAGGGAAGGTTTACAGCCGCCTCAAGAACGCCGGCGGCAGTTTCATGTCAAGCCACGACCCGCGCGTGATTCTGGGGCTGGGAAGGATTGACAAAGTGGACTGGCTGGAAATCCACTGGCCGCCGCCAAGCACCCGCGTGGACCGCTTCCCGGCAATCCCCCTCAACCGCTACGTCACCATTGTCGAGGGCAAAGGGATCGTCGAATAGTCCGGACTTGCTCCCCCTGTTGCGCGAGTCATTTCGCGATGCGGCCGGCGATAGTTAGCGTTAGCGGGCGACAGCCGGCGGTGCGCGCCGCGGACATCCCGGCGCCCTACCGCATTGCGGCAACGCGCGGAGCGATCCTCGCGCGGAAATCCGAGGGAGTCGGTTTGCTGGTGAAGCTGCTGCGGTCGGATGAGCGGGAAACCCGCAACATCGCGCTATACAGCGTCCGCGAGATCTCGGACCCCGGCCTCGCCGCCGCCTTGCGCGACGAACTGGAGACGGCGAAACCGGAGGTGCGGGCGCAGCTCCTCCTGGCGCTGGCGGATTGTTGCCGCGATTCCCAATCGATTCGCCAGATCAGGGCCCAGGCCGCCGCCGAAGGCCCGGAGGTCCGGCAGGCGGCGTTCCAGGCGCTGGGCAAGATCGGCGACCCTGTCGATGCGGCACTCCTCCTGGAGGCGGCGGTAGCTCGCCGGAGTCCGGAGGAGGCCGCGGCCGGCAGCCTTGCCCGGATTGAGGGAACGGAAGCAGACTCCCTGATTCTCCGGAGACTGGCGTCCACTGCCGACCCCGGATCGCGGGTCGCGCTCATCGATCTCCTGGACGCCCGCCCGCCTTCACCCGCTGCCACCGCGGAACTGCTCACGCAGGCCGCGGATCCGGACCTCAAGGTGAGCCTCGCGGCGTTGCGGACGATCCGATCCGTGGCCGGCCCCGCGGATCTGCCGGCGCTCATCGCGGTGACGAAAACGTGCAAGGATGGTTTCCAAAGAGCCGCGGCTGAGAGCGCGCTCTACTTTGCCTGCACGAGGACGAGCGGCTCCACGCAAGCAGGGGAACTGCTGCTGGCCGAACTGACACGAACCGGCGACGACCTTGACAAAGCGTCGTGGATCAGGACCTTGTCCTCGCTCGGCTACGGCAAAGCCCTGCCCACGATCACCGCGAGCTTGCGCTCCGGCAACCAGTGGCTTGCCGCGACCACCATCGACAGCCTGGGGAGATGGCCCGGCCCGGCGCCCGTTGATGAGCTATTAGGCATTGCGCAAGCCGGGGACGCCGCCATTCGCACGCGCGCGTTGACTTCGGCCGTCGGGCTGGTTGCCGCGGCCGCCGAAGGAGGCCATGCGCCGGACGCCGTGGCGGCGTGGTTTCAACGCGCCGGCGAAGCCGCTCGATCGGCTGAGGAGAAA
>CAZACK010000166.1:0-8468 GCA_964483455.1 uncultured Solibacteraceae bacterium
GCAGGAAGTTCACCGGGAACCAGACAGGCCCGCGCCAGTTCGAGTTGCCGCCGAACAAGCCCGTCGTGGATTCGCCCGGCTCGTAATCTACCCGGTGCTGCATCCCGTTCACGCCGAATACGTAGGGATGCTCGCGATGATATTTCGACACCGCGCGGATGCCGTACGGTGACAGGAACTCCTCCTCATCCAGCATGTACCGCAGCACGCTCCGCAACTGGTCGCGGGTGACGAGGCTGAGCAGGCGCCGCTCGCCCATCCCCGCCGTTCGCATGCAGGCCACGTTCCGCGTCAGATCCGGCCGGTTTTCGAGAAACCACTCCATCCGGCGCTTGAATCCCGCCAGCCGGTTGACGACTTCCGGCTCCATCGTCTCCACGGCGAACAGCGGAATCAGCCCCACCATCGACCGCACCTTCAGCGGGACGTGACCGCCGTCGGGGAGGTGCAGCAGGTCGTAGTAGAATCCGTCGGCTTCGTCCCACATGCCCGTGTCCGCGCCGAGGTGGTTGATCGCGTTCGCGATGTACAGGAAATGTTCCCAGAACTTGCTGGCGACATCCTCGTAGGTGTGATCGTGCCGGGCCAGCTCCATGGCGATGGCCAGCAGGTTCAGGCAATACATCGCCATCCAGCCGGTGCCGTCGGCCTGTTCGATATGGCCGCCGGTCGGCAGCGGCGCGCTTCGGTCGAACACACCGATGTTGTCCAGGCCGAGGAAACCGCCCTGGAACACGTTGCGTCCCTCGGCGTCCTTGCGGTTGACCCACCAGGTGAAGTTGAGCAGCAGCTTGTGGAAGACCCGCTCCAGGAAGTGCAGGTCGCCGTTGCCCCTGCGCTTCCTCTCAATTTTGTACACGCGCCATGCGGCCCACGCGTGCACCGGAGGATTCACGTCGCCGAACGCCCATTCGTAGGCGGGAAGCTGTCCGTTGGGATGCATGTACCACTCGCGCGTCATCAGCACGAGCTGCTCCTTGGCGAAGTCCGGGTCCACCAGCGCCAGCGGCACGCAGTGAAACGCAAGGTCCCAGGCGGCGTACCACGGATACTCCCACTTGTCGGGCATGGAAACCACGTCGGCGTTGTACAAATGGGCCCACTCGCGGTTGCGCCCGTTCCTTCTCTCCTGGGGCGGCGGGAACGACGGATCGCCTTCCAGCCAGTCGCGCACCACGTAGTGGTAGAACTGCTTGGACCAGAGCATGCCACCCATGCCCTGGCGCATCACGTTCCGCGCGTCCTCCGACAGGTCGGAGGGAATAACCGCGGCATAGAAGTCGTCGGCCTCGCGCTTTCGCGTCTCGAAGATCGCATGGAACTCCGGCCCCAGGTGGTTCCCCTCGGGCGCGTGATTCGTGAGCCGAAGGCGCACCGTGGCGGTTTCCCCGGGTTCGACGTTGAGCCTGTATTGCGCGGACGCTTTCGTGCCGCGCTCTTTCGGGTTCACCGCATCCAGGATGCCGTGGACGACGAACTCATTGATTCCGTCCTTGGCGTAACGCGATCCGTTCTCGACGCCATAGAGTCTGTGGAGGTTCGTTTCGTTCTCGGTGAACAGAAGCATCGGAGCGCCTCCGCAGATCAGCCAGCGGCGTCCGAGGGCGTGATGATCCAGCTCGATCGCCGCCGTCGAGCCGTCTGCTCTTCGAAGTTCCGGCTTGTTGCCGTCGCGTCCCCAGGACCAGGTGTTGCGGAACCACACCGTCGGCAGAAGATCCAACGCGGCGGCCTCGGGTCCCCGATTCGTCACGCCGATCCGCACGAGGATGTCCTCCACCCCGGCCTTGGCGTACTCCACGAACACGTCAAAGTACCGGCTGTTGTTGAAGACGCCGGTGTCGATCAGCTCGAATTCGCGGCTGTGCTTGCCGCGGCGGCGGTTCTCCTCGACCAGCCATGCATAGGGAAACTCAGCCTGCGGATACTTGTACAGGTACTTCATATAGGAGTGCGTCGGTGTGCTGTCGAGGTAGAAGTAGTATTCCTTGACGTCCTCGCCGTGGTTTCCCTCGCTGCCGGTCAGTCCGAAGAGCCGTTCTTTGAGAATCGGGTCCCGGCCATTCCAGAGTGCTATCGCGAAGCAGAGGAACTGATGGCGGTCGCAGATGCCGGCCAGCCCGTCCTCGTTCCAGCGATAGGCGCGGGAGCGCGCGTGATCGTGGGGGAAATAGTCCCAGGCCGTCCCGTACGGGCTGTAGTCCTCCCGCACGGTGCCCCAGGCACGCTCGCTGAGGTACGGCCCCCAGCGCTTCCAGTGCGCCTTGCGCTCGCGGGATTCTTCGAGCCTGTGTTCCTCCGCGGTCATGACGCCGCCCTCCGGGAGGCGGAGGCGCCGCATCCCGGACACTGGTGGATTTCCTCGATCGCGCAGCCGAGCTCTTGGTCGTAGCCTTCCGCGCCCGGCCCCGCCGACCAGTCCGGCTTCTCGGCGTGCCGGTTCATGTCTTCCCCGCAACACTCGCAACGCATCCTAGGTTCCTTGCTCATAAGCAGTCTCCCTCAGGTCCGCTGGGGTCTCCATCTATCGGCGTTCAGCGGGGTTCATCGGCGGCTCAAAGAATCAGCGCTCAGTCCAACGATACGTGCTCCCGCCCGTACCGCAGCACCTTCGACATCCAGACCAGTTCGGCGAGGAACTTCTCAATTCGCCGGACATAGGCCTGATCCAGCAGATTCCCCTGCTCGTCGAACGCCTTCTGCACACTCGAGAAATTACCGTCCCAAAAGATGTTCACCAGTCCAAGCTCGCGCATGATCGGCAGCATGCTTTGAACGACCCGCGTCCCGCCAAACGGCCCCGCCGAGACACCACAAATTCCGACCGCCTTGTGGATGTATTCCTTCAGGCACGTGTCTAGTACATGCTTCAACAGCCCCGGGCAGGCATGGTTGTACTCCGGCGCAACGATCACCAGGCCGTCCGCACGGGCCATTGCCGCCGAGAACATGGGATCCTTGATGGCCTCCCCGGCGTCGTCAACCGGCATCGGGATGTCGAGGATGTCAATCACCTCCGTCTCGACTCCATCCCGTTTGGCCAGCTCGGAGGCGACGAACCTGCCGACATGGCCGCTGTACCGGCCCTTCCTCGTGGTCCCGACAATCACAGGGATGAACAGAGCACGATCCATTCGAATTCACCTTTCCACAAGCTGCATCACGTGGCCATCCGGATCCTTCACCAGAAATCCGGCGCGAAACCCCAGCGTTTGATCCGGGAGGCGCACCGCCCCGGGCGACACGAACTGAAACCTGCCCGCACGCAGGGCTTGCGCCGCTTGCTCGGCGCCGCGCGTGGCAAGCCGGGTCTGCCAGTGGGCCAGGTCGTTCGCCTGAAGGTCGGCCGGCGCGTGCCTGCCGTTCCTCGGCGCCAGGTACTCGAGAAACTCGATCCCCGGTCCCGCAGCCGCGCGAACAGCAGTGATCCGCAGGCGCGCGCCAAACACGTTGTTCAGCCGCTCCTGCTCCTCGCCGTAGTTTTCGCTCTCGCCCGCCACGCTCATGCCCAGTGTGTCGCGGTAGAAGCCCAGGCTCGTGTCCGTGTCCCCGACAACAATCGCCGTGTGGTCGATGCCTAAGAACAGCTTATCTGACTTACTCCGCCACTTGGGATCGCCCTTGTCCGGCGGGAATTGAAGAATCTCGAGGTTGTGCCCGTCCGGATCCTTGAAGTAGAACGCCCGGATGCCGCCGGCGTTCTTGTTCCAATCCGGCAGCCGCTGCGGCCCGGCGGAGGCGTGCCCCACTTTGTGCTGCCGCAGCCGCGCGTACGCGCGGTCCATGTCGCTGACGATGATCGCGAAATGCTGGAACCAGCGGTCGTTGCTGCGGGAGTCCGCCGGGATTGGACGGCCCGCCGGCGCCAGGTACTCGTGCAGCTCGATGAATTCGCCGCCGAGCCGCATTCGAACCACGCGCATCCTCAGGCCGAAGACGCCCTGGAGCAGTTCGTAATCCCTGCCCCAGACTTCCTTGTCCGACACCTTCTCGAAGTCGAGGACCTTCGAGAAGAACCCGGCGGCGCGATCGGCGTCCGATACGGTCATGCCCACCGATTCCACCGCTTCCACCAGCGGCGCCCCGGCGAATGCCGGCAACGCCAGGAGCAGCAGCAGCGAGCAGAAGCACCGCCGCCTAATCATCCCAGCCGCTCCTTCAGATGATCCGCCACGCGTAGCGCGTTGGCCATGATCGTGAGCGCCGGGTTCACGGCCGCGCTCGAAACGAAGAAGCTCGCATCCACCACGTACAGGTTGTCCACGTCGTGGGCCTTGCAGTTGACGTCAAGCGCCGAGGTCTTCGGGTCACATCCGAACCGGATGGTGCCGTTCTGGTGCGCGACCCCGGCCAGCGGGATGCGCTGGCCGACAAACAGGTTCCGCGCGAACAGTCCCTGGTGGCATTCGTGGCCGTGGACGGAGCACCGCGTCTGCTCCTTCATCAGACCTTCGAGTTTCTTGATCAGCCGCTTGTGCCCTTCTTCGTTGTTCGGCGTATAGCTCAGGACGATGTTCCCGTCGCGGTCCAGAGTGACGCGGTTGTCCGGATGCGGCAGGTCCTCCGACGTCAGCCAGAAATCCATCGAGTGCCTGGCCATCGTGTCCAGCGTGAAACCGGGGGCAATCGACGGAGCGCCCGCCGACAGCGTGACGCCATCAAGCTTCCCCACGAACGAAATGTGTCCCATCGGGTAGTCCCATTCCTTGGACCCGAAGTAGAAATCGTTCACGCCAAGCGTCTTCTGAAAGATCGTGGGGTTGGGGCACTTGGAGATGGCCATCAGGACGGAATTGACATGGCCCATGTAGTGCCGGCCGACGATGCCGGAACTGTTGGCGAGACCGTTCGGATGCTTGTCATTAGCCGACCGCAGCAACAGGGCCGCGGAGTTGATAGCGCCGCAGGAGACCGCGACCACGTCGGCCGCGTATTCTTCGATGGCGCCGTTGCGCTCCACAATCACCTTCGAGATCTCGCGTCCGCTGGAATCGGTTTCCAGACGCGCGACGCGAGCCCCCGTCAGCAGGGTGACGTTGGAATGCTGGAGCGCCGGAACCACGCAGCAGACGTGAGCGTCCGACTTGGCGTAGACCAGACACGGGTACCCGTCGCATGTATTGCAGCGGATGCACTTGCTGGCGTGCGGGTTCTGCTCGTCCAGCATCACCCCGACCGGAACGTGGAACGGGCGCAGGCCGAGCCTCGCGAAGTCGTCGCTGAGCTGCTGCATGCGAGGCTCGTGGCTGACCGGCGGATGGGGATACGGCGGTCCCGGCGGATCGGTGGGGTCCTCGCCGCGGAGTCCGTGCACGTGGTAGATCCGCTCGGCGGCCGTATAGTACGGCTCCAGGTCCTCATAGGAAATCGGCCAGGCGGGCGAAATCCCTCCGTGGTGCCGGATCTCGCCGAAGTCCTGCTTGCGAAGCCGGAACAGCGCGGCTCCGTAAAACTTCGTGTTCCCGCCCACCCAGTAGTTGGTGTGCGGATGGAGCTGCTTGCCGTCGCGATCGCGCCAGATCTCCTGGGTCTGGTATTTCCCCTCCACATTGACCGCGCGGCTTTCCCAGTTGTCTTTCTCCCGAGGAACATAGCCGCCGCGTTCCACGAGCAGGATCCTCTTGCCGGTAGGCGCCAGCGCATAGGCCAGGGTTCCCCCGCCCGCGCCGGAGCCGATAATAATCACGTCGTATCGGCTGCCGTTGTTCATTCCTCCCCCTTCATCGCCGCCGAGGCCGCCGCCGGCCGACAGGTTTCATTAGCCGCGCGGCTTCAGCGGCGCGGTCGCGAAATTCACGCCGAAGCGCCGGCACCAAATGGTCACGGCACGATACTTCTCCAGGTCGACATCGGCGGACAGCTCGTAGTTCTGATCGCCGATGTTGCCCTTGAGCGCGCCCACGTGGACGAAGCCGGACTTTGTCACGGTGTCGTTGTCGTTGGCATCGTCGGCGGCCACCAGGTAGACCTGAACGTCCGGGCCGTTCGAGGTCTCGAAATCGGTGAACCGCAACAAGCGCTTGCCGTCCGGAAGCTGATATACGGCCGCCTGGCCGATGGTTTTGTGCGCCACCCCATGAAAGCTGCCTTCCGCGAGAACCGTGTTCTGCTTCATTTCCGACGCGGCCTGAGCCACCGCGGCCTCTGGGAACGACTCCCGCACCTTCTGATCAACAAACAGCCGCTCGGGACGAAACAGATACCAACCCACTCCGCCCAGGACCACGGCCGCCGCACCAATAAGAAGCGTCTTGCTCATTTCTCGAATATCCTCCTTGGTAAGTCAGCGGCGTGTTCACTGAACTACGCCACTGTTCACCGGGTGAAGGACGCTGGAGCAGCGAAATATTCCGAATCTTGGAGGTAACCGCAGAGACGCAGAGGACGGAGAGAACCCCAAGACTCTGCGTTCTCTGCGACTCTGCGCTTAGAAAGCGGACCGCCTTCGAGATCTACCGGACCATCTCGCCGAACCGGCACCGGAAGATGCAGCGCTTGTCGTTGTGGTGGTGGAGCTTGGCGCAGAAAACGCGTTGCGCACCCCGCAGACGAAGGTACACCTCGGCGGCGAGCAGCATGCCGGCCACCGGAGCGACAAAATAGATCCAGAGCGACGTCCACACCCGCGCGGGAAGCGCCGAGCCGAAGGTGCGCGCGGGATTCATGCTCATCCCCGAGATCGGCGACTCCAGCGCGATGTAGGTCATTACCAGGAAGGCCGCGAACAACGGCGTGTATCTGGCGAGGTTCCGCGTGTTGGAAACGAGCAGAATCGTGCTCATCAAAACGAAGGAGATCCCGGCTTCAGCCAGGAAAGCCGCAATCCAGCCGTGCGACCCGGGAACGGTCACCACGTAGTTGACCGACGCAGCCGCGATGCGCCTCCCGAGTAGCGCCGCGGCAACCAGCACCCCGGCAATGCCGCCGGCGAACTGCGCCGCCACATAGAAAACGGCGTCCCACGGTTGCACCTTCCCCAGCCGCAGGAACGTCAGCGTGACAGCGGGATTAAGGTGCCCGCCGGACCGCTTGCCCAAGGGCGAGTGAATGATGGCCAGCGCGGTGAGCGCCATCGCCATCCCCATCAGCGCCCGCACCGCGAGCGGGTTGCGGACTTGCGTCTGGCCGAAGCCATCAGGGTGGAACAGCAGTACCCCGAACGAACAGGCCGAAATCATGAAGAGCCCAAGCTCCGCGGCCTCCATGAGGTATTCCGGCCAGTGGAGCGACAACGCGCGGCGCATGGTCATGGGCGCGGGCCAGGACGCCCGCGCCACCGGGAGTTCAGCCTTCGAGATCGGCCAGGAAATCCTTGACCGGCGCCGCCAGCTTCGCCGTCAGTGTCAGGTTGTCGAGCGAGCCCATGTCGGAGACCACATATACCAGGTGGTCCCGGCTCTCAAAACCGGCGATCTGATATCGGTCGGCCGATGCCCTGTAGATCGGTATGTCCGACTCGAGTAACGCCGGCAGCAAACGATCCGCCTGGAACGACTCGCCCGCCTGGCGCCTGGTGATCACAAGTGACATCAGGCTGGAGCCGCGCTTGAACGTGAGATGCACGTAGTCGCGGCGCATGTACTCGCAGCGGTGCGCCAGCACCAGGCGGTAATCCTCGGGAACGCGCCCGGCCACAATCGGCGCCAGGCCCGCGTAATCCTCCATCTTCTCGGCCACTTCCTTGACGGTGGGAGTCTCGCCCCTCTTGAAGCGCCGGTACACGGAGCAGTGAATGTGGTCTTTGAGACCGATCCCAAGCGTGTGCGAAACCTTCGCGGCGACCGTTCGGATGATCGAGTTCTGCGCCTCCACATCGTCATAAATACGATCCTGCCGGATGCGCAGCGTTCCCCACACTCCGACACAGATGACGACCGCCGCCGCCACCGCCAGCCATCGATACCCTGGCGAGAACGATCGTCCCGACGACTCACGGACCCGGGCTCGGATGGCCTGCTCCAGGCGGGCCGGGGCCGCCTCGCGGCGAACCGCATCGCGCAAGAGGCTTCGCACCCGGGCCCGCTCATTCAACTCGGCCGAGCACTCCACACAGCCTTCCAGGTGCTTGATCACTTCGTGGTTCGTTTCGACGAGAAGCTCGTTGCTGAGGTAGGAATCCAGATACCCGCGCACTCTCTCGCACGAGCGCTTTCCATAATCGATGACCTTCATTTGGCCTGACCCTCCTGACCGGCCCGGCGAATGCCGTACGATTGCGCGACCCCCGCAAGGTACCCTCGCAGCAATCCTCTGCCTCTGCTCAATCGTGACATCACCGTTCCGACCGGTATCTTCAAGATTTCGGCGATTTCCTTGTAACTGAACTCCTCGACATCGGCGAGCATCACCACCGCCTTGAAATCCTGTGGAATTCGGTCTAACGCTGACAGGATTTCCTCGTCGGTGAGACGATCCGGCACCGGCGGCGCGAGCGGACGGTAGACGACGCCGGCCCGGTGCAGGTTCCG
>CAZACK010000167.1:0-8462 GCA_964483455.1 uncultured Solibacteraceae bacterium
GGGTTGATGTAATGACGCGCGCCCCACTCGATGGCCAATTGCGCGGCATCGGAGAAAGGCGACTTCTCGGCGCCGAAGACGATGGCCATGGCAATCTGCGCGTGCCCGGCCATGAACGCTTCGGCCGCTTCCCTGGGGACACCCTTCTCGATGGCCAGATCGAGCGAATCTTTCATCCATCTGGCCGCCGCGGCCACGATGATCTCCGACATCGCGGGCTCCAGGAACGCGAATTGTTCCGGGGTCACGCGGAGCGCCCGGGCGACGGGGGCGAAAATCGCGCGGCACAATTCGACGCCTTCGGTGAAGGCCTGCTCGTCGCCGTCAATCAGGGAAACGAGGATGTCCTGGACGGCGACGCCGCCGAAGCGATCACGGCGGGCTTCGGGAGTCGCCTGTTCGGCGAAGAGCGCCGGGTGGCAGGGATGGGTGATCATCTGCGTGACATCGGCGCGCTCGGGCAACTCCCCCACGAAGGCGGCGGCCGCGTCGAGCATGATGAGCGTCGCGCCGGGTTTCATCCGCGGGACCAGGTCGCGCGCGATCGCGCCGATCAGCGCGTCGGGCACCGCCATGACTACGAAGTCGGCGGCGGCCATGGCCTCTTCGGTCGGGGTAACCCGCAGTCCCATGGTTTCCAGCTCGCGCGCCCGCCCGGCGTGGCTTTCGCAGAGCAACACGCGATAGGCGTCGCTGAAGCCGATTTTCTCGGCGGCCCGCGCGCCCATCTTGCCCCCCGCGCCGATCACGGCAACTGTCCGTTTCATGATTCCTCCCGGATGACTCGCTTCAGATAGAGGACACTCTCCTCCGCCCACCGTTCCTCCAGCGCGATGGTCTCGGCCGGAGTTGCCTGGGGAGGCGGCCAAAGCTCGAGAATCGCGTTGGCGCGCGCCCCCGCCTCGCGCAGCCGCCGCAACAGCAGCGGCACATTCAGTTGCCCCTGCCCCGCCGGGCGCCCCTCCACGCGGAAGCCCATGAAGTGCCACTCGCGCCGCACCACGAAGTCCTTCACGTGCAGGCAATGCGTCCATTTCGCGAGCCGTCCCACGACCTCCTCGGTTCCCTCGGGGATGGCCAGCGAGTTCACAGTATCCAGCGTCACGCCGAGGAACTCGCTGCCGGCCGCGCGCAACGCCTCGTCCATCGCCGCGGCAGGCATGAGGCTGTTCTCGACCGCCAGCCTGACGCCGGCCTGCCGGAAGGCGGGCTCGACCGCGCGCAACGCCGAGGCGAGGTCGCAGGCGGTGCGCACGGTTTCGCCGGTCAGCTCCGAGGTCGTGCGCAACAAGGTCGATCCGCAGCCGCTGGTGAACTCCAGCATGCGCAACAAGTGCGAAGGATCCACGCCGCGCGTGCCGACCTCCAGTTCAATGCCAAACTGGCGGCACGCCGCCAGCACCTCCGCCAACTCTGCATGCGGGAGTTCGTAAAGTGCGAGGTTCGGTCCGAATTGCACTACTTCAACGCCGAGGGCGCGGGCCCGCTCGACCACGCCGAGAGCGCGCAGCGGCCGCGCCGGCCGCGCGCCCTCAAAGCCGATCGACCACATGTAGGTGTAGGTGCCGATTCCGGCCTTCACTGCACGCTCCCGCCCAGGGCGATGACGGTGATGGCCAGAATGAGGACGGCGACGCTGGCGACGGCGTAGCCGGTCGCCCTCGCCGGGGCGCCCTTCCACTCTCCGCTCAGCCAGCCCAGCGTGTTCGACGTCACCAGGCTCATCGACATGAACAGCGGCCAGCCCACCACCGCGCCCAGCGGCCCCAGGGCGTTGGCGCCGGCGCCGTACACGATGAAGCTCCCGAAGCACAGCACGCCCATCAGGCAAGCCCACATCCAGTAAGCGGCTGGCGCGCCGGCGAACAACGCCCAACTGCGATTGCGTCCCAGCAGCAGCGCGCTGTATCCGGCGTTGGCGACCAGCCCCGCCGTCAGGCAGAGGCACCAGACGGCGTTGCTGGCGGCGTCGCGCGACGCGCCGGCGGCGAGCGCACGCTGCTGCAACTCGCCACCGAAGGCGAAGCTGAAATTCACCATCGGCGAGAAGATACCGGCCAGGACACAGATCAGCAGCCCGACGGCAAAGCCGTCGCTCGGTCGCTGCTCGCCGCGCTCGCGCATCTTGCCGGCGGCGGCGCACAGCGCGATACCGCAAATCACAATCAGGGTCCCGAGGACCAGCGAAACGCCGCGTTTTGTCCCCAGTTGCTCCGGGTGCAGAACAAGCAGCGGCAGAAAGGTTCCGATGGGCGCGATCAGGCCCAGGATGAGGCCATAGCCGACAGCCAGCCCCATGCGGCTGATGCCAAGCCCGAACAGGACCGAGCCGATGCCCCAGCCCAGCCCGAACAACACGGTGAGCCAGAGGCTCCGTGAAGAAGCTCCGCTCAGAACACCCGCGAGGTCGGGTACCGTGCTCCAGGCGGCAATCCAGGGCGCCACCAGCAACCCCGACACCGAGTAGACCAGCCAGGAGTTCTCCCACTTCCATCCGGTCAGCTTCTTCATCGGCGCCACGAAGCTGCCGTTCAGAACGCCGCCCAGAAGGACGCCCGCGATGCCGTAGATCAGGTCCATCGCGCGGGCCTCCTTGAACGGGTGCGGGCTGTGCGCGTCATCATCGGTCCAACCTCACCACCCGGCCGGAGGCGGCCGATTCATACGAGGCGAAGACCAGCCGCACCGTCTTAAGATTGTCTTCGCCTGTCGTCTCGGCGGCGCACTCGCCGCGCATGGCCGCGAGCAGGTTCGCCTGGCACGGGACGATGCTCGAATGCACCACGTCGTACCGCGGGTCGGCCCAAGCATAGCGCGGCGGCGGCCGGCGGAGGCTGTGCGTTCCATCGGAGGTGGTGATCCGGATCCAATAATCCAGCGCCAGCTCCGCCGAACCCCGGCCGGCCTCGACGAAGATCGACGTCTCCGGAAAGCGGTCCTGCTCGAGGTAGTTCTCGGCGTAGCCCATCTCGACCAGCACGGTTGCGCCGCCGCGCATCTTCAGCATTACCGTAGCGACATCCTCGCCGCGAATGTTCTTGTGCGCTTGGAACGTCTGGCAATAAACCGATTCCGCCTCGCCGAACAGGAACCGCGCCGTGTCCAGCACGTGGCTTCCCATGTCGGTCAGGACGAACTGCTCCAGTTCGCGCAGAAACGGCTGGTTTTCAAACACGCGGAAGCCGGAAACCATGCGGATGCGGGCGCGGAAGATCTCGCCGATGTCCGCCGCAGCCAGACGCCGCTGGAACTCGCGGATCGGTGTCTGCCACCGCCAGTTCTCGTTGATATACAGGGGCACACCCGCCGTCCGGCATGCGGCAAGCATGCCGCTGGCCTCCTCGTAGGAGACGGCCATCGGCTTCTGGCACACGACGGGCAGGCCGAGGGCGGCCGCCATTCTGGTGTAGTGGGCGTGCGTGCCCACATCCGTCACGATGTCGACGAAGTCAGGGCGTGTCTCCCGGAGCATGCGCTCCGCGTCCTCGTAAACGGCGGGGATGCCGAACTCGCGGGCGAGGACCTCCGCCTTGGCGCGGGTCCGGTTGAAGACCGCCACACACTGCGCCCCACCCGCCTCCAGCCACCCCGCCAGTTGAAACCGGGCCCAGAAGCCCGCGCCGATCATGGCGAATCGTAGGGTTTGTCTCTCGGTCATGGAGGATGCCCGAGGTTCAATTCCCGGCAGGCGAGGTCGCCCGCCCCACCGGAATCGTGAAGCGGGCAGCCGGCCTGCGCCGGGTCTGGGGCGACTCTCGGCCGCCTCAGACGATCAGCTCGCGGCCGGCGTCCCAGCGGACTTTCTTGTCCTGCTTGTAGGCTTCCACCGACAGGAAGACGGCGACGGCCTCTTCAAAAGCGCGATCCACGTCGCAGCGCGGCTTGGATCGCGTCCGGATGCAATCCAGAAAGTTCTGCACGTGGTCGGTGACCTGAAGCTCGCCCGGCTTCATGCAGTAGTCGGGCTGGAGGCCTTCGCGGTCCGCCTCGCAATTGCGGATGGCGCGGCGCAGTTTGGCCATCGCTTCCGCGTTCTCCGGTTTCCACTCGGCGGGGTAAGTGCGGCAGTAGGAGGGGCCGACCTCGAGTGTCTTGTCGCGGCCGAGAAACTGGCAGGATTCCCCGTAATGGCGGTTGTTGAAGGTGCAGTTGAAGGTAATCGCCAGCTTCTGCCTCGGATAGTCGTAGATGGTGTTCCACAGGTCGGGCACTTCGCGGTCGTCCTGCCAGAAGTAGGTCCCGCCCTGGGTCACGGCGGTTTCCGGGATGCCCATGCCGGCAACCATGTTGACCGCGTCCCACAGGTGGCTCAGCAGGTCTCCGGCGATGCCGGTGCCGTATTCCCAGAAATACCGCCAGAGGAAGAACCGGCGCGCGTCAAAGGGCCGCTTGGGGGCGTTGGCGACGAACCGGTCCCAGTCGATGGTGGAGGGCCCGGCGTCCTTGGGCATCTCGACAATGTCGTAGTCGGTGAAAAACTGCCATTCCGGCCAGACGCGCGTGCGGTCGATGTAAGTGCGTACGATGGAGACTTTGCCTAACTGCCCGGAACGGTAAATCTCGCGGGCTTTGTGGAAGGTCGGCTCGCTGTTGTAATGGTGGCCCAACTGCATGACGACCCCGTTGTCCTTGATCGCCTTGCGCATCGCCTTGGCTTCGTCCAGGGTCCGGCACCAGCCCTTTTCCACATAGATGTGCTTCTTGGCCTGAGCGGCCCGGATGGTCATCGGGGCGTGCCAGAAGTCCGGGGTGGCGATGATCACGGCGTCGATGTCGGGATCGGCGACCGCCTTCTCCCAGTCCTTGGTGATGCGGACGTTCGGATTGGTGCAACGCTCTTTAGACCGCTTGAGGTTCCCCTCGTAGAGGTCGCAGATGACTCGGATTTCGGCACCCGGCTGCTTTTGCGCCTCGGTCATGAGGAAATGACCCCGTGTTCCGACGCCGACGGCGGCCACACCGATCTTGTCGCTGGGATTACTCTGTCCCAGCAAAGCGGGCGCGCCGATCGCTCCCGCCGACGTTAGACTTCTTAGAAAAGTGCGTCTGGTGTTTGGTTCGGACATCTTGTTCCTTTCTGGCACGGATCTCTTGTTTGTTCATCAGGAGGCCGGCTCTTTCTCGAGCAGGCGCTCCAGCCTCCGCCGAAACTCGGTTCCATGCAGCGGATCGGCGAGGGCGAATTCCACGAACGTCTCGAAATAGCTGTCGAAGTTTCCGATATCGTACCGCTTCTCCCCGGGCGGCAGTTTGACCGCCAACACCCGGCGACCTTCCTCGCACAGCAGCCGGATGGCGTCGGTGAGCTGGATCTCGCCGCGGGCATCGGGGGTCACCCGGCGGATCATTTCGAAGATGAGGGGCGAGAAGATGTACCGGCCGGCGATCGCCAGGTTGCCCGGCGCCTGCTCCGGCTTTGGCTTCTCGACGACGTTCACCACGCGGCACCAATCGCCTTCCCCGTCCGCCGCCTGAATGATGCCGTAGTGCAACGTCTGCTCCGGCGGCACTTCTTCGACGGCGATGATACAACTGGCGTGCCTGGACTCAAACAGATCCGCCATGCGGGAGACCGTCTTCGAGTCGGCATGCAACCCGAGAATCGAATCGCCAAGCGCGACCACGAAGGGCTCCTCGCCGGCGAAGTTCTCGCCGCACAGCACCGCGTCGCCCAAGCCCTTTTGGAACCGCTGGCGGGTGTAGAAGAAGTTCGCCTGAAGTTCCTCGAACTTCAGCTCGTCCAGCAGTTCCTGCTTGTTACCGGCGTTCAGCAGCCGCGAGAGCTCCGGGTCGTGATCGAAGTGGTTCTCGATGGAACTCTTGTTGCGCCCGGTGATGAACAGGATCTGCTCCACGCGGTTGGCGACCAGCTCCTCGACCACATACTGCACGATCGGCTTCCGGGCCACCGGCAGCATTTCCTTGGGCTGCGACTTGGTGGCCGGCAGCAAACGCGTGCCGAAGCCCGCCACCGGTACAATGGCGCTCCTGATCACCCCTTGAATATATAACGGCAAATCGCCATTGAGGCATGCATCGCCGGCTCCCAACCAACGGGACGAGCCTCTTCAGCCGCCGGTGAACGCCGATGAATGCCGATAGGACCTTCACAATTATCGGCGTCCATCGGCCGGGGATTGCTCCGAGGCCGGCGACCGCAGGCGGCTTGAAACACCGGCTCACGCTCCCTTCACCGCCTCCAAGAATGCTCTGGCGGCATGGCTCGGAGCGCGTTTGGCCGGGTAGACCGGGCGGCCACTCCGGTGGGCACAAGAAAGCAAGCGCACCAGAATAGCGGAATCAGTCGGTTCATCCTTGCCGCCTCAGAACACGGCCACCACCCTCGCTTTGCCATTGAAGCCCTCCACCCTCACGCTCTCGGTCTCCCGCTCGTAGACGCCGCCCTCCACCCGCCTGGCCTTCTTTCCATCCGGGTGAGGCAGCCGGATCTCGACCACCCTCGGCTTCCGCTCCGTCTGGCATTCCACCGCCACCTCAATCCGGCCTGTCCGCTCCAGGTCCGATTCCACCGTCAAGGACAGAGGGCCGAAGTAACTGGCCACGCGATTCAACTCAACGCGATTCCCGCTTTTGAAATACTTTCGTGGCGCCCCGCTTAGTAACTTCAGCGTGTCGCCTTGCTCCATGTACAGCATCCAGCGGCTGTCCATCAGAAACCAGCCTTCCTCGTGCGTCTTGTGCGGACTGGCGCCGAAGAAATGCTCCCAGAACGTGTACGTCTCCCGGTCGGCGAGGCTCGCCGCCATGTTGTAGTACGCCTTCAGAAACCGCTTCACCTCGCCGCGCCGGAGATGTACGATCGGATGCCGGCTGTAGTACGGCTGGCTGAACGCCACGTTGCGCTTCGTCATCAGCTCGTTGTGGAATTCGAGCAGAAACGTGGCCGCGTCCTCCCGTGGATCGAGCACTTCCTGGAACACCAGGTACAGCGGGCCGAGCAGCGAATCACGCGCAGTGATCGCCCCATGGGTGAACCAGGTTCCGGCGTCGGCGTGGAGCGCCAGCGGGCCGCGGTACTCCGCCCACGGCGGCAGCGTCGGCGCCCAGGTGCCATCGCGCAGCGGGACCACCGGCGAGCGCCCCATTACCGCCGCCACCGTGCTCCGGATGTCCGACTTCAGTTCCTCCGCCACCGCCGCCCAGCGCTTCGATTCGCCCGGATCGGCCGCGCGCAGCATCTCCGCCGCGCGGCTCAAGCCCAGGTACGCATATCCATTCAGCATGAACGAGCGGAACGGGTCCTCCGGGTCGGCGGCCTTTCCTTCGAGCATCCCGAAACCTCGGCCGCGCAGTTCCTCCCGCAGGTTGCGCTCGCGCCATTGCTTCAGATACCGGCACGCCTTGAGGACCTTCGGCGCGACGGCGCGCGCCCATTCGTCATCCCGCGTGTAGCGGTAATGTTCCCCAAGGCTCCACAGCGCCGCTCCCGTTTCGAGCATGTATCCGCCGAAGTTTTGGATGAACCCGTCGTCGTGCTGCTTGTCCAGGAAATACATGAGCGCGCGGCGCGCCACGTCGTGGCGCCCCATCGAGTCCATGTACTGAATGATCGGCGAGCTCTCCGAGCCGATCGCGCTGTACACGCCGATCGTTGCCGTCAGGGTGTCGTTCGGTTCGAGCCCGTACGTGATCAGGTCCAGGTGGAGCAAGCCCGCGCGCATCATCTCCTCGATGCGCTTCTCCGGGAGCCGGACCCGCGCCGCCCGCCCGAGCTTCTCGGTCCAGAACTCCCGCAGCTCGGCGTGGCGCGTCTCGAAGTTCTGTCCGGCCAGCTTGGCCGCGCGTTCTTCCGGAATCGGCCTGTGCGGAAGGAAGATCTCCAGCGTCGCGGCTTCCGCCGGACGCAGCAGAATCGCGACTTCCTCCGCCGCCAGCGGCGTTCCGTTCAACTTCGCCACCGCGAACACCCGGCCCGGCTTGTACGCCGAGAAGCCGCGCGTGCCGTCGAAGGTCCATTCGCGCTCGGCGATTCCCGACGGCCACACGTTCCGGAAGAACGCGTACGCCGGCGCCTGGGTCGTGTTTACCGCGGTGACGCGCAGGTACAGCACCGTCTCCTCCGGCCGATTCAGCTCCGCCTCGAGGAGCGCGTCGTGCATCTTCTGCTGCTCGGGCGTGAACATGTGCCCATGGCCGAAGCCGTCGGCGACGAGGAAGTGGGTCCCGCGGACGGTCCCCGCGCTCACCGGGCTGGATTCCAGCCCCACGAACGCCGTGACGTCGTACGTGATGGTGTCATCGACGACCCGCCCGTGAAGGATCGGCAGCGCGCCATCTTCCAGCCGCCGCGTGATCTCGTCGCTCGGACCCCAGCCCCGCCCGGCGAGGAAGTTGTATCGCACCGGCTTGTTCCCGGCCTCAGGCAGAGTGACCTCGTGGCCGTGGAACCGCGGCTGAATCCAGTCGAGCCGCTCGCCGACGGCGAAGAGGCGAATGTCGCG
>CAZACK010000168.1:0-8420 GCA_964483455.1 uncultured Solibacteraceae bacterium
GCTGAGGCACGCCTCGCCGAGGTCGGGGAGATCACTCGCCGCTTCCTGGAAGCCCGTCAGGGTATGCAGCCGGTGGATCGCGAACAGCTCCTGGCCAAGGTGCGAGATGGCGCAGTCACCGTGCTGGACGTGCGCCCGCCCGAAGAGTTTCGCGCCGGGCATCTGCCCGGCGCCTTGTCCGTTCCGCTGAAGGAACTGGAGCGGCGCCTGGCAGACCTGCCTCACGACCGGGAGATTGTGGCCTACTGCCGCGGTCCATACTGCGTGCTCGCGGTCGAAGCGGTCGAGATCCTCAGGTCCCGGGGCTTTACTGCCTTCCGGCTGGAGGATGGCGTCCCCGACTGGCAGGCGAAAGGCTTCCCAGTCGCTGTCGGCGAAGAGAAGTAGGTGCCCATGCGCGATCGTCTCATTTGCCGCCTCACATCCTTCTCGGTGGACCACCCGTGGCTGGTGATTGGCATCACTCTGGCGATCACCATCGCCTTCGGCCTCCAACTGCCGAATATGACCACCGACACAGATCCGAAGCACATGCTGCCGATCACCTCTCCGGTCCGGCAGTACAACGACCAGGTGGAGCGCGAGTTTGGCCTTCACGCCGACAACCTGGTCGTGGGCATCGTGAACGAACGTGGGATTGTCAACAGCCGGACGCTCTCCCATATCGCTGACTTGACGCGGCGGATTCAGAAGATTCCTGGCGTGGTGGTCCGGGATGTGACCAGCTTCCCCACAATTGACAACGTGGCGGTGGAAGACGGCGCTCTGACCGTGCGCCCTCTATTGAGCGAGGTTCCCACCTCTGACAAAGACCTCGCGGCGTTGCGAACGGCATTGTTAGAGAACACGCTGTTGCGGAACCGCGTGATCTCGGCGGACGCGAAGGCCACCGCGATTTACGTTCCGATCGAGCCTTCCGCCAACGGCAGGGAGATCGCCGGGCGGATTCGGGCAATGCTGCCAATGAGCAGCTCCGGCGATCAGTTCTTCCTGGCCGGCGACCCAATTGCGCGCGACACCTTCGGCTACGAGATGTTTCAGCAGATGGCGCTGTTCTCGCCTGTCGCCGGGATGGTCATGTGCCTGGCGCTGTGGCTCATGTTTCGGAGCTGGTCGGTTGTCATCGCCAACATGGCAGTGGCGATGATCAGCATCATCTGGGCCATGGGGCTGTTCATCGGCCTCGGCTTCCCGGTCCACATCATGAGCTCCATGAGCCCCGTCTTTCTAATGGCCATCGCCACCGATAGCGTGCACATCTTCAATGAGTTCGCATTTCGTTACGGCGAGGTCAACAACAAGCACCGGGCGGTGCTGGAGACGATGGCAGCAGTGGGCCGTCCCGTGGTCCTTTCCGATCTGACGACGGCGGTGGGATTTGCCTCGCTGGCGGCCGGATCGATCGTGCCGGTCCGGGTCTTCGGCCTGCTGGTCGGATTTGGCACGCTGGTGATCCTGCTGATGAGCTTCACGCTGGTTCCGGCCATCTTGATCCTGATGCGCGAGGACCGGATCGCCGCGGTCGCGCAAAGCGAGCGCTCCCGTGGCGCCGGCGGCTCGCCGCTGCTGGCAAAGCTCGGGAGCTTCTGTGTGCGGCGTGCGAAGCCCGTCGCCTTGGCGGGATGCCTGCTGCTGGTTGTGGCCGGGGTGGGACTCGCACGCATCCGCGTGAACAACAACATGGTGCATTGGTTCAAATCGGACAGCGAAATCCGTATCGCGGATCGTGTCTTGAACCAGCACCTTGGGGGCACCTCTACCGGCTACGTCGTGGTGCAGGGCTCCGAGCAAAACGCCATGCACGAGCCGCGGATGTTGCACACGATCGAGAGTCTTCAGAGGGAACTGGAGAAAGATCCCCTGGTCGGCAAAACTCACTCGGTGGTGGACTACGTGAAGCGCATCAACAGGGTGCTGCATAACGACGATCCGGCGTTTGAGCGCGTCCCTGATTCGGCCGCTGAAGTCGCCCAATATCTGTTCCTGTTCTCGATGTCGGCCAAACCGAGCGACTTGAACAACGTCGTGGATTATCCGTTCCAAAAAGCCAACCTCATGGTGCAGCTCAAGAGCTGGGACGCGGGCGTGATGCAAGGCGTCATGGAGCGCGCCAACGCTCATCTGAAGGAGCACCCCCTGCCCGCAGGAGCGACCGTGCGCCCGGCGGGGATCGCCTACTTCAACCTGGTGTGGAACGACGAGGTGCTCTGGGGGATGGTCACGAGCTTCATGTCCGGACTCGTGTTCGTGCTAGTTCTCCTGGTGATCGAGATGCGGTCGTTGCGCTGGGGGCTGCTCAGCTTCGTGCCGCTGCTCTTCACCATCGCCGTGATCTACGGGATGGTCGGGCTTGTGGGAAAGGACTTCGACATGCCCGTGGCTGTGCTTTCCACTCTCTCACTGGGGCTGGCGATCGACTTCGCCGTGCACTTCGTCGGCCGCTTTCAGCAGCACTACGCCACCCACTCCAAACCGGAGGAGTCGCTCGTTTGGACGGTGGCCAGGCCGGGCAAAGGGATTTTCCGCAATGCCGCTCTGTTCGCCCTTGGTTTTGTCGTGATGGTATTTGCGCATCTGACACCCTACATCACGGTTGGCGTGCTGATGGCGGCCATCATGCTGCTGTCTTCGATTTCGAGCGTGGTTTTCCTGCCGGCGCTGGTCCGCATTTTGGACCAGCGCCTGCTGAAAGGAAGGACAACATGAGCAACCGTCGAATCCACCTCCGCGCAGGCTTGCTGGCGGCGCTGGTCGTGATGAACGCCCCGGAGTCTCTCGCCTATCCGCCGGCAGTGGGCATTCTTGGCCCCGCCCGGAACTGCCTGAGCTGTCATTCGAGTGATGGGCCATGGAAGGACCCGGCAGGCCTGATCATTGACATTCTCGACAAGACCTCGGGCAAGTCCTTGCGGCAACCAGATGGATCGTTCTTGATCCCGGCGAAACGCGGTGAGCTCAAGACCGTCGTGACGGTCATCGGCTGGCGGGCGGACAAAGCCGGACCGGTGCCTTATCGCAATGCCTGGTTGTATGTGGACCCGAAACGCATTCCTGACGCCGGCTCACTCAATAAATTCGCGCCAGGGTGGATGGTCAACCTGCCCATGTCTTGCCGGGTGGTGGGCGATGCGGTGGAGGCTTACGCGGGTGCTCAGTTGACCGCGCTCCCGATGACCCTGCGAGCCGGAGACGACGCCGGCGACGCCGAGATCGAGCTTCAGGTGATGCTTACCCGTGGAGACTCGGTGAAGGGCGACGCAAGGAAAGGCATGGTCGGAAACTACTTCGAGCGCTGCGTGCGCTTGAAGGTGGAGTGAGGTGGAATCATATGCCGGCGAGAATCGCATTCGCACTCATGGCGGCCGTCTGCCCGCTGGTGATCTGCGCACAAGAGAAGCTGCCTGCCGCCGAAATCGTGGATAGAGCGCAGGCCGCGTTCTATTCTCCCGGCGCGGACATGAAAGCGCGGGTGGTCATGGAGCTCATCAACGCCGAGGGCAAGAAGCGAACGCGCGTGCTCACAATGCTCCGCAAGAACGTTCCTGCCGGGCGGGAACAGCGCTACTTTCTCTACTTCCACGAGCCGGGCGACGTCCGACGGACCGCATTCCTGGTCTGGAAATACCCGGAGAAGGATGACGACCGCTGGATCTTCATCCCCGCCGTCAACATGACCCGCCGGATCGCCGCCCGGGATAGCCGCTCCAGCTTCGTCGGCTCGGATTTTTCGTACGAAGACGTCTCGGGCCGCGATCTGGCCGCCGACTCGCACGCCCTGCTGCGCGAGGAGCAACTCGGCGACTCGGCCTGCTACGTGGTTCAGAGCACGCCGAAGGCGGCGGCTGACTTCTCCCGCAAGCTGTCCTGGATCGACAAGACCTCTTGGCTGCCGCTCAAAGAGGAGTATTACGATGCCCAGAATCAATTGGCGCGCGCGTTCACCGCGGATAAGGTCGAAGCCATCGGCGCCGGCGGCAAAGCCTACCCGACGGTCGTGAAGCGCACGATGAAGAACGTGCAGAGCGGCCATCGCACGGAAGTCGTCTTCCAGGGCGTGAGCTACGACCTCGGAATCCCGCCGGAGATTTTCACCGAGCGATCGCTCCAGCAGGCGCCCGAGAAGTGGATCCGGTAGTGCGCCTCGCTTCGGCATTGACGGCTCTGGTGATTCTCTGGCCGGGGACCCTTGGCGCGGAGGAGAAGAGCCGTCTGCCGGTGACGATCCATGGCTTCCTGATGGGAAATGCTTCTCTCCGAACGACCGGCGAGCGCCCTCCAAGGGGAGAGGGTGGCGCCTTCGTGCTCGGCGAGGAGAGACTTCGCCTGGACGTAAGCGGCGCCACCAAGTCGGGCAGCGGGTTTCTGATGTTCAAAGGGGACATCTTCCACGACGCGGTCGCGAACAGGGTTGACGGCGACCTGCGGGAAGCATACGCGGGGTTCCGCATCGGTCGGCTCGACCTTCGCCTCGGCCGGCAGATCGTCACTTGGGGGGTGGGCGACCTGTTCTTCATCAACGACGTCTTTCCCAAGGACTGGGAGTCCTTCTTCTCAGGCCGCCCGATGGAGTACTTGAAGCGGGGTGTGGACGCGGCCCGGCTCCAATATTCTTCGGAGGCGCTGAATGTGGACGTGGTCGCAACTCCGTTCTTCACAGCCGATGCGCTGCCTTCGCCGAAGAGGTTCTTCCTCTACAACCCGTTCAGCGCGGTGGCGGAACAGCATCAGTCCACCCCGCCAACGCGTGCGGAGAATACCGAAATGGCCCTTCGCCTCTACCGGCGGATGGTGGGATTCGATGTCTCGCTCTACGGCTACCGCGGATTCTGGCGGATCCCCGGGGCCGGCATGGCCCCCCACAACGGCACAGCGCAAATCACCCGCTTCCATCCCAGGCTGGTGACATGGGGCGCTAGCGCGCAGCGCAATTTGCTGAATGGCGTCGTGAGCTTCGAGGGAGGGCGCTACAACTCGCTCGATGACCGTGGCGGCTCCGCGCCCGGGGTGCCCAATTCCCAGTGGCGCGCCCTGGCCGCCTACCAGCGGCAACTGGCTCGGGAACTGACGGCGACCTTCCAGGGTTACGCCGAGGTCATGGAAGGCTATGACCGCTATCGCAGGTCTCTGCCCGCGGGCTTTGCTCCGGAGGATCGGGTGCGCGGAGTGTTTTCCGTTCGGCTCAATCAGTTCCTGAGGTATCAGACCTGGCGTCTTTTGGCGTTCGTCGCGTGCAGCCCCACGGACAAAGATTGCTTCGTGCAGCCCGAAGTCTCTCACCGTTTCTCGGACAGGCTCAGCGCCGCCGTGGGCGCGAACATTTTCAACGGAAAGTACGAGACGACGTTCTTTGGGCAGATGGCGAAGAACGACAACGTGTACCTGAGTGTCAGATTCGATTTTTGAGAGGAGCGAAGTTCTCGTGGACGAACTCGAACGCCCGATTTATCTTGACTACAATGACACGACGCCGTACGATCCCGAGGTCATTGAGGCGATGCGTCCCTACCTCGAGGAGCACTTCTGCAATCCGTCCAGTTCCCACTGGTGCGGGCGCAAGACCCGCGAGGCCGTGGAGAAGGCCCGCTCGCAAGTCGCAGCACTGTTGAACGGCGCGCCCGGCGAGATCATCTTTACCAGCGGCGGGACCGAATCGAACAAATACGCAATACGAGGGATTGCCCTCGCGCGGCGGAGCCAGGGCATGCACATCATCACCGGCCAGGTCGAGCATCCCGCCGTAACCATCGTCTGCGAACGGCTGCAACCGGAAGCCTTCGAGATCATAAATATCCCCGTCGATGAGCATGGCTCGGTGAGCGTCGCTGCCTTGAGAAGGCGATTCAGCCGGAGACGATCCTGATCACGCTGATGGATGCGAACTACGAGGTCGGAACCGTCCAGCCGGTCGAGGAAGCGGCCCAGGTCGCCAAATCACGCGGTATTGTCTTCCACACCGACGCAGCGCAGTCCGCCGGCAGGATTCCGACGGACGTCAATGCGCTGGGCTGGAACCGCTGATGGACGGCGCCGGGCAGGAGGGCCGCAGAAGGCCGGTACCGAAAATGTCCTCGAGGTCGTTGGCCTGGGAAAGGCGTGCCGGAATTGCGCTCAGGGACCTCGTGACGAACAGGGCGCGGATGCAACGCACGCGGGACAGATTGGAGGGCGGCCTACGGGAACGAGTACTTCGCGTCAGGGTGAACGGCCACCCCGACCATCGGCTCCCGAATACCCTCAGCGTCAGCGTGCACGGCATCGATGCCAACGTTCTGCTCGGCGCCATCGAAGAGAAGATCGCTGCGTCGGCTGGAGCGCCTGCCATTCGGGCCGGGTCCACGTCACTCACGTGCTCCAGGCCATGCAGGCACCGGAGGAGTGGGCGCGGGGAACGCTCCGGTTCTCGACGGGACGAATGACCAGCGAGGCGGATATCGACACTGCTGTCCCCGTTGTCGCCGGCGCGGTCGAGCGGCTTCGGGCTGGTCGCTCATGAATGCGAGAGGAGGAAGGATGCAATCAACAATCGTCGTGCTTGGTGGCGGCGTGGGAGGCATGGTGGCCGCAAACGAGATTCGCCGACAACTGCCCTCTACCCGCCGGGTGGTGCTGGTCGAGAAGAATCCGCAACACGCCTTCGCGCCCTCGTTCCTCTGGCTCATGACCGGAGATCGCGAGCCGGACCAGATTCGCCGGCCATTGGCCGGGCTGTTGCGCCGAGGGGTCGAACTCGTCCAGGCGGAAGTTCTCGGCATCGACCTGGTTCACCGCAAGGTGAGAACCAGCGCGACTGAACTCGCGTACGATCATCTGGTCGTAGCGCTCGGCGCCGACTTCGCTCTCGACGCCATCCCAGGGCTGGCCGCTGCTTCCCACACGTTCTTCACTTTCGAGGGCGCTGCCCGTCTTCGGGACAGCCTCCGGGCGTTCTCCGGGGGCCGTGTTGCCGTCGTAGTCTCCGCAATGCCGTATAAGTGCCCCGGAGCTCCTCATGAGGGGGCCATGCTGATCGCGGACCATTTCCGCCGGCGCGGCCTGTCGGGCAAAGTCGAGGTCCACCTGTTCACACCCGAGCCGCAACCTATGCCGGTGGCTGGCCCGCAGCTCGGGGAGGCTGTCCGAGGCATGCTGGAGGCCAAGGCGATAAGCTTTCACCCACTCCACAAACTGGTCACGGTCGAAACGGGCGCCCGGGAACTGATATTCGACAACGGGCGGCAATTCGCTTACGACCTGCTGGTCGCGGTGCCTCCGCACCGGGCGCCGAACGCTGTCGTCGAGGCCGGGCTGACCAACCAGGCCGGCTGGGTTCCTGTCGATCCGCAGACGTTAAGTACGAATCAAGGCGGTGTCTACGCCATCGGCGATGTCACGGCAATTCCGATTCCGGGGCGGTGGAAACCGGATGTTCCGCTGATGTTGCCCAAGGCAGGCGTGTTCGCCCACGCCCAAGCGGAGGTCGTCGCTCAGCGAATCGTGGCGGAGGTCGCCGGACGTCCATGCGAGGCGAAATTCTGCGGAGACGGGTACTGCATGCTGGAGGCTGGCGAAGAACTGGCTGGCTTCGCCTTTGGCAATTTCTTCGCTGAACCGGCCCCGACTGTGCAACTACGGCAAATCGGCAAGGCGTGGCATCTCGGAAAGGTGCTTTTCGAGAATTGGTGGCTGGCGCCGGTTGGCCTGAGGCGATCCCTGATCGGATGGGTCGTCAAGATTGGTGGAAGGTTCTGCGGCATACCAATCACTCTATGAGTCCCTATTTCTGATTTCGTTAGGAACAGCAAATGAACTATCTCATCATTCTGAATGATCCCCCCATACGGAACCGAACGCAGCTACAACGGCCTTCGTCTGGCAAACTCTCTCGTGAAAGGCGAAGAGACAAACGTGTCGGTGTTCTTGATGGGTGATGCCGCTTCGTGCGCCGTCGCCGGCCAGACAACGCCGAACGGCTACTACAACATCGAACGAATGCTCAAGATCGTCTCGTCAAGAGGCGGCAAGATCGGTGTCTGTGGCTCTTGCATGGATGCTCGTGGCATCAAGCCGGAGTCGCTGGCCGCTGGCGCGCATCGAAGTTCGACGGAGGAACTGACTTGCTGGACGAAGGAGGCGGACAAGGTCATTGTGTTCTGACCGTGGATGCGGACGTGCAGGGAGTCAGTCATGGAGCGGTTCGAGCCGGTACCCACCGGGGACCGGTCACAAACAACAATCCATTGAAAAGAAAAGACTTCACACAAGAAGCCTAGGAGCCTCGTGTATCATGGTTGCCGGAGGGTATTTCCCGCCGGTCGCTGAGCGAACTTCCCCCTTTGAGCCCTTTCCTGGCAGTCAGTTAGCGACGTCGCGACCGATTCCGGCTCCCCCGAGTCCGGGTTCGTTTTGTCCGCTTTGTTTTGCTCATCGGCCTGCCGTATCGC
>CAZACK010000169.1:0-8396 GCA_964483455.1 uncultured Solibacteraceae bacterium
GTCGAGTCCGCGCGCAAGGTCCCGGCGGCCCGCCTCCGGGAGATGCTGATCGAGGAAGTGAAGCGACAAAATAAACCGTACGGACTCTTCTTCGAGGAGGTGATGGGGGGCTACACCCAAACCGGGCGCCGGGGAATCCAGGCCTTTACGGTAATTCCGATCCTCGTCTACCGCGTCTACGCCGACGGCCGTCCGGACCAGATGGTGCGCGGCGCGGACATTGTGGGAACGCCGCTCGCCAGTTTTGCAAAGATCCTGGCCACCTCCGACCGTTACGAGGTCTTCAACGGATACTGCGGGGCGGAATCCGGCAGCGTCCCCGTGTCCGCCGTGGCGCCCGCGCTGCTCGTGGGCGAGATCGAGATCCAGCGGAAAGAGAAATCCCAGGACCGGCCTCCGCTGCTGCCCGCGCCGGCTCCAACCGGCGGCCTGGTGATCCACTGATGGGGGGACCAGGCGGATGGGCGGCTGCGGTTCTATCGCCGCTCCTCGCCTTCGGGCAGGTGCAGGAGCCCAAGGACGACATTGTCCTCCGCGCCATGCGCGATGAGTTGAAGCGAACCGCCGGCTTGACGCTGGCCAGCCTCGAGACGCCTTACTACATTGAGTATGGATTGCACGATGGCGAGAGCCTCTCGATCGCGGCCACGTTGGGCGCCCTCGTCTCCGTACAACGGAACAGGTTTCGCGCGCCGAGAATCCAGGTCCGCGTGGGCGGCTACAAGTTCGACAACACGAACTACGTCCACAGCGACGCCCAGCTCGGGGGTGGCATGGAAGGACAGATGCCGATCGACGATTCCTACGACGGGCTCCGCCGCCATCTCTGGCTGGCCAGCGACCGGGCCTACAAATCGGCCTTGCAAGCCATGGCGCGTAAGCGGTCCGCGTTGCAGAACGTGAACGTGCCGGATGATCTGCCGGACTTCGCGCGCGCCGCGCCCGCGCGGACATTTGCCGCGTTTGCCAAGGAGCCGCTGAACGAGGAGGAGTGGAAACAAAAGCTGAAGACCCTGTCGGCGGTGTTCGCCGGCTACCCTGAGATTGTCAGCTCCGACGTTGACCTGCAAGCCGTGCAGGGTGTCTTCCGCTACCTCAACTCCGAGGGCTTCGAGGCGCGCGTGCCGGAGAGAATCATGTTCCTGACCGTGAAGGCCAGGGCTCTGGCCAAGGACGGCATGTCCCTCCGGTTCTCCGAGGTGTTCCATGCGCTGTCCTTCGATCGGATGGCCTCGGAGACAGAGCTTCGGAAGGGCATGCTGGAAATGGCGGAGCATCTGCGAGCATTGAGCCGTGCCCCGGTTGGCGAAGCCTACACGGGTCCGGTTCTGTTGGAAGGCGAAGCGTCCGCGCAGTTGCTCGGCGATCTGCTCGGGCGGAACCTGGCGGCGCGGCGCCGGCCGGTCTCCGAGCCCGGCCGTCACGTGCCGTTCGTTGAAGGTGAGTTCGACGGGCGGATCGGGACGCGCATCCTCCCGGAGTGGATGGACGTGGTGGACGATCCCACGCAAACCGAATGGCGCGGGCGTTCGCTGCTGGGCCACTACCTGGTGGATCTGGAGGGAGTGCCGGCCCTGCCGGTGAGCCTCGTGGAGAAGGGCTACCTCAAGAGTCTCCTTCGCACCCGGCAGCCTGTCCGCGGCCAGGAAGGAACGAACGGGCGTGCCCGTTTGCCCGGGGCCTTCGGCGCAAAGGCGGCAGGCTTCGGGAATCTCTTCGTGCGCGCGTCGCAGACGGTTTCCAGGGACGAGCTCCGCAAGAAGCTGCTCGGCTTGTGCGGGGCGCTTGGCAAGCCGTACGGGCTTGTCGTTCGCCGGCTGGACTTTCCCTCGTCGGCAAGCATGGGCGAATTCCGGCGGCTGGCGTCGAGAATGGCCCAGGGGGGCGGCCGGCCCGTCAGCCTGCCGATTCTCGTATTCCGGCTCTATCCGGACGGGCGTGAAGAACTCGTGCGCGGTCTTCGATTCCGCGGATTCTCGACCCGCTCGCTGCGGGATATCGTGGCCGCTTCCGAGGAGACCATTGTGTTCGATTTTCTGGACAACGGAGCGCCGTTCGCCCTGATGGGGGCGGGGGCGTTCGTGGCGGAAAGCTCCGTGATCGCGCCCTCGGTCTTGTTCGAAGAGATGCAGCTTGAGCGAGCGGACGACGAAATTCCCGTGCCTCCGGTCGTGCCGCCGCCCGCGCTGGCGGCACAATGACCCCGTGATGCTGCTCAGCCGGAACATCTTTCGCGAAATGCTGGGGGGGACGGTGCTCGGCGCCCTGCTGTTCACCTTCGTCCTGTTTCTCCAGAGTCTCGGGCGGCTGTTTGAGCTGATCGTGCGCAGCTCGGCTTCGGCGGAGACGGTGGCGCGCTTGTTCCTCCTGGTGTTGCCGCCGGCATTGCCGTTCACGGTGCCGATCGGCACGCTGGCCGGCATCCTGGTGGGTCTGGGCCGGATGTCGGCCGACGGAGAGATCACGGCGATGCGGGCGGCGGGCATACCGAGCGCGCGCGTGGTCCGGCCGGTGGCGGTGCTGGCCGTGCTCGCCATGGCGGTGACCGCCGCCGCCTCGCTTTGGCTGACGCCCTGGTCGGTTCGGGAGTCCTATCGAATCATTAACCGCCTGATGGCCGAGCAACTCACCGCCGAGATCCAGCCGAGAGTCTTCCAGGAGCAGTTTCCGAACACGATCCTCTTCGTCGGCGATGTCGTGGCCGGGCCGGTTGTGCTTTGGAAGAAAGTATTTGTGGCGGACTTGACCCCGCCCGCGGAACGAAAATCCGGGAGCCGGGAGGCGGGGGAAGGGCCTCGCATCACGGTGGCCCGTCAGGCCACCGCGATTCCGGATGCGGCCAACAACCGCATTCAGTTGCGAATGATCGACGGCAGTTCCTACGAGTCCGGCAAGAGCGCGGAAGAATACTACATCTCGGCGTTTCCCGCCGGCGACCAGGTGCTGGCGGCTCAGCCGCCAGGGGAGCGGCGCGCGCGCCCGTTCCGCGAAACCGACACCGGCCCGCTGTTTCGCCTGGCGAAGGACTCGCTGGACGCGCGGATCGAGCTGCATCAGCGGCTGGCGCTGCCGCCGGCCTGCCTGCTGCTGGCGATGATCGGCATTCCGTTGGGCGTCTCCGCCAGGAAGGCCGGCAAGTCCGCCGCGCTGGTCCTCACGGTCAGCGTTGCATTCCTCTACTACATGGGCCTGATCAGCCTGATCGGCCTCGCGCGCCAGGGCACTCTGCCCGTTGTGGCGGCGGTCTGGACTCCCAACGTGGTGCTGGCGGTGGCCGGCCTTTTCCTGCTGGCGCGTCTCGAACGGCCGGGGGACCGCGACCTCGTGGCCGCCGTGCGCGGCTTGGCCGGATCGCTCTACTCCGGCATCCGAGGCCGCTGGCGGAGCGCCCGTGCGGGGCGGAGCGCCGCTGAACCCATCGGACGCCTCCCGCTGCTGCCACAGGTGATCGACACCTACGTCCTGTCGAGCTTCCTGCTCTACTTCTCTTTGTTCCTCCTCAGCTTCGTGCTGATGACGCAGGTGTTCACGTTTTTCGAGCTGTTGAGCGACATCCTGAAGAACCATATCTCGATGTGGCGCGTGTTCGAATACCACGTCTTCCTGACGCCCAAACTCCTCTATGACTCGACGCCGGTGAGCGCCATGGTGGCGGTGCTGGTCACCTTCGGCATCCTGGCCAAGCACAACGAGGTGACCGCCATGAGGGCGTGCGGGGTGAGCGTGCACCGGCTAGCTCTTCCGGTCGTGTTCACCAGCACTCTGCTGAGCGCTTTGCTGTTCGCCTTTGACTACTACTACGTGCCGGCGGCGAACCGGAGGCAGGACGCGATCCGGGCCGAGATCAAGGGCAGACCGGTACAGACCTACCTCAGCCCGGGCCGCCCGTGGATCTTCGGGCGAGGGTCGAGGATTTACTATTACAAGTACTTCGACGCGGACCGGAGCGTAATGGCCGGCCCGAGCGTGTTCGCATTCGACCCGGAGTCGTTCGCCCTCCGGCGGCACATTTCAGCAGAGGCCGCGCGCTGGTCGGCGTCGCTTCGCGCCTGGGTGTTTGAGAACGGCTGGGCGCGAAGCATCCGTGGCATCCGCGACGAAGAGTACGAAACCTTTCAGGCCACGACGTTTCCGGATCTCGACGAGCCCCCGAGCTACTTCCTGAAGGAAGTCAAACAGGAAAAGCAGATGAATTTCCGGGAGCTGGCCGATTACGTCGCCGAGTTGCGGCAGAGCGGGTTTGACACGGTGAGGTTGCAGGTCCAGTTTCACAGGAAGTTCTCCGTTCCGCTGTTCACGCTGATCCTGGCCATGATTTCCATTCCGTTTTCGTTTCTCGCCGGCAACCGCGGCGCGCTCGCCGGGGTCGGGATCAGCCTCGGAATCGCCATCGCGTACTGGGCCACCAGCCAACTGTTCGAACAGGTTGGCAACATCAGCCAGTTGCCGGCGCCGGTGGCGGCATGGGCGCCGAACGTGCTTTTCTTCTTGGCTTCGGGCTACCTGATGGCGCGGGTGCGGACCTGAGCGGAGGTTTGGCGTCGGTATTTTGCTAGAATTGTCGGCTCTCCGGCGCGTGGCCGCGCCTCGAATCTCGACGCCGCAAGCACATGAACCAGGCTCCGCCCTATCTCTCCTCCAGGCAGCGCCGTCGAGTCGGGGGAACATGTTTGACCTGATCCGCCGAAGCTGAGGTCCTCCACGTATAATGTGGGCTGCGTCACTGCCGCTGGATTCTCGATAGCATGCCTCCCGCCTCCGCGCCGAGCAATGGCCAGTCGCCGTGCAAGTACAGCCTCGTGTTGCCCGTGTTCAACGAGGAAGCCGCCATTCCGGAACTGGTCCGCCGGCTGGCGGTGCTGCTCGACCGCCTCGACGGACCCTCGGAGGTGATCTTCGTCAACGACGGCAGCCGGGACCGGAGTTATCAACTGCTACTTGATGCCCAGGCAGCCGAGCCTCGATTCAAGGTGGTAAACCTGTCGCGCAACTTCGGCCACCAGCTCGCCATCACCGCGGGAATGGATCTGGCGTCAGGCGAAGCTGTCATCGTGCTCGATTCCGACCTCCAGGACCCGCCGGAGGTGGTGATCGCGATGATCGAGCAATGGAAACGCGGGTTCGACGTCGTGTACGGCGTTCGGACCGCTCGCGAGGGCGAGGGGCTTCTGAAGCGGCTGACGGCGGGCCTGTTTTACCGGCTGCTTCGCATGGCCTCGTCGACCGATATCCCGGCCGATGCCGGAGACTTCCGCCTGGTCGGCCGGAGCGCCCTGAACGCGCTGCGTGGCATGCGCGAGCACAACCGGTTTGTGCGCGGCATGTCCGGCTGGGTTGGCTTCCGGCAGACCGGTGTCGAGTATGTCCGCCATGCCCGCGCGGCGGGAGAGTCGAAGTACCCGCTCCGCCAGATGGTCCGGCTGGCTCTACACGCCATGATCGGATTCTCGGACCTGCCTCTGCGCCTCTCGGTCTGGACGGGGATGGCGATCTCCACCGGGGCGCTCCTGTACGGCTTGTACGTCATCGTGCTGTGGGCGGCGGGCTGGCGGCTGGTCGAGGGCTGGACCTCGACCATCGTCGTGCTGGCATTTCTGGGAGGCGTCAACCTGGTGATGACGGGTGTTGTGGGACTGTACGTGGGCCGCATCCACGAAGAGGTCAAGAACCGTCCGCTGTACGTCGTGAGCGCGCTGCATGGGTTCGAGCAGCCGCCGCCGGTGGAGCGTGCCATCCTTCCCGCCTGTCCGCAGCCGGACCGGACTCAGGGCGCATGACCACATCCTCGAAGCCCGGCGCCCACCGCCATGGCGGCACGTTCGACAAGCACAAGGACCACTACGACGAACTGATCAATCGATCCATCGCCTTCTCCGGGCTTACGGTCGATTTCTTCACACGGGCGAAGGCGCGGCACCTGCTGGCGACGGCCCGGCGGCAACCCGGAGGCGCCAGGGCGATGGACGTGCTGGACGTGGGGTGCGGCAAGGGGTCCATTCATCCGTACTTGGCCGCCGAGTTTCGCTCGCTGGTCGGGGTCGATGTCGCCTCGGCGCTTCTGGAAACGGCCAGGAGTGCGAATCCTGGCGTCGAGTACCGTTCCTTCGACGGCATCCGCCTGCCGTTCGAGGCGTCCAGCTTCGACCTGGTGTTCGCCATTTGCGTCCTGCATCACGTGCCGCCCGCGGGCTGGGGAAGCTTCGTTGCCGAGATGCACCGGGTCGCCCGGAAGGGCGGGCTGGTGATGCTGTTCGAGCACAACCCCTGGAATCCTCTGACCCGCTACGCCGTCGGCCGCTGCGAGTTCGACGAAGACGCCGTGCTGGTCCGCGCGCCGCGAGCCCGGGCGCTGCTCGAAGAAGCTGGGCTTGCGGACGTGCGGGCCCAGTTCATCATCTTCGCCCCGGTCGAGGGGCGCCTGGCCGCGTTCCTGGACCGCTCGCTTGGCCTGCTCCCGATCGGAGCACAGTATTTTGTCTATGGCCGCAGAATCTTGGAGGAGGACGAAACGGAGGGCGCGGGTCCCTGATCTGCGCAAGACGGTGTCCCTTGATGAGCGCGGGGCCGACACCAGGCCGTGACAAGCGCCAGAGTGTTCGCCGGGCTGGTCCGGTCGCGGCGCGCCGCGCTCGTTTCGAACGGGATGGAGGCGTGGAACGCATGGTTGCTTCTGGAGGCACACCGGAAAGAAAGGCGCGGGTACACTTGGCCGGCAATATCCACCTCTTTTCGGTCTTCGTGGACCTGCTGCCGTGAAGGATTAGCGGGCACGATTCCTCGCCGCGCCCAAGGCTGGTCTGTAACCGATTGTCCCGTATATAGATAAAATCCTTGACGGACCACTATATCTTGGGGTACAAACGACAAAGCCGCCGCTGGGCTCCCCCGGAAGCGGGATAATGAAAAGCGAGGGAACAGATGGGTCAGTTGAGTGTGGATCTGAGCTCACGGATCGATGAGCTGAAAGAGAGCGCCGGCAGCCGCCGCCGCTCCGGCGTTTCCTTTCCGAAGTACTTCACCGCCCGGCTCGAGCCGGGGCGCACGCCCTACGACGAATTGCAGTGGGAGCTGCGCACCGCCACCATCGGCAGCGACAAAGGCGCTGTCCTTTTCGAACAACGGGACGTGGAAGTCCCGGCCGATTGGTCGCAAACCGCCACTAACATCGTCGCCAGCAAGTATTTTCACGGCAAGCTCGGCACTCCCGAGCGCGAGCACAGCGTCGCCCAGCTCGTGCACCGCGTGGTGGACACCATCGCCGGCTGGGGGAAGGCAGGCGGCTACTTCCGCACGGGCGAGGATGCCGAGAATTTTCGCGACGAACTGGCCCACCTGATGCTGGCCCAAAAGGCCTGCTTCAATTCGCCGGTCTGGTTCAACGTGGGCGTTTCCGAGGCGCGCGGCTACGGTTGGTACTACGACGAAGCCTCCGACACCGTGCGAAAGCTCACGCGGGACGTGCAGAAGCCGCAGTGTTCGGCGTGCTTCATCAACTCGATTGGCGACACGCTGGAGTCCATCCTCGATCTCGCCAAGACCGAAGGCATGTTGTTCAAGTGGGGATCGGGCACCGGCACCAACCTCTCGACGCTGCGCGAGGAGGAGGCGATCCTTTCCGGCGGCGGCCGCGCTTCCGGCCCGCTCAGCTTCATGAAGGGCTTCGACGCCTTCGCCGGCGTCATCAAGTCCGGCGGCAAGACGCGCCGCGCCGCCAAGATGGTGATCCTCAACATCGACCACCCCGACGTGGACAAGTTCATCTGGTGCAAGGCCAAGGAAGAGAAGAAGGCCCACACGCTGGTCGATGCCGGCTACGATTCCTCGCTCGACGGCGAGGCCTACAGCTCCATCTTTTTCCAGAACGCCAACAACTCCGTGCGCGTCACCGACGAGTTCATGTACGCCGTGCTCGAGGACGGCGACTGGTGGACCCGCTCGGTGCTGAGCGGCCAGCCGGTGAAGCGCTACAAGGCCCGTGACCTGTTGCGGCAGATCGCCGAGGCAACCCACCAGTGCGGCGACCCCGGCATGCAGTTCGACACCACCATCAACCGCTGGCATCCGTGCAAGAACACCGCGCGCATCAATTGCTCGAACCCCTGCTCGGAGTACATGTTCCTGGACGATTCGGCCTGCAACCTTTCGTCGCTGAACCTGATGAAGTTCGTCGGCGCCAACGGGCAGTTCGACGTCGAGGCCTTCCGCCACGCCGTGGACACCATGATCGTGGCCCAGGAGATCATCGTTGACAACGCCAGCTACCCGACCGAAAAGATCGCCGAGAACTCCCACAACTTCCGCCCGCTGGGCCTGGGATACGCGAACCTGGGTGCGCTGCTCATGGTCATGGGCATTCCCTACGACAGCGACCAGGGCCGCGACTATGCGGGCGCGAT
>CAZACK010000170.1:0-8248 GCA_964483455.1 uncultured Solibacteraceae bacterium
GTTTATCGGCGTTCATCGGCATCTCATCAATTCCCTCCATATCCCTCCGCCGGCGGCATGGAACGTCTTCGTTCGCAACCAGGTACTAGCCCACGTCGAAGCGAAGCGTGCCGACGATCTCCCGCACGTTTTGAATCCCTTCTCGATCGAGGAACGCATCCAGTTCCCGTGCAATCCGGAGCGGCGCGGCTGGATCCCAGAAGGTCGCCGTGCCCACTTGAACCGCCGATGCCCCTGCTACCAGGAACTCAGCCGCGTCCTCCCCCGAGCTGATTCCACCCAGGCCGATGACCGGGATGCGGACCGCTTTGGCTGCTTCGTACACCAAGCGCAGCGCGATCGGCTTGATCGCCGGGCCGGACAGCCCCCCGAAGCCCGCGCCGATCCTCGGGCGCCTCGCCCGCGCATCGACCGCCAGCGCGACAAACGTGTTCACCAGCGAGAGGGCGTCCGCGCCCGCCTGCTCGGCCGCCATCGCCAGCGGCTCGATCCGGCTTACGTTCGGCGACAGCTTGACGATCAGCGGCCGCCGCGCCATCCGTTTCACCGCCTCCACCACTTCCCCGAGCAGCGCCGGGTCACTCGAGAAATAGATGCCCCCGTGCCTTGTGTTCGGACAGGACACGTTCAGCTCGTACCCCGCCAATCCCTCGGAGTCCTCCAACACGCGCACCACCTCGACGTAATCTTCCGTCGAGTAGCCGAACACGTTGGCGAAGACGGCGGTCTGGAACTCCCGCAACGCCGGAAGCTTCTCTGCCACGAACGCCCGCACGCCGATGTTTTGCAGGCCGATGGAGTTGATCATGCCCGCCGTCGATTCCCAGATCCGCGGCGGCGGGTTGCCGGCCATCGGCGCCCGCGATAAGCCCTTCACCACCAGGCCGCCGAGCGCGTTCAAATCCACCAGCCCGGAAAACTCCACTCCGTAAGCGAACGTGCCGGAAGCGGCCAGCACCGGGTTCTTTAGCGAGATGCCACAGAGCGATGTGGCCAGGCGGGATTCGGACACTTCCCATTGTAATGCGTGGTGCCCTCGACCTGCCGCCTGAGCGCTTTCAACGCCTTTTCCGCTCCTGCTAGGGCGAACGCCCGACTCCGATCCCATCGATGCGTGCCGATACTGACAGAGAGGGCTCCTGCTGCCTGGAAACTCGTGTCGACAGCTCGCAAGTCCCATTCACTCGGCACGAGGTTCGCCGTCTTCACTGCTCTCCTCGTCATTTGGACCACCTTTGCTAATATTGGCTCCTGGAATCCCGCCGTCCGCGGTCTCGTCGAGCATCTCTTCCTCAACCTGCTGATCCTGATCGTGGCCGTGTCGCTTGCGAGGCTGATGAGCCGGGTCTTCGTCCGTCCGCTGGCAATTCTGGAGAAGGCGATCGACGCCGCCGCCGGGGGCCGCCGCGAGCAGGTGCAGGTGTCGCACACCGGCGACGAAATCGAACGTCTGGGAGAAGGGTTCAACCGGATGATCGCCGCCCTGGCCGCCTCGGAGAACGCCGTTCGGGAACACCAGGAGCAGTTGGAGCAGAAGATCAGGGAGCGCACGGCCGAACTGGAAGTGGCGATGAAGCGCGCCGAGGCCGCCAACAGCGCGAAAAGCGATTTCCTCGCCAACATGTCCCACGAACTGCGTACCCCGATGAACGGCATCCTCGGAATGCTGGACATCGTCCTGGAGGGCAAGTTGAGCGAGGAGCAGCGAGACCAGCTCAACACCGCCAAGCAGTGCTCCCTCTCGCTCCTCGCCCTGGTGAGCGACGTCCTGGACCTCTCCAAGATCGAAGCCAGGAAGATGACCCTGGAGAAGATTCCCTTCTCGCTCCATCGCCTCTTGATCGATGCCTCGAAGGCGCTCCTGCCGAAGGCCCGCGAGAAAGGCATCAAGCTCGTGTGCGAACCTTCCAGCGACCTGCCTCCCGCCGTGCTTGGCGATCCTCTCCGCCTCCGGCAGGTGCTGGTGAACCTGCTCGGAAACGCGGTCAAGTTCACCGCGCGAGGGTCGGTCCGCCTCCAGGCGGACGCTGCGCCGGCGGCCCGACCTGGCGCCTGCGAGGTGCGCATCCATGTCACCGATACGGGCGTCGGAATAGCTCCCGGCAAGCTGGATGAGATCTTCGAGGATTTCGCGCAGGCGGATACCTCGGTAGCCAGGAAGTACGGCGGGACCGGGCTGGGATTGTCGATCTCCAAGCGAATCGTCGAGCTCCACGGGGGCAGAATCTGGGCGGAGAGCGAGCCCGGCTGCGGCTCCGTGTTCCACGTGGCTCTCGAGCTGGAAACTGCTCAGCCGCAATCCGGTTCCGGCCTGCCGGGAGTCGTGTCCCAGGCCGATTCGCCGAAGGCGCTCCAGACGCCGGGACGCATCCTCATCGTCGAAGACAATCCGGTGAACCGGAAGCTGGTCACCGCCACTCTGTGCAAGCGCGGATACAATTTTGCCGTGGTCGGCAACGGCCAGGAGGCCCTCGACGCGCTGGAGGACGCGGCCTACGATCTCGTCCTCATGGACGTGCAAATGCCCGTGATGGACGGTATCGAGGCGACACGGCGCATCCGGCGGGATCCGCGCTGGAATTCGATACCCATCGTGGCCCTGACTGCGAGGACGATGCCCGGAGACCTCGACTCCTGCCGGCAGGCCGGAATGGACGGCTTCCTCGCCAAGCCATTCTCGCCCGCCGACCTGCTGGCCACCATCCGCCACCACCTCAATAACGGTGACAGGCTACGTTGTCCCCAATCTCGTCTAAGCTGAAGAGATACCAGGCCGTGTTTCTGTGCTCCGGCGTCATCGTGGTGAAATCATGCGAACCCTCCCTCTTGCATTGCTGCTGGCCGCCCCAACGCACGCCGCGGAACCCATCCGGCTGCACCCCGACAACCCGCGCTACTTCCTCTTTCGCGGCAAGCCCACCGTCCTCGTCACTTCCGGCGAGCACTATGGCGCCGTCATCAATCTCGATTTCGACTACAAGCGTTACCTCCGCGCCCTCGAGTCGGACGGTCTGAACAATACGCGTACGTGGGCCGGCGCCTACCGGGAGATCCCGGGTTCCTTCAACATCCCCCACAACACGCTGGCGCCGTCTTCTGATCGATTTATCTGCCCCTGGCCCCGCTCGGCGACGCCGGGCGCCAGGGACGGCGGCGCGAAGTTCGACCTGTCCAGGTGGAACACGGCCTACTTCGACCGTCTCAAGGATTTCGTGCGCGAAGCCGGCGCCCGTGGCGTAGTCGTGGAATTGAACCTGTTCTGCCCCTACTACGAGGAAGCCATGTGGGAGGTCAGCCCGCTGAACGCCGCGAACAACGTCAACGGCATCGGCAATCTGAAACGCACGGAAGCGCTGACGCTCAAGGACCCCGGGATGGTGGCCGTCCAGGAAGCGATGGTCCGGAAAATCGTGAGCGAGCTTCGAGACTTCGACAACCTCTACTACGAGATCGCGAACGAACCGTATTTCGGCGGGGTGACGCTGGAATGGCAGGCGCACATCGCCGGCGTCATCGCCAAGGCAGAGTCCTCATTCCCCCACCGCCACCTGCTCTCCCAGAACATCGCCAACGGCTCGCAAAAGGCGGACAATCCGAACCCGCTGGTGTCGCTGTTCAACTTCCACTATTCGCGCCCGCCCGACAGCGTGGCTCTGAACTACGGTCTGAAGAAGGCCATCGGCAACAACGAGACCGGATTCGACGGCAACGCGGACGCGACGTATCGCATCCAGGGTTGGGATTTTCTGATGGCCGGGGGCGCGCTCTACAACAACCTCGACTACTCGTTCATCGCCGGAAAAGAGGACGGATCGTTCGTCGTCCCGGCGACGGCGCCGGGCGGCGGCGGCCCCGCGCTGCGCCGCCAGTTGAAGCACCTCAAGGACTTCTTCGACAGCCTCGACTTCCTGAGAATGGCCCCGGCCAATTCCGTCCTCAAGTTGCCCCCTGGCGCCAGCGGCCGGGTGCTTGCCAGAGCCGGAGAGGTGTACGCGATCTACGTGCACCACGCCCGCATTGACGACAAGGCGAAGCCACGCTACCAGGTGCCCGCGGCGCCCCAGCAAATCGAGCTCACCCTCGATCTTCCCGCGGGAAGCTACACAGCCTCCTGGCTCAACACGAAAACCGGCGCCATCGACAAGCGCGAGCCGTTCACCCACGCCGGCGGCGCCAAGTCCCTCTCCTCGCCCGCCTACACCCAAGACATCGCCCTGCTGGTGAGAAAACGGTGACAGGCTACGTAATCCCCATTTAATTGTCCGCCGCCGACTGCACCAGCTCCCAGACCTCCTCCATATCCCGCTCCGTGGTCCCGAGATTCCCGATCGCGATGCGCAGCACGTAGCGCCCGCGGAGAACGGTGTGTGACAGGAACGCCTTCCCCGTCGCGTTGACCTTCGCCAGCAACGCCCGGTTGACTTCGTCGGATCCCCTCCGCCGGAAGCAGACCACCGAGAACGGCGCCGGGGCCACCCGCTCGAAGCGCTCGTCGGCGTCGATCCACTCCGCCAGCCTCCGGGCCATCGCGATATGCGAGCGGATGATCTCCTCGACCCCCTCGCGCCCGTAGTGCCGCATCACGAACCACAGCTTCAACGCTCTGAGCCGGCGGCCGAGCTGTACCCCGTAGTCCATGTAGTTCACCGCCCGCGGATCCTCTTCACTTCGCAGGTACTCCGCCACCAGCGAGAAGGCCCGCCGCAGGATCTCGGGGCGGCGCGTGAAGAATGCGCTCAGGTCGATCGGCGTGAACAGCCACTTGTGCGGATTCATGACGATCGAATCCGCCCGCGCGGCGCCTTCCAGAATGTGCCGGTGCTCCGGCAGAATCGCCGCCGCGCCGGCGTAGGCGGCATCGACGTGCAGCCACATCGAGTTTGCCTTCGCGATCTCCGCGATCTCCGCCACCGGATCCACGCTCGTAGTGGAAGTGGTGCCGACCGTCGCCACCACGCAAAACGGCTTCTTGCCGTGGTGGCGGTCGGTCATGATCGCTGCTTGGAGATCCCCCGGAATCATCCGGAACTCGCCATCTACCGGGATCTTCCGGACGTTCCGCCTGCCGATGCCGAGGGTGATCGCCGACTTATCCACCGACGAGTGCGCCTGCTCAGACGCATAGAGCACCAGGTCCCGCCTCCCCCCTTCGTCCCGGATTTCCGCGTCCGCCAGTTCCCGTGCCGCGGCAATCGCGTGGAGCGTGCTGATCGAGGCCGTGTCGTAAATGATGCCGAAGAACTCCTCCGGCAGCCCGAGCCACTGCCGCAGCCAGCCGAGCGTCGCCTGCTCCAGTTCCGTGCCCGCGGGCGACGTCTTCCACAGCATCCCGTTGGCGTTGATCGCCGACGCCAGCAGTTCCCCGACGATCCCCGCGCCCGAAGCCGAGACGCTGAAGTACGCCAGGAAGCGCGGATGGTTCCAATGCGTCACCGCCGGCAAAATGAGGCGGTGAAAATCCTCCAGGATCTTCTCCATCGGCTCGCCGCGCTCGGGCGCCGAGCCCGGCAGCCTGTCGATCAGATCGCCCGGCCGCATCGCGGGCAGGACGCGATGCCCGCGCGGGTCATCCAGGTAATCCGCGATCCAGTCCACCGCCGCATGCGCCGCCCGTCGAAATTCTTCCGTCGATTGCCTCATCGCATTCGCCCGAGTCTCAACTCTCGACAGCAGCCTTCCGTACTTCTCTCAGCCACCCCGGGAACCACTCGTGGAACCGGGCGATCTCCCGCTCCATTTCCTCTCCGGGCGGAACGGCGTGAGGTCCGGTCTTGAGACCGCGCGCCGCCGCCGCTTCGCGGATGCCCATCGGGGTCGGGAACTTGTCAATCCGGTTGAGAAACTCCTGGAGCATCCCGTCCAGCAGGTCCCGCTTTCCGGAGTCCCCGTCACGGATCGCTCCATCAAGCCCCAACAGCAACTCCGGGACCGCGCACGCAACCCCGGAGACCACCCCGTCCGCCCCTTCCATGCACGTCCGCGTGAACACACGGTCGTTGCCCACCAGCAGCCGCACATCCAGCCGTTCCTTCAGCCTCCTCAGGCCCGTCAGGTAGGCCGGCTGCCCGCTGGAGTCTTTGATCCCGGCGAAGAGCCCCGTCGAGAGCAACCCGGCCGCCGTCTCGCTCTCCACTGCCGTCGTGTAGTCGGGCACGTTATACAGGATGATCGGCGCCGCGCCCTCCATTTCTCTGGCGAAGCGCAGATAGAAGTCCCGGATCTCCGCCTGCCCGTAACGGAAGAAGAACGGCGGCATCAGCAACAGGCCGGCCGCGCCCCGTTCCACCGCCGCCCGTGCCAGGTCCAGCGCCCCGTCCAGGCACGAGTGCGACACGTTTACGAACACCGGCACGCGGCTCCGTTTCGCTGCGAACTGGATCAGGTGCCGCCGGTCTTCGGTGTCGAAATGGAGGAACTCGCCGGTCGACCCCAGCAGGGCAATGCCCTGCACTCCGCTCTTCCCGACGAACTCGATCAGGTCAAGAGCGGCGCTCAAATCGATGACGGCCTCCTCCCGCCGGCGCGGCGTCAGGACCGCTGCGTATACGCCTCCCATCAGAAGTCTACATTCTCCCTCAACCGGGCTTCTTCCGTTCTCGGGGGGTAACGCTCGGCCCGCCGCATGGCGCGCCACGGTTCTTAATCTCGGCGGTCGCGCATCAGTGCGAGATGCCGGCAGGCGCCGAGCCGCACTCGTCAGCAAGCGGATTTCATCCTGGTTGCTGCGATGCCGCGCTGTAAGTATGCCCGGACTGCAACAGTGCACTCAAAGCAGGAGGAAGTTGACTTCCACCGTGGCGGCGACGGCGACGGGCTTGCCGCCTTTCATCCCGGGCTTGAACTTCCAGCGGCGGATGGCGGCGATAGCGTTGTTGTCGAGGCCCGGATCGAGTCCGCGTCTCACGTTCACCGCGTCGACGACGCCCTCGGAATTGATCCGCACTTCGAGAACCACCGTGCCCTGGATCTTCCTGTGCCGCGCGGCCTGGGTGTACGCCGGCTCAGTCTTCCTGAGGAGGACAGGTGCGATGACGCCTTCCCCGACACGGTAGGTCTTTTCTTCTTTTTGCCTCCTCGCAGGCGTTTGCTTAGACCCTTCGGGCGGAGGAGGGGGAGGCTTGACCCGGGCGCCCGGCACGGGCGGCGGAGGCGCCTGGGCGGTTTCGAGCGGCAGCCAGCGGACCGCGAGGACGGCGGCCACGGCGACTACGGTCGCCACGGCGGCCAGTGAAACGATCAGACGGGTTCTCGACATCGGAACCTCCTTCAGGAGCAGCGCGAGTCGCTCCGCCAGATGGCTTCGTTTCAGGAACGACGGCGCGGCGAAGCCGTACCGCACCGTCGTCGCCCGGCTCTCCATCAGCGCCCGCACATAGCAATCGCGCGAACCGGTGATGCGGACTGTCAGGGCATCTACCACCTGCTCGCGGGTGAGGCGAATGCGGTCGATCAGCCGGAGGAACACCGGGTGGAACCAGAAGAGCGCCCGCGCGAACTCTTCGGCCAGCGTCCAGAGCCAGTCTCGGCGGCGCACGTGCAGCAGTTCGTGGCACGCGATCGCCTCCTGCGCCCGCGCGTCCATGTGGGGGAACGAATCCGGCACGAGAATCACCGTTCGCCGCAGACCGAAGGTGACCGGGCTGGTGATTCTGGATGACTGGTAGAACCGGGCTTTGGCTCCCACTTTCGATTGGATACCGCCGGCGCTCTCCGGGAACCCGGCGAGAGGACGTGCCTCCTTCCGGTAAGCCCGAAGCCGCAGCAAGCCCAACAGGAGCCAGAGCAGCCGGGCGCCGGCCACCGCGGCGATGCCGGGCAGGATGAGTTCGGCCGGCCCAGCGGCGCCGAGGATCGAGGTCGGTCCCGTCTCCGTCCCTACAAATGCCGGCGACGACAACCCGGCCGAAGTGAGCCTGGCGTTCCACGGCTGCAAGACCGGCAGAAGCACGCAGACTGCCAGCACTGCTTGCAGAAACCAGTGCACGGCGCGCGGCGAGCGGAGTTTCACCGCCGCCGGCAGCGACAGGCCGGCGGCGGCCAGCACGGCGATCTGAAGGCTCCAGGCGATGAGGTTGTCGAGCCAGAGCGCGGGGATCATTTCGCCTCCCGGACCGTTCGCAGGATCTCCCGGAGATCTTGCTCCGACAGGCGGCTGTCCTCGACCAGGTGGACGAGCAGCGGCCGCGCCGACCCGTCGAACACCCGGCCGACGAACTCGCGGACCATGGCGCGGATCACCTGCCGGCCC
>CAZACK010000171.1:0-8140 GCA_964483455.1 uncultured Solibacteraceae bacterium
CGGATCCTGCGGGCGTAGCTCACCATGTCCGCCTGAGTAACTTTCGTCATGTACTCGATCCAGGTGTTGAAGATCGGGTCCTCGAAGTATTCCCGCGGTGGAACGATCTCGGGCTTTCCAGCGAGCCTGACGAACGCCCGATGCGCCTCGGCGATGTTGCGAGTGGCGAGGATCCGGTAATCCATCGCCGCGGCGTTCGAAACGGAAATCGAGAGCAGGCCGTCCCTTCCGCGATTGATGCTGAAGCCGGCCCGGTCGTAGGACGGAAGGAAGACTCCGGCGCCGCTGGATGCGAGCCACAACGGGGTCGTTTGGTTGCTCGTGGCCAGAAAAGGATCGAGCACGATTTCGCCGGTTTCGAGCGGCCAGTGGTGGGCGGACGTGACACTTCCGCCGAACCAGTGTCCGCCGGAGCGGAGCGCAAAGCTCTCCTCGAGCCGTTCCGCCGTCATGCCCGCCGGGAGCCGCCAGCTTGCGTTGATGTGGTCGTTCCGGAACTCCAGTGTCACGGCCGCTTCCTGCCCGCCCGGGGTCATGGATACATTGAGGAACAGCGCGGCGCCACCCGCGCGCCAGGTCTTCACCTCGCGGAGTTCGTGACCGGCGCCGCCTGTGATGATGCGGCTGCCGGTTTGGTCGAGAATCGCGCGGGAGCCTACGCGGACGGATAGCCGGTATGAGGCTTTGGTGACGACAACCTTGTAGCCGGGTGTATCGGCGGTGATCTCGACTGCGGTTTCGCCAATGCCGACGGCGGCAACGGCTTGCGCGCACGAAACCACGAGAATCAGGGAGGACCAGGAGCGGCCACTCGTCAATCGGCGTTCATCGGCGTTCATCGGCGGCCCAAAATGATCTGTTCCCTATGGGAACCCGTGCTAATCGTGCAGCTCCAGGAACTGGAGCAGCTTGCGCCGCACGCCCTGGGCGGCGTCGTTGTCCGGCGCGATCACGAGAATCGTGTCGTCGCCAGCGATCGTGCCGCAGACTTCCTGCCAGCGCGCCTGGTCCAGCGCCGCCGCCAGCGTGTTTGCGTTGCCCGGCGCTGTTTTCAGCACGACCAAGTTCTGCGCCAGCCGGACGTCGTGAAGGAACTCCCCGGCGATCGTCGCCAGCGACAGCCCTCCGGACTCTTCCGTCATTTGCCGGTAACCCCCGGGAGTCTTCACCAGGCCGAGCTCCCGGATGTCGCGCGACAGCGTCACCTGGGTGGCGGCGATTCCCTGGGCTTTCAGCTCCTTGGCGATTTCCTCCTGTGTGTGGATGCTTTTTGCGCGGATCAGCTTCAGGATTTGTCCTTGACGGTAGCCTTTGTTCATTTCACATCTCTCGAAGCCGGCGTTCGGCTTCCTCCAATGCCTTGGCGACGGACTCCGGTCCGGCGCCGCCCAGGATTTCCCGCGACTTCATGCCCTCGCGCAAATGGAGGAGACGCGCCATTTCCTCCGTGAATTCCGGCGCGAAGGCGGCGAGCGCTTCCGGAGTCCAGTCGGATGGTTTCTTGCCGCTCCGCAGGCTTTCAAGCACCAGCCGGCCGGCGATCCGGTGCGCGGTGTGAAACGGTGTGCCCGCGCGGGCCAGCGCTTCGGCGAGGTCGGTGGCGACCACCCAGCTTTCTTCAGCCGCCGCCAGGGTCCGTTCCGCGTTCAGCCGGGCCGAATCGACCACCCGCTGCATCATCTCCAGCGAGGCGCTCAGTTGGTCGGCGGCGTCGAACAACGGCTCTTTGTCCTCCTGCATGTCGCGGTTGTAAGTCAGCGGCAGGCCCTTCATCGTCACGAACAGCGACGTCAGGCAGCCGAAAACGCGGCCGCATTTGCCGCGGATGAGTTCCAGCGAGTCCGGATTCTTCTTCTGCGGCATGAGGCTTGACCCGCTGGTGACCTCGTCGCCCAGCTCCAGCCACCCGAATTCCTCACTCGAATAGAGGATCCAGTCCTCGGCCAGCCGGCCCAGGTGCAGCATGGTCATGGCCGCCGCGTACAGGAAATCGAGGACAAAATCGCGGTCGGCGGCGACGTCCATGCTGTTGCGCGACAGCTCGTCGAAGCCGAGGTCGAGCGCCATCTGCGCCCGGTCGAACGGAAAGCCGCTGCCGGCCAGCGCGCCGGAGCCGAGCGGCAGCACGTTGGCGGCGCTATACGCCCGGCCCAGCCGCTCGTGATCGCGGGCGAACATCTCGAAGTAGGCCAGCAGGTAATGCGGCCAGAGCACCGCCTGCGCGCGCCTCAGGTGCGTGAAGCCCGGCAGCACAGCGTCCGGGTAACGCCGCGCCAAGCCCACCAGGCTTGCCATCAGCCCGGCGAGCCCCGCCCGCGCGCCGCGAATTTCTTCCCGCAGCCAGAGCCGCGTGTCCAGCGACACCTGCTCGTTCCGGCTCCGGCCGGTGTGGATCTTGTCGGCGACCGGACCGGCGCGCTCCTTCAGCTTGCGGATGACCAGCGTGTGGACGTCCTCGTCAGTTGCGCCTTCGAAAAAGGTTGGCTGTTTCGACTCTTCGCGGATCTTCTCAAATGCCTCGACGATCGAATCGCGCTCTTCGGCGGTTAAAACGCCCACTCGCTCGAGCGCCCGGGCAAAGGCTTGGGATCCGATGATGTCGGAGTCCAGCAGGCGGCGGTCGAAGTGCAGCGAGCCGGAGAATCGCTCGAAGATTTCCGATGGGCCCTGTTCGAACCGTCCGCCCCAGAGCTTCATGGCTTCTGCTTCGTCACCGCCGCCCGGATCTGGATCGGCAGCCCGATCAGGTTGATGAATCCCAGCGCGTCCTTCTGGTCATAGCCCGCGCCCATCGTGAAGCTGGCGATGTCGAGCGAGTAAAGCGAGTACGGGGATTTGCGGCTGACCGGCTCCACCGTGCCCTTGTAAAGCCGCAGCGTCACGTCGCCGGTCACCGTGCGGCTGGTGGTTTCGAAGAACGCGTCGAGCGCCTCGCGGAGTGGCGTGAACCAGAAGCCGTTGTACACCAGTTCGGCGTAGTCGAGCGCCAGCTTCTGCTTGTAGTGCAGCGTGTTTCTGTCGAGCGTCAGCGCCTCCAGCTCGCGGTGCGCGGCCAGGATCAGCGTGCCGCCGGGAGTCTCGTAACATCCGCGCGACTTCATGCCGACGAACCGGTTCTCGACGAGATCGATGCGGCCGACGCCGTGCTCGCTCCCGATCCGGTTCAACGTTTCCAGCAGTTCAACGCCGCTCAACCGTTTCCCGTCGACCCTGACCGGCGCGCCGCTGTCGAAGCCGATGGTTACCTCGGCCGGCGCGTCCGGCGCGTCCTTCGGACTTCGCGTGAGCAGCCAGACATCGTCCGGCGCCGCGTTCTTCGGATCCTCGAGCGCGCCGCCTTCGTGCGAGATGTGCCAGATGTTGCGGTCGCGGCTGTAAATCTTCGCGGTGCTGGCGGATACAGGAACGTTGCGGGCGGCGGCGTAGGCGAGGGCGTCCTCGCGCGAGACGATGTTCCATTCGCGCCACGGCGCGATCACCTGGAGGTGCGGCGCCAGCGCCTTGTACGTCAGCTCGAAGCGGACCTGGTCGTTGCCTTTGCCGGTGCAGCCGTGCGACAGCGCGTCGCAGCCGGCGCGCAGCGCGACTTCCACCTGGCGCTTGGCCAGCAGCGGGCGGGCGATCGACGTCCCGAGCAGGTACTTGTGCTCATATACGCCCCCCGAGCGCACCAGCCGCCACAGATACTCGGTGACGAACTCCTCCCGCATGTCCTCGACGTGGACTTCCGAGGCGCCGGTCTTCCGGGCCTTCTCCTCGAGGCCAGCCAGCTCGTCCGCACCCTGGCCGATGTCGCCGCACACGGCGACCACCTCGCACTGGTAGTTCTCCTTCAGCCACGGGATGATGATGGATGTGTCCAGCCCTCCGGAATAGGCGAGGGCCACTTTTTTCGGCTTGGCCATAGACTCGAATTGTAGCCTGCCGCCGCTCAGCCCACCAGCATGAGCAGCAGCGCCTTCTGCGCGTGTAGCCGATTCTCGGCCTGGTCGAACACCACCGACCGGAGAGACTCCATTACACCGTCGGTCACTTCCTCTCCGCGCTTGGCCGGAAGACAATGCATGAAGACGACGGACGGCTTCGCCTTCGCAAGCAGGTCCTCATTCACCTGGTACTGTTGAAAATTCCGGCGGCGCTCGCCGGCCTCGCCTTCCCGCCCCATGCTGGTCCAGACGTCCGTGTAGATGGCGTCGGCGGCCCGCACTGCTTTTTCGGGGTCCTGTGTGACAAAGAGCCTGACGCCGGCCTCTGCCGCCAGTTCCTCGGCCTTCGCCGCCACCTCGGAACTCGGCTCATAGCCTTTCGGAGTGGCCACAGCGACGTGGACGCCGAGCCGCGTGGCCGTCAGCATCAACGAGTGCGCCACGTTGTTGCCGTCTCCGACAAAGGCCAGCTTCAAACCGCGCAGCCGCCCGAAATGCTCCTTGAGCGTCAGCACGTCCGCCAGCGCCTGGCATGGATGGTACAGATCGCTCAGCGCATTGATCACCGGCACGGACGACCACTTCGCCAGGTCCTCGACGGTTTCCTGGAGGAAAGTCCGGGCCACGATCACGTCGGTCCAGCGCTCAAGATTTCGCGCCACGTCCTTCAGCGGCTCGCGCTCGCCGATCGGCCCGGCGCTGAGCACGGAGTCGCCGCCGAGCTGTTTCACCGCCAGCTCGAAGGTCAGCCGCGTGCGCAGCGACGGCTTCTCGAACAGCAGGCCGGCGGAGCGCCCGCGGAGCGACCTCGAATAGCGGCCCGGGCTGGCCTTGACCCTCCCCGCCAGCTCGAGCAGGTATTCCACTTCCTCGACGGAAAGGTCAAGGTCCCGCCGGAGGTCCCGCCCGGCGGCTTTCAACTCACCGCCGCGGGCGAAAGAATGTTTATTCACCACCATGAATAATTACACATTTCGTTGCCGCTCGTCAACGAGACGCTGGCCCGGAAATTGACTTGTTCACGCAGAAGAAGCGCACTCCGGTTGCGCCGGTGCATGCGGAACCAGCTAGCTTGCCGCCTGCACCGCCGCCACGGAGTCCAGCAACCGGTCCTCGAACGCATAATCTCGCGGGGAACGGTCACGGTGGCGCAGGTACCACCGGTAGGTTTCTTTGAGGCCTTTAGCGAAGTCGGTGGGGCGGAAGCCCAGGACGCGCTGCGCCTTGGCGACCACCTGGGTGATGGGAGGCATGTCCAGGTACTCGCCGAAGTACAGCTTGGGGCCCATCGGGTGGCCGCCGGCTCGCGCGATCCGTTCGCGGCTCACCCGGACCAAGGTTGCCTTCTTCCCCGCCGCCTCGGCGAATGCCTCCACCGCCTCGGTCTGCGTGACCGGCCGCAGGTTCGCGACGTTGAACGCATGGCCGATGCACGCCGGCAGTTCCATGGCGCGAAGGCAGGCCCGGACCAGGTCCTTGATGTAGACGAACTGCATCAGCCTGCGGCCGTCCCCCGGGATGATGATCGGCCGGCCGTCACGCAACCTGTCCCAAAAGAATGCTTCGCGATAGAAAGGATTACCCGGACCGTAAACAAACGGCGGCCGGATCGTCACCACCGGAAACCGATTGCGCTGGTGCAGGCGAAACAGCGCCCGTTCGCTCATCGCTTTGTTGCGGACGTACGGTTCCGGGTGGTCGTCCGGCGCCAGTGCGTTCCCCTCGTGGTGATTCAGCCCATCGCCGTAGGCCGCGACACTTGACATGAAGACGTACCGCTCGAGGCGGTCGCCACAGGCGCGCGCCGTCGCCTCCACTTGGGTGGCGGTGGTTCCGCGCTCCCAATCGTAGACGTTGTCGAAAACGACTTCGAACTTCTCGTTCTCGATCGCCGCGCGAACAGCGGCAGAATCGTTGCGGTCACACACCAGTTCGCGAACACGGCGTCTCAAGCCATGCCCCCGCCGGCGGTGCATGATCGTCACCTCGTGGCCGGCCTTCAGGAGCTCAGCGACAAGCTCCCGGCCGATAAACAAAGTCCCGCCGATGACCAGGGTTTTCATGGGCGCCACTGGCCACAGAGTCGCGGAGCACGCTTGACGACAACTCCCGCCTTCTCCGCGGCTCTGCGGTTACGCTCTTTCAGTCGTAGTACTCCAACCCAAGGTGCGTGATCAGGTCCTCGCCACGCATCCACCGCAGGGTGTTCTTCAGCTTCATCAACTGGATGAAAATGTCGTGTTCGGGATACAGGCCCGGCGCTGTCATCGGCGACTTGAAGTAGAACGAGAGCCATTCCTGCACTCCCCGCATTCCCGCTCGCTGCGCCAGATCGAGGAAAAGCACGAGGTCCAGCACCAGCGGCGCCGCCAGAATCGAATCCCGGCAGAGGAAATCGATTTTGATCTGCATCGGATAGCCGAGCCAGCCGAAAATGTCGATGTTGTCCCAGCCCTCCTTCGCGTCGCCCCGAGGCGGATAGTAGTTGATCCGAACCGTGTGGTGGAAGTCCTTGTATAAGTCCGGATAAAGGTCCGGCTGGAGAATGTACTCCAGCACGGAAAGCTTGCTTTCTTCTTTCGTCTTGAACGCAGCCGGATCATCCAGAACCTCGCCGTCCCGGTTGCCGAGGATATTGGTCGAGAACCAGCCGGTCAGGCCCAGCATGCGCGCTTTCAGTCCGGGCGAGATCAGGGTCTTCATAAAAGTCTGGCCCGTCTTGTAGTCCTTGCCGGCGATCGGAACCTGGCGCTCCCGCGCGAGTTCCAACATCGCCGGGATGTCCACGGTCAAGTTCGGCGCACCGTTGGCAAACGGCACGCCCATTTTCAGCGCGGCGTATGCGTAGACCTGGCTCGGCGCGATCTCCGGGTCGTCCTCTTGCAAGCCGCGCTCAAAATCCTTCAGTGTTTGGTGCACATGGGATGGCTTGCGAAACACCTCGGTGGACCCGCACCAGATCATCACCAGGCGGGACGCTCCGGTGGTCTTCCTGAAATTCTCGATATCCTCCATCAGCATGACGGCCTTGTCCATCTTGGTGCCGCCATGCTTGACGTTCGGGCCGTGGATCCGCCTCACATATTCCGGGTCGAACACCGCCTTCATTGGCTTGACCGCGGACAGCGCGTTTTTGACCCGGTCCAGGTGAGCTCGCTCGAGGACCCCCGCCTTCAGGCCTGCCTCATAGGCGCTGTCCTCGAAGATGTCCCAACCGCCGAACACCAGGTCATCCAGGCCGGCCAACGGAACGAAGTCCTTGATCCTGGGGCTGCGCCCGTCCGTTCGCTTTCCCAATCGGATGGTCGCCATCTGTGTCAGCGAACCGATCGGCTGCGCATAGCCGGCGCGGATGGTCTCCACACCCGCGATAAAAGTGGAGGTTACGGCGCCAATCCCTGGGGTCAGTACTCCCAGTTTTCCAGCCGGAGGCGCAAGCGGAACGTTATCTTTACCGGGCAATGCTCATTCTCTCCTTTTATGAATGTCCTGGATGACTCCAATGGGCCGCGAAGTGCCGGAACCGGAGCTGGCCGCCCGCAGGACGCCCTTCCAAGCTGCGGCCAACGGGTTCGCCGCTGTCTGCGTTGGATGGCGGCCAGGCCGCCTCTGTTATACTAGCATCTCATGTCCGACCGCGCGACGGCGACCATCTCCGCCATCATCGTGGACGACGAACAGTTGGCCCGCGACGAGCTCTCCTATCTCCTCAAGGACTTCCCGGAAATCGAGGTGATCGGGACCGGCAAGAACGGCTTGGACGCCGTTCGCCTGATCGGGCAACTCGAACCCGAGGTGGTCTTCCTCGATGTCCAGATGCCTGGGCTCGACGGGATGGGGGTGATCCGCCAGCTTCGGGAAAGGGGCCTACCCTTACCGTATTTCGTGCTGGCTACGGCCTTTGACCAGTACGCGGTTGAGGCGTTCCGGCTCGAAGCGACCGACTATCTTCTTAAACCCATTGATAAAGAAAGACTTTCTGAAACAATTGAACGCGTTCGGAGAGTGCTCCAGGAAAAGCAGAAGGCGGCCCTACCCGAGCAGCCTCCCGTCGCGAGGCCCCAGCACCAGCGCACCAAGCTGTTGGTACGCAGCGGCAACCGCAATTTCATCGTGGACGCCCAGGACGTAATCTACGCCACGATCGACGGCGGCCTGATCACGATGGTCACGACGATGGTCGAGGGGCTTTCCAACTACCGCACCATCGAGGA
>CAZACK010000172.1:0-4406 GCA_964483455.1 uncultured Solibacteraceae bacterium
ATCAGGGCAGGAGCAGCGGGGTTCGATACATTCACCAAAGAAACACCGCCGGATTGCGCTGCCACGGCGATGTTAGTGCCGTGCAACGCCAGCGCCGCCGGATTGCCGGCGATTGCCAGCGAGGAGACAAGAGCCGGCGCGTCCGGATTCTGGGCCTGCACGATGTGAAGGAACCCGTTGGCATCGGCGATGAAGACGTTCTGGCCCGAGGCTCGAACGGCCTGGGCGTTGCCGAGCCCTCCCAACGCGCCGCGGGTGCGCGGCGCCGCCCTGTCGGACACGTCGACGACGACCAGGCCGTTTGCGCCCGCCGCAATGTACGCGAAGCTGCCGGACACATCCAGGGCAACCGACCCGGGGACGCTTAACGTGGAAATCTCGACCGGCACGAAGTTCGTGACAGTGCCTGTGACCGTCGCACTGAGGGTGTTCTGGCTGATCGTGATGACACAGCTTCCGGGGAAGACCGAGGTAACGAGGCCTGGCTGCAAGTCCAACGCGCAAACGCCCAGGTTGCTGGAACTGTAGTTCGTGCGCGGGTCGGTCGTGAGGTCGAGCGTGGTCTTGCCGTCGATCAGCGTGACTTTCCAGGTCAACTGGATCGAGAGGGTAGGGTTTGCAACGCTAGTCTTGAGAGTGAACGAAGGCGGCGTGACGGTTGACGTCGCCGTTGATTGCCTGAGGTCGTAGCTGTTCCGGTCGAGCGGGTTGGTGCCGGTCTGGACCTCGACGCCGTCTGGGATCAGGTCTCCGTCGGTGTCCGCGGCCAGCGGGTTTGTGCCCCGGGTGACCTCGTCGCCGTCGGTGAGGCTGTCGCCGTCCCTGTCGGCCTTGCGGATGTCGGTGCCCACATCGATTTCCTGAACGTTCGTCAGACCGTCCCGGTCTGGGTCTTCCTGGGCGTCCACGGGGTTGTTCGGGTTCAACCCCAGGCTGGTTTCAAGATCATCGGGGATGCCGTCGCCGTCGGAGTCGGCGGAGAGGACCACCTTCACGGTGGCGAATCCGGGCGCGCCCTCGTTGATGGCCTGGATGACGACGGTGCCGCTGGCGACCGCGGTGACCAATCCGTCGCCGGTGACGCTGGCGATGGCGGGATTGCTGGTGGTGTAGTTGGTGCCGGTGGCGGCTGAGGTCACGTCTGTGTTGGCGCCGTCGGGGTAGCGGGCGGTGACGGTGAGTTGCTGTGCTTGGCCTGGAGTGTTCAGGGTGCCGGTGGCTGGAGTCACGCTCATAGACTCGGGGATCTGGGTGGCGGAGCCGAGCACGATGTCGGGGAGGTTGACTGCGCCGTTGGCGGGTATGGTGAAGAATGCCGATTCGCCCGATACGGTCTTGCCGTTCTTGACGCAGGTGGCGCGTGCTTTGACCTGGCCCATGTTGGCGGGGACGTTGGGGAGGACCCAGGTGCCGTCGGGGTTGGCTTGGACGCTGCGGTTCAGTACGGACACCGTGCAGTTCTGGTTCAGTTGCGCGCTCGCCGGGAGGCATAGCGCGAGAACCAGCACGGCCGCTATCAATGGACGGTTCTGAACCATTCGGATTCCGGCCTTACTCAGCACCTCCACTGCTCGGCCGCGTTGCTTATGGACAACATTGATGCGCATCGTCCTGTGCCTCTTCGTATGGCGCGGATCCGTACGTGCTAACGATGTGATAGTAGGCGTTCGCGCATGAAAGGCACTCTGCGAAAACACCTTGCGGCCTCCCAAGGGTTTCGCAGATTGTCTCAGCATCTGTCTTGAATTGAGTGTCGCAGGCTTGCCGACGATCACTGCTGTTCAACGGGTCGCACGTACCATAGCACGTATCGTGTCTGTCACACGCCGACTGTGAAGCAGATGGGAATAGGTACATTTCTGGCCACTGCTGGACAGGTAACTCCGAAAGTGTTCACGATAAAGTTCATTAATCCGGAGTCCCAACGGTTAATGCAGTCTGGGATTAGCCATCCTCCAGGAATGTGGGCCACCAATTCCGCTGGCCCGCACCCATTTGTGTTGATCGGTCTTGGCGGGGTGGGACAAGTGCGGTTTGGGCACACACCGAGTGGAGCGGGTTCGCTCTTCTGTTTAACGGACTTGGTGTACCATTCCGGTCCACCAACACAGCAGGAAGAGGATGGCGCGTACGCATTTATCCCGCAACAGAGTTCCTCAGCGGGTGAATCAGTTTCGTCTACGGCGAGATCGATATGACCACCGCTACAAATTTCCTCTCGGCAATCCCCAAGGGACGTTTGGGTTACCACTTCGCTGTCATCCGGTACACTACGAACCTGTCCTCCCACGCAAACCTCACGGTTGCAGTCAGAAGGGCTGTTTTGAGGTGGAAGTTGCAGGTCATCGATGACGCAGGTATTACTGATGCAAAGATTACACACCCCACAATCCGCTACGGTTCCGTTGGCGCTTGGGTTCCCGCCACAATGCCATCCGGCCTTCAACACACCCACACCCGGATTGGATCGGATCACCATGCCGTCGTTACTCACTGTGCCGGTGCCGATCGCGACAAAGGACCCGATGTCGTGGTCGAAGGAGTACATCTCGGTGACTTGTCCGGCCTTGAGCCCATCGACGTTAGGTAGCGTGATCGGAGCGGGCGGGTCAAAATGGGCGCCGACCGGCTGGATGGTCACGATAAAGCGGGGCTGCTGGCCGAAGCCGGGGACCATTGGTACCTTGTCGGCGTGGACTACCGTGACACTGATGCAGCCGCTTTTCGATCCGCCGGGGAAGGTGACTTGGCTTGGCCCGAAGGTCAGGGAGAATCCCGGCGCCTCGGGGATGGTGAGTGTTCCACCCCCATTGGTCTCCGTTACGCAGAGCTTGTTCTGCTCGTTGAGCGGCAGCAGGTAGATCGGCATGCCGAGGGTGTTGTTCAACCCGGCGGTAGTCACCATGTCGTATTCGAGCGTCGGGTACGTGCCGGGGCGCTGGGCGGTGCTGCCGTCTACCATGAGCTTCACGTGGCCGACCGGGGCAGGCTGAATCGAGAACTGGCCCTCAGGGTCGGTCTGCACGGCGGTGGCATTCGCCACGGACGCGGCGTTCGCGGTCAGCGCCTCCGTTTGCACGGCGCGCATCGTGACGCCGGGAATCGGGATGTTGCTGTTGTCAAGAACCACGCCGCTGATTTGCGTCTGCGCCGGGTCTTGTGGAACGCGGCCCGAGGCGGTGAAGCTCACCGGGAAGCCCTGGTTTCCGGGGAAGTTCGCCTCGACGAGGTTGTTCTCGTTGCCTTCCTCGCCGCCGAGCATCAGAATGGCGGCAGCGCGGCCGTCGGAGTCGGTGTTCAGGGTGACGCTCGGGTTACCGTCGAAACTGCCGCCGCCTTTCTTAACGGTGAAAGTCACCGGCACGTTGGCCAGCCGGTTGTGGCCCGCGTCCGTCACCACCGCGATGAAGGACTTGGGGAGCGGCTGGTTCACCGCGCTGATCTGCGCGTTACCGGAATCGACAACAATCAGCGAGGAGCTGCCCTGCGTGCCCGTGGCGGTGAAGACCGCCGTGCCGTCGTAGCCGACCGAGTAGGCCTGTACCTCGTTGCCGCCGGCGCCGGAACGCATCCCGAGCGTCCACTCGACCAGGGCCTGCCCCTGCTGGTCGGTTTGGAGGATCAGACGGCGCCGGAGCGCCATCGTTGCGCACGAGGCCGTCGTTCTGCGTGACTTTGAAGATGACGGGCTTGCCCGGGATCGGATTCCCGGCCGCATCCACGAGCGCCACGATGAGCGGGAGAGGCAGAGTCGCGCCGATCGAGGCGGTCTGGTTGTTTCCGGAAACGAGCCGGATGTGAGCCTTGGTCGCGGCCTCGCGGCGCACGGTAATCGAAGTCGTGAAGAAGTTGCCCGCCCGGTCGCGGCCCGTCGCGGTGATGGGGTTGTCGCCGAGGTTGAGCGGCAGGTTCGTCGCGAGGAAAGTCCGGTTGGCCACCTGCGCCTGAACGGTGTTGACGGTGACCTGCGCCTCCTGATCGTTCACAGTTCCGACGACGATGTCGTTCACGTTGCCGGCCACGGTGATGGACGAGTCCATGGTGACGAACTGGTCAGGCGGGCTGGTGATGGTGACGCGCGGCGGCGTGGTGTCGAGGGTCACCTGAATGCTGTCGGACGCGGTATCCCCGGCGGCGGTTTGCGCGGTGGCGGTCAGGATGTTCGGCCCCTCCCGCAGCGGTACGGCGACGCTGAAAGCGCCACTACTGGCCGGGGCAGGAATGCCGTTGACACTGACCGTCGCGGCGGGGTCGTTGACCGTTCCGTTGACGGTGGTGGGACCGATGTTGAGGTAACTCAGATTGGCGGGCGCGGTGATCGTTATCTTCAGGGTGCTCAGAACGTTGAGCGTCGCCGAGGCGGTGAAGGCGTCGAGCGCGGCCGTAATGGCGGCCGAGCCGCGCAC
>CAZACK010000172.1:4416-7374 GCA_964483455.1 uncultured Solibacteraceae bacterium
CAAGCCTGTGGCCAGCCCTTGCGAACCGGGCGAGTTGCTGATGGCCGCGACCGATGACGGGCTGGCGGTCCAGGTGACCGAGGCGGTCAGGTCGCGGGTACTGCCGTCACTGTACGTGCCGGTGGCTGTGAAGCGCTGCACCTGGCCGACCGAAGACGTTGTGCTCAGCGGGGTTACCGTGAGCGAAATCAGTTGCGGTGGTGCCAAGTTCACAACCAGCGTAGCGGTGCTTGAGATCGAGCCGACAGTTGAGGTGATCGTGGCTGCCCCGGCGCTGAGGCCGGCAGCCAAGCCTTGACTCCCTGGCGAATTGCTGATGCTGGCCACGGAGGCAGGGGTGGCGCTCCAAGTTGAGAACGTAGTCAGATCTTGAGTGCTTCCGTTGTTGTATGTTCCCGTGGCTGTGAAACGCTGCGTCAGGCCCACCAGGATGGAAACGGAAGCTGGACTCACCGAGACGCTCACCAACTGGGCTGCGGCCACAGTGAGCGGGGTTGACCCGGAGATCGGGCCCAGAGTGGCCACAATGATGGTGGCCCCAACGCCTACTGACCAAGCCAGCCCTCGAGTGAGTTCGTCGTTGCTGATGCTGGCCACGCCGGGCGCGGAGGAACTCCAAGTCACGTAGGTTGTCAGGTCCCCCGTGGAGCGGTCGCTGTAGAGTCCGGTCGCCGTAAACTGCTGCGAGGCGCCGAGGGGGATGGTCGGGTTCTTCGGGGTGACGCTGATCAGGCGGAGAACCGCGTCAGTCACCGTCAGGGCGGCGGTTGCGGCGGCCGCGGTTGTGTACGTCGCGGTGATGGTGCCCGCGCCGGTGGTCAGGGCGGAGACCAACCCTTCGAAACGGGGCGTGTTGCTGACCTGGGCTATGCCGGAAGGCGATGCGCTCCAGTGGACCGACAGGGTCATGTCCTGGGTGGAGCCGTCGGCGAAGGTCCCGGTAGCGGTGAACTTCTGGAACGCGCCGCGGGGCAGCGAGGGGCTGGCCGGATTCACGGCGAGCGAAGAGAGCTTGGTCCGCTTCACGGTCAGGAGCGTCGAGCCGGTGAGCGGCCCCAGAGTGGCCGTGATTGTGGCGGCTCCCGGCGTGAGGTCCGAGACGACCAGGCCGGGCAGTGTGAATCTGGCGACGGCCGAATCGGAGGAAGCCCAGGCGACCTGGCCGGTGAGGTCCTGGGTGCTGCCATCGGAGAAGCTTCCGTTCGCGGTGAGTTGGAGTACAGTTCGCAATGCGATGGACGGATTCGGCGGAGCAATCGAGATGGATTGCAGCGCGATGCCGGTAACCGTGAGGTCAATGAAACCCGAGGCTGGTCCGAGCGCGGCGGTAATCGTCGTCAGACCGGCGGAGAGACTTGACACGACTCCGAGCGCGTTGATGGAAGCTACCGTGGGGGCGGAGGAAGTCCAGGCTACGGACGAGGTCAGGTCAACAACCGTGCTGTCGCTGTACGTGCCGAGGGCGATGAAGTGCTGCTGGATTCCCTGCGGCATGGTGGTTCGGATGCTGCGCACGGCGATGGAAGTCAATGACGCCGAAGTGACGGTGACATTCGCGATGCCGGTGACGGGCGGTCCGGAGGTCGGCTGGAAGGCCGCGGTGACGGTGGCGCCGCCGGGCGAGACGCCGCTGACTTTGCCGGCAGCGTCGACTGCCGCGATCGCAGGGGCCGTGGAGGTCCAATTGACTTGGGTGGAGACTTCCCGGGTGCTGCCGTCATCAAATGTGCCGATGGCTGACAGAGACCGGCTTGCGCCCGGCGCGAGGGGGACCGTGCCGGGCCGGACGGCGATGGACACAATCGAGTAGCCGGTCCCAGACAGATTCACGGTGTGTGGGCTGTTCGGGGCGCTGCTGGCTACGGTGAGCGTACCGTTGCGGACGCCCGACGCGGAGGGAGAGAAGGTGACGCTGATGGTGCAGCGGCCGGCGGGCGGGAGGGATGCACCGCAGTCGGTGGTTTGGGAAAAGTCACCTGCGATCGTGATCACTATGTTGCGGAGTGTGGCGGCGCTGTTGTTGGCGACGGTAACGTTCTGGGGCAGGCTCCTGGAGCCGACCCAGCGGCTCTCGAAGTCCAGCCTGGCGGGGAGTACGGCCAATTCGGTGGTGGGCGCGTCCTGGCTACGGGCGGGGAGCAGAGCAAGAAGGAGGCATGCCCCAGCGCTTAGACGCGATCGGGATCGCGAATGAGAACATGAACACCCAGGCGCCAATCAGCCTCCCCGTCGCCCAGCCCTCGGCGTGCACTCTGCCCAGAAACGCCGGAAACTTTAGCTTCAACACGCCCTTTGGCGGTGGAGCTTATAGGGATAAGAGAATACCACACTAACACCGGGAAGCAAACGGATTTTTGCGCTGGCAGTTCGGAATCCTGCTAACTTATTGAATAAGTTGAAAATACGAATGGTGTGGAGATTTTCTACACCTGCTCGTTCGTAACGGGCCTCTCCTGCCGCGGAAGCCGGCATCCGCGGCCCTTCCGGCAGCGTGATCATCGACGGGTATCGCATCCGAGTGGGCGGCGACCTTATCATCGGCGTGGACGGCCGTGCCGTGGACGGGAGCAAGTTCCTGGGTCGGGCTCGACGCCGCAGACGGCCCGGAGACACCGCCGAGCTGACCATCTACCGCAACGGCCGCACTCTGAAGCTGCGCGTCCGCCTGGCCGAAGGCAGCGCCACCCGCCTCTAGCAAGCAGGGCTGCGCCCCTGATATCCCTTCGGGATATGGAAGCCAGAAGTCAGAAGTCAGCACAGCTTGGGCGTGTGCGTACAGGGAGGGCGTGCCCGTCAGAACGAAAACAATACTCTCGTTTTGAAGGCCATAGCGGGCCTAACCCACAACCGAACAACCGGGTAAACCGAACAACCGGCTAACCAAACAACCGCCCAACCGGCGTTAGCCGCCCATCAGGTGGGGCATGTGCTCGGGGTCGGAGGCGGCCTCGAGCGGCA
>CAZACK010000173.1:0-7331 GCA_964483455.1 uncultured Solibacteraceae bacterium
GTGCAGCGCGGGCAATCCGCCATAAGGCGCAACCGTTGCCAGCCCCGCTTCCATATCCACGTGGGAATCGAGCGCGCCGTTCTCATGGGTGGTCGCGTGGTAGTCGCGGAAGGCGATCAACGGCCGCACCTCGAGGCTGACCCGTTGCCCCTCCGGACCCTGAAGACGATACTCGATGACAACCGTGTTCTCCCCCTGCACCAGGAACACGGACTTTTCGACCTCGCAGTCCTCCACCCGGTACGTGAACACCGGGAACGGATCGAGACGGAACTCCTGGAGCCGTTCGTGGCCCCGCGGATGGACCACGCCCGGATAGCAGTTCGAAGACAGCTCGTGCCGGCGATCATCGACGACGACAGTCTCCTCCAGTTTCGAAAGCAGAACCATTCGTCCGACCGGGGGCTTGGTGGCCGCCACGAGAAGGCCGTGGTAGCGCCGCGTGTTGGCGCCGGTGATCGTCGAGGAAGCGAAGCCGCCCAGACCGTTGGTCTCCAGCCACTCGCGCCGCAACGCCTGCTCCAGGTCCTGGCAGATCTCCTCTCCAAATCGGAGTCCCATTGCTTCCTCAGAAGTCCGCGACCTCGCAGAAGACCTTGATCGCGCCGTTGGCGCCGGTGAGTGTTTCGAACAGCTCCCCGTAGTTCTCCAGGCCGCGGACCGGGTGGGTCAGCAGCCGGCCGAGCCAGCCTGGGAACTGCGCTTCGGCCTTCGCCAGGTCGCGAACGCCTTCCTCGAAGTCCTGCCGCGAGGCGTTCACCGTCCCGACCATCACCTTGTTGCCCAGCACGAATTCGAGATTGATGCGGTCGGCCGGAACTTCGATCTTCCTGTCGCCGCCGGTGACGCTGGACAAGACCAGGACGCCGTTCTTGCCGAGCGCGAGCATGCTATCGAAGACCACCGGCGAGAACCCCGTGGCCTCGAAGACGAGGTCGAACGGGCCGTATTGGCGGGCGCCCTCGACCACCGGGGTCTCCGTGGTTGTCACATAGCGCGCGCCGATGGCCTCGACGAGTTCCGCGTTCAGGTTCGGCTTCGCTTTTCTCGCGAATGTGGTGACTTCCAGCCCGCGAAGCCGCAGGGCGAGCGTGGCCAGCAGCCCGATGGTTCCCGCGCCCATCACCGCCGCCCGGCGCGGACGCCAGACGCGCAGCCGCCGCTGGATCTCGTACGCCTGGGCGATTCCCTTCTCCACCACCGTCGTCGGCTCCAACAGCACGCCGGCTTCCCGCAGGCGTTGCGGAATCTTGATGAGGTAGTCCGCCGAATCCACGTAGTATTCGGACAGGTAGCCGTGCCGCAGATTGATGCCGCGCTCGAAGTAGACGTCATCGGTCGTCATATCCTGCATGCCGATGAGGTCGTAGATGCTCGAACCGGGACGCCGCACCATGGCCACCACGTAGTCGCCGGGCGCAAGCTCGGTGACGTTAGGACCTATCTCCTCCACGCGCCCGAAACTCTCGTGGCCGACCACCAGGAAGTCATACCCGTCGGGCGCCGCTCCATATTCGGCGGCGTTGATCTCCTTGTCGGTGCCGTCTACGCCGACTCGCAGGACCTTGACCAGAACACCGCGGCCGCCGGGAATCTCCGAAGCCGACGGCTTGGGCATCTCTGCCAGGTGGACCGTGTTGGGCTTTCCGGGATATACCGCGACAGCTTTCATGCACCCTCCAGTCACCGGGTACATCCCACGGCGGCTGGGGATTATTCCGGCAGTCGCGGGGTTGGGGGGCTTGACAGAAGCGGCCAGCTTGTTTCAGCCGCCGATGAACGCCGATCAACGCCGAGGATAGGGACGGCCTTGGTCGAGGTAGGGCCCGCGCCGTCTGCGCGGAAGGGTCGTTACTTCTTCTGTTGTGGCGCGGGCTTCACTTCCGGCGCCGGTTTCGCCGGCGATCGCCTCGCGAAAACGTGGTCGCGGATTCTGGCGTACGCCGCGGAGGAAAGGACGTTCTTGCGGAGCAGTTCGTCCTTGGTACGGTAGGGCCGGCCCTCGACGATCTTCTCAGCCTCAGCCTGGTCGATGCCCGGCAGTTTCTTCAGGTCCTCCAGTTTCGCCGAGTTGATATCCACCAGCACGAACGGCTGGCCGGGCTTCGGCGGCGGCGGCGGCGAGGTCATTCTTTGCGCCAATGCCAGAGTCACGCCCGCCAGCAATGCCGGCAGGGCGATCAGGATGCGGGCTCGCATGAATTCGTTCTCCTCGAAAGTCAGTCTAGCAGTCCGGAAAAAGGCCTTTTTCGCTAGACTGGCGGTAGTCGGGTCCTTGCATGAGACTGCTATTGCTGCTCCTTCTACTAATGACGCCGCTCGCTGCCGAAAAGTCGGCCGGGCCGTCCGTCGATTTCCGCCACGGCGACCTCCGTGTTTCCGACAACCGCCGGTTCCTGGTTCACAGCGACGGCGCCCCGTTCTTTTACCTTGGCGATACGGCCTGGGAGTTGTTCCACCGGCTCTCGCGCGAGGACGCCGAGCGCTACCTGGAGAACCGCCGGCGGAAACGATTCACCGTCATCCAGGCGGTCGTGCTGGCCGAGTTGGACGGCCTCGACACGCCGAACGTCTATGGCGACAGGCCGCTCAACCGGCTGCTCCAGCCTCCGTACGATCCGGCCAGGCCCGAGGAAGCGTACTTCCGTCATGTGGACTGGATTGTCGACAAGGCTCGCGAGATGGGGCTGGTCATCGGCATGCTCCCCACCTGGGGCGACAAGGTCCGGAAGGAGTGGGGCAAGGGCCCAGTGATCTTCAATGAGGGGAATGCGCGCGCTTACGGCCGCTGGCTCGGCGCCCGCTACAGGGACCGGGTGAACCTGATCTGGATTCTCGGCGGCGACCGCAACCCGGACGGATACGAGAAGCTCTGGAGCGAGATGGCGGCAGGGCTGAAGGAGGGCGACGGCGGCCGCCACCTGATGACCTATCACCCAACCGGCTCGCATTCCTCCTCCGAGTGGCTGCACCATGAGTCCTGGCTTGATTTCAACATGATGCAGTCCGGCCACAGCGAGCGGAACAAGGCCAACTACGCCATGATCGAGCGCGATTACAGCATCCGGCCCGTGAAGCCCACCCTGGATGGAGAGCCGCGCTACGAAGATCACCCAGTGGACTGGAAGCCGGATCGGAAAGGCTGGTTCGACGAGTATGATGTGCGCCAGGCGGCGTACTGGGGCGTGTTTGCCGGCGGCCACGGAACCACCTACGGCTGCCATCCGATCTGGCAGATGAAGACCGCCTCCCGCGAGCCGGTCGGCCTGGCGCGGCACAACTGGGATGAAGTCCTCGACCTGCCCGGCGCGTCCCAGATGCGGCATCTCCGGGCGCTGATGGAGTCGCGCCCCTTCCTGTCGCGAGTTCCGGACCAGACGCTGCTGGCCTCCGATCCGGGTTCCGGAGAGGATCACGCGCGGGCGACCCGAGGCGACGGCTTTGCGTTCGTCTATCTGCCGACCGGCAAGCCGGTCTCCGTCCGCCTCGACGCGCTGTCGAGCAAGCGGACCAACGCCACGTGGTTCGATCCACGCACCGGCCGGGCCACCCCGATCGGCAGGTTCGCGGGCGAGGGGACGAAACTGTTCACCCCGCCGGGCAAGCACGGGCGCGGCAACGACTGGGTGCTGGTGCTCGACGACGCAGCCCGCAAGTTCCCTCCACCAGGAGGGCGGCCGTCATAGCACCGCGCCCGCGGCAAACTCCTCCATTGCCCGCATGTTCTCGAGCGGCGTGTCCCGCACCACCTCGCACCCTGCGCCGACGATGTAGCGGGGTGCGGCCTGCCGGCAGCGTTCTTCCAGAATCCGCGTCACCGATTCCGGCGTGCCGCCTCGCAGCTCTCTGACGGGATCGAGGTTCCCGAGCAGCACCTGGTCCGGACCCATCTTCTCCCGCGCCTCGGCCAGCGAAACGGCGGAATCAATGTCCACGATGTCGCACCCGAGTTCTCCCATCGCCGGGAGAATCCTCCGGGTATTGCCGCAGATGTGGAGCCTGACCTTGGCCCCGGCCGCGTGCAGCCCGTCGACCAGCTTCTTCTCGTACGGCCACACGAACTCCTCGTAGATCCGCGGCCCCACCAGCGACGCCGCCGGGTCGCCGATGCCGATCACGTCGGCGCCGGCCCGCGCCTGCTCGCGCCCGAAGCGGATCGCCAGATCCACCACGAACTCGAACAGGTCGATGACGAAGGCGCGGTCGTCGCAGAAATCGAGCATCAGGGTGTTGATGCCGCGCAGGTCGGCGCTCGCGCCGCACGGCCCTTCCACCCAGCCCTCGACGATCTTCGCGTCCCCCACCCGCTGCCTCATCAGCGCCAGCCCGTCGATGCGGTCGCGCATGTGCCTGCCCTCCAGCGGTTCCGGTGCGCGCAGGCCGGCCAGCTCACGCTTATCGGCCAGCCGCGCGTTCTTTTCGTCGATCGCCCAGGGCTGGTCGTCGAAGAACTGGATGCGCGCGCCGCTATCGGGGGCCTCGCGCGTCTCGGTGATCGCCGAGACGTGGTCGAAGCCGAGTTCCTCGGAGGTGCGGATCTGGGCCTCGACCATCACCTTGTGGTCGAGTGCGTACTTGCCGTAAGGAACCGAAATGCGGTCGGCGGCGAACATCATGGTGATCGGCATCAGCGGCAGGCGATCGAGAGGGCGCCCCTCGATCGCGGCCAGGACACGTTCTCTGCTGTTCATCGTCGAGGCTCCTTTGCAGTTTCACTCCGTAACGGTCCCCAATACCCGCACTCGCAGCGCCGGCACACCCGGCAGGTTCGCCGAAAGGTACACCGAGCCGCGGAACGCTCCGGGCCGCAGCTTCTCGGGAATCGGCGAAATGGCAACCTGAAGCCGGCCGCCTCGCTTCCGTTTGAGAACCTCCAGCTTGAGAAAGTCCAGATCCGTTCGGGCGGCCAGTTCCAGCCGTTCGTCTTCCAGTCCATGGAGTGTCACGATGGCGCGCAACCCGCGTGCGAGGCCGGGGTTTCGGCGGACGGCGCCCAACGACAGCGAGCCGAAGTCCACCCGGTCGGGTTCGGCGGACAGGCGGTCGAAAACGGCTGTCTGCGCGGTCAGGCGCAACAGCGGGGTGGTCGTGCTGGAGGTGTGGACCAGGATCTCCTCGACGCGCCCGCCGGCGGCCGCATCCGGTTTCAGCGTCACCGTCAGGCGGAACCGCCGGCCCGGCTCCAGCGTCTCCAGCTTCGTCGAGAACCGCTCCGAACGGCGCTCGATTTTCTCGATCGAGATCGGCGCCGTCTCGCGGTTGACAATCTCGACGGAAGCCTGCGCGGAGACGCCGCGGCGGGCGTAGACCGCCAGCACCGGACGGGGCAGCACCTCCACCGCGGACTGCACGATGCCGGCAAACCGCAACTGGGCCACCGGCAGCCTCGGGTCGTTGAGGAACAACTGGATCGCGCCGTCGTAAGCGCCGCTCAGGGTCGTCGTGTCGAGAGCGAACCGGAGGCCGGCCTGTCCGCCAGGCCGGATGAATCCCACCGTGCGCACCGCGCGCAACGGTCGCGTCATCGCGAGCCGCTGGATGATCAACGGCTCGGCGCCCTTGTTCTCGATGGTGAAGTCTCGATAGATGTAACTCCCCCGAGGGACCTGGCCGAAATCGAAGTTCGTTTCGGGGAACACGGCCAAGGGTTGCGCGAAAGCCGCCGCCGGGAACAGAACCACCACGAGTGCGCCCGCGGCGTACTTTGCTTCGTTCCGCATTCCCAAGAGAATCGGATGCTACCAGGATTGTTCGGCCCGGACAAGGGCGCCGCGGTCGCGCCGCCCCAGGAGCCGCTCACCGGACCTTGGCCATTCCAGTAGACCACCAGTGCCTCATTGCACAAGTAAGCGCAACATGCGGGGACTTGGCTGAGAGCCGCCTGAAGATGTCCTGCCCTCGGCGCTGGTGGTCGCCGCCAGAGGTTCGCCGATTCTACCCCTGGGCCAACTATGGACCCAGGAGACCCTCGTTCTTCAAGATCTTCTCCGCCAGGGAGAGCAATTCTTGCGCTTGTGAAGTCATCTCCAACACCTCCGGCTCGTCGAGCGTGGAGAGGAACTCGTAGTCGCTCACCTGCCTCTTTTCGAAGGCAGTCTGGAGCCACCGGTGGCACTCCTTGGGGAGGGACCCCGGCTTCACGAAGTGCTGGGCGAATCCCGAGATCACGGCCCGGTGGCTCGAAAAGCTTTGCCCGCGACTGCGGAGCATCGCCTCCGCCGCGTAGAACATCGCGTAGTAAAGCCGGGAAACGGCCGAGTCGAAATCGCCGCGCAGCCGCAACGATTCGGCGGAGGCGATGTACCGCTGGGCCTTTTCCAGCATAGCTGCCAGCTCTTCGCGGAGAGTCATAGCGGGACGGCTTCGCGGCGAATGTTTTCAAAGAGCGGACTCTTGCGTCCTGCCAGCCAGTCGGCCGGAACGGGATAAACCGCCATGAGCAAATCGTGGCGCAGGCAAATGTCGGCGACGATGCCACTCAACCGATCCATCTCTCGCGTCGGCTTCACCTCGCCTTCCACTGCGACTAGCAGGTCCACATCCGAATCGGGGCCGAAATCTCCGCGCGCGTAGGAGCCGTACAAATAGATCCCTTGCAGACGCTCGCCGTACACGCCCGCAAGTGCCTCCTTCAGCTCGTCCAGGCCCCGCTCAACCGCTTCCGGGAGGCTCATGCGCTCAACAACCTCCTTCCTGTCCTTCAATACACATCGCACCACACCCACCACCTGCTCGGTCACGATCCGAACGGCTTCCGGCAGGGAATCTCCCTCCAGCGTGTCACCGGGCCGAACCTCCTCCGTGACCGATCTATGATCTCACATGAACCGCGGACCAAAGGTCCCCCGCACCTCTGATCCGCACCAGACCTATTTAAGAAAAAGCCGTCGCAGGCCACCCCTTCTTGTTTCTTGCCTCTTTGCCTCCCCAGGCGAAGCCGCGCGTGGCGGCGCGCCTTCCCCGAACCATGTGCGCGCCAACCGCCGCCCGTATGCACCGTACCCCACGCTCGCGCCGCTCCACCATGATGGACCACACGTCCGATCCCAAATGCACGGCACTGGTCAATGACAACTTCGAGTCCCAGCGCGCGGCGTTTCCTCCCGGCAGCATTCTGCGCGGAACCCAACCGCGACGGCGCCGCCGACTTCCGCCGTCCACCTTGCATCTCCTCAGTGCCCCGTGTCGCTTAAATCCGCAGCATTATATTGTTTACACACACCGCAGTTATTATTAACTGCATTGTAGATACCGCAGAACATAGTGACATGCGGTTTATCACCTGAATTATGCACGAGCCGGCAGCGTGTAGCGCGTTTGACGCCCTGATT
>CAZACK010000174.1:0-7286 GCA_964483455.1 uncultured Solibacteraceae bacterium
GCACGACATCCCGGCGAACACACGGGTAGGGATCTGGCGGGAAACGCTCGGGCTGATCGCGGCGTACCGGTGGTTCGGCTGCGGGCCGGGGGGGTATGAATCGGCGTTCGCGCGTCACAACACAGTGGCGCCACTGCACACCGTCGATTTCGCACACAACGACTACCTGCAAGGGCTGGCGGAACTGGGATTTGTGGGGTTTCCGCTGGCGGTGGCGCTGTTGGCAGCAGCGGCAGGGAGGACGGCGGTCGAGGCGGGGCGCGCGACGTCCGGGCGGAGGCTGCTGGCGGCGGGATGCCTGGGTTCGCTCGGGGCGATCCTGCTGCACAGCACGGTGGATTTCAATTTATACGTTCCGGCAAACGCGCTGGTCGCGACGTGGGTGGCCGGGATTGGAACCGCTACTGCGGGAGCCTGGGAGTCCGGTTGTTCCGGGACGCGCCAGCGGTGGCGGATGTGAGCCGGTCCACCGGCTCTTGACGGGTTGAACCGGTCTGTAACTTTTCGGGCCAGGCAGGATGATGTTGGCGGTCGAAAAATTAACGAAGCGGAGTAAGTTCCAAGTAAGGAGAGAATGCAATGAGCAAGAATGCTGGAGTGGTGGTGGTGGTTTTGGCAGCGTTCGCGGTGGTTGCGGGTGCCGAGCAGGCTGGGACACTGACGGCGACGGGGCCGGTGCTGGTCGGCGCCACGGAGGTTCCGGCGGCGGCGGCGCAATCGATGATGTTGCAGAGCGGCGACTCGATCGATACGCTCGGCGCGGCGGCAGCGCTGTCGCTGGCAGGCGGCGGCCGGCTGGAGCTTGAGAAAGGCACGCGGGCGACGGTGACGCGGGCGGGGGCCGAGACACGAGTCTGCGTGGACAGCGGGAGCCTGCGATACGACTTGCCCGCGGGCATCGAAGTGCTGCTATGCACGCTGAATCGTCCGGTACGGATCGAGGGAACGGCGGCGGGCACGGTGGCGATCGTAGGGGAGAAAGTCGAGGTGCGGGCCGAGAAAGGCATGGCGCGGATGGAAGAAGGGGCGACCTGCGCATGTGAAGCCGACGCGGGAAACGGAACTCCCGGTAAAGGTGCGGCGGCCGGAGGGTGGACGGCGAAGAAGAAGGCGGTTGTGGCGATCATTGCCGCTGGCGCGACGGGCGGCACGGTGGCAGGCATCGTACTAGCCACACGCGAGGAGAAGCCGGCGGCGGTCAGTCCGGTGCGGTAGTCCGACCGAGTCACCGGGCCGGCTGTCTGTTGCCGCGGTATGGTCCCAACATCAGGGTGAGTGCGTTTCCCGCCAAACGGTCATTTCCCTGGGTGAACCACAATCGTGTCACCGAAACCCGCGTCTTGATTCCCCACCTTGAGGTGAGCGGCGCAAGCGACTCTAAACGCACGTCGAAGCCCGAACCATGATTTGGGCTAATCGGATCACGGAGGAGCACGGCGATGGATGGCGCCAGGTAGCGCCGGCATTGTACGCCTACGGCGGCCGTGGGGTGCAACGCTGACTTCTGCCAGCCAGAGGTCCAGGAATGTGCGGCCGCGACACCCGGGGCGACATAGACCCGTCCCGAGTACAGTCGTACCTCGAACGCGCCGTCTAAGTGAGTGCCGCTGCCGACGTATTTGTCAGCAGTCGACACGCGCCCCCGGCTGGCCACCACAACTCGGCCGAGTTGGAGGTCGGCATCCACGCCGCCAGCAATCCCGGAATAGTAGCCGAGCGCCGGCGCGCGGGTCACACCCACGAGGGCCGCCACATGGGATGGCTGCGCCAGGGCACCGGCAGCCCCACAGCAAAAGAGAACGGTTGCCTTGATGGTTAATGTCCATCCAACGCTGAGTTGTAGCCCACGTCCCAGGTACGTGTTCTCAAACTGCGGTTCGAAGGGCGATTGTGTCGTCCTGGAAAAGCAGGGCAAAAATATCCTTCCGCTCATTTCGTTGAGCTTCCTTTCGACCGAATCCGACCATGTGGCGACGTCCAGCCGTCGCCGTCGTCTTATCCTAAGGTGCTCGGCAGAATTCGGAGAATGGTACCAGGCGGCCATCTCGAATGTTTTGTACTAGCAGCAAAGCAAACAACTTCCAGTACTGCTTTGTCGGGAAAAGTGATCGAGGGAGCGACGCGGAAACCGGGACCGGACAATCCATTTCAGCAGGACCCGTTCTAGCAGCAATAACATGCCGCCGGCTGCTTCAAGCGTGGAATTGACATCCACTTCCCAGTTGCTCCCATCACCCTCACCGGTTATGTGATCGGGGCAAGTGAGGACGGGCTGAACAGGTGTAAGGCGATTTTCCGGCGGCCGCTAGCGGATTTGCTGGGGGCCGGTGTGGGCGCGGCGTGGGCGTGGTCCAAGAGGGCGCAGTAGGACGGAATCGATCCACACGGAGCCGGAAATGCGGCTATCGATCTTGAGGGAAGGCCGGCGGGCGAGCTGAATTTCGACAAGGCGCACAGGTGGGGGGACCGACAAAAGTTGGTTGAGGCGGGTCCAGGGGTTTGTGCCGGAGAGCTGGCGGGTAGCGGCGTCAAGCAATTTAGGGTTATCGAGGGTGAAGATACGGAAGGCGACCCCCTCGTCGGTGGTGATGGAGGCGGTGCGGATCCAGGCCTCGAAGTGGTATCGTCCGGGCGGCAGCACAACGCGCTGGGAGACGTGGTGGTAGTCGAGATTGGCGCGTCCGGCGAAGCGGAGCAGGAGAGAAGAAGACCCAGAGTGAGCAGCGGTTTGATCGCGGGCGACCTCGACACCCTCGACCGGGGTGATCCTCCAGTCGAAGGGGCTATCGGAGGGCTGGGCTTCGAAGCCTGGGTTATAGACGCTGTTCGAAGCAGGGTAATCGCCCGCACGTGGCCCGAGGAAGCGGACCCAGGATCGGGAAGCCTCTTCGTACTGCCGGTTTCGAAGGAGGAGATCAAGGTAGCCGGCAGCGACGCCAGCGACGGGGTAGGAGCGCAAGACAGCCCAATCCCAGGCCATGCGGGCTGCGGAGAGACGACCGCGCGCAATGAGGTAGCGGAGCCAGGATTCCGCCGGGCGTGGGGATTCCGGGAGGCCATGGCGCAGTATGAGATCCGGCGCGACTTGAAGGCGGTCCCAGGCGGAGAAGACGACCTGGTCGTAGCCGTCCGTGAAGGAAAGGATGCGGCTGGTGTATGCCAGGGCGGGCGCAAGCTCCCCGAGCCGGAAGTGGAAGTTAGCAGCGCGGAAGAGGATCGCGGGCGAGTGCGGGGCTAGGGCCACAGCCTGGGCATAGCAGCGCCGCGCCCTGACAGTCTGTCCACCGGCCAGGAGGGCGTCGGCGAGGCTGGCCCACCGGTACGGGGAGGCGGGGTCACGTCGCAACGCTTCCTCGAAGAGCTGGGCGGCACGGATGGCATCTCCGGCGGCGCCGCGCAAAAGTGCCCGGTTGCCCTCCTCGACGATGCGGCTGGTGGGGTAGAACCAGGAATGTCGCAGGAAGCGCGGCAGCTTTTCAGGGGGAGCGAGACCGGCGATCAGCGCCGGCAAAGCCGCGAGAAGGGTCAATAAGCCGAGTACGAGCAAAAGGTCAGTGCCGCGGGTGCGGTTCACGGAGCAGATTCTACAGCGGCCAGAGCCCAAAGCGCCAGGCGGAGCCCGCTGATGACTGTGCTCTCCAGCCGCGGCAGGCCCGGAGCATTGTCCGGACCGAGCCCGCGCTGCGCCTCGTAGGGCGGCATCAGGCGGGCCTCCAGCACGCGCGCCGCCGGCTTCCCTGCCCCGCTTTGCACCCAAATCGCCGGGAACGCATATTCCGGCGACCGCCCTTTGTCGGGACGATTGAAGATCTCCCAATCCCGAAGCTGGCCGCGCCCGCCCAGGCTGATGCTGCCCGTGCCGATCCCGCCCAGCGGGAACGCGAGCATGGCCAACTGGCGCCCGCTGAAGACGCGGGGATATCGGAAGGGCGGCTTCGGCGCCGCGCCCGCCGGCGGCGGGTTCAGCCCGCGCGCTGCCTCCGCCGGTTGCGCCGCTTGTCCCTGTGTGGCCATTCCGCCTGCCGCCGCCACCGTTTTCAAGAATCCTCGACGGCCCGTCGTCTTGTTCTCCATGGTTGAAAAGATCTCACACCCGCCGCCGCCAAGTCACCCCCGGGACAACCGCGAGGCACAGGCTTCGGTGTCCCGAGCCGCCCCAAGCCCTCCACGGCGCGTGATGCGAGCCGAGCGCGGTCCCCGGTCGGCCTACAGGCCACAGTCGGCTGTTGCCCGTTATGGTAGAGTGCGGGAAGTATGGCAACGCGCAGCGTCAACAAAGTCATCCTGGTCGGCAACCTCGGCAGGGACGCCGAGACGAGGTTCACCCCGAGCGGTGTCGCGAAGACAACGTTTTCGATTGCGACGAGCCGCCGCTGGAAGGACCAGCAGACCGGCGAGTGGAAAGAAGAGACCGACTGGCACAACGTCGTTCTCTGGCGGTCGGAGAACCTGGCCAACTACCTGCTCAAGGGAAAGCAGGTGTACGTCGAGGGGCGCCTGCAAACGCGCAACTACGAGGACAAGGACGGCAAGAAGGTGTACGTCACCGAGGTGGTGGCCGAAGAGGTGATCCTGCTTGGCGGTCGAGGCGCCGAGGCCGGCGCCGGCGCCAGCGCCGCCGACGAGTATTCGCAGCAACAGCCGGTTTCGATGCCACGTAGCGCAAGACCGCAGCCGGCCCCCGCTCCCGCTCCCGCCGCGCCGGCGCCGGAAGAGCCCGCCGGAAACTACGGGGCCAGCGACGACGACGTACCGTTCTGAACCCGCCGGCGCCCAGCCCGCGCCGACGAGGCGAGCGGTCGCGTGCCAAAGAAACGCAGAAGCCACTCACTACCGCACGAAGTTGCACGGACGTCCGCCGGGCGAACTGGACATGCGACGCTACTTCCAGGTCACGCCGCCGGCGGTGCACCAGATGATCCTCACCGTCGAGGCCCGCGGCCTGATCGAGCGGACGCCGTGGCAGGCGCGCTCCATCCGCCTCCGCATTCCGCGCGAGGAATCGCCGGTCCTGGAGTAAGCAAGGTGGGACCGGCCTAGCGGCCGGTCCCCGGCGCGGAGCAACGCTCCGCCCCCTCCGCCCCGGCGAGATCCTGCCTCGCCCATACCGTTTGCGCTACAATCCCATGCGGGGTCCGCCGCCCGCCGACCTCGACGCTGTGGGACGGACTTTCAATATCTTCCAGGAGGCAGCATGGATTCATACAACAACAGCCCGGTGCCGGCCGAAGGGCAGCCGATTCAGGTCCGCGAGGGGAGGTTCATCGTTCCGGATAAGCCGATCTTACCCTTCATTGAGGGAGACGGCACCGGCCCCGATATCTGGCGCGCTTCCCGCTTGGTGTTCGACGAAGCAGTGGCCCGAGCCTACGGCACCCGGCGGAAGGTTGTCTGGTACGAGGTGTTCGCCGGCGAGAAAGCATTTCGCACCTTCAACAACTGGCTGCCGCAGGGAACGCTCGACGCGATCCGCGATTTCCACATCGCCATCAAGGGTCCGCTCACCACGCCAGTGGGCGGCGGCATCCGGAGCCTCAACGTCTCCTTGCGCCAGTTGATGACTCTCTACGTCTGCATGCGCCCGGTGAAGTACTACCCCGGCGTCCCGTCGCCGATGAAGAGTCCCGAGAAACTGGACGTGGTGATTTTCCGCGAGAACACGGAAGACGTCTACGCCGGTGTGGAATGGAAGCAGGGCACGCCGGAAGTCAAGAAGGTCATCGACTTCCTGAACTCCGAGATGGGCACGAAGATCCGTGCCGACTCCGGCATCGGGGTCAAGCCGATCAGCGTCACCGGTTCCAAACGCCTGATCCGCAGGGCCATCCGCTACGCGCTGGAGAACAACCGGCGAAGCGTCACCCTCGTCCACAAGGGCAACATCATGAAGTTCACCGAGGGCGCTTTCCGCGACTGGGGATACGAGCTGGTGAAGGAGGAGTTCGCGGATGTCTGCGTCACCGAAGCCGAGGCCGGCGCCACCCCGCCGGCGGGCAAGGTAATCGTGAAAGACCGAATCGCCGACTCCATGTTCCAGCAGGTGCTGTTGCGGCCCGACGAGTACGACGTGATCGCCACACCGAACCTGAATGGGGATTATCTGTCGGACGCCTGCGCCGCCCAGGTCGGCGGCCTCGGGATGGCGCCGGGCGGCAACATCGGCGACGAGCACGCGGTCTTCGAGGCCACTCACGGCACCGCGCCGAAGTACGCCGGCCAGGACGTGGTGAACCCCAGCAGCTTGATCCTCTCCGGCTCGATGATGTTCCGGCACATGGGTTGGAAAGAAGTATCCGATCTCATCGAGGCCGGCATCACCGAGACGATCCGCCGGAAACAGGTCACCTACGACCTGCACCGCCTGATGGACGGCGCCACGAAACTGAAGACCAGTGAGTTTGCGGCGGCGATCGTCGCTAACATGAATCCGCCGCTGGCGGCCTGACCGGGCTCTCATAAACCACAGAGCCGCAGAGGGCGCAAAGAGATCCTCTTGCCGTTGTTGGATTTCCGGGCCGCCCCGCCAGAAATCGGCCGGGTGGCCTTGGTTGCGCGGTGAACAGCCATGGGCTATCCGGGCTATGCCGGAATAGCAATTCCGCTGTGCTCTCTGCGGCTCTGTGGTTGAAGGCGTCCTTGCCCTACGAGCTTGGCCTCGGACGATAGCCCGGCCGGGCGCGGATGCGATACTTCTTGCCGACGTCGGAGGGGATCTCGACTGAGATCTTGCGGAAGCCTTCGTTCGGGTTGGCCGCCGGGTAGTAGGTGACGGTGTAAGAGTTGCCGAGGTCCTCGCGCACGGACTCGAACGCTTCCACCTGCTTCTGCCACGTCTTGGCGAAGTAGGCCTTGCCGCCGGTGCGGGTGGTGATGCGGCGGAACACGGCGCTCGAGATCGGGTCCTTGTTGACCTCGTTGGTGGAGATGACGTAGATCGGAATGCCCTCGTCCTCGGCCACCGAGCGGACATTGTCGGGGGCGACGATGCTGGCGTTATCCGGGCCGTTGGAGAACACGATCACCACCTTGCGGCCGGGCACCTTCGCCGCGTCGCGCAGGCAGAGCAACAGCGAGTTGTACAGAGCCGCATCATCGCCCGCCACCGCCTTGCGCAAACCCTGGATGGCGTCGCCTCGCTCGCGAGTCAGCGTGGCCGCGCGGCTCATGTTCCGGCTGAACGTGTATACGGCGACCGAGTCGGCGCGGTCCAGTCCGCGGATGAAGTCGGCAATGGCGTCGGAGGCGTAAACGAAGCCGCGGTACATGTAGTTGCTGGTGTCGAACAG
>CAZACK010000175.1:0-7241 GCA_964483455.1 uncultured Solibacteraceae bacterium
CAGCGCCGCTTGGCGGGGAGCGGTCCTGTCAGGCTCCAGGAGGAAGTCCCGGATGACGATGCGGCCGCCGGGACCGGTGGCCCGAAAACAGCGGGCGAACAAGTCCTGGTTCTCCGCCGGGCTGAGCATGTGGCAGATCGCCGACAGGAGGATCAGGTCGTAGCCTTCGCCGAATTCATCGCTGCGGAGATCGCCCACGCGCGTTGTAACTCGATCGGAGAGGCCGGCGTCGGCGATGTGCTTCCGGGCAATCGCCACCACCGGCTCAATGTCGAGAACCTCGGAGCGCAAGTCCGGGTTCGCCTGCGCGAGCGCGATCGAATACGCGCCGGACCCGCCGCCGATGTCGAGCACCCGGCGGACGCCCTCGACGCCGACGGCCGCGGCCAGTTCCCTCGCCGCGCCGGCGGCGTTGCGATGCATGGCCGCGATGAAACTCTGCGTCCATTTCGGATCACGGCCTTCGACTCCGGGCTCGACCACCGGCCCGCCCTTGCGGACGCAGTCGGTGAGCGTGGACCAGGTGCGCCACATGTTGACGGTGTGCAGGAAGCCCGCGCCGGCGTAGTCGGGCGAGCCGGCCGCCAGGAAGCGAGCCGTGCCCGGCGTGTTGCGGAAGATGCCGTCCCGTTTGCTCAGCGCGCCCATGGCGGCCAGCGCGTTGAGGAGCATGTCGGTGGCTCGGGGGTCGGTCTTGAGTGCGGCGGCGACCTCGGCGGCCGCGGCCCCTTCGCCGACGGTGGTGAAGACGTCGAGCTCGACGGCGGTGAGCAGCACGCGGCTTTCCTGAAAGGCCCGCATGGTTTGGACAAACTCGTCGAATGACAACGGCATCGTGGATGGGCGGCTCCCAACGACCATGCTACAATCGCACCCATGCACTCAGCAGGGGATCAACCCAATCCGGGTCTGGTTTTCGAGACGATGAACGCATTCCAGCGCACGGCCGCCCTTCGCGCGGCGGTAGAGCTGGAGCTTTTCGCCGCGTTGGGCGAGGGCCACTCCACCGTGCCCGAGCTCGCCCGCAGATGCAAGGGCACGGAGCGCGGCATTCGAATTCTGTGTGACTTCCTGACGGTCGCCGGACTGATCGCGAAGGACGGCGAGCGCTACCGCCACACCGCCACCAGCGCCGCGTTTCTCGATCCGCGGTCGCCGTCGTCGATCGCCCCGATGACGCGATTTCTGAACAAGCCCGAGATCATGGGCCAGTACGATTACCTGGCGCAGGTGATCCGGGACGGATACGGGGTTCTGGGACAGGGCAATGTCGAGCCGGAGAACCCGGTGTGGGTGGAGTTTGCCCACAGCATGGCGCCGATGATGGCGCCGATGGCGGCGCCGCTGGGTGAAGTGGTGCTTCGAGGACAGAACGGTCCGATGCGGGTGCTGGACGTGGCCGCCGGCCACGGGCTGTTTGGAATCGAGATCGCCAGGCAGAACCCGGAGGCGCGGGTGACGGCGCTCGACTGGGCCTCGGTGCTGGAGGTTGCGCGGGCGAACGCGGCGAAGGCAGGCGTGCTGGAGCGCTACGATCTGAAGCCCGGCAGCGCCTTCGAGGTGGACTTCGGCGGGCCGTATCATGTGGTGCTGCTCACGAACTTCCTGCACCACTTCGACCTGCCCACCTGCGAGCAGCTCCTGCGCAAGTGCCGCGCGGCGCTCGTGCCGGGCGGCCGCGCCGCCGCGCTCGAGTTCGTGCCGAATCCCGACCGCGTCTCACCGCCCATGCCCGCGGCCTTCGCGCTGATCATGCTGGCCTCGACGCCGGCGGGCGACGCTTACACCTACCCGGAGTACCAGCGGGTCTTCGAGGCGGCGGGGCTCAACAGCCTGGAATTGCATCCGGTGCCGAATTCGCCCCACCATATCGTGGTCGGGCACGCGTAGCTGAGTTTCTTAGCCGCCGATGAACGCCGATAATAGAGAAGCGCCATCTGCGTTCATCGGCGTTTATCCGCGGCCCAAAATGGTTTCTTCGGCGATTGGCCGGCTCACAACGTTCCTCGCCGGCAGGGCAACTCCGTACCTCGTTCTGCTCGTGGAGGCGCTGGCGTTTTACCGGCACGTGTTGTTCTATGGCGGCTACGCCATTCCCTGGGACCTTCGCTCGTTCCACCTGCCGTTCGCCGAGTTCATCGCCCGGTCCTTCCGCAACGGGGATCTGCCGCTGTGGAATCCGTTCACGTATTGCGGCATGCCGATCCACGCCAATCTCCAGGCGCAGGTTTTCTATCCGCCCACGCTCCTGACGATCTGGCTGAGCAATCTCGCGGGCGGGGAGAACTTGCTGTACTTCCTGGAGTGGCAGATCGTCCTCCATGTCTTCCTGGGCGGAGTCTTCACGTACCTGCTGCTCAAGAAGCTCGGAGGTTCGAACACGGCCGGACTGCTTGGCGCGACCGTGTTCCAGCTTGGCGGGTACTTCGCCTCGCAAACACAGCACCTGGGGGCGATGAACGGCGCGGCGTGGCTGCCGCTCGCCTGGCTCAGCGTCGTCTCGCTGGCCGCGAAGCGGAGCTGGTTCTGGACGGCGGCGCTGGCGATCAGCCTGGCGATGGCGGCGCTCGCCGGCTTCTCGCCGGTGGCGGTGGCGGTCGCCGGCTCGACGGTTCTGCTGGCGGTGATCCTGTTGTTCACCGGGCAGGCGCGAAAGCGGCTGTGGTGGACGGTCGCCGCGAGCGGCGCCTGGGCGCTGGCTCTGGCGGCGGTGCAATTGGCGCCGGCCGTTGAGCTGACCCGGCTGAGCGTCGCCGCGCTGCGGAGCGAGTTTATGGGAACCGGCGGCGGGCTGCGCCTGGAGAGCCTCGTCTCGCTGGTGCTGCCGAACTACTATGGCATCTTCGACCTCACGACCTACAACCAGCCGTGGCAGCCGACCTTCCTGTACCTGTACCTGGGTGTTCCGGGACTGGCGCTGGCCGCGGCCGCGTTGCTCGCGAGACGGACACCGCACGCGGCAGTTTTCGGCTGGCTGGCGCTGCTTTCCGCCCTGTGGATGCTGGGCGATTCGACTCCGTTGGGCCGGGCGGCGCTCGGGGCGGCGCCGGCGATCGTAAAGTCGGCGATGTACCCGGAATTCGCGATGGTCAGTTTCGTGGCGGCGATGGCAGTGCTTGCCGGATTCGGCGCGCAACGGCTTCTGGGCACAGCCCGCCCGGCGGTGAAAACAGGTTTGGTCGCGGTGGCCGCGCTCGATCTGATCGCGACCGGCTCGGGCAGGCCGATGAATACCGGGGCTCTCCGCCTGGACCCCGGCCTGACGTACACGCATTTCGACGGAAGCGCCGAAGTGCTGAGCAAAGTGAGGGCGCTCACCGGGCGCAGCGTTCCGCCGAGTCGAATCGACACGGTGGACGATTCGATGAACTGGGCGATGGGGGCGGCGCTGACCGAAGTCCCGACGGCGAACGGCAACGATCCGTTCGCGTTGTACCGGCTGATGCAGGTGCGGCTGATCGTCACCGGAGGCGAACGCTGGGGCCGGTACTACCAGGTGGCAAACACCGAGTCGCCCGTGCTGGATCTGCTCAACGTCCGTTACCTGCTTTCGCGACGGCCGCTGGATGGGAAGGGGTTGGAACTGTCGGCACAACTTCCGGGACGCTCGGTGTACGAGAACCCGGATGCGCTGCCGCGGTTCTTTCTGGTGAGCCGGATTCGCCGGGTGGAGACGATGGAGGAAGGTCTGCGTCTACTTCGGTCGCCGGCGTTCCATCCGCGCGAGGAGGCGGTCGTCGAAGGTCCGATTGAGTTCGACGCCGGGACGGGGTTTCCCGGCGGCACGGTCAACGTGAGAGCCTACGAGCCGCGTCGGGTTTTGCTCGAGGTGGACGCCGCGGCGCCGGCTTTTGTCGTTTCGTCCGAGGTGTCTTATCCCGGCTGGAAGGCGTGGGTCGACGGCCGGCGCCAGCCGCTGGCGATGACGAACGTGGCGTTTCGCGGGTTGCCGGTTCCGGCGGGCCGGCACACGGTCGAGATGCGGTTCGAGCCGGCGCTGCTGTGGTGGGGCGCGGGGGTCAGCCTTGTGGCGTGGGTGGCGGCGGGAATGGCTTTGGCGGAGTCGAGAGGCGCTACTTCAGCTCCAGGACTTCCTTCTCCTTCGCCTTGATCGCCTGATCCAGCTTCTGGGTGTGCTGGTCGGTGAGCTTCTGGATCTCGTCGTGGGCGCGGCGGTCGTCGTCTTCGCTGATCAACTTGTCCTTGAGCAGTTTCTTGACCGCCTCGTTGGCGTCGCGGCGGATGTTGCGCACGGCCACTTTGTGGTCCTCGCCGATGGCGTGGAGGCGCTTGACGAGCTCCTTGCGCCGCTCCTCGGTCAGCGGCGGGATCGGCACCCGGATGATCTTGCCGTCGTTATTGGGATTCAGTCCAAGATCCGAGGCGCGGATGGCCTTTTCGATGGCGCCGATCTGGGAAACGTCCCACGGCTGGATGGTGATCAGCGACGGCTCCGGCACGTGCAGGGTCGCGAGCTGGTTGAGCGGCGTCGGCGTTCCGTAATAGTCCGCCTTGACATGATCGAACAGCGAAATCGAGGCCCGGCCGGTACGGATGCCGGCCATTTCGTGCTGCAAGTCGCTCAGCACCTTGTCCATGCGCGACCGGGTATAGGTTTCGACTTCCTTAACAGACGTGAAGATCTGGTTTCCGGCAGAGGTTGGTTGTCCTGGTTTCATGTCGTCCTCACGAATGGATTAGCGTCCCGACGGTTTCGCCCATCGACATACGCATTATATTGCCCGGAACGTTCAGGTTGAAAACAAGAATCGGCAGGTTGTTGTCGCGGCACATGGCGATCGAGGTGGCGTCCATCACCCCCAGCGAGCTGGCGAGCACGTCGTTGTACGTGATGGAAGGATAGCGCACGGCGTCCGGATGTTTCAAAGGGTCGCGGTCGTAGACCCCATCGACGCGGGTCGCCTTGGCCAGCACCTCGGCCTTCATCTCCAGAGCGCGCAGGGACGCCGCCGTATCGGTGGAGAAATACGGGCTGGAGGTGCCGGCGGCGAAAATCACGATCCGGCCCTTCTCGAGGTGGCGGAGGGCGCGGCGCCGGATGAACGGCTCGGCGACCTGGCGCATCTCGATGGCCGTCATCACCCGCGTGGCGGCGCCGGCGGCTTCGAGAGCGTTCTGGAGCGCCAGCGCATTGAGGACGGTGGCCAGCATCCCCATGTGGTCGGCGGTGACGCGGTCCATTTTCTGCGCGGCCGCCGAGACACCCCGGAAGAAATTGCCGCCGCCAACCACGATTCCGAATTCGACACCGGCGCGCGCGACTTCGGCGATCTCCACGGCGAGTTGGGCCACATGGGTCGTATCGACGCCGAAGCCCGCCGGGCCCGCCATCGCCTCACCGCTCAGCTTCAGGAGGATGCGTTTGTACTTGGCCACGGGCTTCTCGATTCTCTTCAGCCGCCGATGAAAGCCGAAGGACGATCGGCGTTCATCGGCGGCCCACAATGATTCGCTCACAGTGGAGCAACGCTCCGCGCCTTATGCCTCGGTGCTGTCGCCGATCTTGAACCGCACGAAGCGGGAAACGCTGATGTTCTCCCCGGTCTTGGCGACGGTGCCGGCGATCAACTGGCCGACGGTCATCGTGTTGTCCTTGATGAACGGCTGCTCGTACAGGCAGACCTCTTCGTAAAACTTGTTGAGCCGTCCGTCGACGATCTTGTCGGCCACTTTCTCCGGCTTGCCCTCGGCAATGACCCGCGCTTTTTGGATCTCCCGTTCCTTCTCCAGCACCTCGGGAGTGACGTCCTCGCGCCGGATGAACTTCGGCTCGACGGCGGCGATCTGCATGGCGATATCGTGCACCAGGTGCCGGAAATCATCGGTGCGGGCCACGAAATCGGACTCGCAGTTCACTTCGACCAGCACGCCGAGCTGTGATCCGGCATGGATGTAGCTGCCGACGATTCCCTGCCTGGTGGAACGCGACGACTTCTTAGCGGCGGTGGCGATGCCGCGCTTCCGCAGGATCACCTCGGCTTCGGCAGCGTCGCCCTTGGCCTCCTGAAGAGCGCTCTTGCACTCCATCATGCCGGCGCCCGTGCGCTCCCGTAGCTGCTTCACCATCTGTGCGGTAATTTCCGCCATAGTTTTTTCCTGAGTATGAACCTTCGAGCTCCGGCGGCTACTTCTCCGCTTCGGAGGCCGCCGGCGCCTCGCCCGCTTCCGTGGACGGGCCCTTGCGAGGCAGAGAGACCGACGGCAGGTCCTCATCGGACAGCGTCTCGTGCATCAGTTGCTCGGAGTACCTCGGGTCCACGTACTGCGTGTACTCGGGGATCTCCTCCGCCGGGGTCTCGTCGGCGACGATCTTCTCGGCGGCGAACTCCTGCTCGGTCGCCAGCGACCGGCCTTCCACCACCGCGTCGGCGATCTTGTTGGTGAACAGCCGGATGGCGCGCAGCGCGTCGTCGTTGCCCGGAATCGGGTAGTCCACCTCTTCGGGATTGCAGTTGGTGTCCACCACGGCCACCACCGGAATGGCCAGCTTTCGCGCTTCCTTGACCGCGATAGCTTCTTTGCTGGAGTCGACGACGAACACGAGGTCTGGCAGCCGGGACATGTCCTTGATGCCGGCCAGGTTCTGTTGCAGGTGCTTCCGCTCCCGCTCCAGCCGCACGATCTCTTTCTTCGGCCGGCCTTCCCAGGCGTCGGCGGTAGACATGGCGTCCAGGTCCTTGAGTCGCTTGATGGACTTCTGCACGGTGACCATGTTGGTCAGCAGGCCGCCGAGCCAGCGCTGATTGACATAGAACATCCCGCAGCGGGTCGCTTCTTCGGCGATGGCTTCCTGCGCCTGCCGCTTGGTGCCGACGAACAGGACCGTCTTGCCCTGCGAGGCCATTTCACCGACGAACCGCATCGCATCCTTGAAGAGCTTCAGCGTCTTCTGAAGATCGATGATGTAAATGCCATTGCGTTCCCCGAAGATGTATTCCTTCATCTTCGGATTCCAGCGCTTGGTCTGGTGCCCGAAGTGAACGCCGGCTTCGAGCAATTCCTTCATGGAAATGGACGGCAAACTCCCTCCTTACACTCCGGCCGCGCGCACCTTCCAAACGAGATTCGTGCGCGCGGGTTGGACAGGCGGCGGGGTAAGAGGACAGGGGACGCCGTCCCCCGCCCGCCACCCGCCAGCGAAGTCCTGCATTAACGTTTCGAGAATTGGAACCGCTTGCGGGCGCCCTTCTGGCCGTACTTTTTCCGCTCGTGGGTCCGGG
>CAZACK010000176.1:0-7228 GCA_964483455.1 uncultured Solibacteraceae bacterium
ACTGAAGGATTTCGCACCGGTCATTCTCTGGCAGGACCAGCGCAATTCCGTCATCAAGTACACCGAGGACGGATACATCGACACAAGCTGCGGCAACGACGCCTCCACGGGCTGCTCGAACACGGCGCTGTCGGACGACCGATCGGTGGAGATGTTCTTCAAGGCATCGCCGAACCTGCACATTTACGGAACAGCGTACCAGCCTCGAGGCGCCTTCACGTCGATGGTCGGCGGCGGCGGCTACGACAGCCCGTTGCAGCTCATCGCGGGATCGCTCCACGTCCACGGCAACTCCAACGTCCGGCTGCGACCGATCAATAATCCGATGCTGGCGAAGGTAGTCGCCCTGATCGAGTAGTGATGAGCGAGACGCGACCCAATCCGGCGCTCCGCCTGCTTCCGTCGCTGACGGACGTGATGTTCCTTATGCCCGTGGTGCTATTGCTCACGACCATGGAGGGCGTCGGAATCCTGTTAGGGGACGGCGACACCGGCTGGCACATTCGCGCCGGGGACTGGATTCTCCAGAACGGGCGGGTTCCGGACCGGGATATTTTCTCCTTCAGCAAAGCGGGCGAGCCCTGGTTTGCCTGGGAGTGGTTGTGGGACGCGGTGTTCGCCTGGCTCCATCGCGCCGGCGGGCTGCCGCTGGTCGCCCTGGCCAGCCTGCTGGTGATCTCGGCGACGTTCACCCTTCTTTTCCGGTTCACGCGCCGGAAGTGCGGGAACGTGCTGATCGCCGCCGCGGTGACGCTGATCGCGATGATGGCCTCGATCATCCATTGGCTGGCTAGGCCGCACCTGTTCACGTTGCTCTTCGTGGTCGTCTTCTCGATCCTGCTCGACCGGGCGCAGGAGGGCCGCACGCGTCTGTTGTGGTGGCTGCCGCCGCTCACGATTCTTTGGACGAACCTGCACGGCGGGTTCTTCCTCGGCGTCATCCTGGTTTTCGGCTACGCGGCCGGCGAACTGGCTCACTGGCTGGTGGGCGCGGATGCGGGCCGGAGGCGGGAGGCGCTCGACCGGAGCGGGCGCTACTGGCTCGCCGGGCTGGGATGCCTCGCCGCAAGCCTCGTCAACCCGTATTCCTATAACCTGCACGTTCACATCGCCAACTACTTGACCGAGTCGTACCACTTCAACCACATCGTCGAGTTCCAGGCGTTTGACTTCCACCGTCCGAAGGCGGCGTTTTTCGAGATCCTGTTGCTGCTGGGAGTGGTGTCCGCCTTCTGGAGCCTGCTCCGATTGCGGTTTGCGCACACGATCCTGCTGGTGGGGTTCGCGCACATGGCGCTCATCGCATCGCGGAACGTGGCAGTCTACAGTCTGGTGGCGGCGCCGCTCGTCGCAGCGGCGATGCACGAGATGTTGATCAAGCTGGCACAGTCGCCGGCGGCCGCGTGGGTTAAAAGGAAGGTCGAGTCTTTCGAGGCATTCGCGGCCGACTTTGACTCGACCGACCGGCAGTGGCGGTTGCACGTGACCAGCCTGGCTGGGATTGCGCTTGTAGCCGCGCTGGTGCATGCGCCGTCGCCGCCGGAGAGATTCCGCGCCGCCTACGACCCGAAGAGGTACCCGGAGAGAGCGCTGGAGATGTTGCGCGGTCCGGAATTCTCGGCCAGCATTTTCGCGGATGACGAATGGGGCGACTACCTGATCTATCGCCTCTATCCAACCACCAAGGTTTTCATTGACGGCAGGAGCGATTTCTACGGTCCCAAGTTTGGGGAGACATACCTTGACATCGCGAATGTCAAGTTCGGATGGGAGCAGAAGCTGAACCGGCACGGCATTGACACCATCCTTCTGCCAGTCACCAGCCCCATGGCCGGCGCGCTGAAGGAATCCAGCCGCTGGCGGCCTGTCTACGACGACGGCGTGGCCATCGTGTTCCGGGCGGTTGTGCGCCCGGGCGGCGGCCGGTTGCCGGCCGAGACGGATGGGGAACGGATTTCCGCCGCCTCTGGAGGCGGAAAAACTCGTGATCGGAAGATCACGAAAACTCAAGACTGCGATCCGCGGATCGCAGAATCCAACACGAGGAGTGAATCACTATGACACTGTTGAAGAATTTCCTCCGGGAAGAATCCGGTCAGGACCTGATCGAGTACACCCTGTTGCTGGCATTCGTGGCCCTCGCTTCGGCCGCGCTGTTCCTCGGCGCGGGCGGCAGCGTGGCCGGCATCTGGAGTGTCGCCAACAGCCGGCTGGCGGACGCCAACTTGTCGGCAAGCTAGTCCCCTCGCGGGGCATCACTCGCCCCGTATTCTTTTTGGGGGACTGCCATGAGCCAGCTTCTGAGGAGTTTCGTTCACGATAATCAGGCGCAAGACCTGATCGAGTACACTTTGTTGCTCGCCATGGTGTGTCTGGCGTCCGCCGCGTTGTTTCTCGGCGGGGGCGGCAGCCTGACCGGCATTTGGAGTGTCGCCAACAGCCGGCTGGCGGACGCGAACGTATCGGCGGGCAGCTAAGTCGGCCGAACCACGGGGGCGCTCGAAGCGCCCCCGGTTTTTCGCAGGGCTGCCGGGCGATGGGAGGGGGCGGCTCGAGAGTAACTGGCCTGGACGGCCGCGGGCCGGCCGATGCAGTCTTTTAGTGTTGTGGAAAGAGGCTAGAGGATGAGCAAGCGACTAATCTCAGTTTTGATCTTCGCCTTCATCGTATCCGCCGGCGCGAGCCTGCTGTTGTACCGGCTTGTTTCCTCGCGGATGAGCGTCACCGCCACCCAGCCGACGACCCAGGTGATCGTCGCGGCTCGCAGCCTGCCGGTGGGCACGATGATTGGGGACTTGGACGTCAAGGCAGGCGCGTGGTCGGGACCGCTGCCGGTGCAGGCCATTGGAAAGAAAGAAGACGTGGTGGGGCGCGGGGTGATCGCCAACATCGTCGAGGGCGAGCCAATTGTCGAGTCACGTCTCGCGGCCAAGGGGGCCGGCGCGGGACTGGCGGCCACGATTCCGCCTGGAATGCGGGCAGTCGCCGTACGGGTCAATGAAGTCGTCGGAGTCGCCGGCTTTGTGGTTCCGGGCATGCGCGTCGACATCCTGGTTTTGGGGCAGCCGCCGGGCGGTTCTCATGGGACCGGGACCATCACCAAGACAATTCTCCAGAACATCGAAGTCCTTTCAGCCGGCCAGAACATCGAGAAGGACTCGCAGGGCAAGCCGGTCACGGTGCAGGTGGTGAACCTGCTGGTGACGCCGGAACAGGCGGAAACCCTCAGCCTCATCAGCAACGACATGAGAATCCAGCTCGTGCTTCGAAACCCGCTGGACACCAAGGAGGTCGAGACGAAGGGCACGGCTGCGGTCAACGTGTTCGCCGGCGGCCTGTTCAAGCCTCCGAAGGCGCCTGGCGAAGAGAGACGGCCAGCGCGGCCCGCGGCCAAGCCCACGGCTCCGCCGCCACCGCCGGTGGTCGAAAGAGTGCCGGTGGTCGTGGAGGTCATCCATGGCCCGAAAAGAACCCAGCAGAAATTCCAGGACAAAGAGGAACAGAATCCGGAGGAGAAACAGTGACTGCGCATAGGTTCCTATCGATGAGGGTCTTGGTGACGTTCAGTCTCTTGCTGTCCCTGGCGGCGATCGCCCCGGCGCAGGAGCCGTCCGCGGCGCGCGACTTGTTTGTCACCGCGGGCAAGTCGCTGGTGGTCGACAGCCCGATCGTCATCCAGCGGGTGGCGGTCGCCAACGAGAAGCTGGCGGAAGCGATTGCCGTCAGCCCGCGCGAGGTGCTGGTCAACGGAAAGGAACCTGGAGAGACCAGCCTGATCATCTGGCAGCAGGGCGGGAACCGGCTGATCTTCGACCTGAACGTGCGCCCGATCATGTCACGGATCGAAGCCGTCCAGCGTGAACTGAGCAAGGAACTCGCGGGCCAGGAAGTTACCCTGACCGTCGAAGGCGAGAACGTGTTCCTGAGGGGCACGGTGGATGATCTGACCAGCGTGGAAAGGGCGGTCACCATCGCCAGCACTTTGGGTAAGCCGGTGAATCTGCTGCATGTGAAGGTGCCGCCGACCGAAGGACAGATCCTCCTGAAGGTGAAATTCGCCAACGTGGACCGGGCTTTTTCGAGGGATCTCGGAGCGAATGTGTTCAGCACTGGCGTGTTGAACACGATCGGGGCCACGGCGACGGGTCAATTTACGCCGCCGAGGGTGCAGACGATTGGCGGCGCCACCACCCAGTTCACATTGACCGACTTCCTGAACATCTTCATCTTCCGGCCGGACCTGAATCTTGGCGCCACCATCCGGGACCTGGAAAACAAGCGCCTGCTGCAAATCCTCGCTGAGCCGAATGTCCTGGCCATCAACGGGAAGCAGGCGAGTTTCCTGGCCGGCGGCGAGTTTCCTTTCCCGGTGGTGCAGGGAGGCGCGGCGGTGGGCTCGGTGACGATCCAGTTCCGCGAATTCGGAGTTCGCCTCAACTTCCTGCCGATGATTACGCCGCGGAGCACGATCCGTCTCCAGGTCACTCCTGAGGTCAGTTCACTCGACTTTGCCAACGGCCTCATTTTCCAGGGGTTCAACATTCCCGCCATGAATACGAGGCGGGTGCAGACAGAGATTGAATTGGAATCTGGCCAGAGTTTCGCCATCGGCGGGCTGCTGGACAACCGGATGGTGGAAACCTTCAACAAGATACCGGGGCTGGCGGAAATCCCTCTGTTGGGAAAGATCTTCCGGTCCCGAGCTCTGAGCAAGAACAACACGGAACTGCTGGTGATGGTGACGCCCGAGCTGGTGAGGCCCATCCCGGCCGACCGGCCGGCGCCCGAGATCAAGATGCCCCAGCCGTTCCTGGAAGACGCTCCGCAGGTGCCGCCGCGCACCCCGGGCATGGAAGTCACCGGGCCAGTGCCGGTGCGGCCCCCGAAGGAAACCATCCGCTATGAGGAGCTGATGGAAAGCACCAAGCCGTCGCAGGGAATCACGCCGGCTTTCACTCCCACTCCGGCGATGCCGGCGCCGCCGCCGATGCAGCCCGCGGAGTCTCCAGCACCGGCAGCTCCCAAACCCGGAGGCTCGCCTGGGCGATAATCGAAGGAGATTCGATGTATCCGATCACACTGGGGCTGGTTATCGAGACAAGGGAACTCTGGCAGGATGTTCAGGCCTGCCTGTCCGGCCTGCCGGTCCACACGCTCCTCGAACAAACTGAGATCGGGGAGTGGCCGAAATTCATTGACAAGCTCGACCGGCTGCGTCCGGATGTCCTGATTATGGATTTCACCAGCCTCAAGGAGCCGGTGGAGGAGGTCATCGGCAAGGTCAAAGGGACGGCGGCGGCTCCGCTGGTGGTGGCGCTGCACAAGTCGGCCGAGCCGGAGACCATTCTGGCGGTGATCCGGGCGGGCGCCGACGAATACCTGTACCCGCCGCTGGCTTCCAGCTTGCCGAAGGCGCTGGAGAGGCTTTCGGCCGGGAGGACCAAGAAGAAGGGAGTGTCCCGCTCCGGCGGCAAGACGTGCGCGTTCTTCTCCGCGAAGGGAGGCTGCGGGGCGACTACGATCGCCTGCCACACGGCAGTGGAGATCGCACGGCAAACCAGCCAGGAGATCCTGATCGCGGACTTCGACATGGATGCCGGACTGGTTGGATTTCTGATGAAGTCCAAGTCCAGGTACTCGGTGCTCGATGCGATGAGCAACACGCACCGCCTGGACCTGAGCTATTGGAAAGCGCTGATCTCCAACGGCATGCCGCGGCTGGAAGTGATCCGCGCTCCCGGTTCGGTGGCGGCGAGGGAACAACCCAAGGAAGAAGACCTGCTGCACGTACTGCGATTCGTCCGCTTCCAGTATGACTGGACGATCGCCGACCTTGGACGCGGCTTGAACCCGCTGACCCTGAGCGCGCTGGAGGAGATCGACGAGGCCTTCCTGGTCACGACGCTGGACGTGCCGGCGCTGCACCAGGTGAAGCAGATCGTGCAGACGCTGCTGGACACGGGCTACGGCCGGAGCCGTCTCCGGCTGGTGCTGAACCGCGTGCCCAAGAACCCGGACGTGACCGCCGAGGAGCTGGAGAACCTCCTGGGCATCTCGGTTTACTCGATGCTGCCCGACGACTACGCCTCGTTGTACGAGGCATACGCAGAGGGCCAGTTGATCCCCTCGGGCAGCAACCTGGGCAAGCAATTGGCCAAGATGGCGGCCAAGATCGCGGGTGTGCAGGAAGCGGCGCCCAAGAAGAAGTTCTCCTTATTCGGTGACTAAAGGACGGTCCGATGGCAACAGTAGCCGACACCCCAACGAAGTCAGTTCTAGCCAGGGATTCACTGGGCGGCCGCCCGGCGAGCCGCCAGGCCTACACGCCCGAGTACCAGGAGCTGAAGTTCACCCTGCATCGCAAGCTGCTCGACCGGATCAACCTGGAGATCCTGTCTTCCATGGCCGGCGAGCGAGTCCGGACCGAGATCCGAACCGCGCTGTCGAGACTCATCGACGAAGAGAAGACCCCGCTGAGTCTGGTCGAAAAGGACCGCGTCATCGAGGAAGTGCTGAACGAGGTGTTCGGGCTGGGGCCGTTGGAGCCGCTGCTGCAAGATCCGACGGTAAACGACATCCTGGTGACGACGCCGCGGCTGGTATACGTGGAGCGGGCGGGCAAGCTGTACCGAACGCCGGTTGAGTTCAAGGACAACTCTCATCTTCTGCGGATCATCGAACGGATCGTGTCGCGAGTGGGGCGCCGGATCGACGAGTCTTCGCCGATGGTGGACGCGCGGCTGCCGGACGGCTCGCGCGTCAACGCAGTCATCCAGCCGATCGCCGTGGACGGGCCGCTGCTGTCCATCCGGCGGTTTGGGAAGGACCCGCTTCAGGCCGAAGACCTGGTGCAGAACCTCACCATGACGGAAGGGATGCTCCAGTTGATGCAGGCATGCGTGCGGGCGCGGCTGAACGTCATCATCACGGGGGGAACGGGCGCCGGCAAGACCACGCTGCTGAACGTGCTTTCGGGCTGCATTCCGGAAGACGAACGCATCGTGACCATCGAGGACGCGGCGGAGCTGCAACTCCGGCAGATCCACATCGCGCGGATGGAGAGCCGGCCGCCGAACATCGAGGGAACGGGCGCGATCAAGATCCGCCAGCTTGTCATCAACGCGCTCCGCATGAGACCGGACCGCATCATCGTCGGCGAGGTCCGCGGCGAGGAGGCGCTGGACATGCTCCAGGCCATGAACACGGGTCACGACGGCTCGCTGACCAC
>CAZACK010000177.1:0-7068 GCA_964483455.1 uncultured Solibacteraceae bacterium
CTGCGGCCTCTCGGGCTCACTGAACAGGAGGGTGTTTTCAGAGCAACGCCGATGGGTTCGGGGAAACAAGCCAAGCCTCACTTGGTTGGATCGGCGTTCATCGGCGTTTATCGGCGGCCCAACAATCCCGGAACGGTCGAACCTGTTCGAGTCTCACTGGTCGAACCAGTGGCTTGCTCATTGAGTCACACCTTCTCCGGAACAACGTACGGCGTACGGTAGTCCCGTGTGAGCAGACGCGCCGCCTCGGAGTCGTTCAAGATACTCCAGGTGGCCGGGTCGATCGCAAGCGTTCTTCCGACACGATAGCTGATGTTGGCGAAATGCACCAGGGCGACGGAGATCACGCCGGTCTCGATGTCGGCGGTGAGTTCCTGGTAGTTGCGGCTGCGGCAGGCGGCCAGGAAATTCGCCATGTGGGGGGAGGTTTCATCGTCCGGACCGGCCTTCTCCTCCATCACCCGCTCGCGTTTGTAGCCTTTGTAGACACGGAAGCCGCCGGTGTCGAGCGTCAGGAACCCGTCGCTGCCGAAAAAGATGTTGCCGACGAAGTGGTCGCCGCGCCGGACGTCCCCTTCCCCGGGCGTCATCAAGCCACGGACTTCGAATGTAATCCGGCTATCGCCGTAATCGAACGTGGCGGTTTGCGTGTTGGGCGTTTCCTGATCGTCATCGAAGACGAACTTCCCGCCCGTCGAGCTGGCACGCAGCGGGAGGCCGCGGTTCATTCCCCACCGCGCCTTGTCCATTTCATGGATCCCCTGGTTGCCGATGTCCCCGTTTCCGGTGTCCCAGAACCAGTGCCAGTTGTAGTGGTAACGATTCTGGCTGAACGGGCGCATCGGCGCGGGGCCGAGGAACAAGTCCCAATTGATGCCGGGCGGGACCGGCTGGTCGGGCGTGCGGCCGATGGATTTCCTGGGATTGAAGCACAACCCTCTGGCTTCGTACAGCTTCCCAATGACCCCTTGCCCGAGCAGTTCCATGGCGCGGCGGATGTAGCCGATGCTGCGGCTCTGCGAGCCCACCTGCACCATCCTTTTGTATTTCCGCGCCGCTTCGATCATCTTGCGGCCTTCGTAGATGTTGTGGCTCGGCGGTTTTTCCACGTACACGTCTTTGCCGGCCTGGCAAGCCCAGATCGTGCCGAGGGCGTGCCAGTGATTCGGCGTCGCGAAGGAGACCGCATCGACCTCCTTGTCCTCGAACAGCTCCCGCATGTCGGCGTACTGCTTCGGCTTGTAGCCGAGCAGCTTCTCGACTTGCGCGACGCCGCGCTCGCGGCCCGCCTGATTCACGTCGCAGACGGCGGTGATGCGGCATTGGGGGAGCTTCGCGAAGTCGTCGATGTGGTCGCGCCCGCGGCCTCCGATTCCCACCACCGCAAGATTGATACGGTCATTGGCGCCCAGGACCGGGAAGGCGGGCCGCGCCAGCACCGCGGCGGCGGCCGTTTGCAGAAAAATGCGCCGGTTGTCGGATTTCATGGTTGCTCCTCGCAAAGACGATGGAGATGCAATTTTACACCGGGTGGGGCAGGCGCTTTCGCCTGCCGGGAGACTTCCGGGTACGGTATCTTGATGTGAGTAGAGCGCTCCACCTGGGTCTCCGGCATGATCTTTCGATTGCAGCGGTTTCTCATCCTCCCGGCAGCGCTCGCGATTGCCGCCTACGGGCAGGCCACGCATCCGGTCACTGGCCGGCCGATCGCAACGGTGATGGGGATGGGCGGGGCGGACTGGCTGGAGCGCACGGAACGCGTGTCGGAGGAAGCGCCGGATCGCGCATTGGACGCGCTCGACATCAAGCCCGGCACGACGGTCGCCGACGTGGGGGCCGGAGTCGGCTATCTGACCGTCCGCCTGGCGAAACGCGTTGGTCCGACCGGCAAGGTCTACGCCAATGACATCCAGCCCGGGATGCTGGAACGCCTCAAGAAGAACATCGAGGCGAACCGGCTGGCGAACGTCGAGACGGTGCTGGGAACGGAGACCGATCCGCGTCTTCCGCCCTCGGCCATCGACCTCGTTCTTCTGGTGGACGTCTACCACGAGTTATCACAGCCGCAGGCGATGCTGGCGAAGATCCGCGAGGCGCTCAAGCCCGATGGCCGGCTCGTGCTGTTCGAATACAAGAAGGAAGATCCCGCCATTCCGATCCGCGAGGAACACAAAATGAGCGTGGCGGACGTCAAGACCGAGCTCGAAGCGGAGGGGTTCCGGCTGGTGAAGGTCCACGGCAACCTGCCGCGGCAGCACATCCTCGTCTTCCGAAAGAGCCTGATGTGATGGAAACGGTTTCGTACGGCAAAGGATCTCTACACCCCTCGGAGCACTCGGCGTGCCTGGACGAGGCGACGGGCGCCGTCGTGCATCAGATGACGGCGCACCCGTCCATCAACCACCCGACGTACTTCCTGCACAGCTCGTTCACCCCGGACAGCCGGGTGATTCTCTTCACTTCCTACCGCACGGGCGCGGCGCAACTATTCGAGGCCGCCTTTCCCGACGGGCCGATCCGTCAATTGACCGGCGGCGCGCCGATCCATCCGTTTTCAGCCGTCATCCATCCCGACGGCGAGCGGGTGTACTTCGTGAGGGGCGGGCAGGTGTGGCAGATCGAGCGTACGAGCCTGAAGGAGCGATGCGTGGCGGAGTACGGCGGGGCGCAGCTCGGCGAGTGCTCCCTGGGCGGCGCCGGCGAGTGGGTCACGGCGGCCATCAAGCAGGATGGGCAGCATGGAATCGCGGTCGTCAAATCCGACGGGGCGGAGGCGAGCGTCATCCCATTCCCGCGGACGGTGATTCATCCGCAGTTCCACCCCCGCGATGCGGAATGGATCGAATTCGCGGCGGATCCGGCCCCGCGCATGCACCTGGTGCGCCGCGACGGCTCGGAGCTGGAGTGCCTGTACCAGCACGACAATGACGAGTTCGTGGTTCACGAGACATTCCTCGGCTCCACCGGCGATCTGGTCTTCACCGTCTGGCCGAAGGCGCTCAAGCGGATGCACCCGGGCACCCGGAAGCAGTCCACCATCGCCGAATGCAACGCCTGGCACATCACGCCGAACCGCGCGGGCACTCTGGTGTTGTGTGATACCAACCACCCGGACGAAGGCATCTTCGTCATCGATGCCGCCACCGGCGCGAGGCGCCGCGTGTGCCTCTCCAGGTCAAGCAATCAGGGAACGCAGTGGAAGAAATCGCGCTACGCAAAGCCGGAGGACTTCCAAGCGGCTCATAGCGGCGCGGCCGCCGGCGCGTTGAGCTGGATGGAGACTCCGGCCGATTCCGTCTACGGCCCGCAGTACACTCATCCGCATCCATCGTTTTCTCCGGACGAGAAGCTGGTGGCGTTCGCCAGCGACCGGACAGGACAATCGCAGGTATACGTCGCAGAGCTGTAGCGTGACGGGGGAGGTCCAGGAATCAGCAGCGGGCAGGCGAAAGCGCCTGCCCCACCATGAGAGTTCGGTTACCTGACGGTCTTGGTGGGGCAGGCATTCAGCCTGCCTCTGTTAGATTCTAGAGTCATGCCTGCGCACGTCCGGGCGATTGTTTGGGCGCAGTGGCGATCGCTGTTGAATTTTCGCCGCGGCGACAACCTTGCCTCCTGGGTCCTTCCGGCGCTGGCGTTGCTCGCCTGGTATGGATTCTGGGTGTTGCTGGCGGTTCTGGCGGCGTTCGTCTGCGGCAACGGGGACTGGGCGCGGTTGATCCGGACGGCGTTGTCCGGCGCACTGCTGTTTGTCTGCCTGTACTGGCAGTTGGCGCCGGTGATGGCTGCCTCGCTCGGCGCCTCGATCGATCTCAAAAAGCTGCTGGTCTATCCTGTGCCACACCGCCAACTGTTCGGCGTGGAGGTGCTGTTGCGAGTCTCGACCTGCGGCGAGATGCTGCTGTTGTGCGCCGGCGCCGCGGCCGGTCTTTCCCGCAACCCGGCGCTCCCCCACCGGGCGGCGGTCGCCGCCTTCCTTCCCTTCGTCCTGTTCAACCTCTTCCTGGCCGCGGGACTGCGCAACCAAATCGAGCGATGGATGTCGCGCCGCCGCGTTCGCGAGGTGGTGGTGCTGATCATCGTGCTGGCCGCCGCCCTGCCGCAGGTTCTGATGGTGACGGGCGTGCCGGCGCCTTTGCGAAACCTGTTCCAGGGCGGTCACCTCGGGTGGTGGCCCTGGTCGGTGGCGGCGAGGCTGGCTCTCGGCGATGTCACTCCCGGGAATGTCGCCGCCCTCCTCGGCTGGATGGTGATGGGCTGGCTGTTCGGCCGCTGGCAATTCGAGCGCAGTCTTCGATTCGACTTCCAGGCGGCGCAGAGCGCCGGCCGCAAGACCGCTTCGTCGATCTCGGGGCTCGACACCTTGTACCGGCTGCCCTCCGTGTTCCTGGCGGACCCGCTCGCCGCCGTGGTGGAAAAGGAACTGCGGTCGCTGAGCCGCACGCCGCGTTTCCGACTGGTCTTCATCATGGGGTTCACGTTCGGCCTTCTGATCTTTATGCCGATCCTGTTGCAGAAGTCGGACGCCGGCCTGCCCTCCGATCCGCTGGCGATGGTCGGGGCGTATGCGCTTCTTCTTCTCGGCGACGTCGCTTTCTGGAACGTGTTCGGGTTCGACCGCGCGGCGGCCCAGCTCTACTTTCTGGAACCGGTGAAGATCTCGCGTGTCGTCGCCGGCAAGAACATAGCGACCCTCCTCTTTGTGTTTCTGGAAATCGTGGCCATCAGTGTGGTGTGGACTCTCGTGCGGCTTCCGGTCACGCCGGTGAAGGTGCTTGAGGCGTTCGCGGCCACACTCGTCTTCTCCCTGTACCTGTTGGCGACCGGCAATCTGTGTTCGGTGTACTACCCGCGGGCAGTGAATCCGGAGAAGTCTACCAGCGCGGGGTCCGCCGGCCGCGTTCGCATTCTACTGCTGCTGATCTACCCCATCGCTGCCATCCCGGTGATGCTTGCTTACGGCGCGCGATACGCGTTCCAGAGCCAGCTTGCGTGGTGGGCGGTTCTGGGGATGGTCGCTGCCATCGGCGGCGGCTTCTACTGGGTGGCGCTGGACACAGCCGCCGCCAAGGCGGACGAGCGCCGGGACATGCTGCTCAAGGCGCTCAGCCGGGGGGAAGGGCCGCTGGTATTGACGTAGACGCTCGCGGAGAAGTGACAGGGTGTCGAAGGCGCTCACTGCGGTTCTACATCGGACCGCCACACAGAACTGACCGGCGGGGCGTAGAGCTTCGGACCAAACGGGAGCGCCTCCACCCCCGCGTACAGGACCACACCCGCGCGAAACCGGCTGCCGGTGAACTCGGAGAGCGGTGACCATCGTCCGTCCCTCGGCTAGATTTTGACGATTCAACGGATGATTTTCAACCAGAAGACTTTGCGCTGCTTGCCGTGCTGGCGGCGCCTGAGAACCTCTGGCCGGCAACCCCCAGCCCGTCGCGGCGAAAGATCCGCGCCCGGCTGTCCGCGCGAACGAATACTACCGAGTGAATCGCCGCGGGGCGCGCATACTCCCTTGTTACGATAAACGGTGATGCAGATCACAATCATCGGAACGGGCTATGTTGGGCTCACCAGCGGGGTGTGCTTCGCTTTGCTGGGACATCAAGTCACGTGCGTTGACACGGACGAATCGAAGATCGAAGGGCTGCGCAGCGGGAAGATCCCGATTTACGAGCCGGGACTCGACGAGTTGCTGGCGGAGTCGCGGCCCAACCTGCGGTTCACCACTCGCGCCGAGGAGGCGATCCCATCCGCGGAGGTGGTGTTCCTGGCCGTCGGCACGCCGCCGCTGCCGAACGGCAGCCCGAACTTGTCCTACGTGCGGTCGGCGGCGCAGGCAGTGGGCGCGCATCTCGAGCGGGAGTACGCGGTTGTCGTCAATAAGTCCACCGTTCCGATCGGCAGCGGGAACTGGGTGGGCGCCATCGTGCGGGAATCCTTCATCTCCCGGAAAGGCAGGAAGCCGGACGGTTGTTTCGCGGTGGCGTCGAATCCCGAGTTTCTGCGCGAGGGCACGGCCATCCACGACACGCTCTATCCCGATCGCGTCGTGATCGGCTCGGACGATTCGCGGGCGCTGGAGATGCTGTACACGCTCTACCGTCCGGTGCTCGAGCAGACCTTTGCCGCGCCGGCTTTTCTGCCGCGGCCGGAGGGGCTGGCCGCCGTCCCGTTGATCGCCACCGATCTGGCTTCGGCCGAGCTCATCAAGTACGCCGCCAACGCGTTCCTGGCGCTGAAGATCAGCTACATCAACGAAATCGCGCAGCTTGCGGAGAAAGTCGGCGCCGAAGTCTCCCAGGTGGCGAAGGGGATCGGGCTGGACTCGCGGATCGGCACGCGGTTCCTGCAAGCGGGCGTCGGCTGGGGCGGCTCGTGTTTCGGCAAGGACACCTCGGCGCTGATCTCGACGGCGCAGGAGTACAACCTGACGATGCCGATCGTCAGCGCCGCGCGCGAGGTGAACTACCGGCAGCGCGAGCGCGTGGTGGAGAAGCTTCAGGCGGAGCTGAAGATCCTCAAGGGCCGGGCCATCGGCCTGCTGGGAGTGGCGTTCAAGCCGAACACCGATGACCTGCGCGAAGCGCCCGCGCTCGAGATCGCGCGCAAGCTCATTGACCGCGGCGCGACCGTGCGGGCGCACGATCCGGTCGCCCTGGAGCGCGCCCGCCGCGAGCACGCGTCCCTGGAGATCGGCTGGTGCGAGACGGCGGAACAGCTTGCACAGGACGCCGACGCGCTGGTGCTGGTGACCGAGTGGCCCGAGTACCGCGAACTGGACTGGGAACTGCTCGCCAGCCGGATGAAGTCGCCGCTGGTGCTGGACGGGCGGCTGTTTCTGGACCGGGCCAGGCTGTCGAAGTCCGGCCTGCGGTGCGTCGGCGTGTTTGGGTGAACACTCCATCCGACTCTGTTGTCGCCGCGAAGAATTCGTCGCCAAACAAGGGCCAGCCTAGCGTGTTCCTCCCGGGGTTTCACCGCCGCGCCTTTTCCGTAAGCTGGGACAATGATCTCGGCCGCGACTTGATTTGGTCGCTCCAGAACCAAAGCGTGATCGCCAAGCAT
>CAZACK010000178.1:0-7037 GCA_964483455.1 uncultured Solibacteraceae bacterium
GTGGAGACCGAATACCACAATTTCGACGCTCTCAACATCCCGCCCGACCACCCGGCGCGCGACATGCAGGACACCTTCTGGCTCACCGACGGCAACCTGCTCCGCACCCACACCTCGCCGGTCCAGATTCGCGGCATGGAGAGATTCGGCCCACCGCTGCGGATGATCGCGCCGGGCCGCGTCTTCCGCAACGAGGAAGTGGACGCCTCGCACGAGCACACCTTCTACCAGATCGAGGGTATGATGATCGACCGCGAGGTGTCGATCGCGCACCTGGTCTACTTCATGAAGACGATGCTGAGCGGGATCTTCCACAGGGAAATCACGCTCCGCCTGCGGCCGGGATACTTCCCGTTCGTCGAACCGGGTTTCGAGCTGGACATCCTTTGCCTCATCTGCGGCGGCGCCGGGTGCGCAGTCTGCAAGCAGAGCGGATGGGTAGAGCTGGTGGGTTGCGGACTGGTACATCCCAACGTGCTGAAGATGAGCGGCATCGATCCCGAAGAGTGGAACGGGTTCGCCTTCGGCCTCGGCCTGACCCGGTTGGTGATGATGCGCTACGGCATCGACGACATCCGCTATTTGCAGAGCGGGGATCTTCGATTCTTGAAACAGTTCTAGGGCCGCCGATGAACGCCGATACACGCCGATCAGAGAATCCCAACAAGAGGTGGAGGGCCGGCGGGTGTCAGGTCGGAGGCCTGCCCCACACGCTGGATCAGTCCCCATCGGCGTTCATCGGCATTCATCGGCGGCTCACATATTCTTCAGGAAGATCGTAGAGGTACTTACGGCTTGAAATTCTCCTACAACTGGCTGCGGGGCCTGGTGGACGAGCTCGACACGCCCGCCCGCGAACTCGGCCAGCTTCTCACCATGAAGACCGCCGAGTGCGAGGGTGTCGAGGAGGTCGCCACTCACCTGTCCCGTGTCTGCGCGGCGAAGATCGTCTCGGTCGAGCCGCTCGGCTCCGGCCACAACCGGAAAGCGGTCCTCGACACGGGCCGCTACGGCGTGAAGACCGTCGTCTGCGGCGCGCCCAATTGCCGTCCCGGGCTGACCAGTGCCTACGTTCCGCCGGGCACGGTGCTCGGCGGCCGCGAGATCCGCGCCGCCGTCATCGACGGTGTCGAAAGCGACGGCATGCTGGCGAGCGGCGCCGAGCTCGGCATCAACCGCGACGCCGCCGGCATCCTGGAATGCGAAGCGCCGCCGGGCGCGGCGATTCCCGGCTGCGCGCCCGACAGCGCCATCGAAATCGACAATAAGTCGATCACCCACCGCCCCGACCTCTGGGGCCACCACGGCCTGGCGCGGGAGGTCGCCGCCATCACCGGGCGAGGTCTACGCGAACCCGTGCGGCTGGACCTGATCCCCGAGGCGCCGCCGCCGATCCAGGTCTCGGTAGCCGACCTCGAACTGTGCCCGCGCTACAGCGCGCTGGCGCTCGAGAACATCACCGTCGGCCCGTCGCCGCTGTGGCTTCAGTACCGGCTCGAGGCCATCGGGCTCAACCCCATCAACAACGTAGTGGATGTGACCAACTTCGTCATGGCCGAGCTGGCCCAGCCGATGCACGCTTTCGATTGGGACGCGCTGCGCGGACCGGCCATCTTCGTGCGGACGGCGAGGCCGGGCGAGCATTTCATCGCCCTCAACGAGGAGGAGTACCAGCTCGACCCGCGCGACCTGGTGATCGCCGACGCCCGTGGCGCCATCGCGCTCGCCGGCGTCATCGGCGGTCTGGACACGGGCATCAACGAGCGCACGACGCGCATCGTGCTCGAGAGCGCCAACTTCCAGGCGGCCTCCGTCCGCCGGACCTCGGCGCGCCAGAAGCTGCGCACCGACGCCTCGATGCGTTTTGAGAAATCGCAGGACCCCCTCAACACGGTGCGCGGGCTGGCGCGCGCCGTCGAGCTGCTCCGCGAGGTGTCGCCCGGCATCCGGCTCGCCGGCGGGCTGGCCGACCAGCAGCAGGACAGGCCCGCGCCGCAACCGATCCGCCTGCCGGTGGACTGGCTCATCCGCAAGCTTGGCCGGGACGTCGAAACACCGGCCGTCAAGGACCTCCTCGAACGGCTTCAGTTCGGCGTCGTCGAGGACTCGCCGCGCGTGCTGTTCGTGACGCCGCCGAGCTGGCGCGCCACCCGCGACATCGCCATCAAGGACGACCTCGTCGAGGAAGTCGGCCGCATGCTCGGCTACGGCTCGATCACGCCCGCGCCGCCGGCGCTGCCCGTCACGCCCCCGCCGTCGAGCGACCACCGGCTGTTCTATCGCCGCGTTCGGTCCACAATGGTGGAACTCGGCTTCACCGAGGTCCACAACTACTCGTTCGTCTCAGAGGACCAAGCTCGTGCCTTTGGCTTCGATGTCGAGGACCACGTGCGCGTGGCCAACCCGATCGCCTCCGACCAGACGATCTTGCGCCGCAGCCTGCTGCCGGAGATGTACACGAACATTCTCGAGAACAGCAAGCACTTCGACGAATTCCGGCTGTTCGAGATCGGCCGCGAGATCCACAAGCGGCCCGAGGGGCTCCCCGAGGAGATCCCGCACCTGGCGGCGGCGGTGTGGCGGCAGGGCGATGGCATCGCGGGCCTGGATGAGCTGAAGCGCGCCGCCGCTCACCTCATGCCGGGCTGTGAGATCCGGCCTGCGCCGGCGCGTTCCTACGAGCACCCGGCGCGCGCCGCCGATGTCCTCTGGGAGGGCCATGCCGTCGGGCGGTTGTGCGAGCTTCATCCGTCGATGACTGCCGGACGGGCCGCAGTACTGGACATGGACCTCACGCTGCTATCGGGTCTCCAGCCGCGCGAGAAGCGCTATCGGCCGGTCCACCGCTACCCGTCCAGCGCCTTCGACCTTTCGGTCATCGTGCCGGCGCGCGACCTCGCCGGCGACATCGAAAAGAAGCTGGTGGAATTCGCCGCCGCCGACCTGGATTCGATCGAGTTTCTCCGCCAATACTCCGGCCCGCCGCTGGTGGAAGGAACCAAGAGCGTCTCCTTCCGGCTGACCGTCTCGGCAGCGGACCGCACCCTGTCCTCCGACGATGTCGCCGCCATCCGCGGTCGCATGATCGAAGGGATGCGCGGGCTGGGGTATGAATTGAGGGTGTAGGACAGGCCTCCTGGTGTGGTCTGCCGGCCTGGCCGACCCCGCCGGCGGCGTAGATGCGGCCCCGCCAAAGTGGAACTGAGCTCTGGCGGGTAGTAGCCGCGCCGCCGGCGCCGGGACTCCACAGGACACCGGCCTAAGTCGTAATCCGGTGGATGAGCGCGCGCCAGGCCGAGGGATAGCCGGTCTGGCTGCCGCGGCCTCTGCTCTCAGACCAGCACGATTCGGCCACAAGAAAGAACGCCCGGAGGCCCGCCGCGCTACACTTCCCGGTAGCTCACCAGCCTCGTCCCCGTCTCGCGCACGGCTTCGCGGATTTCCGGTGCGGTCAGGGCTTCCAGTTCGCGCTGCCGGCTCGCCTTCAGCCGGGTCGGCGCCGCCTCCAGCTCCGCGGTGCAATAGCCGGGATGACACATGAACTCGGTGAGACCCGGCGGAAGGCCGCGAATCACGCCGATCAGCTCCGCGGCTCCGAGGCGGCCCGTGAGTCGGAATCCGGAGAAGTGATCGGAGGCGCGAAGGCCGCTCCGGCGCAGCCGCCGCTCGAAACGGCTGCGCACCACCGGGATATCCAAGGTGCGACGAATCCAGCGGATCCGGAAATCGCGGGCGACTTGGAGGACCGCGTCGAGCACCGGTGGAAGCATGTGCGTGTGCTTGTGAGTATCCAGGTGGGTGGGCACGATGCCGGCCTCCATCAGCCGCCGGACCTGGGCCGCCAGTTCTTCGTGGATCCGAAGCCGTCCGGCGAGCACTTCCGCCACCAATCGAGGGAGGCTCTCCGGCAGCGGCCGGCCCGGCTCGAGCACTGACTCCCCCTGCACCAGCACCAGATGGCAACCCACGTCAAGGGTGGGATTCGCTCGCGACAAACCGGCCGCGTGGCCGAACGCGGGACCGTTGGCCATCAGCGTTGCGGCGGTGAGGATGCCGTTGCGGTGCGCCTCGACGATGCCTTCGTTCACATCCCGCGTGAAGCCGAAATCGTCGGCGTTGACGATCAGCAGGCGCGCGCGGCTCAAAACAGACCCAGCTTGATGCGGAGGAATTTCTTTGGATTGGCCCGGATGTCCTTCACCAGGCTTTGCATCTCGCTCGTCGCGCCATGCAGGGACTCATACAGATTCGGGTTCACCAGAAGCTGTCCCAGAGTGCCCTGGCCGGTGTTGATCTTGTCCATCGTGGATTCAAGCTGCGCCAGTGTCGTGCGGATCTGCTTGTGGAGTTCCTCGTCCTTCAGCAGTCTGCCGGCCGTCCCTTTGCCGGCGTTCAGGTCCTCGACGATGCGCCGCAGTTCCGCCACGCTCTTGCGCGCGTCGTCGTAAAGCGCGGGGTCCTTGAGCAACTTGCCGGCGGTCCCCTGCCCGGCCTGCACGTCGGAGAGAATGTCGTCCAGGCGGGCGACCGACGTCCTCACGTCGTTGTATAGGCCCTCGTCGTACAGGAGCCGGCCCACGGTGCCCTGGCCGCTGGAGATCGCCTCGGCCACTTTCTGCATTTCGGCGACGGTCGAGGTCAGCCGGGTGTAAAACTCGTCGTCCACGATGAACTTGCCGATGGTGCCCCGCCCATGCTCGATGTCGGTCACCAGCCCGTCGATCCGCTTGAGCAGGCTGCGCGCCGCGACCATCACGTCGTAGCCGGATTGAACCACCTCCTCGAATTCGGTCACGTCCTTGCTCGGCAGCTCCCCTCCGTCCCTGACCGTCCGCTCGCTTCGGCCCTTCTTGATGTTGATGAACTTCGTGCCCAGCACGTTCTCAGCGCTGACGGCGGTTTCCGAATCGACGGGGATGGATTTCAGCATTTCCTCGTCCACGGACAGGTCGATCCGGATGATCCGGCGGGGAACGTTTTCGCCTGACAGCCCGACCCGTTTCACGTTGCCGATCAGAATTCCGTTCAGTCGCACGGGCGCGCCCACGGCCATCGCCGCCGAGTCGTCCATGTAGGTATACAGGGTAGCCGGGGTGGCGAAGAAGCGCCGCGTGCCGGTGAGCAGGAAGACCAGCGTTCCGAGGATGAGCATGGACGCGATGGCCATCATCCCCACCCTCAACTGACTCCACTTCACTTTCTTGGCCGAAGGCATAGTGCGTCCGTATCTCAGCGTTTCACGAACTTGGCAACGTACGCGTTGCCGCTCGACTCGACCTCCGCCCGCGTCCCCTCAAAGACGAGCCGCCCCTCGTCAAGCACCAGGAACCGGGTGCGCGTGTCCGGCCCGTGGCCGTTCGCGGAGACACGATCCAGGCCGCCACTCTCCGGATTGTAGCGGAAATCCGAAAGCCAGACTCCGTCCTGGTAGCGGTGGGTGACCATGGCGGTGGTGGCGCGGCGCAGATCCCTCTCCTTCACAATCAGGGCGATGATGGTGTAGGCCGTGATCGGATCGAGGCCGGCGGTCGGCGAGTCGTAAAGGAGAAGGTGCGGCTCGGTGACCACCGCCCGCGCAATCCCCACCCGGCGCCGCATGCCGCCGGAAAGCTCGCTCGGAAATTTCTCCAGCGTCCGCTCCAGCTCGACGAACGTCAGCGCTTCCTCGACGCGCCGCCGCACCTCCTCCGGCGGGCAGCGAACCACGCGCTGGTTGAGCAGCGGATAGGCGACGTTCTCCTCGATGGTCAGCGAGTCGAACAGCGCGCCCTCCTGGAAGAGCATCCCCATGGTGGCGCGGATATCGAACAGGTCCCGTTCCTCCAGTTCCGTGATGTCCTGGCCGAAAACGTAGACTCGGCCGGAGTCGGGCTTGAGCAGGCCCAAGGCCGTCTTGAGCAGGACCGTCTTGCCGCTCCCCGCCGCGCCCAGGATGACGCAGGAGGCGCCTTGCTCGAGCTCGAATGACACGTCGATCAGCGCCGGCACGCCCTCAAAGGACAGGGACACGCGCTCGAAGCGCAAAGCCGAGGGCGGGGCAATCGAGGACATGGGAATCACAGTGTGACGAAGATCTGGGCGATGAAGAACGTCAGCACGAAGATCCAGACCGAGGCCACGACCACCGCCTGGGTCGTGGACCGGCCCACGCCCTGCGTGCCGCCGGTGGTGCGCAGGCCGTAGTAACAGCCCACCAGCGAGACTACAAAGGCAAAGGCGAACGGCTTCACCAGTCCTTCCGCCACGTCGCTGTATTCCAGCGCCTGCCACGCGCTGTTCCAGTACTGCGCCGCCGTCAGCTTCAGGCGGATCGATCCGATGATGAACCCGCCGAACACCCCGACGAAATCCGCGATGATGGTCAGCAGCGGGAGCACCACGCAGGTGGCGATCATGCGGGGCGTCACCAGCTTCTGAACCGGGTCCGTGCCGAGCGCGCGCATCGCGTCGATCTGCTCGGTCACTTTCATCGATCCCAGTTCGCTGGCTATGCCGGCGGAGTTGCGCCCGGCCACCAGCAGGGCCGTGAGCACCGGCCCAAGCTCGCGTACCAGGGTGATGGCGACCAGTTCTCCGGTCTTTCCAGTGGCGCCATAGGTGGTCAGAGCCTTCGAGAGCTGAAGCGCCATCACGGCGCCGCTGAAGAATCCGATAAGAATTACGATCGGCAGGCTTCCGAAGCCGATCGTGTCCATCTGAAGAAAGATGTCGTCAAAGTAGTGAGGCCGGCGGAAGACGTTCAGGATCGCCCGGCCTGCAAGCTGGAAGAACTCCTGAATCGCGAGGATCGGCGCTTTCAGGAAATCCAGCAATCGGGGTGCTCCTCAAAGAGTCGATGCTACCATACGGCTCTGGGGCGGTTGTTCGGTTGGGCGGTTATTCGGTTATTCGGTTGGGCGGTTGCTGGGCCAGCGGCAAGCGATGAAGGGACTGACGGACATTGCCGGCATTCGCGTCGGGCACGCTTCGGACTATGAAGCGCTCACCGGCTGCACGGTGATCCTCTGCGAATCGGGGGCAGTGGCCGGGGCCGACAT
>CAZACK010000179.1:0-7011 GCA_964483455.1 uncultured Solibacteraceae bacterium
CGATCATGAACGTCGGTGAAGTCACCATGGACTTCAACTATGAGGACTACTTCGGCAAGACCCCGAGCACCGGGTATGAACGGCTGCTCTACGACTGCATGTGCGGGGACGCAACCCTCTTTCAACGCGCCGACATGGTCGAGGCCGGCTGGAGCGTGATCACGCCGGTCCTGGACGTGTGGAAGGCCCTCCCCCCTCGCTCCTTCCCTAACTATGCGGCGGGGTCGTGGGGGCCGAAGGAGGCCGACGAGCTGTTGCAACGCGAAGGACGCCAGTGGAGGGCCATCACCTGATGATCTTGGCCGGTGACATAGGAGGCACCTCCACGCGCCTCGCCCTGTTCGAAACCAGCAGCGGACGGCTGAAACCGGTCGTCGAGCACAAGTATCCCAGCCGGGAGTACAAGACTCTCGACGACATCGTGCGGCAGTTCGTTTCACACCATAAAGAGCCGGTCGATCGCGCCTGTTTCGGTATCGCGGGTCCGGTGAAAAACGGGCAGGTCAAGACGCCGAACCTCGCGTGGGTGGTCGAGGCGAAGCGGCTCGCTGGAGAGTTGAGCCTGCCCACCGTGGGCCTCATCAACGATCTGGAAGCCAACGCCTACGGCATTAACGAATTGGCACCGGAGGACTTCGTGATCTTGAACCGGGGCGCGCCGGATGCGCAGGGCAACGCCGCGGTCATCTCAGCCGGCACCGGGTTGGGAGAGGCGGGGATGTATTGGGACGGGACCAGGCATCGGCCTTTCGCCGGTGAGGGTGGCCATGCCGACTTCGCGCCCCACGATCAGTTGGAGGCGGACCTCCTGCTCTATCTCAAAAAGCAATTCGGGCATGTCAGTTGGGAACGGGTGGTTTCGGGGCCGGGCTTGTACAACATCTATCAATTCCTTCGCAATACGGGGCGCTGCCAGGAATCGCCGGACCTCAGAGAGGCCATGCGGGAGCGAGACCCGTCGGCGGTCATTTCCCAGGCAGCTCTGGAGAATCGTTGTCCGCTGAGCGGGCAGGCGATGGAGTTGTTCGTTGCGCTGTATGGAGCCGAAGCCGGCAATCTTGCACTCAAAATCATGGCGACGGGCGGAGTCTTTCTCGGCGGGGGAATCGCGCCGAAGATTCTGCCCAAATTGCAGGGCGCCGGCTTCATGAAGGCCTTTGCCGAGAAGGGCCGGTTTCGGTCGCTCCTGGAAGCCATTCCCGTGCGGGTCATCCTGAATGACGAGACGGCACTCCTCGGCGCGGCTCATTATGCCGCGCGAGTGGCCGCCTAAACAGTACCGAGAGACCGAGATAGAGAGGACACTATGATTGACACGATCGCCAAACACCTCGGTTCTAAGGCCGACTATTACCTCAACTTCAAAGACCCTCGGATTTCGAAGGACCGGCTCCACTTGCCGGGGCCGGACTTTGTCGACCGGGTCTTCGGCCCATCCGACCGCAACCCTCGCGTGCTCGTGAACCTCGAACGGATGTACCGCCACGGTCGGCTCGCCGGCACCGGCTACCTGTCCATCCTTCCCGTCGATCAAGGGATCGAACATTCCGCCGGCGCGAGCTTCGCCAAGAACCCCGATTACTTTGACGCGGAGAATATCGTGCGCTTGGCCATGGAAGGGGGCTGCAACGCCGTGGCCTCAACGTTCGGCGTCTTAGGCGCCGTCGCGCGCAAGTACGCGCATAAGATTCCGCTGATGGTGAAGATCAATCACAACGAGCTGCTGACCTACCCGAACAAATTCGATCAGGTGCTCTTCGGGACCGTTAAACAAGCGGCGGACATGGGCGCCGCTGCAGTCGGGGCCACGATTTATTTCGGTTCGGACCAGAGCAGCCGACAGATCGTCGAGATCAGTCAGTCCTTCGCCTATGCCCACGAGCTCGGGATGGCCACCGTGCTCTGGTGCTACCTGCGCAACAACGAGTTCAAGAAGGATAAGGACTACCACGTGGCCGCCGATCTGACGGGCCAAGCAAACCATCTCGGCGTCACGATCCAGGCTGACATCATCAAGCAGAAATTGCCGGAGACGAACGCCGGCTTCAAAGCCATGAATCTCGGCAGCTCCAGTTACGGCAAGCTCGACGAGAAAATGTATACCGACCTTTCGAGCGATCACCCCATCGATCTCTGCCGCTATCAGGTGGCGAACTGCTACATGGGCCGCGCGGGACTCATCAACAGCGGCGGCGCCTCGGGCAAGAACGATTATGCGGAGGCCGCGACGACAGCGGTGATCAACAAGCGCGCCGGCGGGATGGGATTGATCTCAGGACGCAAAGCCTTCCAACGACCTTTCAAGGAAGGCATTCAGCTTCTCAATGCAATCCAAGATGTTTACCTATGCAAAGAAGTGACGGTGGCGTAGCAGGAGACTGAAGAAGCCCGCGAGCCGGCTACTCCCCTGGCTGGAGAGTTTGCTCCCCTACACCCCTCTCCCCGCTTGGGGAGAGGGTTGGGTGTGGGGACGAGCGGAGGGAATGGCGAAACGAATCTGTGAGACAGCACCTAGAAGAAGAGTGGGTCAAAAAGGGGCTGGGACGTGACCGCTGAAGATGTGGTCTTTCTGTTCGATGTCGACAATACCCTGCTGGACAACGACCGGGTAACCGCCGATCTCAAGCGCTATCTCGAGCGCGAGGTCGGGCATGAGCGCCAGCAGCGGTATTGGACGATCTTCGAGCAATTGCGCGCAGAGCTCGGCTATGCGGATTACTTGGGCGCGCTCCAGCGCTACCGGATCGAGCACCCGCGCGATTCCCATCTGCTCGTCCTTTCCCACTTCCTTGTGAACTATCCGTTTGCCACCCGCCTGTTCCCAAGCGCGCTGGACGTGGTGGACCACCTCAAGCAGTGGGGCAAGGCGGTGATCTTGTCGGACGGCGACGTCGTCTTCCAGCCTCTGAAGGTGGAGCGCTCCGGACTCTTCGAGGCGATGGAAGGCAACGTCCTCATTTACATTCACAAGGAACACGAACTGGAGGATGTCGAAGCGCGCTACCCGGCCGATCACTACGTGCTCATCGACGACAAGCTGCGCATCCTCACCGCCGTCAAGAAGGTCTGGTCCACGCGCGTGACCACCGTCTTCCCACGCCAGGGGCACTACGCGAAGGAAGCCCTCGCCAAAGCCAGCTTCCCCCCCGCCGACGTCAGCATAGACCGGATCGGCGATCTGCTGGACTACACACTGGAGAAACTGCTCGCGGCGACCAAGCCGGCGTAAATGTTCCCTCACAGGGATATAGCGATGAGCGGGAAAGCTACTATCCCGGGACATGGGCTCTCGACCAGCCTCGTCATACTGGCCCTTTGCACTGGATGTGCGCACTCCTCATCTTCGGCAGCCAACAAGCCTACCCCCGCTCCGGCCTCGGCGCAACAAAAGATCGATGAGATCACGGCACTAAAGAAGAGCGTCGGAGAGCTGTACCAGGCCGGGAAGTTTGCTGAGGCCATCCCGCTGGCCCAGCGTTTCTGGGAGCTGTCGGAGCAGGCGCTGGGCCCCGAACATCCCGACACGGCCATCTCGCTCAACAACCTGGCGGCACTGTATGGGGTCACGGGGCAGTACGCGCAGGCCGAACCCCTGCACCAGCGGGCGCTGCGCATCAAAGAGAAGGCTTTAGGCCCTGAGCATCCAGCAGTAGCAGGTATTCTCACCAACCTTGCGTTCCTTGCTACTGACCGGCAACGTTACCCATCGGCGGTCGGCTTCTTTCAAAAGAGTCTACTGATTGAAGATCGCTATATTAGGAACGTCTTTGCCTTCACCACGGAGGCGCAAAAGCTGCGGTTCATGCGCTCTATCTCAGGGAGCTATCTGATGTCCCTGTAGCTGATTCACCAACATCTGAACCTAGATCAATCGGTCGTCCGCGACGGGTTGGCGGTGGTGCTCCGACGCAAGGGGATCGTGCTTGACGCCCAAGCGCGGACGCAGGCTTCGGGACAAGGCCGATTGCCGGAGCCGGCCCGCAAGGAATGGGAGCGGCTGTCGGACCTTCGCAGCGAGCTGGCTCGCCTGCTCTTGAACAAACCTGAGACGATGAGTCTCGAGTTTTACAGGGAACGGGTGTCCTCGCTTCAACAACAGGTTGAAGAAACCGAGCGCCTCCTGGCCAAGGAAAGTGGAGTGGTCGCTGCTGAGTTGAAACAACGCACTGTTACAGTCGAGGCTGTGGCGAAGGCGTTGCCCAAGACTGCCACGTTGATCGAGTTCGTGAAAATTGATGAGTACGATTTTGCGAATGGAAAGTGGAAACCGACCGCGCGGTATCTCGCTTTTGTCTTAACGCCTGACGAAGAAGTGAGCCTGGTTGATCTGGGCGACGCGAGCGTCCTGGAGCAGCAGATTGGGCAGGCCGGCGAGAATCTCCGTGTCGCGCAGAAACGGCAGGATCGTCCGTCGATCGCCAGGAGTGTTGCCTCCCTCACCAAGCTCTCGAGTTCGGTCTGGACTCCGCTTACAGGCGCGCTCGGGAAGGTGGACCAGGTTCTGCTCAGCCCGGATGGTCTCTTGAATCTGGTGCCCTTCGCCGCGTTGCCAGCCGGAGACGGACACTTCTTGCTCGAACAGTATCGGCTGGCCTATGTGACGGGCGGACGCGAGCTGGTCGGGACGGAAGGCAGAGACTTCTCTCCCACGACCGACCTGTTGTTGGTGGCGAATCCTGCTTTTGAGCTCAAGGCAGCGAGCATGGATGGAGCAGGCACGGCTCTCCGCTCTCGCGATTTCCGGGGCCACTTCAACCAACTGCCGGGGACTGAGCGCGAGGCCAAAGAGATTCCACCTTTGGTGGCTGCCGAGGAAACGAAGAAACAGGTTGCGGTCGGCGCCGCAGCTTCGGAAGCGATGGTGAAAACCACCCGCAGCCCGCGCATTCTACATTTGGCCACGCACGGGTTCTTCTTGGAAGATAAGCCGTTGCCGATCGAAAGCCCGGTCAGCCGACTCGCTTCACCGCTTTCCCTTCCCGCGCCTGTCACCAACTATGAGAATCCCCTCATCCGCTCGGGGCTCGCCTTCGCCGGGGCGAATCACGCCGGCCATATCACCGAAGGCGACGACGGCATTCTCACCGCGTTGGAGATCACCGGCATGGATCTCTACGGCACGGACTTGGTCGTCCTCTCCGCCTGCGAGACGGCTGTGGGCGCGGTGCACACCGGCGAAGGCGTCTTCGGCCTCCGCCGCGCCTTTGCGCTGGCCGGAGCCAAGAATCTCCTGATGAGTCTCTGGCCAGTGGACGATGAGGTGACCGCCGATCAGATGAAGGCCTTTTATCGGAACTTGCAAACCCTCCCACCGGCTGACGCCCTGCGCCGGGCCCAACTCGAGACCATTCAGCAGCTCAAGGCTCAATACGGCGTCGCCAACCCGGGCCTCTGGGCGCCCTTCATCCTGCAAGGTGCGCACGCCTTCGGTCCCTAGTGTGGCGTCACAGAGATGTGTTTCACAATTTCCGGGTCAAGTCCTTTTTTTCCTGTAAAAGGGCCGGGGCGTCGATCGCTCCGACCGGCGATCAGTTAAGCGACCTGCGTCTGCCTGGGATACTGCTCTTTTCGTAGCCGGTCCATCTCTCGCAAGATCCGCGGGGACATGGCCAGCCCCCGCCAGCGCTGCGAGGCCGTCAGCAACGTGCCGAACACGAGCGTCAGACAGGCGGTCTCCGTCGGGAACCGCGGAATCACCTTCGTGCGGCGCCGCCCTTCCCCGAACGTGCGTTCGAGGAGATTGGTCGTCCGGATACTCTTGTGATGCTCCTTCGGGAATTTGAGATGGACCAGGCAGGCCTCCAGGTCCTGCTCCAGGCACTCCATCGCGGCCGGGTAGCGGGCGCACCAGCGCGCGATCAGCGCGCGGCCCTGCTCGTACGTCGCGGCTCGGAAGACCTGCTGGATGAGCGGCTTCAGCAGGGCCCGGGCAGTCTGCGGCAGTTTGGCCAGGATGGTGCGCACCTTGTGGACCTGGCACCGCTGGTGGAGCGCCTGCGGGTACACCTCCCGCAACGCCTTGCGCAAGCCCAGCTGGCCATCCGAGATCACGAACAACGGGGCGGCCAGGCCCCGCGCCGGCAGGTCATGCAGGAAGCTCAGCCAGGCGTCGTAGGATTCCCGGCTGCCCAGGGCCACGTGCAGCAACACCTTTTGCCCCGTCTCCAGAATGCCGTACGCGCAGAGCACGCCTTCTTTCTCGTCCGTTCCCTGCCGCACGGGCAAATAGATCGCGTCGAGGAACAGATAGACCACCGGCAGGCGGCTGAGATCCCGTCGCCGCCATGCGTCAAAGTCCGCCTGCAATTGCTGGCTGACCTGGCTCACCCCGGTCCGCGAGATCACGCGACTGCCTACGGTCTCGGTGAACAGCGCTTCGACATCCTGCTGCGAGAGCCCGCGCACCCACATCCGGGTGGCCAGCCGCTCCAGCGCGGCCGACCGTGCCCCTACGGCCTGCGCCACCCGCGCCGGAAAGGGGTCCTCGGTCCCCCGGACCTGCGGCACCGCCACGGTCAGCGTGCCCATCGGGGTCTGCAGCCCCTTCGGCTCGTAGCCGTTCCGCCAGCCGGGCCGCCGGCGCGTCCCCCGCTGATAATGGGCGCGCCCCAGCCATTCCGTCACTTCCTGCTCAAAGGCCACCTGCAAGACATAGCGCGGGCCCAGCCGGATAAATTGATCGAGCGGGTGTTCCGCGGCCGTCGTCCCCTGGTCCAACACCGCGGCGAGTTCTTGTTTCACGTCTGCACTCGGTGGTACTCTGCGTCGCATGGCGTAAGTCCTCCTTCAGCTTGGGGTCTCACGACCCCGGGTTGAGTTGAGCCGGAGAATCTTACGCCAGTTTTATTCGCGCCGCTTTTACAGGAAGTATAGGCCATCACCAATTTCCGTCGGTTGCTCCCTCTCCTTCTCCTCTCCCCCTGCCAGGCCTCTACACAGGGGGAGAGGCAAGGGTGAGGGGGACGCCAGTGGCCTTTGCGCATCAAGTTCGAATAGCACTAGTGGACGTCT
>CAZACK010000180.1:0-6874 GCA_964483455.1 uncultured Solibacteraceae bacterium
CCCTGATCGCGGCGTTTTCGACGCCCGCCTCCGCGGTCGGAGTCGACTTCGACGGCGCAAGCGGTGTTGCGGCCGTGGCTATGGGGACGGCCGGACTTCAGCTCGCGGACATCTCAAACCCCGCCTCGCCCACGCGGCGCGGCCTTCTCGCGGGCGGCGATGTCCGGCGTGTCTTGTTGAGGCTTCCGGCCGCGCTCCTGGCCGACACGGCGCGGTTCTTTACGGCGGTGGATATTTCGAACCCGGACCAGCCGGTTGTAAGCAAATCCATTCCGGAGGTTTTCAGCGGGAAACCCGTCGACATCGCCGCTTCCGGACCCATTGCGATTACCGCCGACGTTTCCTTCGGGCGCTCAGTCCCGATCATCGGCATTGCGGACCCACTGAATCCAGACACGCTGACGTACTGGAACCTGGGCAGCCCGGGGTTCAGTTCCAGCGTTGCCATTGACGTCGCTTTCGGGTACCTGATCGTTCCGGGCACGCTTCGAATCTTGAAGTATCAGGACCTCTCAGATCCGTACCGCATACCGCCGGTAATCTCGATCGCATACCCGGTTCCCGGTACGACGCTGATTCAGGGGCAGACGATTACGGTCTCTGCGAACGCGACCGTGGTAGTTGCGGCGGTGAACTTCTTTGTCGATGACCAGCTCAAATTCACTACCGCCAGCCAGCCGTACCAGTTCACCTACACCGTCCCCACAACGGCAGCGTTGCTGACGTTCGGAGCCACGGCCGTCGACTTGGGCGGCAACATCGGTACGGCCCCGAGCGTGGTCGTCTCCGTGATTCCCGATCCCCTCACCACCGCCGTCGGGCGTGTCGTGGACGCCGACGGAGTTCCGATCCCCGGGGCCACGGTGACAGCGCTGGGACAATCCACGACCTCCGCGGCGGATGGAACATTCACGTTGCCCGGACTGCCGACCGTTCGGGGCAACATCGTCGTGACGGCGATCGCCACAATCAACAACATCACGGTGAGCGGTTCCGCTTCCGGTGCTCCCGTGCCCGGAGGGATGGTCGACGTGGGCGAAATCAGGGCCGTGCCGAAGCCCATCATTTCCTCAATCAAGCCGAACGCATTCCTGGCGAACAGCACGGTTCCCGGCGTCACGCTGACAGGCGCCAACCTCAACGGTACGACCTTCTCCATCGTTCCGGCAACCAATCCCCAGGCATTCACAATCAACGCGATCACCTATGCGCCTGACGGGACGAGCGCGACGTTCACCCTGGCGATCGCACCCAACGTATCGGGCCAGTTTGTAGTGGTCGCCACAAACCCGGCAGGGAGTTCGGACTCCACGCCGGCGCCGGCGAATACCTTCACGGCTTTCAATAATCCCGATGGCGATAACGACGGAGATGGCCTCACCAACGCTCAGGAAATCTCGCTCGGCACCGACCCCCTGAAGTCGGACACCGACGGCGACGGGTACCCAGACGGGCTTGAGGATACATTAGGATCCAATCCGCTTGACGCAGTCAGCAAGCCCGTGATTCGCCCTCCCGGAGAAGCGGAAAGCGTGACGTTCTCGACTCTGAACACTGTTCCCCCGCAGCCACCGGGACTCACGGCGATGGAAGCGGGGAGTTCGGCCTTTTCCGTCTTGAACGACGTTTCGCCGGCGCCGCCCAGGGCCCGTGTCGATGGAGGCAGAGGGCAAAGTCTTTTCCGTCTTGAACAGCGTTTCCCCGCTGCCACCAGGACCCACGTCGATGGAGGCTGACGGTCCGATCTTCTCCGTGTTGAACGGTGTCTCCCCGTCGCCGTCTGGGCCTACGGCCATGGAGGCACAAGGCCCGATCTTTTCCGTGTTGAACGGTGTTTCTCCGGCGCCGTCTGGACCTACAGCCATCGAGGCGATCGGTCCGATCTTTTCCCTATTCAATGGCGCCAGTCCTTCCTCGCTGACGTCGACCACGGGTTCGAGCGTTCCCATACAAGACAGCGACGGAGATGGGCTGTCCGACGAAGAAGAACTGGCGCGCACTACTAATCCGGTTGGTCTTGATACGGATGAGGATGGTTTTCCGGACGGACTGGAAGTCGCCTTGGGTTCCAACCCGCTCGATGGCAAGAGTGCCCCGAATCTTCAGCCGCCGGGATACTACGACGGACCAATGTTTTCGGTATTCAATTCCGTAGTCTGGGTCCGGGATGCCCCCGTTCGGAATTTTCAGGTAAAAGGAGATGCTTATGCTGTCAAGGTCGTTCCACGAAACAAGTAAGGCACTGTTGGCCTCGGTGATGGCGCTCATCACTGCCGCAACGCTGTCAGGGCAGTCGTTCACCAGCGGATCCAACGGATCGGATGGCGCGCTGACCCTGACGACGCCGGGGACTATCGACTTCGACCCAAAGACCTTCAACCCGCCCCTCGACCCCGACGGTGACAACATTTACCACTTCGCGTCCATCACGATCGGCACCGGGGTAACCGTGAAGTTGTCCGGGAATGTCCTCCACGGGCCGGTGTATTGGCTGGCGCAAGAGGCTGTCCAGATCGACGGCACAGTCGACCTCGATGGGGCACCGGGGCACGCTGTGCCCACCTCGCTTGCGGACCGCACGCTTTCTACGCCCGGTGCAGGAGGCTACGCAGGTGGACTTGGAACCTTCAACGGTACTTCGGCCGCCACGGCTGGCAATGGCCCAGGGGGCGGTCCTGTATCTTGCGGTGGTACGCGCGGCACCAACACAAGCAATCAATTCCTCGTTCCCCTAATAGGTGGATCGGGAGGAGGTGGCAGTAACTGTGCTGCCAACACGGGAGGAGGAGGCGCTGGAGGGGGCGCCTTGCTGATTGCCAGCTCAACTTCGATTGCGGTAGGCGGCACAATAAGTGCCAACGGCGGGAATGGTGCGTCTAGCAGCGGCCCTGGCGCCGGAGGGGCAATCCGATTGACGGCGCCCGTCATCAGCGGCGCAGGTTCGCTTAGGGCATCTACGGCCGCAGGTGGCTTCGCTGGAATCGTCAGACTCGAGGCGTTTCAACAAAGCTTCTCTGGCACCCTCGCCGCCGGTCAGGTCTACAAAGCCACGCCTGTCAACACTTTCCTGCCGTCCAATTTGACTCCGCCACCTACGGTTCGGGTAGTCCGAGTAGGAGGTGTCGAAGTCAACCCAACACCCACCGGCAGTTTCCAAATACCCGATGTCACCATTAACTCCAGCTCGAACGTGACCGTTGACATCGAGGCTCAATTTGTTCCCCTCGGAACTGTCGTGAATCTCAAGGTCTCTTCGGAGAACTTCGCCGATCGGTCTGCCACCTCAACGCCTTTGCAGGGAACACTCGAGGCCTCGACGGCGACAGCTACCATCACATTCCCCCCTGGCTTCTCACAGGGCTATGTCAAGGCCACTTGGACACAATGAGTTCGGCATGACAGCGCAAACGCCCTCGTGCATCATTCTCCTGCTGGCGCTCCTGAGCGGATTGACCGCGGTGCGAGGCGCAGAGCGCGAACAATCCACTCACGTCGGTCGCGAGGTAGCCGTGCCCGTTCACCTGCAAGACGGCGCGGAGTTCCGGCTGCCGCTACCAGAACTGCCTTCACGCGGCAAGAAGCTCTTCTCCGCCAACTGGGCCGAACAGGACGGTGGCGGCCGTCCCCTCACCAAAGGCACTGGTCGGCCCCTGTCCGACCCAACTCCTCCGCTGAAGGACGCCCGTGCCTTCAGCCGCATTTCCGGGCCCGACTCCAACTCCTGCGCCGGCTGTCACCAATCCCCCTACGGGATCCCCGTCGGCGGCGACTTCGTCGCCAACGTCGTCGTCCTCGGCCACAGCTTGACTTTCCCTACCGTCCGCCAGAGACACAAGCTGCCGGCGCGCGGCGTGGTGGACGAGACAGGACAGGCGGCTTCGCACAGCCAACGACTCCGAGTACACGCTCATGCATGAGACCCAGAGTCAGTCCGGCTCACCCATCAGGGACTCCAGTTGCAGGATCAGAGGATCCAAAGCGGTGGTCACTGTATCCCAGAGGACGTCGAAGTTCACGTCAAAGTACGCGTGGATCAGGCGGTTGCGCATTCCTGTGATTTCCGCCCAGGGGATGGAAGGTTGGGACTGCTTGAATTCCGGAGAAATCTTCGCGGCCGCCTCGCCGACGATCTCAATCTCCTTGATCAGCGCCAAGGCGAGCAATCGATCCCTGCGCAGATCCTCCCGCGTGCGGCCCTGTACGAAGGACAGGGCTTCCTTCGCGGCGTCCAGCATATGGCGCACCCGGATGCGGTCATTGGCGTTCATATTGCACCACGGCCGAGGCCAAGACCTCTTCCCGGAAGTACCGGCTCAACTCCGGTGGTGTGCGGAGATCCACCTTCCGGCCGATCACCCGGCTAAGTTCAGCCTCCATTCGCGCCAGATCCAGATAGGTGACTTTGGCGCCTGGCTCGAATTCGGCCAACAAGTCCACATCGCTCTCCGGCCGAAAGCGGGCCGTCAGCACGGAACCGAACAGGGATAGCTTTCGAATATGGTTGCGGACACAGAACTCCTCGATTGCTTGCTTCGGAACAGCGATGGGCAACGCGGACATCGATCGACTTCCAAGGTCCAGTATCCCATGCGACTGAGCCTGGATTGGGGAGGCATTTGGCGCGCCGCGGCCTTCGTTGTCCTCGCATTGGTTGTTCCTCCCGCCCTGGCCGCCGCACAGATGGGCCGCGAAGTCGCCGTGACTCGCCACCTGGTCAATAACGAGGAGTTCCGCCTTCCGCTCGCGGAACTCCTTCGCCACGGCCGGCTTCTCTTCTCCGCCAACTGGACCGAACAAGAAGGCGCCGGGCGGCCGCTGACCAAAGGCACTGGCCGGCCCCTCGCCGACCCGAAGAACCCGCTGAGGGACGCCCGCGCCTTCAACCGCATCTCCGGCCCTGACGCCAACTCCTGCGCCGGGTGTCACAACTCCCCCTACGGCATTCCCGGCGGCGGCGGCGACTTCGTGGCCAACGTCTTCGTCCTCGCCCAGCGCTTCGACTTCGCCACGTTCGATCCCCTCGACACCCTCCCAACCAAGGGCTCCACCGCGGAGAACAGGGAAGCGGCCACCCTCCAAACCATCGGCAATTCCCGCGCAACCCCCGGAATGTTCGGTGCCGGCTACCTCGAAATGCTCGCCCGCCAGATCACCGACGACTTGCAGGCAATCCGCGACACGGTCAAGCCCGGCGAATACCGAGAACTGGTCTCCAAAGGAATCCGCTTCGGCCGTGTCGGGCTGCGGCCAGACGGGCTCTGGGACGTCTCGCAGGTGAAAGGCCTGCCCCGCCTCAGCCTTCTTTCCACCGGCTCCCATGATCCGCCGAGCCTGGTCATCCGGCCCTGGCACCAGGCGGGCAATGCCGTCTCCCTGCGCGAGTTCACCAACACCAGCTTCAACCAGCACCACGGCATCCAGTCCACCGAGCGGTTCGGCCTGAACTCCGATCCCGACGGGGACGGCGTCACCAACGAACTGACGCGCGCGGACATGACCGCCGTCACTGTCTACCAGGCGGTTCTCCAGGTTCCGGGACAAGTGATTCCGAATGACCCGGAAATCGAGCAGGCCGTGCTCTTGGGCGAGCAACTCTTCAGCAAGATCGGCTGCGCTACTTGCCATATCCCGAGCCTGCCGCTGGACAGACAAGGGTGGATCTTCACCGAACCCAGCCCCTACAACCCTCCCGGCAACCTGCGAACGGGCCAGACACAAACCCTCAAAGTCGACCTCAGCAGCGATCAGCTTCCGCAGCCCCGCCTACGCCCGAATCGCGGCGGCATCGTGATGGTTCCGGCGTACACCGATTTCAAGCTCCACGACATCTGCGAAGAGAACGAGGCCGAGCCGCTCGACATGAACCAGTCCCAATGGTCGGCGAAGTTCAGGGCCGGCAACCGGAGATTCCTGACCAAGCGACTCTGGGGCGCTGCCAACGAGCCGCCCTTCTTCCACCACGGGCTCTTCACGACGCTCCGCAAGTCCGTTCTGGCGCACGCGGGCGAGGCCCTCTCCTCGCGCCGCGCGTTCGAAGCCCTCAAGCCGTACGAGCAGGATTCACTGATCGAGTTCCTGAAGACTCTCCAGGTCCTACCGCCCGGCACAACGGACTTGATCGTGGATGAGAACTTCCGGCCCAAGAGGTGGCCGCCAGTTCCACAGATCGAGAGCCGCCAGTCCGCTGCGCTCCCTCCGGACCGCCGGTGACAAGCCATTCAAAATTCGCTATCTCAGGACGATTCAACGGGTTGCGGCCATTTGCCCGGCCCTCAACAACCGGCTCTTTGGCCGGTCAAATGGTAGAATGTGCCCATCGCAAGGCTTGCAGGAGCCAAGCGCTCTCGTCGGCGAAGGAAAGCTCACTCAATCCCGTCGGTTTCCGGTGGCGCAAAGCGGTCCGAAAGGCACCAAACTCGCCATGGCCTCTCTCAGGCCCGGCTTAACGACGGCGTCGCACCCGGCTTCGATCGGCGAAAGACGCCTTCTGATCCCCGCTTCGAGTTGGGGGCCGCTCCAGCCAGACGGACCGGAGGATTTCGGGTAGCGCATCGCGGCCGAAAAGACCGCCCAGATGCGCTACCCGACCGTTCATTGACAATTGAATCAATCACTTGCGGACGAAAAAAACTGATACACACCACAGGGCCGATGCGCTACCCGAGCCCGCCAACCAGGGCTGAAGATCCACGAACCGGCATCGTCCATGTGGCGGCGAGTTGTTGGTGTCGCAGGCCTCGATCAAGGCCGGCTGAATGGACTCTCGTACCGGGGTCCGGAACGGTGAAAGATGCGTCTGCCCCTTTTTGCCTGAGCCGGATCGCGGGGTTTGGCGGGCAGGGCGTGATCCTGTCGGCGATGGTGCTGGGCAAGG
>CAZACK010000181.1:0-6508 GCA_964483455.1 uncultured Solibacteraceae bacterium
ACACCGCCGAGAGCGCCGCGACGGCGGCGATGAGCAGCGCCAGCAGCGCCGGCGGGCCGACGGGGGAGGCGGCGATGCGCCGCGTCACCCGGCCGTAGAAGCCGCCCAGGCGCATCTGCGCCGAGAGCACCATGAAGGAAAACAGCAGCAGGAGGGTGGGCAGGTGCACCGCCTGCGCCGCCCGCTCGGGACTGACTTCGCCCAGCGCCACCAGGGCGATGGCGCCGAGCAGCGCGATGCCGGTGCGGTCGATCTCGAGGCCCGGCAGCTCGCCGAGGAACATGCCCAGATAGACCAGCAGGAAGACGACGAGGACGGCGGTGCTCATCCTGCCGGGCAAGGCGCCAGCAAAAATACGGGGGTTGCGATGCAGGGCATGTGCTGGAAATTCTATACCGTCTGCCCATTATGCCCGACATTGCCTGCGCTGCCCCTCCGCAGGAAGCCGCCGGCGCCGGCGTCATTGAAAAAAAGCCCGCCGCGAGGGGGTGCGGCGGGCGAAGAGGAGTGCGGGAGCGGCGGCGCGGGTGCCGGGCGCCGCCGATGATGCGTATCTCGGCAGTTCCTCGAAGACGTTGGTCCACACGTTGAGCACCTGGGCGCCGCCGCCGGCGTTGCCGGTCCTGATCTCCTTGACGATTTGCAGCGTCGCCATGTCGATCTTGTGCAGGTTGCCGTCGCCGGCGTTGGAGACGTAGCCCCAGCGGCTGTCGGGCGTGAAGGCGACATGGCCCATGCGGCCCTTGCCGAGCTTGATGTCCTTCACCAGCCTGAAGGATTTCGCATCGACGATGGAGATGGCGTTGTTGCCGTAGTTGGTGACGACGGCGTACTTGCCGTCCGGCGTGTTGTAGGTGTGGCCGATGCCGGTGCTGCCGGTCTCGACGCGCGAGACATAGGCCTTGGTCTTCGCGTCGAAGACGGCGATCTCGTTGCCCTCCGACTTGTTGCCCGGGCCGCGGTTGAGGATGAAGAAGTGGCGGCCGTCCTGGGTGAAGTTGCCGTGGTGGCCTTCCAGCACGTCCTGCTTGACGAGCGGCATGTCGACGCGGGCGATCTGCTTCAGGTCGGGCAGGGAATACACCAGCGCGGCGGGGCGCTCCTTGTCGCGGTCCTTGCCTTCCACCACCAGCCAGAGTTCCTTGCCGTCGGGGCTGGGCACCGGATAGTGCGGCTTGGAAGGCGTCTTGATCTTGCGCACCGACCAGTCGCGCGCGTCGATGACGACGAGGTGATCGTCCACGCGGTCCACCGTGAAGGCCAGGCGCGAGTCGTAGCTCCAGGCGTTGTGCATCGAGGTCGGGCCCTTGGCCTGGCCGGCGACGTCGAGGTCGATGTTCTTCGCGATGCGGTCGGTTGCGGTGTCGATGAAGCTGACGCGCAGCTTGCCGCCGTCGAGGCCCCAGTGGTTGATCATGGCCAGGCGGCCGTCCGGGCTGACCGAGGGGTGCTTGGGCCGGCTGCCGGTTTCGATGCGGGCGACGATCTCGCGCCTGTTCAGATCGAGCACGGAGACGGTGCGCTGGCCTTCCGCCTCGGCGCCGATATAGACCTTGCGCCCGTCCGGCGTGGTGCTGCCGAGGTTGGCGCCGGGGAAAGTCTTCAGGTTGGCCACCACCTGGTCGGTCGCCGGGTCGACGAGGAAGGCGCCCTGGCTGGCGTGCAGGTGCAGGATCAGGTTCGGCCAGGTGACGGCGGTCTTCTGCGATTGGCCGCTTTCGTGCGCGCAGCCGGCCAAAGTCAGTCCGGCCAGCACGCCGAGTGCGGCGAGGGTGGTCTTGAGTTGCATGTCTCCTCCTTTGAAAAACGTTTCGTTGCCGGCTGCTGCCGGACGGGAGAAGCAATGCAGGTTTCGTGCCCTTCCGGGCCGCGGGACAAACTCATGATTTTCCGGGAAGTGGCGGCAGGTACCGTGGCATTTCGCCCGTCCCGCCGGAGACCGCCATGGCGAAATGCCATAGGGACGCTGCCGGAAGCCGGCCGCCTATCCCGCCTTCTGCAGCGAGCCGATGAGAGGGCAGTGCACCTTGCCGCGCGTGTCGCGGCATCGGCCGACCAGGGCGGCCAGCGCCGTCTCCATGCGGCGCAGGTCATCGAGGCGGCGCCGCACGTCCGCCAGCTTCTGCTCGCCCAGCCTGCGCGCCTGCGCGCAGCGGGTGCCGTCGGCCAGCTGCAGCAGTTCGCCGACCTCCTCGAGGCTGAAGCCCAGGCGCTGCGCCGATTTGATGAAGCGCAGGCGTGCCAGGTCCGCCTCGCCATAGCGGCCGACGCTGCCGCTGGGGCGCCTGGGTGCGGGCATCAGGCCCTTGCGCTGGTAGAAGCGGATGGTCTCGACATTGACGCCTGCCGACTGCGCCAGGCCGCCGATCGTGCATCCTGCCGCTTTTTCCTCGTTCATCGCTTGACTCCGTACCAAGGTACGGAAATAAGCTTACACCCGCCATCCTCACCGGGAGACCACGATGAATGAATCCACCGGCGGCCGCGGCACGCTCCTGGCCGGCGGCATTGCCGCGATGCTGGCCTCTGCCTGCTGCCTCGGCCCGCTGCTGCTGGTCACCCTCGGCCTTTCCGGCGCATGGATTTCCAACCTGGCGGCGCTCGAGCGCTGGCGGCCGTTGTTCGTCGGCGCGGCGCTGCTGTCGCTGTACCTGGCCTGGCGCCGCATCCGGCGTTCGGCACAGGCTTGCCGGCCCGGACTGGTCTGTGCCGCGCCGCAGGTCAATCGCGCCTACCGGCTGCTGTTCTGGCTGGTGGCCGCCCTGGTGGCCGTTGCCCTCGGCTTCCCGCTCGTGCTCCCCTTCTTCTATTGAAAGGACATCCGATGAGAACCCTGCTCGCCGCATCGATTGCCGCCTTGCTTTCCCTTTCCGCGCTGCCGGCGCTCGCCGCGTCCCGCACCGTGATACTGTCGGTGCCCGGCATGACCTGTGCCGCCTGTCCGCTCACCGTGAAGGCAGCCTTGTCGAAAGTGGCGGGAGTGACCAAGGCGGTCGTGGACTACGACAGGCGCCAGGCCACCGTCACTTTCGACGATGCCAGAACCTCCGTGGCGGAACTGACACGGGCCACCGAAAATGCCGGCTACCCCTCGACGCCGGTGGCGGACAAGTGAAAGCCATCATTGCCGAGTCGACGCTGACCTGCCCGCAGTGCGGGCACGTCAAGACCGAGCGCATGCCCACCGATGCCTGCCAGTGGTTCTACGAGTGCGAACGATGCCATGTCCTGCTCAGACCGAAGCCGGGGGACTGCTGCGTCTTCTGCTCCTACGGCACGGTGCCGTGCCCGCCGATCCAGGAAAGCGGCAGGGGGGCCTGCTGCGCCTGAGGGCGCGACGGCTCAGTCCGCCAGCTTGCGCAGCAGGGTCTTGTAGTCGATGGCGAGCAGGCGCGCCGCCTCGGCCTTGTTGCCGCCGGCCCGGCGCAGCACTTCGCGCACATGCCGGCGCTCGACCGCCGCGAGGGTGAGCGGGCCCGTCTCGGCCGGCACGGCGGACTCGTCCCAGCCGCGCCCGCCCAGCGCCGGCGGCAGCAGCTCGAGCGGCAGCTCGCTGCGCTCCGGCGGGCAGAGGATCACCGCCTGCTCGATGGCGTTCTCCAGTTCGCGCACGTTGCCGGGCCAGGGCGCCGCGCAAAGCGCGGCGAGCGCCTCCGGGGACATGCGGCGCACATTGCGGCCGTGGGCGCGGGCGTAGCGGTGCAGGAAATGGCCGGCCAGCAGAGGGATGTCGCCGGCGCGCTCGCGCAGCGGCGGCAGGCGCACGGCGAGCACGTTGATGCGGTGGAACAGGTCGCGGCGGAACGATCCCGAGTCTACAAGCCGTTCCAGCGGCAGGTTGCCGGCGCAGACGAGGCGGAAGTCCGCCTCGACCTCCTTCGCCGCGCCGAGCGGGCGCAGGCGCTTTTCTTCCAGCACGCGCAGGAGCTTGGCCTGCAGCGCCGGGCTGGTGGCATTCACCTCGTCGAGGAACAGCGTGCCGCCGTGGGCTTCCGCCAGCAGGCCGGCGGCATCGCGCACGGCGCCGGTAAATGCCCCCCGCCTGTGGCCGAACAATTCCGCCTCGGCCAGCGCCTCGGGAATGGCCGCCATGTTGATGGCGACGAAGGGCCCGCGGCCGGCATGGATGGCGCGGGCGACGAGCTCCTTGCCGGTGCCGCTCTCGCCCTCGACCAGCACGCTGGCGCGGGTCGGCCGCACGGTGAGGATCCACCGCCGCAGGCGTGCCATGACGGCGCTCTCGCCGAGCAGCGCCGAGAGGTCCGCATCGTTTTCGGCCATGCGCCGGCCGAGCTCCGCCGCGTGCGCGCGCAGTTCCAGCTCGCGGCGCAGCTTGGCCAGCATGAGATCCACGGATTCGGGGCTGAACGGCTTGGCCAGGAAATCGAAGGCGCCGGCCTTGACCGCTGCGACGGCGTTCTCCAGGGTCGCGTAGGCGCTGACCACCACCACCGGCACGTCGGCGTCCAGCGATTGCGCCAGGCGGATCACCTCCAGGCCGGACAGCCCCGGCATCATCAGGTCGGTGAACACCATGTCGGGCCGGAGTTCCCCGAGCAGGGCGGAAAGATCGCCCTCGCCGGTGAACAGGTGCACCCGGTAGTCGCCGCAGGTCTCGATCACCCGCCGCAGGGTACGGGCAACGTCGGGTTCGTCCTCGACGATCAGAACGATGGGTTTCGCGCTCATATCGGCTATGCTACCAGCCGCCATGGGCCGCGACACTCCCACCGTACCGCTTCGCCACTCCCTGCTCGCCCGCGTCGTGCTGGCGCTGGGCCTGTTCATGGCGCTGCTCGGCACCGGGCTTTATCTTTCCATCGAGCATTTCGTCAGCGCCCAGTTCCGCGCCGTGCACGGCGCCGAGGCGCGCCAGTTCGCCGCCCGCATCGGGGAGATGGCGCGCGACGAGCTGGAGCGCTTCGACGGCATGGCGCGGCTGCTCGCCGCCGACGCCGATCTGGGCAACGCCACCTGGTATCACCTTTTTCTGGAAGGGGAGCGCGATCACCCGCAGGCGGCGGTCGAGCGCATCGCGCGCGCCTTCCGCCTGCACACCGTGATCCTGCACGATGCGGAGGGCGGCCCGGTGGCCCGCTTCGCCACGGGCGCGGAAGAGGGCGCCGCCTTCTTCGCCGCGCAATCCGGCCGCCTCCACTGGCAAGGCGGGCGGGCCTGGGCCGTCGCGCGCGCGCCCCTGATGCGCGAGGGCCGTGCCATCGCCCACCTCGTGCTGGCCAGGCCGGCCGACGAGCTGTTCCCGCGCAACTTCCTCGACCGGCATGAGGCGCGCGCCGAATTCACGCCGGCAAGGCCGGACGGCCTGTCCATAGAGCTTCCCGCGGGCGAGCGGCCGGTCTGGCTGCGCCTCGAATTGCCCGACACGGTGGGACAGGCGCTCGCCGAGGTGAACCGCCTCGTTGCCGCCGGCGTGGCGGCGGCGGGCCTGCTGCTGGTGGCGGGTTTCACCGCCTTTCTGCGCTGGCAGATGGCGCCCTTGCGCGAGCTCACCCAGGCCGCCGCCGCCATCGGCCGCGGCGAGTTCGGCCGCGTCCTCGATGCCGGCGGACAGGGCGAGATCCCCTATGTGGTGAAAAGCTTCAACGCCATGAGCGCGGCGCTCGTCAGGCTGCGCGACATGGAGCGGCGGGTGGCCCACCAGGAGCAGCTCTCCGCCATCGGCCGCGTGGCGGCGCGCGTGGCGCACGACATCAACAACCCGCTCACCGTGATCGGCAACACCGCCCGGCTCATGCAGCGCGAGACCGCAGAGGCGCGCCTGCGGGCCGATCTCGAACTCATCCGCCACCACTGCCAGCGCTGCATGGACACGGTACGCGCGCTGCTCGAGTTCGGCCGCCCGGTGAAGGTCGATGCCAGACCGCTGGAACTTGCCGCCTGGCTGCGCGAGGCGGCGGCGCGCTGGAAAGTCGGTGCCGGCGACACGGCGCTCGAACTGGAACTGCCGGAGGGCGGGCTGTGGGCGCTGGCCGACCCCCTGCCGCTGGAGCAGCTTCTCGCCAACCTGCTCGACAACGCCCGCCAGGCGAATTCCGACGGGCCGATCCGGCTGCGCGCCGGGCAGGATGCCGGCGGCATCCGCGTCGAGGTGGCGGACAGCGGGCCGGGCTTTGCGCCGGAAGCGCGCGCGCATCTCTTCGAGCCCTTCTTCACCACCAAGGCGGGCGGCACCGGCCTGGGGCTGGCCAGCGCGCTGGCGGTGGCGCGGGCGCATGGCGGCGACATCGAGATCGGCGGGGAAGGCGAGGGCGGGCGGGTGATCGTGCGGCTGCCGCCGGCCGGCACGTCGCTTCTGCCCGGCGCGAACGCCTGAATCTCCGGGGCGACGCCGAATGCCGGCTGCGCGGGCGGATCGCCGCCGCGGCATTTTTTCAACGGCCTGGCAAAGCCGCTCGAAGCCGGAAAAACGCGGCGGATGCTTCCGCCATCACGCCCGGTCGAGCGGACTGGTCACGCCGCGGCCGCCCTTGTTCAGCACATGGGTGTA
>CAZACK010000182.1:0-6499 GCA_964483455.1 uncultured Solibacteraceae bacterium
TCAGGGTGGCCGGCCCTGCCGGCCATGAGTGGTTTATCGGCGTTCATCGGCGGCTAATCCGAATCTGAGTCCGCCACTGCAACCAAAGCCAACGGCTACGGAAAAGGGTTGTCCTCCACCTTCCACAATGCCCGCTGATTGGCACGATTGGCCCTACCTTTGGCCGACCGCCTTTGAGGCGGCCCGACTCATCAAGCCACCCGCTCTGCGGGGGGTATCTGACTCCTGATGGCGCAGGCACTCTTGCCTGCCGCCTCGACCCTCGTGTCGAGGCTGGGTCTCAAGCGTGGAGAAGAGTCCGCGCCACGGCCCTATGTTTCCTTGTCCATGAGGATCCGTGCCTGCCGCTCGATCTCCTCGTGACAGATCCGGTAGTGGGCGAGCAGCCGTCTGTAATCCCGGCCGGAGCTGGCGAAGACGTCCCGCAGGCCGACGCGGCTCACCCGCGCAGGGCAGCATTCCGCCACCACCTCGCACACCGCGCCGCCCAGCCCCCCGGTGGTGAAGTGGTCTTCGGCGGTGACGATCCCGCGCGTCTCCGCCGCCGCCCGGCAGATCTCCTCGCGGTCGATCGGCTTGATGGTGTGGCAGTCGAGCACCCGCGCCTCGATCCCTTCCCGGGCGAGGTTGCCGGCCGCGATGATCGCCTGCTCCACCATGTTGCCGCAAGCAATGATGGCCAGGTCATTGCCCTCGCGCAGCCGGATCATCCTCCCGATGCGAAAGTCAATGTCTTCCGGGTGCAGCACGTTCCGCGTTTGCCGGCCGAGGCGCATGTAGACCGGCCCGTGACCGGCGGCGATGGCCAGCGTCGCCAGCCGCGTGGTCACCGGATCGGATGGCGCCAGGACCGTCATGTTCGGAAACGCGCGCATGATGGCGAGGTCCTCCACTCCCTGGTGCGTCACGCCGTCGCCGGCAATCTCGACGCCGGCGTTCGTGGCCACGATCTTCACGTTCAGGTTCGGATAGGCGATCGAGGTGCGCACGCCCTCGCAGGCGCGCATGCTGGCGAAGACGGCGAACGTGCTGACAAACGGGACCAGTCCGGTGGTGGCCGCGCCGGCCGCCATGCAGACCATGTTCAGCTCCGCCGTGCCCGCCTGAAAAAAGCGGTCCGGAAACCGGTCGCGAAAGCGCCAGGTGTTCGTGGATTTCGCGATATCCGCCTCGAACACGACGATCCGCGGGTCGCGCTCGCCGAGTTCCACCAGCGTCTTGCCGTACATCTCGCGATTGGGCTGCGCTTCGATCACGACGCCTCCCGAACGCCCAGTTCCGCGAGGAATCCGGCCAGTTGTTCCTTGCTGATGGGACAAGAGTGCCAGTCCACGTTGTTCTCCATGCAGGCGATGCCTTTGCCCTTGACGGTGTCCGCGACGATCGCGTGGGGTTTGCCCTCGCGCGCCAGCGCCCATTGGAACGCCTCGTGGATGGCCGCGTAGTCGTGCCCGTCGGTGCGGCGGGCCTCCCAGCCGAAAGCGCGAAACCGCTCGTCCACGGGCTCGACCGTCATCACGTCGCGGGTGTAGCCGTCGGTCTGCAAGCGGTTGTTGTCGACCACCGCGACGAGATTGTCGAGCCGGTAGTGGCTGGCGGCTTCGGCGGCTTCCCACACCACTCCTTCCTGGATCTCGCCGTCGCCCAGCATGGCGTAGACGCGGAAGTCCTTCCCCTGGACTTTGCCGCCAAGCGCGATCCCGGTGGCGCACGAGAAGCCTTGCCCGAGAGAACCGGTGGTCATGTCGATGCCCGGGGCGCCCTTCATGTCGGGGTGGCCCTGGAGCCGGCTCTCGATGTCGCGCAGCGTCCACAGCACCTCGCGCGGGAAGTAGCCTCGCCGGGCCAGCGCCGCGTACCAGGCGGGCGCGCAGTGTCCCTTGGAAAGCACGAAGCGGTCGCGGTCCTCCCACTTGGGCCGCGACGGATCGATGCGCATGTGATGGAAGTACAGGTACGCGATGATGTCGATGGCCGACAGCGAGCCGCCAGGATGACCCGACCCGGCGATGTGGATCATGCGGAGAATGTCGGCCCGCAGGTTTCGGGCGATGTCGCGGAGGTTTTCCGGCGAGAACCCATGATTCATCAATACCACCACGAACGGCTTCTACCGCGTCGCCGATTAGGGCATTATAGTTCGGTGATGGTCGACCGCATGCAGGAGGGATCGTGCGAGCCCTGGTAAAGACAGCCCCCGGCGAGGGACATCTTGAACTGCTCGAGTGGCCCGAGCCCCAGACCGAGCCCGGCCAAGTGAAGATCCAGGTCGCCGGCGCCGGCATCTGCGGCACGGATATCCACATCCTCAAGGGCGCCTGGCGATGCGACCCGCCGGTGGTGCTCGGCCACGAGTGGTGCGGCACGGTGGTCGAAGCGGGCGCGGCGGTGAAGCACTTGAAAGCGGGCGACCGCGTCGTCGCCGCGAACCCCGCCCGCACCTGCGGCCACTGCTATTACTGTATGGCCGGGAATCCGTTCATGTGTCCCGAGAGAGTCTCGGCGGGCTACATGATCGACGGCGCCTTCGCCGACTACATCTCGATCGACGCCCGGCGCTGCCATGCTCTTCCCGACAATGTGACCTTTCGCGAAGCGGCGCTGGGCGAACCGCTGTCCGTTGCCGTGCACGCGGTGATCGAGCGGACCCACGTCCACTCCGGCGATCTCGTTCTGGTTTCCGGGCCCGGATGCATCGGGCTGCTGACCTTGCAGGTGGCGAAGCTCGAAGGCGCGCGGGTCATCCTCGCCGGCCTCGGCCGCGACGCCGCCCGCCTGGAGTGCGGCCGCCGGCTGGGCGCGGATGTCGTGATCGATGTCGAGAAAGAGAATCTCCTGGACGCGGTGATAGCGGCCAGCCACGGCCGGGGCGCCGACCTGGTCTACGAGTGCGCCGGCAGCGCCGATTCACTGGCCGCCTGCTGGGAGGCGGTCCGCAAGCAGGGCACGCTCGTGCCCCTCGGCGTTCATCCGCGCCCCATCCTGACCGACTTCGGCAAGATCATGATGAAGGAGATCGACGTGATCGGTTCCTACGGCTATGTGTGGACATCCTGGGAGCGCACGGTCCGGCTGTTCGGCGAGAAGAAGATCGACACCGAAGCGATGGTCTCCCACGAGCTGCCGCTCGAGGAGTACCGCCGCGGGTTCGAAGCCACGCAGAACGGGGAGGCGATCAAGGTGATCCTGAACCCGCTGCTGCGGGGGGAGGAGGTGTCGGACTAAGCGCTGTTCGCCGGCTTTGAGCGCAGCGGAGAATCCGCCGGGCGCTCCGCCGCTGTGCTCTTGAAGTTCTCTGTTAGCCTGGGACTCGGATGATCGATGAGATTCGGAGAAAGTTCCGCAGTCAGCAGTATGAGCATTCCCTCAGGCGGCAGACCAGATCATTCTCCGCAGAATCGCGCGCCGCGAGATTGAAGAGGCAATGGAAACCGCGGAGGTCATCGAAGACTACCCCACCGACAAGTACGGCCCGAGCTGTCTGGTCCTTGGTTGGACTGCCAATGGGAGACCATTGCATATTCAGTGCACGTACCCGTTACGTGAAAAGGTGAAGATCATCACGATCTACGAGCCTGACCCGACTGATTGGGTCGAATTTAAGACAAGGAGACGAGGATGAAGTGTGAAGCATGCGGGATCGGAGAGCGCGAGGCCTGGCTCATCCGGTATACGCTTTCCATTGGCGACCGGCTGGCCGTCGTCGAGCATGTTCCGGCCAAAGTGTGCCGGCATTGCGGCGAAACGAGCCTGAATCCAGCCGTGGTAGAGCGTCCTCAGCAGACGATCTGGTCGCGGACGCCCGACCGCGTGGTGGAGGCCTCGGTGTACGAGTTCGCATAGCAGCAGGCGTGACCTCTTTCGAGGGACGGAGTTCATATGAGAACCTTTTCCACGCACCGCCGCGCGTTTCTGAAATGGACAGCCGCGGCGCCTGTATTTGGAGCTCTGGCGGCGCGAGCAGCCGCCGAGAAACTGTCGGCCGCGGCCGGCAAGACACCCACCATCGAGGTTTACCGGCGGCTCGGCGTGCGCCCGCTGATCAACGCTCGGGGCACGTGGACGTACTTGAGCGGCTCGCTCGAACTGCCGGAGGTGCGCGAGGCGATGGACGCCGCCGCGCGCCATTTCGTCGATATGTTCGAGTTGCAGCTCGCCGTTGGAAAGCGCCTGGCGCAGCTCTCCGGCGCGGAGTCCGGAATGGTGACCTCGGGCGCGGCCGGCGCGATGGCGGCGGCGACCGCCGCCTGCATCGCCGGAACCGACGACGCCCGCGTCTGGCAGCTTCCGGACACCACCGGACTCAAGCACGAAGTGGTGATGCTCGGCGGCCGTAGCGCGTTCGACAGCGCCATCCGCCTGGCAGGCGGCAAACTCGTGCTTGTCTACTCGCACGAGGAACTGAAGGCCGCGCTCAACGAGAGGACCGCCATGGTGTACACCACCTGGCTCGGGGAACCTCTCGAGAAGGCGCTGGAGATCACCAAGAGGGCCGGAGTGCCGCTGCTGCTCGATGACGCGGCCGGCATCCCGCCCATCGAGAACCTCTCCCTCTACGCGAAGATGGGCATCGACCTCTATTGTTTCAGCGGCGGCAAAGGCCTCCGCGGCCCGCAATGCTCCGGGCTGCTGCTCGGGCGCAAGGACCTGATCGACGCCGCGCTCGCCAACTACAACCCCCGCGAAGGCGCGGTCTGCCGGCCCATGAAAGTCGGCAAGGAAGAGGTGATCGGCGCGCTGGCCGCCGTTGAGGCCTGGCTCAAGATGGATCTCGCGAAGCTCAACGCGGACTGGAAGAAGCGCGTCGAGCGGATCGCGAAGCTCGTCGAGACCGTCCCTGGCGTTACGACGGAGATCAAGATTCCCGAGGGTGGCAACCGCTACCCCACCCTCACCGTCGATTGGGACGAGCAGGCCTTCGGGCTGACCGTCGCCCAGTGCGACCAGCAGTTGCGCGACGGCGATCCACGGATCGAGGTGCTGACCGCCAGCAACCCGAGCCTCGTCCCGGCCGTGCACGAGGGCGATCCGAAAGAGCAGAAGTCCGGGGACCGCCGCAATCGCCTTCAGATCATCTCGATGACAATGCAGGAAGGCGAGGACCTGATTGTCGCCCGTCGGCTCCGCGAGATTCTGAACAACGCGAGGAAGCGCGCGGCAGGCAGATAGAATACGGTGACAGGCAACGCTGTCCCCGCGCAACAATGCCACGGGCGCCAATCGCGATCGAGTCACAAATCATTGAGCGGGTCCTCGCGGTGGGCCAACCTGAGCGGATCGTGCTCTTCGGCAGCCGGGCGCGCGGCGAATCCCGCTCGACGAGCGACTTTGACCTTTTCATCATTGGGCCCTCCGACAAGCCGCGGTATGCTCGTGCGGGAGTGTATTATCGCTCGCTTGCCACCCTGCCCGCGGAAGTGGATGTGATGGTCTATACGCCAAAGGAGGTCGAGGAATGGAAGAACGTCCCCGAGGCCTTCGTAACCACCGCGCTGCGTGAAGGCGTGGTCCTCTATGAAAGAGCGCGCTGATCTCACTGGAGGCTGAAATATCTGAAGGACTTCCTCTCGCGTCGCGGGGCGGATTTCCCGCGGACGCAGAACTCCTCACGCCGTATGCCGTCGAAGTGCGGGATGACGATGAATTCCGGCCGTCCGCCAGCCGGTTTCGAGGGGTGGTCCTGCGGGCGGTACGCCCTCCAGCGTAGCCTCTCACCGCGCCTGGTGAGTGGGGATACTTGCGGCGCGCGCCTCCTCGATCTCGTTGCCGCGGGTCCAGATCAAATCGAGGTCCACGATCCCGTAGCCTTTTTTGCCGCGAGATTCAGGTGAGGAATCCCGGACGGGTCGATGCCCATTACCGCCGCGCCTACGGCGTCCACCGCCGGCGCGCCGGCGCCCGCGATGATCATGTTGCCGTGAGCGCCGCCGCAGAGGATCGCGTAATCCGCGGTGTGGAAACTGAACAGGTCCATCAGCACCTCGTGCGGCTCTCCGAGCTGGAACAGGCCGTCTCCCGATGCGCCGTACTTGCTCGCGGGCGCGATGCCGAAGTAGTTGCCGATCGACAAGGACACTCCGGTCCGGGGATGTGTCTTGAGCGGAGCCACGCTGATTAACCGGTCGCACTGCTGGATGGTGCGGGGAACAAAGTACACGCCGTCCCGATTCCGCGTGGCGGATGGCTTGCCAGGGACCGGAAGCTCGAGGACCTCATCGAGATTCAGGTCGGCGAAGTCGAGCGTCAGGGAAGGGTGGCGGCGGGACAAGTCCGCCACCATCGTGGCCCAGTCGTCCGGCCACTGTTGTTGGCATCTCTGTCCCTCGGCGATCGTGATCTTTCGGGCGGGGCTGTGCTCGACAAGCCAGTCAACGAGGCTCTTCACCACGCGGGTATCGGTCGCCGAACCGTCGGCGCATGGACGCATGTCGACCTTGATGACCACCCAGTCACCGGGCTTCACGATAGAGGCCAGCCCGCCCCGCCGAGTGTTCCCTAG
>CAZACK010000183.1:0-6483 GCA_964483455.1 uncultured Solibacteraceae bacterium
AGCGAACTCGTCCGATTCCTGACGCCCGTGGCGTACCAGCCTTGCCCAACCCCGCTTGACATCCGGTGGCCCGAAGCAGTACAGTGTTTCTGCATCTAGGACTCCTTTGGTCCTAGATCAGCAGGAATGTTGCGGCTCACAAAAAAGGCGGATTACGCGCTCATCGCACTCAGCCACTTGGCCGCGCGCGAGGCTGGCGCCAGCGCCAGCGCGAAAGAGGTTGCTGGCCGGCACGGAATCCCGTTGCCCCTGCTTGCCAAGGTGCTCCAGAAACTGGCCCGCGGCGGGCTGTTGGCTTCGGTCCAGGGCACCAACGGCGGCTACAAGCTGGCCCGTTCCGCCGACCGCATCAGCGTATTCGAAGTGGTCAAAGCCATCGACGGCCCAGCGCTCCTGAAAACCTGCTTCACCGAGGAAGGCTGCTGCTATCATACGACCCGCTGTACCGTCCGCGAGCCGCTGCGCCGCGTGCACGAGGGCATCATGGACCTGCTGGCCGGCATTTCCATCTCGGACCTGGCCCGGGAATCGCCGCGGGGGCAGGCCCCAGCCGCCGGCGGTTTCCTCGTTCTGCACGGATTGCGAGGATCTTAATGAAGATACCGATTTATATGGACAACCATGCGACCACGCCAGTCGACCCGCGCGTGCTCGACGCGATGCTGCCCTATTTCATCGAGAAGTTCGGCAACGCCGCCAGCCGTAACCACGGCTTCGGCTGGGAAGCGGAAGAAGCCGTCGATAAGGCGCGGCGGCAGATCGCCGATCTGATCGGCGCCGCGTCGAAGGAGATCATTTTCACCAGCGGCGCCACCGAGTCGAACAATCTGGCCATCAAGGGCGTGGCCGAGATGTACGCCGAGCGAGGCGACCACATCATCACCGTCGCCACCGAACACAAGGCGGTCCTGGACACCTGCAAGCGCCTCGAGAAACACGGCTGCCGGGTGACTTACTTGCCGGTGGGCCCTGACGGCCTGATCGACCTCGACCGGCTCCGCGAGTCCATCACCGGCCGGACGATCCTCGTCAGCGTGATGTTCGCCAACAACGAAATCGGCGTGCTCCAGCCGGTCCGGGAAATCGGACGCATCGCCAAAGAGCGCGGCGTGCTGTTCCACACCGACGCCACGCAGGCCGTCGGCAAGGTCCCGATGAGCGTCATCGAGGACAACATCGACCTGATGTCGATCAGCGCCCACAAAATGTACGGCCCGAAAGGCGTCGGCGCGCTGTATGTCCGACGCAAGAACCCGCGCGTCCAGCTCACCTGCCAACTGGATGGCGGCGGCCACGAGCGCGGCATGCGCTCCGGCACCCTGAACGTGCCGGGCATTGTCGGCCTCGGCGAGGCCTGCGAAATCTGCCGGCGCGAGATGCCCGAGGAGTCGGCGCGGCTTCGCGCGCTCCGCGACCGCCTGCGGGCGAAGCTCGAAGCCGGGCTCGACGAAGTCTACGTGAACGGCTCCTGGGAACACCGCCTGCCGAACAACCTGAACATGAGCTTCGCCTATGTGGAAGGCGAGTCGCTGCTGATGGGGATCAAGGAAGTGGCCGTCTCCAGCGGCTCGGCCTGCACCTCGGCGACGCTCGAGCCAAGCTACGTGCTCAGGGCGCTGGGCGTCGGCGACGACCTGGCCCACACCTCCATCCGCTTCGGCCTCGGACGCTTCAACACCGAGGAGGAAGTGGATTTCGTCGCCGAGCGGGTCATCGACACCGTGCGGAAGCTCCGCGAGCTGTCGCCGCTCTACGAGATGGCCAAGGAAGGCGTCGACTTGAAAGAGGTCGAGTGGGCAAGCTAGGGAGGCCGCGCGAACATGGCGTATTCGGACAAGGTTCTCGACCATTACAACAACCCCCGCAACGTAGGCTCGCTGAATAAGCTCGACCCCACCGTCGGCACCGGAATGGTGGGCGCGCCCGAGTGCGGCGACGTGATGAAACTCCAACTGAAGGTGAATCCGGAGACGAACGTCATCGAGGACGCCAAGTTCAAGACCTTCGGCTGCGGGAGTGCGATCGCCAGCTCCTCGCTCGCCACCGAGATGGTCAAAGGGAGGACGATTGATGAAGCATTGGAGATCCGGAACACGCAGATTGTCAACGAGCTCAGCCTGCCGCCGGTGAAGATACATTGCTCGGTGCTGGCCGAGGACGCAATCAAAGCCGCCATCGCCGATTACAAGAAGAAACAGGCCGCAAGCTGAGGTGGAATTCGGTGGCGCAGGCTCTCAGCCTGCCGCGTCGGCTCTCAAGCCGACGCCCCCTGGCGCAGGCGATTTCGCCAGCGTGAGGTAAACTGAAAGCAGAGGCCCCTGGGAACTGAAACATGATTCAGGTCACCCCCAAAGCCGTTGAGAAAATCCGCCAGGCGTTCGTCAAGCACGGCGTCGCCGAGGGCGGCGGACTCCGCCTCGGCGTCCAGGGAGGCGGCTGCTCCGGCCTCAGCTACCTGATCCGCTTCGAGCCCAGGGAACGCCCGAGCGACAGCGTCTACGAATTCGACGGCGTGAAGGTCTTCATCGACCCGAAGAGCATGGTTTACCTCAACGGCATGACGCTCGACTACAAAGAGTCGCTCATCCACTCCGGGTTCGTTTTCGAAAATCCCAACGCCAAGAAAAGCTGCGGCTGCGGGACCTCCTTCACCGCCTGATGAGCGCGCCTTGCTGGCAATGCGAGCAATCCGCCGGCGGGTCGCTCTTCTGTAAGTTCTGTAACAGTCTCCAGCCTCCGGCGGCTGATTACTTCCGTTTCTTCGGCCTCGAACGGAAGCTGGACCTCGATCTGGCGGTCCTTCAGAAGCGCTTCTACGACTTGAGCCGCCTGGTCCACCCCGACCGCTACACCCGCCGGTCGCCGAACGAGCAGCGCTATTCGCTGGAGGCGACCGCTATCTTGAACGATGCATATCGCACGCTGCGCGATCCCGTCTCCCGCGCCGAGTATGTGCTCAAGGACGAAGGCTTCGACATCGGCGAGCAGAAGTCGAACAACGTTCCGCCCGAGTTACTCGAAGAAGTGTTTGAGCTGAACATGGCGCTCGAAGACCTGCGAGGTGGCGACGAGTCGGCAAGGCCGCTGCTTGAATCGGAGCTGGCCCGGTTCCGCTCGATGCGTGACAGCATCGACGGCGAACTACGCCGGAGCTTCGCTGCTTTCGATCAAACCGGCGATCGGGCCGCCCTCGAGCAGATCCGCGCCTTGCTCAACCGCCGGCGGTATATCCACAACCTCGCCGCCCAGATCGAGCGGGAGCTCCAGGAACGCTAGCAAAATACGGTGACAGGCTTCGGCGTCCCAATCCGCCGACCTGTACAACAACATCATCTGGGGAAACGTTGACCCGTGGAACGACCTTTACATCGACAATGACGCCGGCAGCGACTCTCTGCCGTCGGTCGTGAACCTGAACAACGTAAACCCGCTCTTTCTTGACCCGCGTCGGGAGACTACCGGCTACAGGGACCTGGGCTCCATCGAGTACACCTCCTGCATTCTGAACGTGCGGTTGAGCAAAGATGCGGGAACGCTGAACATCGGCTTTGACCTCGGCGCCGAGCAGCCGGCCCAGTGGTCCGCGCACCTCGTCTCGCGCGCCGGCCTGCGCCAGTTGTGGAGCGGTGTTGACAGCCTCCCCGCAAGGGGTGCTCTGCTACGACTTCGAAGTCACCGACACCGGCGGCGCTGGCGCCAGCGTCGAGGAATTGCGGGAACTGGTCCGGCAAAGCGGCTACCTGATCGATCCGTCCGAGCCGTAGCCGCCCGACCGTGCACAGCCTTGCGCCCGCGGCCCGAGGGGAGTATCATCCCGATGAAGTAAAGGAGATCTCATGCGACTTGTTGCGATGCTTCTCCTGGCGGCAGTTCTCCCTCCCTGTTCCGGTCAGCAGAAGTCCGGCGCCACCGCGAGCGGCGTTTTTCTGGGCCGCAGCGGCAAGCCCATGGCGCAGGCGCGGTTGATCCTGGCCGAGGTCAAGGGAGATCAAGAGGTCACCTACGCGCGAATCGTCCTGCCCGCCCAACTCGTCACCGCCACCGCCGACGCCAAGGGCGCTTTTCAGTTCACCGGCTTCACGCCCGGCGAGTACACCATCGTGTACCAGCCGACCGGGGGGGCCGGCGCGCTCCCGGCGGCGATCAACATCAAGCCGCTGCTGGCGGTCACCAAGTCGATCGCCCCGCTGCTCCGCGGCACCGAACTCGGCTTGCTGGAGCCGTATCCGAATCGCGTTTGGGGCAGCCTCTTCACCATTCTGAAAGGACACACCTTCCACGCCGAGGGCCCGTACATGCGCATCTGGAACGCCACCATCCGGCGAGGCCAGGACGGGCCTTATCTCGAGATGCGAAAAGGAGTGCTCTGGACGGCGAGAATCGACGACAAGAGCCAGATCAAGTTCAGCGCTTGGGGCTATTGACAGCCGCCGGAAACCGCCGCGCGCCGCCGTTTCCCGGCATACTGGTAGCAGTGTCCGAACCGCTTCAGATTGACTTCTCCACCCTCCGGCAACCCCGCGTGGTCGGCATCGATCTCGGCACCACCAACAGCCTGGTCGCCTTCCTGGACCTGACCGGCCCGCGGGTGATTCCGGGCGAGGACGGAAACCCGATCGTGCCGAGCGTGGTGACTCACAGCCGCGCGGGCGAAATCGTCGTCGGCAGCCGGGCGCGCGACCTGCTGATCACCGAACCCGAGCGCACGGCGTACTCCGTCAAGCGCCTGATGGGACGCGGCGCCGGCGATGTCCAGGACGAGCTGAAGCTGTTTCCGTTCCATGTCGCCGACGGAAGCGAGGCGGTGATCCGGCTCCAGCTCGGGGAAAGGTCATTCACGCCGCCGGAGATTTCGGCGCTGATCCTGCGGCAGCTCAAGCGGAATGCCGAGGCCTGGTTCGGCGAGCCGGTGCGGCAGGCCGTCATCACCGTGCCGGCGTATTTCAACGACGCGCAGCGGCAGGCCACCAAGGACGCGGGCCGGATCGCCGGCCTGGAAGTGCTGCGCCTGGTCAACGAGCCGACGGCGGCGGCGCTGGCCTACGGCCTCGACAAGCGAAAGGAAGGCATCGTCGCCGTCTACGACCTCGGCGGCGGAACCTTCGACATCTCCATCCTCCGGCTGCACGAAGGCATCTTCGAGGTGCTGGCCACCAACGGCGACACCCACCTCGGCGGCGACGACATCGACAACCTGCTCATCCGCGTCGCACTCGAGGACATCGCTTCGGAGTGGGGCGAGGACATCTCCGGCGACAACGAGGCGGTGCAGTTGCTCCGGCGGGCGGTCATCGAGGCCAAGGAGCGGCTGTCGTTCGCACCGCGGGCGACGATCGACCTCGAGTATCGCGGGAAGAAGTACCAGCGCGGGATCGCGCGAGAACTGTTCGAGAAACTGATCGCCGGCATTGTGGACCGCACTCTCGGGCCGTGCCGCAGCGCGATTCGCGACGCGGGCGTCGCCGTCGAGCAGATCGACGAGGTGGTGCTGGTGGGCGGCTCGACGCGGATTCCGATGGTGCGGAGCGCGGTCGAAGCGCTGTTCCGCGCCCGTCCGCACACCGAGCTGAATCCCGAGGAGGTGGTCGCGCTCGGCGCGGCGGTGCAGGCGGGCATCCTCGCCGGGCAGGTCGAGGACCAGCTTCTGCTCGACGTCACGCCGCTGTCGCTCGGCATCGAAATGATGGGCGGGGTGGTGTCGAAGCTGATTCACCGGAACTCGACGATCCCGGCCAGCGCCACCGAGGTCTTCACCACCGCCGTGGACGGCCAGCGCAACGTGCTGATCCACGTGCTGCAAGGCGAGCGCGAGCTGGCCAAGGACTGCCGCAGCCTTGCGCGGTTCGACCTCAAGGACATCGAGCCGTTGCCGGCCGGCGCGGCCAGAATCGAGGTGCGGTTCCTGATCGACGCCAACGGCATCCTGAGCGTGAGCGCCCGCGACTTGCGCACCGGACGCGAGCAGAGCGTCGAGGTGAAGCCCTCCTACGGGCTGACCGACGAGCAGGTCGAGGCCATGATCCGCGAGTCGTTCGAGCTGGCCGAGGCCGATTTCCAGGAGCGCCAGGTGCGCGAGGCGCGCCTGGAGGCCGACACCATCCTGCGCGCGCTCGACAAGGCCAGGATGGACGACGCCTGGCTCGAGTTGAGCGACGCCGAGCGGCAGGAGATCGACAAGGTCATGAACGAGCTGCTGCTGGTCTATCACTCGGACGATCACCTGCTGATCCGGGCGAAGATCGACCACCTGAATCAAGTCACCATGAAGCTGGCCGAGATCATGATGAACGCCGCCGTCCGGACGGCGGTGAAGGGGACGAGAATCTGATGCGCGATCTGACTTGGGATGACGCCGAGGCCGTCGCTCTTGCCCTGTTCGAGAAGTTCCCGGACCTCGACCCGCTGACCGTGCGCTTCACCGACCTGCACAAGTGGGTGATCGGGCTGCCCGGCTTCTCCGGCGATCCGAAGGGCTCCTCGGAG
>CAZACK010000184.1:0-6338 GCA_964483455.1 uncultured Solibacteraceae bacterium
CAGTATGGACAAAAAAGTCCCGGCCACGCGGCCGGGGCGTAAGGAGCGATGAACCTGACGCTGCTGATTCCTGAAATCTCCGCGAGGCGCGATCCCGCAGTACCTCGGTAATTGACGGGGCAGTTATCGGCTGATGGTGCCGGCTTCCTCCTCGTTGAGGGCGATGGCGGCGCCGGCGCCGGCGCTGGCCACGACGACTCCCGCAATGACAGCCTTGGCAGCCGCGCCCATGGGCTTTTTGCCCGCTTTGGCTGCTTTGCTGGCTGGGGTTATCGCCGCTGCCGGAGCCTTGCAGCCGCCACCTGAGCCTCGGATCTTGGTGACCTTGACCACCTCGGAGGCGCCGGCGACCGGCTTGGCATCATCGGCCCGTACCCCAAGGATCTCCACTCGCTGGCCGACATACCTGGCGAGGTCTGTCCCCTGCAACTGGAAGGTTACGCCGGCAGTGTCGTCTGTGAGCACGATGGCCTCTCCCGCTTTCTGGACGCAGCCGGCGACCTGAAAAGGCGCCGCTGCGCCGGAAGCCTGTGTCTCAAAGGCCAGGGCGCTGCCGGCATCCAGTTGCGCGACCAGCACCCCTTGCGGCGTGGTCACGCTGAGGGGCGTGGACACCGCCTGCACCTGGACCCTGCCTCCCCGTTCCAGCCCGATTCGGGCAATTCCCGGTGAGGAGGGCAGAATCGCCAGCTCACCGGCCTCGACGCGGAAGCGGGTGCCATTCTGCACCTGGCCAGCGCCACGTTCCAACACCAGCCGGCCTCGATAGACAATCCCCTTCGATCCCGCGGCCAACTCCAGTTGCTCTCCGCCTTCCAATTGAAGGACGGACGCAACCCGTTCCGTGACAATCGCCGTTCCTTCAAACAGGGTTGCGTTGCCGGAAACCGGGGTGTCATTCACATAGAAACTCCCCCTGGCCGTGGCGACTCCGATTCCCGGTGACGCCGCCCACGCCATCTGCCCGCAGCACATCCCAATCGCCAATAAAATCAGTGATGCCTTCCGAGTCACTTCCGAACTCCTTTCCTTCGTCTTGCGCCTTGCGCAGGACATCATGCCCGGGCAGACGAAACCGTCTGCCTCACCGATCGCCAAACCGAACTCCGCTAGTCGATCGGAAACCGAGTCTCGAACCAGCTTGACCGCCTCCAGCCCAGCGGACTGCTTCGGCCACGCCCTTCTGATCGGCGGTTCCGAGTGCGGCTTTAGGGCCTTCCCCGAGAAATTCCGTGGTACATTACGAACGGAGATGGATCCGCTCGCCGCCGGCGACGGGCAGCCCGGCTCGGCCGCCTGTTGCGATCCGCCGCCACCCGGTCGCAAGTCCGTCGCTTTCCTGGGAGTTCTCACCACCGTTGGCCTGATCCTGGCCGGCTACTGGTCTCTGCGCCTCGGTTACGCCGACCGGCTGTTCCACAGCCCGAAGCCGGACTCGAGGAACCGGGCTGCCCGGGCCGCGCCCGGCAACGTCCGTTACCTCGAGGATGACGATCGGGCGCGACTGCGGCACAACCCGTACGACTCCGCCGCCTGGATTCGCCTGGGCCTGGAGGCGGAACTCGCCGGCGACCAGGCCTCCGCGGAGTCGTTTCTGCTTCGGGCGGCGGAAGTGGACAAGACCTACCAGCCCCGCTGGACGCTGGCCAACTTCTACTTCCGCCGCCAGCGCGCCGAGGACTTCTGGCTTTGGGCGCGGCGCGCCGGCGAGATGGCCTACCAGAACCAATCCGCCCTGTTTGACCTGTGCTGGCGCCTGAGCCCGGATGATCCGGCGGCCATCCTCCGCCGCGCAATTCCCGACCGCGCCCGCATCCTCGCCCAGTACCTCGACTACCTTCTGCGCCGCGGCAGGCTGGAAGCGGCCATCCCGGCGGCCCGCCGCCTGCTTCCTCTGGCCGGCGGCGAGGAGCGGTCGCTGCTCGTTGCCTACTGCGACCGGCTTCTCGAGGCGGGAAATTCCGAGGCCGCGGTGGAATCCTGGAACCGGATGGCGAGCCTGTCTCTGATCCGCCACCCGCCCGTGGATCAGACCGCCGGTCGTTCGATCACCAACGGCGACTTCGCCTTCGATCCATACTCCGGCGGCTTCGATTGGCGGATCGCGCGCGTCGAAGGAGTCGCCGTCACCCGGCTTGGCCCGCCCGCCGGTATCCGCTTTGCCTTCTCCGGCCGCCAGCCGGAGCGTTGCACCCTGGTCGCGCAGATGCTCCCGGTCGTCCCGCTGAAGAAGTTTCGCCTCCGGTTCGACTCCCGCGCTGACAGCATTCCCGACCCGTCCGGTCTCGCCTGGGTGGTGGAAGAACGGCCGGGCGGAGGCGAGATCGGGCGCGCCGAAGTCCTTGCCTCCGAACTGGTCTTCTCGACGCCCCGCGGGTGCCGCCTGGCGGCCCTGTCGCTCGTCTACCGCCGCGCGACCGGCACGACCCGGATCGAGGGCGCCTACGAGTTGCGGCGGGTCGGGATGGACTTCGCCGAATAGACTCAGCGAGGCCCTCTTCGCTGTTGCGTCTTCGCCGTGTTGCCGCGGGAGGTTCCACGTCGCGAATCAGAAGGGGAATCTCCTCAACGGCGCCGCCGCCGGCAGATCGCCCGGCCGCAATTCCCAGACGGTGGCGCGCAGGAAATTCGACCTGCTTCCGCGCCGGCGACTTCGCCGCCGTGAAGAAGGACGATTACAGCCTCATTATCTGCAAACCGGCCTGCCTGCTCGCCCGCCTGGCCAGCTTCTCGTCGATGGTCGCAAACCGCTCCGCCGCGCCGCTGCTGGCGACATGCAAAGCGTCGGCGAGATCGAGGCCCGCACTGGACCAGTCCAGGGCCTTCGCCACCGCCAGGGGATCCTCCAGCCGCACGCTCTCCAGCCCGGCCAATTTGCGCAGCGCGCCCGCAATTGTTACTTCTCCGTAGCCGTATAGACTCTCGAGCACCCAGGCGGTCTCCAGGAGAACGGTCTTGGCGATCCAGGCCTCCTGGCTCTCGACCAGCGAGGCCGCGCGGGCGGCCTGCTTCGGATCGTCTCGCGTCAGGTACCGGACCAGGACGTTAGTATCGACCGCGACCACGCCGTTTCCTCACAACATCCGCGATCGCCTTCGTCATCTCGTCGACCGACTTTGGCCGCCCGCTGTATCGCAGGCAACCATAGACATCCTGGAATCGCGACTTCTGGAACGGTTTCAGCGGCCTGAGCATGACGCCGCCGGCGACTTCCTCAACCGCAAACTCCGTGCCGGGTCGCCAGTCGTGAGCGTCGCGAACCGGCTTCGGCAGAATGATCTGCCCTTTCGAGGAGAGTCTGGTCGTCTCCATCACTTGTTTCCGGTAAGATTCCGGTAAGACCATTCTATCTCTATCGCAAGCCGCCTCGCGCCGGCAACCCGCCCCTGGGCCGGCCTCAGGACCAGCCGGTGCGCGGTCACCTCCCGCACCTTCTCCCGCGAGAACGCCAGCGGGAAATATTTCCCGTTCGCCCACAGCGGCGCCAGGTCCGCGTAATGTGGGCTGCCGGGCTGGCCGGATTGGCCAGGCACGCTCGTCGCCACGGCACGATCCCAGTCCGCCAGGTCGAAGATCTGCCGGTACGACGGCCCGTTCCGGCGCGCGAAACCCCCGTCGTACATGCTTAGGTTGGGCGTGTGCGGCCCGCCTTCGGTCGGGAAAGGCCCGATCCGGAACGCGCCCGCGTACGGCTCTCCGAGAGGCGCCAGCGGATGGTGGAACTCGGCGTGGTGCAGATCGCCCCAGCGCCATTTGCCCGGGTCGTTCCCCAGCCGGGCCTGTGTTTTGCGCACGGCGGCCCGGAACGTGTTCCAGAGGAGCCGGTCACGGGCTTTCGCGGGCTCGGCGCCGAACCAGTTGCGAGGCGGGGCGCCCAGCTCGCCGAGCATCAGCTCCATCCCGGATTGGTCGCTCGCCGCCTTTACCAGTTGCCTGGGCGCGCGCAGCTCAAAGAAAGCCGGCGTCAGTTCCGCGAGCCAGTGCGCGGCGAGAGGGGCCGCCGCCGAGTCTTTTGTCATCGAGCCGTCCCAACCCCGCAGCACCGCCGCTAACGGCAGCAACTCCCCCTCCTCGATCCCGACCCGCTCCAGCAGGCGTGCCAGTTGCCGGCCCGGAATCGACACCACATCATGCTGCATTGCCTGAAAATCGGCGACTGTAAAACCGCGCCGGGCAGTGAGAAGCTCCCGGACGCGGTCATAACGATACGGAGGCCCCCAATCGTAGCCGATTTCCCGGGAATACCCCTGGGGCAGCATCTTGAGGATGTTGTGATTCGCGGTGGCGATGAAGCGCTCACTCGGGTTGTAAAGCTGCGGCAGCTCATCAACCGTGAGAAACCGCCGCCATCGATACTCCCCGCTTGCCCCCGGGACCGGGAGCAATCCGCGCCAGCCGTCCCGGACGGGCGTCAGCCCCGCCGCCAGCCAGCCCACATTGCCCTCCACATCGGCGTAGACGAAGTTGAGGGCCGGCGTTCTCCACCGGGAAAGGGCTTGCTTGAAGGCGTCCCAGCCGCCGGCGCGATCCACGGCCAGAGAGGCGAGGTAGGCGGCGCTGCCGGGCTCGCCGCCCACCCAGCGAAGCGCGAAGGCCCGATTTCTCCGGCGGTCTTCGTGAATCACCGGGCCGTGGCGAGTGTAGCAGAGTTCCACCACCGCGGGCGGGCCGCCCTTGACCGGAATTGTCTCGCGGACCACTTCCATGTCCGCCCAGCCGTCGCCGGCGCGATACCGGTTCCGGTCTTGCGCGTGAGTCTCTTCGACATACAGGTCCGCTTGGTCGGTCCTGACAATGGTGAAGGCCCAGGCGATCCGGTCGTTGTGCCCGATGGCTACTCCGGGCAAGGCGGGCTCCCCGGCGCCGATGACGTTCCATCCTGGCGCATTAAGGTGAACCAAGTAGCGCAACGACGGCAGGGCCAGGACGCGGTGCGGGTCGCCTGCGAGCATCGGCTTCCCCGAGGCCGACAGCGTGCCATCCACCACCCAGTTGTTGCTGCCTTCGACCCGCGGGAGCCGGGCGGCTCCCTCCAGCGCGTTCAGGTCCACCAATACCGTCTCGTCAATCCCGGCCAGATCCAGCCGCTCCGGGGGCGTGAAGGCGGCCGGCGGATCCGTGGGCATGATCTCGCGCGCCGCTTCGAGTCCCACCGCCGATACCAGTTGCGCCCGCTGGACCTCCTGCGCCGCATTGTGGACCAACCCCAGCAGCGAAGTCCGCCCGAGGAGATCCGACGGCTGCCACTTCTTCGGCTTGACGCCAAGGATCTGAAACTCGACCGGCAGCCGCTTCCCGGCGTGATCGATGTACGCATTGATGCCGCCGGTGAACGCGGCGGCGATCCGCTTGGCGTCCGGCGCGTAGCTCGCCCATTCCAGCTCCATGTCTCCGCGATATTTCAGCAGCCGGGCCACGCGGTCGCGGCCGACCGCCTGCGGGCCCGTAATCTCGGCCATCTCGCCGGCCGCCGTGCGCCTCCACAGCTCGAGCTGGAACAGGCGGTCCTGCGCCGCAACGAAGCCCTGGGCAAAGAACAGGTCGTCCGCGTTCGCGGCGTAGATATGCGCGACGCCCCACTGGTCCCGCAGGACCTCGACGGGTGCGCTGAGTCCGGGAACGGGAATCTCCCCCTTCAGTTGCGCCAGCACCGCTCTCGCGCGCGTAAGGAGCGCGGCTTGGCCGCCGGACTGAGGGGCGCCGTCCCCGGTGGTGGCGCACATCGCCGTGGCCACCAGCAACGCGGCACGAATCGGCTTCATCGGGACACGGGCGTCAAGCGTGATGATCGGCCGCGGAAACCTGAACGGTCAGCCCGTCAGGGTCGGGAAAATAGACGCGGTCCGATCCCGCCGGCCGGTCCGGTTTCAGCCCTTCCCGGTTCAATGCCGCCACCACGGCGCCGGCATCGAATTTCTCGATCGCGATGCAGTAATGGTCCATTCCCGGCTTTTCTCCGCGGAACAGCGCGAGGAACTCCGCGCCAAGTCCGAGAAAACAACTGCTCGATCCGTCGCGAATTACCGGCAGACCGAAATGTTTCCTGTAGAAATCCCTCGATCGGGGGACGTCGGTCACACGCAAGGCGATATGGTTCAGCCCGAGTCCGCGAAACGTGGATTCCGGTCCTGTCGCCGATATCGAGCCGGCGGCGGCGATTCCGGCCAGCCCTTCCACAAGCTGCCTGCGGCTGATGGCGCCGCCTTCGTAAAGGTCCAGCAGCGCGCTGATGAGTTGTCGCATGACACCCCTCCTGATCCGGATTGGTTCAGTATACCGGGTTAACAAACGAAATGGGCCTCCCAAGGGTCCTGTATCTCTCAATCGAAGGGCGTGAC
>CAZACK010000185.1:0-6267 GCA_964483455.1 uncultured Solibacteraceae bacterium
TCTTCGGCTCGAGCTTGCCCTGGCGATTCAGAAGCGCCTGCACGCCGCTGGATGTCGCGGCGGCCAGATCGGGCCAGCCGTCGTTGTTGATGTCGAAGCTCACGAGCGGCGCGGCTCCGGTCGGCAGCGCATCCAGCGGCTGCGGCTCGTAACGCCCGCGGGTGCGATCCAGATAGAGCACCGGACTGCGGTCCTTGTATGCCACCGCCAGGTCGAATGATTTGCTGTCGGCGATCAGCCGCATCGGTGTTCCCGCGACGGCATGCCCGGCCACAAACGGAAAATCGGAGGTTCGGTCGGAAAAGCCCGCCTCGCCTTCGTTTCGCAGCAGCTTCGACTTCTCGCCCAGCAGCACCAGGTCGAGGTCGTAGTCGTGGTCGTAATCGATCCACACCCCGGAATTGAACGAACCGGCGGCGAGGTCGCGCTGTTTCTCGAACGACGCCTTGACATTGCGGTAGAGCGCCGCGCCCGACCGGGTGATCAGGCACAGGTCGGGGAAGGTGTCGTTGTCGGCGTCGCCGGGCACGGCGGCGACCAGGTCGTTCGCTTTACCCAAGCCGATATCCGCCACGCGCTCGGCGCCGGCCCGGAACAAGCTGACACCTTTGGCCGACCAGACGAGCAGATCCGGCTTGTCGTCGCCGTCGGCGTCGATGGTGGCAAGTCCGGCGCTCGCCGGATCATGCGCGCCGGGCAGGCGCTGGCGTTCGAACACCGGACCAGCGGGCGATTTCACGTCCGCCAGCGAGCGCGACTCAATTGGATCGTACAGCTCGGAGTAAAAACTCCACTCCATGTCCTCGCTTTCATCGAGCGCCTTCTGGAGGTCCTTGGCCTTCTGGAAGGCTTGCATTTCGCGGGTGGCGTCCGCTTCCCGTCCGGCGAGACGGTGGATGTTGTAGGTCTGGTAGCGCGGGGCGACCAGGTTGGGGTTCAGCCGCAAGCTCTCCTCGAAGTGTTTCAGCGCCGCCTCCTCGTTGCCCTGGAGGTTGTGCAGGATTCCCAACTGGTAGCGGGTGGCCGGCTCGTCCGGCACAAGCCGCGCCATCTTCTCGAACTGGGCGATCGCCTCTTCGTACAGATGCTCCTTCTTGTACGCCATGCCGAGGTTGAACCAGGTGTGCGGCAGCGATGGGTCCTGCTTCTGCACCGCTTCCAATTCCGCGATTCCTTCCTTGACGCGCTCGGCGCGCAGCAGGGCAAGGCCGTAGTTGAGGCGGTCGCGCACCGAGTCGGGAGCAAGATCGAGCGCCTTCTTCAGCTCGTCTGCCGCCTCGGCCTTCATGGTCGGGTTTTCATAGAAAGCCTTGCCGAGGTTGCGATGCTGCCAGAGACGGTCGTCGTCGGCGCCCGAGCTTCGGAGCATCCAGGTCGCCAGAGCGGTAACCGAGAGGACGAGTGCAATGCGTGTAGCGGTTTTCATGACCCTGTTTGATTCTGATAGGTCCGGGGCTGGCGGCGCAAGCGGGGGATTCTTTTCACCGCACAGGCGCGGAGGACCCAGAGGTTAACGAACCCAACAGGCGCAGGGCCGGGCGCGTGAGGTACTTCCGGCGGTACCGCTCGTGCTCCGGTCCATCCGGATAGCGCTCGGTCGCAGGGTACGGGTAGCTCGACATCTTGTGGAACGGCAGCGGCTCCACCGTCTGCGAGTCCGCTGTGTTCGCGTCCCGGTCCTTCGCCCAGCCGTCCACCTTCAGCAGATACTGCCGCCTCCAGCCCCGCGGCAGCGGCGGCAACGCTGCTGCGTCGAACGACAGCTTCAGCTCGTCGCCCGACCCCATGATCACCATCCGGTCGTCCGGCGACTCCAGCAACTCCCGTACCTCCCCGTAGCGCGTGTACAGGCCCGGCGTTGCGTTCCAGTTCGACGCCGGCAGCACCCGCGCGTAGTCGAAGTACTCCGGCTGCTTGCGCTGCGCGTGGATCACCCGCCGCGAGTAGCCGCGGAAGCGCAGGTCCGCCTGCGAAGCATCGAGCGGCGTCAGCCGCGCCTCGGGTTCGGCGGAGTCCTCGCCGAGGAAGATCTCGTCCCAGTACACGCACAGGTTCGTCACGATGCGCACCTGGCGCGAAGCCGACAGAAAGCGGCCCGTCAGGTCCACGGCGATGGTCTTCGTCTTGCCCGACGGCATGCCCATGTCTTCGATCACCGTCCGCCAGCGGCCCTGGGCGTCCTTCACCTGAAGGTAGGGCGGCTGAAGCCCGTTACCCTCCTGGGAGGCGGCCAGGAAGGTCGAGCCGTCGGCCCAGTCCACCCAGCCGTTCAGCACCAGCACCGCGCGGTTATCCGGCGCCGCCGGGCCGAAGTCAAGTTCCAGCGCGTGTCTCTCCGCCACCCCACGGTAGTCGCGGCGGACCGGCCCGGCATAGCGCCGATCCTTGAGGCGCAAGGCTCCCGTCAGATCGCGGCCGCGATCGTCGCGGGCCGCCGCCGGGTAGATCCGGCGCTCGACGCCGAACAGCCGGAACTCCGGAAACGGCGGGCTCTTCCACTTGTCGTTGGAGAAGATCTCGGTGGCCGCCGGATGGTCGACGGCGATCAGCCGCACCTGGTCGAGGTAGGACACCTCGGCGAGTTCCTCGGTGATGCGGAGGTCGAGGCGGCCATCACGGGCGGCCAGCGACGAGGATGGAATCTGCACGTACTCGTCGTGATCGACGGGGAAGAAGTTCCCGTCGCCGGAGGAAGCGCCCAGGGGCGCCACCCCGAGTACGTCGGTGAGGAACTCGAACTGCTGTCCGTTCCAGGTATAGATCATCGGGCAGGAGCCGGACAGCCGCGGCGCCTCCTTGTACTGGGCGAACTGGTTCGCCGCCTGCCGTGTCTCGTTCTGGATCATCCCGTTGGGCCAGGTGATCCGGACCGTATCGACGGCGGCGTTGGCCCCGAGCCCGAACGTCAGAGGCACACCTTCGTACAGCCGTTTCTGATAGCTGAAGCCCGACTTCACCTCGACCTCGGACCCTGACGCAAGCTTCGCCGCCTTCACGCCGGTGAGTGTCGCCGACAGCCACCGGTTGTCGGACACGGTGCGGTTCAGTAACAGGTTCACCGAGCCATCGGCGGCCACCGAGGCCAGATCGGTGCGCCCGTCGCGGTCGAAATCGGCTTCCGCCAGGGCAGCGCCGCCGGCGAAGCCCGATGGCTTGCTCGCCGGGTCGAACCTGCCCAGGCCGAGATTCCGGAAAACCCCGCCGCTGGTGATGAGGTCGGCCACCCCGCGCGTTTCGAGATCCGCGAACTGAGGATTTCCCGCCGTCTCATACGAACCGGACACGGCTTCGAAGCTGCCCGCCTTGTTCCTCAGCAGCACCGCGCGCTTGCCGTTCCGAAACCCAAGGTCGATCCAGCTGTCGTTGTCGAAATCGAAGGCCGCGAGCGACACGGAGCCCGCTGGAACGGAGTCAAGCTGCCGGGCCTCGTAGAGTCCGGCCAGCCGGTCCTTCAGCAGCACGCCGGGACGGCCGGCATACGATATGACCAGGTCGAGGGCCTTGGTGTCCGGGATGAGTCGGATCGCCACAGCATCGATGGCTTCGCCGGATGGGAACGGCAGGTCGGCCGAGCGGTCCTGGAAGCCGGCCTGGCCCTGGTTGCGCAGCAGCACGGTACGCCCGCCGAACAACAGTAGGTCCGGATCGTAGTCGTGGTCGTAGTCGTGCCAGAGCGCTTTGCGGAACCGCCCGGACGGCAACACCGCCGCCTGGGGGGCGAACGAGCCGTTCCGGTTGAGATACAACGCCGGCCCATCGCCGGCCACGATGCACAGGTCGGGGAAGCCGTCATTGTTGTAGTCTCCCGCCACGACGGACACTACGCCGCGGAGCTTCGACAAGCCCGCCTCCAGCGGTTCCGAGCCACCCCTGTAAAGCTGGACTCCGGCGGACGACCACACGAGCAGGTCCGCCCGCCCCGCGCCCATCGAGTCGAGGACCAGCAGGCCGGCGGTTGCGGGATCGGCCTTGCCCGCCAGCCGCCGGCTCTCCAGACGCACGGCGGCCGGCGGCTGGCGGTCCTCCCGGGCCTCGATGGTCTCGTAGATCTCCGAGTAAAAACTCCAGTTCGTGTCCTCGGCGGCCGCATCGGGCCCTTCCTGCCGTTTCTTGACGACCTGGAAACGCTCCAGGGCGCGCTCGGCGTCGGCGGCCCGCTCCGCCTCGCGAAAGATGTCGAAGGTCTGGAACAACGGAGCCGCAAAATTGGGGTCAAGTGTCGAGGCCAGCTCGAGTTCCCGGAGCGCGTCCTCCGTCCGCCCGGTGTAGCGATAGAGCACGCCCAGGTTGTAATGCGAAATCGGCTCGTCGGGCACCAGCCGCACCATCCGCTCGAACTGCTGGATGGCGCGGTCGTATTCGCCGCGCTTCTTGTAGACGATGCCGAGGTTGAACCACGTGTGCGGAATCGCGGGGTCATCCCTCTGGACCTTCTCCAACTCGGCCACGCCCTCGTCCATCTTCATCGTGCGCAGCAGCGCCAGACCGTAGTTCAGCCGCTCGCGCAGCGACTTTGGGGCCAGTTCCAGCGCTTTGCGGAACTCCTCGACTGCCTGGGCGTACGTCGTGGTGTTCTCATAAAAGGCTTTGCCGAGGTTCCGGTGGCGCAGGAGTTGCTCCTGAAGCACCTTGTCGGAGTCCGCGCCTCCGAGCAGGTAGAGGGTGGCCGCGAGCAGGGCGGCCGAACCAATCATCACGTGGATCGCTTTGCGAGTGCTCATGTCGGGATGGTGGAAACCAACATTATCCCAACACTGTGGGACAGGATTGGCCTTTCATGAACGTCAGCATCTGATTGTGGAGACCTCCGCGCTCCTCCGGCGGCCCTCTCGCCGCGCGTCAGTTCGCCAGGATACGGTAGGCGATCACTGCCGAGTCCCGCGGCGCGCCAGCTGTGCTGCTGGTCTTCAACAGAGCTTCGAAGTAAGGGATGCGGTCGGGATTGTCTCCGACGCCCATCGCCCGGATGAGCCTCAGGAACAACTCGCCGTTGGTCACGACTTCTCCGGCAGCCTCGGTGCCCTCCATGGTCGCCCCGGCCACGATGAGGACGGTGCCGGTGCGGCTCAGATTGGGGATGAGCGCGACGACCGCATAGGTCTCCGTGGACTTCCCGTCGGGCCCGCCAAACCAGTACTCCCGAGGCTCGCCAGAACGCGGCGCCTTGTTCCGAAAGTACGACCGGCGACTCCGCTCGTCCACTTCGTGCTCGAAGTTGAGTTGTGTCTCGAGCAGCTCAGCCCAGGGATTTGCCCTTCGTGAGCCGAGGAGGATGACATTCGCGCTCTTGAAATCGCGAATCTGGAGGTTGCGGGCGAAGCGAATTACGACCCGGTCGCTGAAGCCTCCGCTCAATTGAAGAATCTTGGCGGTCAAGTCCGCGTCGGCCAGGCTGGTGTACTGCCGGGATGAGATCAGGTCCATCAGGGCCGCGACTTCCGGACTGATGGCGGGCCCTTTCAGGCTGCGCGGATAGTCCCGGCCGAGGTACTCGTTCAGGGTAACGGGCCTGTGAATGATGTCCTGGAGCAGAACCAGGTTAGAATCCGCCACTACCAGGTAGGTCTGGTGATTTGCGTCGAAAACCTTTGACCACAAGAGGCGGCGCAACTGCGCGGTCGCCGCATCGGTTTGCAGGCCGGCCTCCCGAAACAACAGCCACAGACAGACGACCGCCAGCGCCGCGCTCAGCACCGCGAACCGGACCGTGCGCCGCCTGGCCGTGCGCAGGCTCGCTTCCAGTTCCGGCGGCGGGGTCGCCGGCAACGTATCCTGGCGGGTTTCGAAAACGGGAACGTAGCCGCCCTTGGGAATGCGGATGACGAGGGGCTCGGCAGCGCCTTCCTGAGCGAAGAAGTCCTCCAGCCTTTTCCGGAGCTGCCGCGCTTCCACTCGAACGATGTTGTCCTCGTTCGAGTTGTAATCCGCGCGCCGCCCAAACACCCGGCACCCGATTAGTTGTTCGTTGATTTGCTCGGGCTGGTTCGCCAGCGCTCTTTCGCAGACATATTGCAGGAACTCGCGTAGTTTGGGCGATTTCTGGAAATGAGAACTGGCCGCGATGCGCTGAACGAGGGCCCGCCGCGCGTCATCCGGGGTGAGCTCACCGGTTGCCGGGACAACTTCCAGTTTCCGGGACGGATCGTGAACTGCTCGGCTCACTCGACAACCCGGACGGAGTATAACAACTCCCGTCCATGGGCGTCAAACTCACGAATTGGGTCATCTAAAATGTCACCGAAAGGGCATCGGTTGGGTCAAATGAAA
>CAZACK010000186.1:0-6076 GCA_964483455.1 uncultured Solibacteraceae bacterium
CGTTCCAGTTCGCGGTCCGCAAGGACATGCACCTTCGCTGGCCTCGCGCTGAAACCCCGACTCATTTCATCACCATGGGCATGCACGAGGACCTGGATGAGGCCATGAAAACCGCCGCCCGCGAGATCATCGACTGGCTGGTGCAGGCCAAGGGCCTGACACCCGAAGACGCCTACATGCTGTCGAGCGCGGCCGTGGACTTCCGCGTCACCCAGGTGGTGGACGGCAAGAAGGGAATCCACGCCCTGGTTCCCAAGTCCCTCTTCACGAAACGGTGACAGGCTACGCATTCCCCAAATTTCCTCGTATTTCCCCCTTGACCGGCCCTCGCTTTTCCCCTATACTGAAGGCGAATAAAAAGCGAAAGGAGAGACAGCATGGCCTCCCCCACCTTGTGCGTCGGTCCGTCCGGCTGGGATTACCCGCACTGGGACTCGGTCGTCTACCCGAGGTGCCGCCCGCGCGGCTTCCACCCCCTGAGCTTCCTCGCCCAGCGCTTCGACACAGTGGAGATTGAATCCACCTTCTGGCGCCCGGCGCGGCCCGAGATCGCCCGGCTGTGGCTGGCCAAGGTGTCCCACAACCCGGCTTTTGTGTTCACCGCGCTCATGGGCCGGCGCTTCACACACGAGAGGGCGATCGAGCCAAAGGAGGTATCCACATTCAAGGAGGGGCTGCTGCCGCTGCTCCGCGCCGGGCGGTTCGGGTGCCTGATCATGCAATTCCCGTGGGCGTTCCGGTTCACCGAGGAGAATCGGGATTATCTGATCCGGCTCCGGCGCGCGTTCCACGACTTTCCCCTGGCGGTCGAGATGCGCCATGCAAGCTGGCTGGCCGATGAGGCCCTCGGCACGCTGATTGACTACCGGCTAGGTTTCGCCAATCTCGACCAGCCGGCGCGCACCCGCGCCACTCCCCCGTCGGCCCTGGTGACCTCTCCGGTGGGTTATGCCCGCCTGCATGGCCGCGCCGAATCCTACTGGACACAGGAGTTCAACGGATCAGCCGCACCCCGGCCGAACGACTATTTGTATCCGCTCTCGGAGTTGCACGAATGGAAGGCCCGCATCGACCACATTTCCGCTCACGCGGGGAAGACGTTCGTCACGTTCACAAACGACGCCGCCGGCAAGTCCGTAATCAATGCACTCCAGATGGCGAACCTGCTCGCCCGGCGCCTGGCGAGGCCGTGCGCACGGTACTGGGTGGCCGCGTAGAGCGCCCGGGAGTTAGCCGGAAGCAACGGAGTTGTCGCGAGCGACTACAGGGGTGGCGGCAATGTTAGCGAAGCTTTGGCCAGGGCCTTCTTCAAAAGGTCCACCGCCTCACCTTCCGTTATGCCCCTCGAGGTAGCGATTTCCGCAACGAGCATGTGCCGGGCCCGGTCCAACATCTTCTTCTCGCGGAACGACAAAGGCTTCGACATCTGAAGAATCAAGAGGCTCTTGAGAACCTCGGCGATTTGGGTCATGCTCCCGACCCGCATTCGCTCCGAGTTCTCTTTGAACCGGTCCTTCCAATCCTGGTAGCGATGGCTGATCCCGTCCGCCAGGAAGCTGAGCACCCTGCCCACCTCGCCGTTTCGCGTGACCTTTCGCAGGCCGACGTCATCCACGTGCGAAAACGGGACCATGACGGTCATGCTGTTGCAGCCTAACCGCAGCAAGTAGAACTTCTCGGATTGGCTCCCAAACGCCCGGATGCCGATATTCTCGACCGTCCCGATCCCGTGGTTCGGATAGACAACCTTCTCGCCGATTTGAAAGAGCATACGCACCTAACCGGTATACACGCTCGCGGAGTTTATAGTGCTGTTTGCTGAAACCGAAAGATGATGTTAAATCCGAAACGCGCTGAAGTCAACAGGAAATACGCTGAAAACCCCTAGCTACAGCCACTTCGTTGATTCAGCGGCGAAGAAAAGGAAAAGAGCGCAGGAATGATCCTCCGCCCCCAGCAAGAATGATGCCACCCTTCCGAGGTGTACATGTTCTCGGGGGGTTTCGGCCACGATGAAACGATCGAAGGCTCTACTTCTGCTCCGCGACGGGCGGCGGTCCTGGCTTGGCGAACTTCGCGTCGTCGATCTCGACGTTCGACTTCATCTCGGCGATCTTGATGATGACCTCGCCCTCCGGGATGTTCTGCTTCATCAGGTGAGGGATGGTGCGACCTTCGAAGTCCTTGTAATCGCCGAACAATGTTGTGACGAGGTTCACGCCTTGCATCGTGGGCTGGTGCATGTCAACCCGGACGAGGTGGAACGTTTCGGAGTCATAGTACCGCAGCACCGGCCTGCCCTCCGCCGGCGTCATTTCCAACACGTAGACATCGCGCTCGTCGAGCTTCTGCTTCCCCTTGAGTTCCACTTTGGGGTACAGCTCACGCCACTTCAGCTCGGCGTTGAAGACGGCCTCGCGGCGCATCACGGCGGCGCCTTCCCCGTCCAGCACCACCAGGCCGGCCATCGGATTCTCCGACCAGGCGGTCTGGCCGTCGCAGCCCTGGCGGAGTTCTCCGAATCCCTCGACCGTGGTCACGGTGAGCTGCTTGTTCGGCGCCTTGGCCCATATCTCAATGTCAGCGGTCACCCCCATGGCAGGCAGCTCCAGCGTGGCTTTCGCATAACTGCTCTTTAGATTCTCGAACGCCTTGGCGCCGCCGGCGGCCGCGATCGACTTCTCAAGCACTTGCTCGGCGGTGATGTTGAGCTTCTCCGGCGCGACGGCCTCCTGTGCCCACAGCACACCGAGCGACGCCACTGTCACGGCGGCGCACAAAAAGATTCTGTTTCGCATTCGCAATCTCCTCATTCGTCCTGGACGAAGTATGACAATGGGATTAGTGTATCCCAATCCCCCGCCCTACGGCGTGCTCCCCGGCTTGTGTACCCCGCGAAAGCCGCAAATCCTGCCCCGCCAGTACGGGTCCAGCGCCGACAGGTTCGTCCCCTTGCCGGTTTGCGCGTGGTAGAAGTTCGCCGGGCTGTTGACCAGCCCACAGTGCTTCAGATTGTCGAAAAAGACGACGGAGCCGAAGTTCCACTTCGCCGAGGCGGGCACAGACGGCAGGCTCATGTACAGCTTGCGGGCGGTCGTCCGTTTGATGAGCACTCCATTATCGAACATCACCCGCCACACGAACCCCGAGCAATCGAAGCTCTTCAGGCCCGCGGTCCCCCATACGTAAGGCCGCCCCAGGTGCCGTTCGATCGTCGGGCGAAGCGGGGTCCAGAATTCGCCCGGCTGCGCCTCTACCGCCAGCACCAGGCCGATCCCAGCCACCGCCGGTAGCAGCCGCCTCATTTCACCGCGTTTCCCAGCAGGAGCCCGAGCCCGATGAAAAGACCGGCCAGGAAAATCGCCACCGACTTGTTGTCCGCATTCAACTGGTCGGAGAAGTCAATCCCGGGCGTCAGCCAGTCGAAGATCTTGTAGGCGGCGATGAATCCCGCCATGCCAATCACCAGCGATACGAGAATCGAGACAACGTAGTTGCCTATGTCCATCCGTGAAGCTCCTGCGACTCAAGGGTATCAAACCGGAATCCGGCGGACGCCGCGCCACGCCTTGACAAGCTGGCGTTTTTGTGTTACATATTGTAACGCTACAATGTTTAACACTCGGAAACCCCGCAAGGCGCTCAGTGAGCTGGAACACGCGGTCATGGAGTTCCTGTGGTCGAGCGGGCCGGCCACCGCCGAGCGGGTCCGTGAAGCGCTCGCCCCGCAACGGCGGCTGAAGGATTCGACCGTCCGCACCGTGTTGCGGCGCCTGGAACAGAAGGGCTACGCGGAGCATCGCGAGAACGGACGCACGTACGTCTACCGCGCGGTGGAAGGACCGCGAAGCCACGCCGTACAGGTCGTGCGCCAGATCATTGACCGCTTCTGCGGCGGCTCGGTGGAACAGCTACTGGTCGGCCTGGTGGACGGCGAGGTGATCGACCGCCGAGAGCTGCGCAAGCTGGCCGCGAGGATTGCGCGCCGCAGGGCAGGGAAAGGAGGCTGACAATGAACCCGGTTCAGGAACTCGGCGCGAGTGCCCTGGCTCAACTGGCGGAGGTCTCGCTCCGCTCCGTGCTGCTCGCCCTGGCGGCGGCCGCCGTGGTTGCCGTGGCCGGAGTCCGGCGCCCGGCGATCCATCATGCCGTGTGGGCGGCTGTGCTTTGCGGGATGCTGCTTCAGCCCCTGCTGGGGCCTCTGATCCCGCCGCTGCCCCTTCGGATCGGCGCTTCTGTTCTTCCATCCCCACCGGCCGTCTGGGCCCCGGAGCCTGCGCCGGATGCGCGCGACGATGCGCCCGCCACCGTCACGGCGCTTCCATTGCGTGGGCAGCCCGCGCGCGTATCCTGGCAGGCCGTCGCCGGTTTTCTCTGGCTGGCGGTTGCCTTCGGATTTTTCTGCCGATTTCTCCAGAGCTTGAGGCTCGTCCGGCGTCTGCGCCGGGACGGACAAGCCGTCACCGATTGGCGGTCGCTGTCCATCCTTTCCGACCTCGCCACCGCTCGATCTCCTATCTTGCCGGAGGTGCGGGAATCGACGAACGTCCGGGTTCCGTTGACCGTCGGCTGGCGGCGCCCGGTCCTGGTGCTGCCCCGGTCGTGGCGCGAGTGGGAGGAAGGGAAGCTCCGGGCAGTGCTCGCGCACGAGCTTGCGCACGTCCACCGCGGGGACTGGGCGATCACCGTCCTGGCCGCCGTCAACAAGTGCGTCTTCTGGTTCCATCCACTGGCTTGGTGGCTCGAGCGGCGGCTGGCGGCGCTGGCCGAGCAGGCCTGCGACGACGACTCGCTGCACGTGCTCAACGACCAGGCTCAGTACGCCCGCATCGTCCTCGATTTCGCCTCCGTGGTGCAGCCCGGAGGCAGGCTTGTCGTCGATGGACCCGCCATGGCGAAGCCCCTCCGCGTAAGCCGGAGGATCGATCGTATTCTGTCCGCTCGCCGGCCGAGGAGCGGCGTCCTCACAAGAGGCGCCTGGGCTTGGGTCATCGCCTGTGCAGCGCTTTTGATCTATGCGGCCGCGGCGGTTGGCCTCGCACAACCCGAGCCGCCTTCGCCGGTGAAGATCCTCGGCCTGCCGCTGGAGGGACGACTGCTTCATGAAGGCTACGCGATGACGCCTGAAGACGTGCGGAAGACGGAGCAGCACCTCGAGCAGAATCCCGAAGACCTCGCGTCGCGGGCGAAGCTCCTCGCACACTACTTCCTCCACGCCATGTCGGAACCGTGGCTGAAGCACGTCTTCTGGCTGATCGAGCACCATCCGGAATCCACCCTGACAAACGACCGCCCCGGCCGCATCTTCGCGCCGAAGGGGCCGCTAAACACCCCGGCCGACTTCGAGCGCGCCAGGCTGCTCTGGCTGGAGCAGGCCCGGCGCCGCGCCAAGGACGCGCGGGTGCTCACCAACGCCGCGCTGTTCCTGGCCGGGACCGATCCGTTTCGCGCCGAGGATCTCTTCAAGCAGGTTCGGGCGCTGGAACCGGAGAGCCGCGAGCGACTTCGGATGTTGGCTTCGCTCTATGCCGGCACTGTGGTGGCCACATTCCGGGTTCACCCACAAGTTGCCGGCTACATAATACCGCCGGGGCCGGACCCGGCGTTCGCCGCGCATGTCAAGTCGGTACTGGAGACAACGACCGACGCCGAGTTGGTGGGTTTCGCCGGCGAGTGTTTAACACCGTCGACAAGACTCCGTTACCCGCTGGACTGGCCAGATAGGGAGATGTACGAAGAGGCCGAGCGCGAATCCGCCCGCAGAACCGCCGCCTACGCCGAACTGCTGCTCCAGCGGGCGCAGTCGCTCGATCCGGGCAACGCCCGATGGTCCAAAGCCCTGGCGCAGCTCGAGCGTCGGGCCGACGCTCCGGCGGTCGAATTCGCGATCCCACCCCCCGAGGCTCCGGACTTGCCTGCGCGAATCCGTGTCGGGGCCGAACGGCAGGCGCAGAAAGTAGTCAATGCCCCGTCACCGGTTCATCCTCCGCTCGCGAAACTGGCTCGCCTCCAGGGCATAGTTCGCCTGGAGGTCGTCATCGGCATCGACGGCCGCGTGGCCAGCGTCCGGGCCGTC
>CAZACK010000187.1:0-5946 GCA_964483455.1 uncultured Solibacteraceae bacterium
TTACGTGACCCAACGACCCCCCTTTCGGTTACCTGGTTAAATGACTTGACAGGGGCGGCCTTCTCATCCTCATCGGCGTGGCGGTTGTCCGCCCGGTCCGTCGTCGAACTCGCATGAAAAGATGCTAAGCGAAAGGCCTCGTGGAACTGATTGGCCGGCCGCGGCAGAACCGCTGTTCGGTCAGGAATCAGAGGTAGTCTCGGTATTGCTCCAGCGCCACCCGTACGAGCTGGCTCCTCGAGCGGACACCGGTCTTCAAGAACAGTTGCTGCAGCGTCGCCTTGACGGAGCTCTCGGAAACCTGAAGTTGTGCGGCGATTTCCTTGCTCGCCTGCCCTTCCATGACCCCGCGGAGCACGTCCCGCTCACGGTCGGTGAGCCGCCGCCCGCGGTCCGGCGGCTCCGGGGCGAACTGCTCGGTCAGAAACGCCTTCAGATAGCGCTGGTCGAGCCATACTTCGCCCTGCCTCACCTTGCGGATCGCCTTGGACAGCAGGCTGGGCGGGCTGTGCTTCAAGAAGATGCCGGAGGCTCCGCGGCGGAGAAGGTCGGCCGCTTCGGAATCGCTCAGACCCGCGGTCACCACCAGGACCTTGCCCGTGAACCCATGCTCGCGTGCCTGTACCAGGAAACGGGACCCACGCTCTTTGCCGAGGTCGTAGTCCAGGAGCACGAAATCGGCGGTCGCGGTATCCAGCACGCGCAGGGCCTCATCGACCGACGAGCACGGAACCAGCATCTCGAAGTCCGGCTCGGAGCCCAGCAGCCGGGCCAGGCCTTCCCGGAACAGAGCGTGGTCGTCGATCAACAGGATGCGTACCTTCTCGGTGGGTGGCGAGGTCATAACACAGAGGCTCCAACAGGACGGGCAAGCGCAAGGTCCACCGTGAAACAGCAGCCGTACGCCTGCGGCTCGTGGCGCAGTTCGCCGGCAAACGCACGAACCAGCGCCCGCGAAAGATACAGTCCGAGGCCGGCGCCATCAGCCGAATGCTGGAAGGCCTGAAACAGCTCGTCGGGCCGCTCCACGCCGTGGCCGGTGTCGCTGAAGCGAACCAGCACGCGTCCGTCTTCCACCGCCGCCGAGATGGACAACTCCTTTTGCGCGGACTGGCGCATCGCTCTCTGGCTGTTGCTGGCGAGATTCATGAATACGTGCAGAAGCCCATGACGGTCCGCAAGTACCGGCGGCAGGTCCTCCGGTATCCGCCACTGAAGCTGGATTTCATCGTCACGGAACGACGGCTCGATGATAATGCGCAGCTCGTCCAGGACGTCGTGCAGATCCACCTCCGACAGCCTGCCTTCCGAGGAGGGCCGCAATTCCGCCGACACCAGTCTGCCCAGTCCCTCCACGAGAGTCCCGAGCGCCGCATAGTCTTCGGTGCCGGTGATCGCCGGGATCCGGCGAAGATTTGCATGGACCACCGCGATCGCCGCGCAGAGATTCCGGATCTCATGACTAACGGCCCGCACCAGTACCCGAGAGCTCATCATCAGGCGCTGGAGTCCTACCTCCTCGCGGTCGCGCAAGTCGGACGAGGCGTCCAGTACAATCGACGCCAGTATGGGCCCGGACGGAGTGCTGAATGTGGAGAGCCAAACCTGAGCGAGAAACACCTCGCCGCTCCGCCGCCGGCCGCGGCATTCCATTGTGGTCCGGAAGATCCGTCCGGCGCTGTCGGGCTGTGGAACGCCTGCGAGCGCAGGGAGATAGTTGCCGACCGGCTCCCCCACCAGCGGCTGGCCTTCGCATCCCAGCAATTGGTGGGCAGCCTGGTTCGCAAGACGAATCTTGCCCTCGGAATCGACGGTGAGGATGGCCGCCGGGCTGGTCTCAACGAGCACCCGCAACTGCTGCTCGGCCGCCGCCCGCAGCCGGCTCTGCTCTTCCAGTTCGCGCAAATGCCGGATCTGCTGCCGGCGCCGTCGGGTCAGTTCCGTGACGAACAGGCCGGTCCCAAAATAGGCCACCAGCCCGATGGTGGCGCGCGTCGAGCCGCCTTGCGCCCACCCTAACGGTCCAAAAACCTCGCGGAGGATCGTGCAAAGCACCGCCAGCGCCAGCACCCCCTTCCGGCTCAGGTACAACGAGGCGATCATGATGGGAAGCAGATAAAGGACACCCCAGGAGATGGAGGGCTGAAACAGGACATGCGCGAAGGCGATGGTGGCGATCAGGAAGCCGGAAGCCGCCAGGGCGGTGGTTCGGTCGGCCCTGGTGTAGGCGAGGATGTCAGGTAGCTTCATGCCGGCCTTTGGTTCTTCATCCGGGTGGCGAGCCTGTCCCATTATAATACCCTGCCGGGGAAGCTGTTGAAGCCACACCACTTCGACCATCCTCACACGGGACGCCGCTGCCCTGGCGCAGCAGGTTCTAGTACTTGGGTCTATTTCCGTTGACCTAAAGATAAGCTTCAACTTCGGGGCGGGATGGTGCTAATCTTGGTTAGCCACAGATTTGGAAGGGCTTATCCGTGGCCGGTTCTTTCATATGGCAATAGTAGTACGGTTCACTCCTCCTGCCGGTATCAAAGCCGGTACCATGGCTCATCAGTTCCGCTGCCCGGGGCTGATGAGCCATCTTCTTTTCTGAGATTCCTTCCGGATCTCGACCACTACTATCAGGGGAGCCCGCATCGACCAGCGCTGCCTCCTCAGGGTCTAACGAGTTTTCGGCTCCTCGCCGATATAGTCATTGAGGTGCCCAAAGCTATGGAACTGTGGACCGGACTGCTGACATTAGTTCTGGGTGCAACATTCATCCTCCCGCTGGAGTGGCAGCGGCGAAGACGCTACAGGCGCGATAGGTTCCTTCGGAATCTCCGTTTGGCGCTCGGCGCCTGCCCGACCTGCCAGCGGCCGCTGGTGGGTTAAGACCTTCAGCCCACGCCTCGGCTGGCATTACAATCGGTACATTGCCTGCCCTCGACTGCCGCCTCGCCGCCCAGCAAATCCTTGACTGCTGTCTCGAGAACCAGCCCTGGCCCCGAGAACTGCTTCAGAATCTCATCCTGGAGGCCTCGGAGGAGGACTCTGTCCGCGCTCGCTGCGGCTCGGACGCCCTTTTCCAATTGCTCGCCGAACGACTCGGCGATCTGTTCGAACCGCGTCTTTGCCTTGCCTACGCGGAGTTGTTTTCCGAGGTGATCGAGCACGCGATTCCGGAGCTCAAGTCCCACAAGCTGCTCGAGCGCTACCACCGCATCCGGCGACCGCAAGAGTTCCGCGGGGATGTCGCCGCTGTCCGCCGGGTTTTTGTCCTCTCCCGCGTCACGCTCGGCGCGGACATCGCCATCACCAGCCTTGTCATTGAGGCCGCCGAGCGCCGGTTTCCTGAGGCCAGGATCGTGCTTGTCGGAGGCGAGAAGAGCCGGTTGCTTTTCGCCGCTGACCCCCGCATCGAGCACTTGCCGGTTGAGTACCGCCGGGGCGGCACGCTGCGGGACCGCTTGGGCATCTGGCGCGATCTGGCCGCGGCCTTGTCGCAGCCGGGCAGTATCGTCGTCGATCCCGATTCGCGCCTCACACAACTGGGGCTCCTTCCGCTTTGCCCGGAGGAGAACTACTATTTCTTCGAAAGCCGCGCCTACGGAGTCGACGGCGACGATTCGCTCGTCACCCTCACCCGTCGCTGGCTGGGCGAGACTTTCGGCATCCCCGATGCCACACCGCGCATCAAGCCCGCCTCGCCCCCGGATCTCGGCCCTCGAGTTGTGATCGCCGTCAGTCTTGGCGTGGGCGAGAACCCCGCCAAACGCCTGCCGGATCCGTTCGAAGCGGAGTTGCTGCGGGCGCTGTCGCGCAAGGAGGCACTTGTGCTCGTTGACAAGGGCGGCGGACCGGAAGAGGCGGAGCGTGTCGAGCGCGCCGTCGCCCTCACCGGCGCCAGCCCGGACCGTATGCGCGCCTGGCAGGGTTCTTTCGCCGATTTCGCCGCCATCATCTCCCGCAGCCGGCTGGTTGTCGGATATGACTCCGCGGCCGGCCACGCGGCCGCAGCTTGCGGGGCCCCGCTGGTCAGCGTGTTCGCCGGGTTCCCATCGCCCCGCATGTTTGCCCGCTGGCGCCCCACGGGCACTGGCCCGATCGAGGTCATCCGAGTCGACTACCCGGATCCCCGTTTGACCCTGGAGCGGACGCTGGCTGCAATTGAGCGGCTGTGGTTGTGAGCGCTACCATTGTTGGGTCATGCGAACACTCATCCTGGTACTCCTTACTTGCGCCGTTGTGCCCGCACAAGTCACGCCTCAGGAAGCTGCTGACGGGTGGCTCCTTCTGTTTGATGGAGAGACGCTCTTCGGCTGGACTCCGGTGGGCGCCGCCGAGTGGCGCGTATCGGATGGCGCGATCCTCGCGGACTCCCGCCAGAGCGGCTGGCTCCGCTCCAACAGCGCCTTCGCCGACTACCTCCTGACGTGCGAGTTCCGCACCGGCGCCGCTGGCAACAGCGGCATCTTCCTTCGCAGCGCCGCCGAGGGCGCGCCGCACGAGACCGGCTACGAACTCCAGATTTGGGACCGGCACGAGAAATTCCCGACCGGCAGCCTCGTGAACCACCTTCGTGCCGAGAAAGCGGCGCTGAAGCCGGACCAGTGGAACCTGTATGAACTGGAGGTGCGCGGCGACCGGTTCATCGTCAAGCTGAACGGCAAGAGGATCCTCGACGGCCGCGACTCCAAGAGCAAGGTTGGCCATATCGGCCTTCAGTGCAACAAGGACAACAGGATCGAATTCCGGAACATCAAGCTGAAGCCGCTTGGTATCCAGCCCCTCTTCAACGGCAAGGACCTGTCGGGCTGGACCGTTGTGGATGCGCCGAAGCCGCCGCCAGCGCCGCCGGTGTGGTCGGTCAAGGACGGATCGATTCACGTTGAGAAAGGGCCCGGGCAGCTCGAGACGGAAGCACGGCACGGCGATTTCATCCTCCAACTCGACATCCGGACGAATCCCGACGACGCAAACCACCATCCCAACAGCGGCGTGTTCTTCCGAGGAGACCCGAAGGGCTTCTGGTCGGGCTACGAGTCGCAAATCCGAAACGAGTACGAGGGCGGCGACCGCGCCAAACCCGTGGATTGGGGTACAGGAGCGATCTACAATCGCCAGGCGGCGCGCAAGGTCGTCCCGAACGACGGCGAGTTCTTTACGAAAACCATTGTGGCGCGGGGCCGCCACATGGCGGTCTGGGTTAACGGCTACCCGGTCAGCGATTGGGAGGACACCCGCCCGGAAGGGAAGAACGCCCGGCAGGAAGCCCGGCTCGCCCCAGGCACGATCAGCCTTCAGGCTCACGATCCGACGACGAACCTAGATTTCCGGAATATAAGGGTTGCGGTGCTGCCGAAATAGAGGCCGTCGACTATCCCCGGTCCAGCCTCGTCAGGCCCGCCTCCCGTGCCCACTGGAGCGCCTGCTGGTATTCGTCGCGCGTCACCCGCCGCGCCAGTTCCGGATATTCGAAGGCGCGGTGCTCCGGCCTGTACTGCGCCATGATGTTCACGTAGGTGGACCGAGTCAGCTTCTCCGCCACCCAGCGCACGAACTTGTCTGTGCCCGCGATATTGTGCGGCAGCACGAGGTGGCGGATCATCAGCCCGCGCAGCGCGATGCCGTGCTCGTCCGTCACCAGCTCGCCGACCTGACGGTGCATCTCCGCGATCGCCGCCGCGGCCGCCTCCGGATAGTCGCGCGCGCCGCTCGAGTACTTTTCGGACATGGCGCCGTCGGTGTACTTGTAATCCGGCAGGTAAATGTCCACGATCCCGTCGAGCAGCCGGATCACCTCCACCGGCTCGTAGCCGCCGCAGTTGTACACCAGCGGAATGCGCAGCCCGCTGCGGATCGCCGACCGCAGGCCCTGTACGATGTTGGGTACGCAGTGTGTCGGCGTGACGAGGTTAATGTTGTGACAGCCCATGTCCTGGACGTCGATCATCAGCCGCC
>CAZACK010000188.1:0-5889 GCA_964483455.1 uncultured Solibacteraceae bacterium
GATGACCAGCGACGGAATGGAGAAGTTCATCATCCCGCTCGTCTCGCCGACCCGAAGGTCCATCGCCACCGAGACGAAGGCCTCCCCTGGATCGAGCACCTGCACGAACTGCGGTTCCGTTTCCAGCGAGTCGACGGTGAAGCTGATATCGGCGACGCTGCCCCAGGCTTGCTTCAGATCGTGCAGCAAGATCCGCAGGAACCCGTCCAGAAGGCTCTGCTCGATGTCGGTGATCTCCCGCTGGACGGACGCCGCGGTCTTTCCCTTGCCTCCGAGCAAGGTTTCCAGAATTGCGAAGGTCACCGCCGGGTTCAATTCCAGCAGTCCCTTCCCCTCGTACGGCTTGAGCCCGAGACAGACCAGGCAGGTCGGAGAGGCCAGCCCGCCGAGGAACTCGGAATAGGAAAGTTGCTCAACGCTGACGAGGTTCAGGGTGACGTAGGCGCGAAGATAGGCCGAAAGGCTCGAGGCGAGATTTCTGACGAGGTTTTCGTTGAGCAGGCGGATCGCGCGCAACTGCGACTTGGGGACGCGGTCCAGCCTGCGGAAGTCGAACGGGATCGCTTTTACGGAGCCGGTGGCGTCACGAACGTGCTGCTGGGCGCGCTCGAATACGGCGTCGATCTCCTGCTGCGAAAGCTGACGATTCACGGCGCGAGTCCACCTGTTGTGGATGATCGGCGCGGCGCGGCGTGAGCTTTACCCCGCCCTGTGTCGCGGCCTTTCGGGCCGGACGGATTCCACCCGCCGGCCCGCTAAAGCTTCCGGCGAATTATCTCGATACTACCCTCGTAGCCGTCGCCATGGCCCTTGACATTTTGATCGTCGATGATTCCGCCGCCATCCGGAAGATTCTTCAACGCGTCCTTCGCCAGGCCGATCTGCCTCTTGGCAACCTCTACGAGGCCGGCGACGGTGCGGAGGCGCTGGAGGCGCTCAAGACAAAGCCCGTCGGGCTGATCCTGTCGGACATCAATATGCCCAACATGGACGGCCTGCAACTGCTCGGCAACCTCAAGGCGGCGGCGGAGTGGCGGAACGTACCCGTGGTGATGATCACCACCGAGGGAAGCCAGGCCCGGGTCATGGAGGCCGTCCAGCTTGGGGCCGCCGGCTACGTGCGCAAGCCGTTTACCGCCGACCAGATCAAGGAGAAGTTGCTGACGTTCTTGTGATTCCCGAGGGCCGGAGAGATGTGATGACCAGTCTTGACAGCGCGATTGTCGAGCGTGCCACCGAGGCCGCCGCCCAGGAGGTCTTCCAGACCATGCTCGATCTGGAGATCCTGCCGCTCCCGGCCGGCGAAGAGCCCGGCCAGTCCGGCCCCTCCGAGGGAGTGGTTTCTCTGATCGGCCTCGCCGGAGCCTGGGTTGGCACGGGGTGCATCTCCTGCTCGCCGGCTCTGGCCTGCCGGCTCGCCTCCCGGATGCTGATGTCCGAGTTCGCGGCAGTGGACGAAGAAGTCCTCGATGCGATTGCCGAAATCACCAACATGATCATCGGCAACGTCAAGACCGCCCTCGAAGAACATCTCGGCCCGCTGGGCCTCAGCATCCCAACGGTGATCTACGGTCGAAACTTCACCACCAAGAGTCCAGGCCACAGCCGCTGGATTGTCATCCCCTTAACTTGTGATACGGAGACCTTTACGGTCCGCGTGTGCCTGGCTCCGAACCGCCAACCCGACGCGAGCTCGCGCCCCGGCCGTTCCCACCCCTATACCATCCTGACGGAGTAGGGACCACGGGCTGCTCCCAGTGCTTACCGGCCCCTCTGCACCCCGGCGCCTTCCTTGATCGCCACCAGTTGGTCCGCGGCCACGCCGGCGATCTTCTCGACTTCGCCGCTTGGCCAGCGGATCTCGAGCTCGGCGGTCTTGGCCGGGCCGAGGCCGAAGTGCAGGCGGCGGTCGCTCACGGAGAGATACGCGGACTGGCCGGCCACGACCTTGGCATGCCGCTTGCCGTCATACGTCGCGATCACCGTCGCGCCGATGGCGCTCCGGTTCGATTTCACCCCGATGAGCTGGACCTTCAGCCAGTGGTTCTCGCCGCCCAGGTCGTTGCGCAGCAGCGACGGCGGCTCGTTCTGGTTCATGACCAGAACATCGAGGTCGCCGTCGTTGTCGTAGTCGCCGAAGGCCACGCCGCGGCTGGCGTGCGTGTCCGCCAGGCCGGGGCCCGGCTCTTCGAAAAGCTGCTCGAACTTGTTCTGCCCGAGGTTGCGGAACAGCACCCTCGGCGTGCGGTGCGGAAACTCCGGGTGCTTCTGGCCGACCTCCGGATACACGCTGCCTGTCACCCAGAAAATGTCCGGCAGCCCGCTGTTGTCGAGGTCTTCCAGGCCGGTGCCCCAGCTCACAAAGCGCGTCTCCACCCCCAGGCCCGCGCGGATCGTCACGTCGCGGAAGTTGCCCTTGCCGTTGTTGCGGTACAGCCCGGGCGTGTCCTCGGTGAAATGAGTCTTGAAAATGTCCAGGTAACCGTCGAGATCGAAGTCGCCGACGCCCACGCCCATGCCGGCCTGCTCCTGGCCGTCCTCGTTGAGTGCGACGCCCCGCTCCAGTCCTTCGTCGACGAACGTGCCGTCGCCGTTGTTGCGGAATAGCAGGCTTGGGGTGGAATCGCCGGCGACAAAGATATCCTGCCAGCCGTCGTTGTCGTAATCGGCGGCCACCGCCGTGAGCGAAAAGCTGGTTTGAACCTCTCCGACGCGGGAGGCCTTCGTCACGTCGGTGAACGTGCCGTTGCCGTTGTTCTGATAGAGGAGGAACGACTCCGGCACGAGCCCGCGCGGCCCGCAGTTGATCATGATCCCCTTGAAATTGCAGCTCGGGTTCTTGCCCGCCGGCGGGATTCTGGCCGGGTCGAAGACCAGGTAGTTGGAGACAAACAGGTCCAGCCGCCCGTCGCGGTTATAGTCGATCCAGGTGCAGCCGGTGCCCCAGCGGTCGGCGGATTGCAGCAGGCCGGCTTGCTTGGTCACGTCGGTGAACGTTCCGTCGCCGTTGTTCCGGTACAGGACGTTCTGGCCCCAGTAGGTGACGAAGACGTCCTCGTGCCCGTCGTTGTTGTAATCGCCGACGGTGACTCCGTAGCCCCAGCCGCGCCGACCGATCCCGGCCTTCGCGGTGACTTCGGTGAAGGTACCGTTGCGGTTGTTCCTGTACAGGCGGTTCGGCGAGCCCTCCTCCGGCTTTTCCCAGCGCGAGCCGGCCAGCAGCAGGATGTCGATCCAGCCGTCGTTGTCGTAGTCGAAGAATGCCAGCCCGGAGCCCATCGGCTCGATGATGTAAAGGTTGCTGTCCACACCACCGAAGATGACCGGCTCGCGCAGGCCGGCTTGCGCGGCGACGTCGGTGAACCTGGCATGCCACGGCTGCCCGGACGCTTTGCCGCGCGGCATCGGCTTCACACCCCGCGACGCCATCCCGCCCAATTCCTGCGCGTGAGCCGACAGACAGGCCAGCAGGCACACAGCAGTGAATTTCCAACCCATCCGTTCTAATCCCAATCTAACCACACCGCGGGCGGGAGGCAAAAATCCTCTGCGTCCTCCGCGGCTCTGCGGTTAGAACAAGCCTCTACTTCCGGCTCGCCGGCGGCACGATCCCGTTCAGGCGCGCGTACACCGCCATCTGCCCGTAGTGGTCCCAGCTATGCCAGATGGCGACGTTGGCCATCGCCAGCCGCGCGAACTTCTGGTCCGCGGACCAGTAGGCCGGCACGAGATCGGTCAGGTTCTTGGCGGTCAAGGTCGCCAGCGCTTTCTTGCCGTACGCGATCGCGTCTTTCAGATACTTGACGATCTGCTCCTTGGTCTTCAGCGTGGCCGGCCCGTTCTCGTTTTGCCCCATGTCGGTGGGATTCTTCTCGCCCAACACGGCGGCCGACACGGCGTACATCGTCGCCGCCGTATGAGACACCTGCTGGCCAAATGTCCGCGCGCCCTTGAATTCGCCGCTCGCCGGCGCCCAGTTGAATTTCTCCGCAGGCATCGCCTCGGCGAGCGGCACAAGTTCCTTTTCCAGAAGCGCCAGATCGTCGCCGAAGACCTTGCTGAGCGATGGCGGCGCATCCGCCGCCAACATGGCGCACGATAGCGCGAGCACCGCCGCGCTGAGATGTGACATTTGTTTCATCGATGGACCTCCTCGAGTCCGATTCAGGTGATTGTACTCCACGAGTGGTCCGTTCGATAAAGTAAGAATTAGTGCTCTGCCGATCCGCGCTGGTCCTTCTCGTCACGCTTTCGCTTGCGGCTCAAACCTCCGCTCACGCCCCGGAATCCACACTCAGACGGATCCAGGAGTTGCTCCAGAACGGAGACCTGGCCGGCGCCCGGACGCAAATCGTCTCGGCGCTGAAACAGTACCCACGGGAACCGGTCCTGCACAATTTCCTCGGCGTGCTGGAGGCGCAGCAGGGCGAGTACCGGAAGGCTGAGTCGAGCTTCCGCCAGGCGATCCAACTGTCTCCCGGCTACGCCGGAGCCTACCTCAACCTCGGGCGCCTGTACCAGGAGAATACCGGCCAGGATCCGGAAGCCGTCAAGAAGGGTATCGCCGCCTACCTGGGGCTTCTGCGACTCGACCCAGCATCCGTGGAGGCCAACTACCAGGTTGCGGTTCTGCTCCAGCGCGAGGGCCTCTTCCGCGAGTCTCTGGAACACTTGAACAACCTGCCGGAGGATGTCCGGGAGAAGGCGCAAGCGCTCGCGCTCCGCTGCGCCGCCCAGGCGGCATTAGCCGATGCCGCTGCCGGCGAGACCGCGCAGCGGCTGCTCGGAAGCGCGGATCTCACCGAGGCGGATGTCACCTCCATGCTGCCGGCGCTGGGCAAGGCGGACGACCTGGCCATCCGTCTTCTGGAGGGGATCGACCGCCGCGGGCTGGCATCGCCGGACAGCGTCCGGCTGCTCGCGGGTTCTTATGAGAGGCACGGGAACTTCGGCGAGGCGCGCAAGACTTACGAGAGGGCGGCTCAAGCGGCGGGAAAGGTCACTCCCGATCTGCTCGTGGACCTGGCTCGGGTCGCCTACAAGCAGAAGGACTGGGAGGGCTCGTTGAGCTACCTCGCCCACGCCCGCGCTCTCGCGCCGAATGACGCGGCGATTCACTTCTTCTTCGGCATGGTGACGGTGGAGATGGACTTGCCGGTCGAAGCGGAAAAATCGCTTCGCAAGGCGCTGGAGCTAAGCCCGGAAAATCCGTACTACAACTACGCCCTGGGCGCCGTGGTCGCCAACAGCAGGAAGTGGAAGGAGGCCGCCCTCCACTTCGAGACGTACTGCCGGAAGAAGCCGGACGACGCGCGCGGCAAGCTGGCGCTCGCCTCGGCGTACTATCACAGCTTCGAGACGGAGAAAGCCCGCAGGCTGCTCGAAGAAGTCATCGACAAGCCGGAAACCGCCCCCGGCGCCCACTATCATCTGGGTTTGCTGGCGATTCAGGAAAACGATTTCCCCGGCGCCATCCGCCACTTGGACAAGGCGGTGCAACTGAACCCGCGATTCGCTGAAGCCTATGCCGAGCTGGGTTTCGCGCACATGCAGGCGGAGGATTTCGACCAGGCCGGCAAGGCCCTGGAACGATCGCTGGAGCTGGCGCCGGAAGGCCAGCGCGGCAACATGGTCCTGCTTTCGCTCTATCAGCGGACCGACGACCCGAGGGCCGAGGCGCAAGCCAAACGTTATGAGGAACTCGAAAAGAAGAAGGCCGAGCGGATCAAGCTGCTGCTGCGGACGATCGAGGCGCGGCCGTACTGATTCGCCGCCGTGCGGCGCAATGCTTTGAGCCCCCGATGAACGCCGATAGAACCGGATGTGTTCTTCCACCGGCGTTGCTCTGAAAACACCCTCCTGTTCAGTGAGCCCGAGAGGCCGCAGATT
>CAZACK010000189.1:0-5573 GCA_964483455.1 uncultured Solibacteraceae bacterium
ACGTCGCGAGACAGTTCGGTCCCTATCTGTGGTGGGCGCAGGAGATTTGAGGGGGCCTGTCCTTAGTACGAGAGGACCGGGATGGACGAACCTCTTGTGATCCAGTTGTCACGCCAGTGGCACCGCTGGGTAGCGAAGTTCGGTCAGGATAAGCGCTGAACGCATATAAGCGCGAAACCTTCCCCAAGATGAGATCTCCCAACCGTAAGGTAAGAAGGGCACTGGAAGACGACCAGTTAGATAGGACGGACGTGTAAGCGCAGCGATGCGCTGAGCCAACCGTTACTAATAGCCCGTTCGGCTTGACCATAAAATTCACTTTCGGCGCAGGGCCGCCGAGGGCGGCTTGCGAAGGCCCGTCGATATTTCAGCGCGGTGTTCGGTTGGATGGTTGGTCGGTTGCCCGGTTACGGGAACCGGACAACCGAGAAACCGGACAACCGGCGAATCAGGTTTTCGGGTGATTCCAGCGAGGGGGTCACACCCGTTCCCATCCCGAACACGGAAGTTAAGCCCCTCAGCCCCGATGGTACTGCGCGCGCGAGTGCGTGGGAGAGTAGGACGTTGCCCGAAGTGAACAGCAAAAGCCCGGCAGAAATGCCGGGCTTTTGCGTATGCCGGTTGTTCGGTTGGGTGGGGGCGGCAGAGCGGGGTGACGAAGTGGATTTGCGTCGGCGCCAGCCTGGGCATGAGTTACGTCGGCGCCCGGTCATCCGCCGGGGAGCCGCCGCGCGACCCCCGATTCCACAACATCCGCGTTCAGCCGGAGGCCTACCGCCATTTCGCCCGCACCGGTGCGCTTCCGGACAAGACCATCTTCGTCATGGAGGTTCTGTCGACCGTCGGGAGCGCATCCATCAACAAGCAAGGCCGCTTCGCGGAGCGTTCCATCGGCATCGAAGCGGCGGTGGAAGATATCGGCCGGTTTCCGGAGGAATGGTCGTACTACAGCTTCATCGGACCGGGCGACCGGGCCTTGACGAAGGCCAAACGGTTCGCGGAGGAAATGTGCGGGTGCTGCCACCGGCTTCACGGCGCGGTGTACAACGCGTTCGTGCACTTCTACCCGGTGCTACGAGAGGTGCAGCCGAAGGGAAGCCTCTGATCGGGCGCCCGCCTTCGATGGGAGGTCAAGGGGCGCCGCGCGCCAGTTTCAGGACGCTGATCACGTACGTCATGTGGCGCAGCGGATCGCTAGAGGTTTGCTCCAGGGACCCGATGATGTACTGCGAGTTGGGCCCGAAAGCGAAATCCGCCGTGACCAGCCCGAGTTCGTAGTGCTCGGGATAGCCCGGATCATTGAAGTAGGTCAACCGGATCGCGTTTCCGCCGTTCGCGGACATCGCCCAATAGTCGAGGAACGGGACGAAATAGTCCCTGGTCGTGGTGATGTCCCTCGAAGAGGACCAGACGATCAGTTGCCCGTCGGGGGAATAGTGGGCGTGCTCGTCCCAGACGTCCGGGGAATTGGTCAAGTTCTGGACGGCGCCGGACGCCAACTCGTACGTGTAAAGATCGAGCACCTTCAGGCTCGGGAAGCCGGCCGAGAAAAGAATCTTGGAATCGTCCGGCGACCAGTCGTGAGTCTCGTAAAACAGGTCGATGCCGAGTGGCTGCACCTCGACGATGTTGGCAAGGGAGGGTGTGTCGCCGGTCCAGACGAGGTCAGCCACCTTGATCAGCCACTGCTGGTCGGCGCCGATCAGACCGACCTTCTCGGCCCAGGTGAGGCGCGAGCCGTCGCTGTTGAAGTGCGGATGGAGCACGCCCATGCCCGCGGCGACGCTGGTCAATTGCCAGAATTGGGTCGCGTCCGCCGTCATCAGCCAGAGGTTATTGTTCGTGCCCCAGCCTGGGTTCGTCATCCGCCAGGCGATGGGCTCCCGGTCGGGAGGCAGGAAGGGCAGAGACGGGTCCTGCACCTGAAACAAGATGTAGTTGCCGCTGGGATGCCAGGCCGGATTGCCGATGTGGAGCTGCGGGATGGCCCTGTCGCAGGTCAGGCAGGTCTTGGCCGACCCGTTCGGCAGCATGGTGTACACATCGAAGTAGCGGTCCGCTCCAGTCTTGTCGAAAACGAGCAGGCCGCGAACCGGCGACCAATCGACGCGCGCGCCGGTGCCGATCAGCGTCGAGGAGAGAAGACGAGACTGCGCCGCTGCCGGGGATGCCGTCAGGGTCACCAGCAGCAGGATCAACAGTCGGGCGGGTTCAAAAGGCAGACAGCCGTTCCCAGTCGGCATCGCACCTCCTGCAAGATCATACCTCAACTTCCGCAACAACAACACCAGGAACGTGAGTCCCACCGCTGCTCAAGGGTCGGCCACGAAATAGGCACCGCTGGTGCGTCCGGCAAACACCAGCACCGGCTTGCCGCTCGGACCCAGCACGATGGGGAACTGCCCTTGTGTGTTGTCGCCTCCCAAGGATGGGTTGAGGTTGATTTTCCACCGCAAAGCCTTTGAGTTCAAGTCCACCGCGATCACCCAGGCGCTGAGGCCGTTCCGGCTGAACGTGCCCTCGATGAGGATCGGGCTTGTCATGGAGCCGGTCATCGTCATGACGGAATACGGGATGTTGGGATTCGGATCGCCGATCAGATTGATGACGTTAAGTGACTCGATCAGGGCACCGGTTTGGATGGAGCGCCGCTGGATGCTGGACGCCCCTCCGATCTGGACCCAAATTCCGCCCCTGGGATCCCAGGTGACGGAACCGGCCACGAAACTCGCCGTCGGCAGCGCCCACTTCAAGGAGCCGGAGGCGCCGTTATCGCTCACGGCGAACAAGTGCGGACCGCCCGGGTCGCCCGGATTCAACCGGCCTCCATCGAAAATGATGGTGTTGCCATAGCAGCCGACGCTGGCGTAGCTGGGGCCCCCGAACGGGAAATGCCAGGCCACCCTGAGCGGTTCGATGGGGTTGGCCGCATCGACGTCCACGGCCACCAATCGGGCCGTCTGGTCGGGGTCATCGGGGAGAGCCATGGAAACGTAGACCCGATTGTTGACCAGGCAGGGCGTATTGGTGGTGTCGAAGAAGACGAGATCGAGCGGATCCTGCCGCACGAAAAGGCTTCCGAGCAGATGGCCATCGACGCTGTCGAAGGCGGAAATCGGTCCAGCTCTGGTGGCCAGCACAATCACACCGGACTGAGTCACCAGCGGGCTGATCGGAATGCCTCCAGGCGTGGCCGTCTTCCACACGACTGCGCCCGCGGGACTGAACCGGATCAGGCTCGTGTCGTCAGCAGCGATTACAGCCCCGCTGCTGCTGATCATCGGCACCGAGGCGAACGCCGTGTAATTCAGATGGCTGCCGGACGTCCACAGGCGCGATCCGGAGTAGTCGTACGCGACCACGTTATCGCCGAAGGTGTTGTTGTAGGAACACACCACGGTCCGCCCATTCGACGCACACCCCGCCCCCTGGTTCGGAGATGATGCCGGAACGAAGGGGTTGCCGGACCCGGTTGGGATTGTGTCGTGCGCGATGATGGTTGGGTTCGAACTGCTCGGAGCCATCAGGCGCGCGTAGTTGGACTCGCCCACGTCGCAATGGATCGTCGCGCACCCGCGAGGCGCGGGCTGAAAGACGGAGGGCGCCGAGTCGTCAGTCTGGGCCACCAACCCCACCGTGGCCGCGATGGCCAGGCAGGCAACTCGAGCGTGACCCTTGAGTTTGCTCTCGTGGTGGGCCGATATCCTCATGCATGCCGGCCAGAGCAGTCTCTCGCGCTGGACGTCGGTGCGGCTACTTCACCGGCGGCGTGTACATGTCCCGCAGCCGATAGCTGCGGTAGGAGACAACCTGGGCCTCCTCGGTGTAGTTCAGCCCGCCGCCGGGATAAACCTCCGTTGCCTGGGAATGGTTCCCACCAATGATCCCCGAGTGGAAGTGATAGTTGCCGTTGGAGAGCCGGTGGCCGTTGCCCACGGCAAAGGCGTACACCCCGAGGTCGGCATTGATCAGCAGCGTCGCGGTCATGGCCGCCTCATTCAGTTCCCAAACCTGCCCGCGGCTGTTGCCGGGACCCGTCTGGGAGACCCGCGTATTGCCGTTGTCGTAAACCGACAGGAACGTGCTCCCTCCCGTTTCGTAGCCGGCATCATGCTGGTGGGTGAAGAACGGGTACGGATCGGCGGAAATCGGAGTGAAGTCGCCGTCATTTCCCAGCCGCCACACCACGTTGCCAGACCCGGCGCCATTGGCGTAGTCGATCTTGATCACCCAATCCTGGTGGCGCATCGAGATCGTCAGATGGCCGTCGACGGGTGAATAGTTCACCGAGTTGCTGTGCATCCAGTCATTGGCGGATAGCGACAAGAAGAAGGGCGGGCAACCGGGCTGGAGCGGCCCGCACTTCTCGCCCAGCAGCGCCGCTCGATTCACGTCCAAGTGGTCGTAAGGATTCCAGGCCCAGGCCACCTGCATGTTCTCATCCAGGTCGACGACCATGTCGCCAAGGATGTTCACCGGTTCGGTCGCCCCCTGCGTGCCCGCCGGAAAGATCCGTTCCACGCTGGCCAGGGTAATCGTGTGCCCGTTAGCCAGGCGGATCGCGTCATGGTGAAACGATTGGATGTCAGGATAGCCCAGGCTAAGCAGTTGCTCCGAGACGCGGGTTACGTTGGTTTCCCGCAGCGTGTTGCCCGCCAGGTCGATCTCGCGCAGGAGCTGATTCTGGGTCCGTAGCGGATCCGCAATCGTCTCGTCGTTCGCATGCAACAGCAAGGTCTGATAGTCGGTCAGCCGGATGAAAAACCTCGAGTTCTGGAGTGTGTTCCCGACCTTCTCGTAGTACCAGACGACGTTACCATTGAGGTCGGTCACGGTTGGGAACATCACCTGGAGGCCGCTGAAGAGGTAGTCCCAGAGAATGAACTTGTCCCACAAGCTGGTTTGCCCGGTGGGCGGGAGAAGGTTGGTCAAGGTGGGGAAGCTCAGGGTCGGCGGGATCGGGCCGGACATGAATTGCAGGACTGGGCCCCATGTCATACCGCCGCTGCTGACGATTTCGTGGCGCATGACGTAATTGGTGTTCGCCCGCAGGCCCGCGATGTAAAAGTTCATGCTGAAGACGCCGTTGCAGTCCTTGAACGGCGTCGCATCCTGCACGGCGGCGCCTTGCGCTTGGAAACGGACCCGCATGCTGTCGCCCGGGGTGCACGGCGGCGCGCTGTACAAGGCAACCAGCGGATGCGCCGTCGGATTGACGACCGGCGTTGCTCCAGACACTCGGGAGCCAACCAGAAACAGGGCGGTCTGGGAGTCCACCGTCCCCGTGCTCGTGTTCCGGGCGGTGGCCAGAATCAGAAAAACACCCTCGCGCTCGCTCATTGTCCACTCGAAGGAGTTCAACGGGTGGAAGTCCCGGACCATCGTGAAACTTGCGTCGGCGAGCGCCTTGAAAGCGAACCGGTACTCCAGGATGCCGGGGTCGGGATCCGCCGCCGTGGCCGTCCAGGTGATGGTTGTCCCAACCGGCTGCGGGGACACTGGAGACGGCGTCAACTGCTGGATCTGCACTGCTCCGTTCAACGTACCGAGAAGACAGGTTGTGTAGACAACTG
>CAZACK010000190.1:0-1918 GCA_964483455.1 uncultured Solibacteraceae bacterium
GTCTTCCATTCGCCCGACAGGTCGAGCCCATAGCCGGTCTTGGCCTCGACGGTTGTCGTCCCGTGGCGCGCGAAGTTGTCGAGGACGGCGCTCGCCTGCCGCTCCAGGGTGTGCGCCGGCGTCCCGCGGACGGCCTTGACGGTGGACAGGATGCCGCCGCCTTCCTTGGCGATGTGATGGTAATCCGCGCCCGCGAGCCGCATCCCGTAATCGCGAAGCCGCGGCGTACCGCAGACCAGGTGGGTGTGGCTGTCCACAAAGCCCGGCAGGACGACGCGCCCCGATGCGTCAAGCACCTCGGCGCTCCGAGCCAGGGACAGGTTCTCGATGCGGCGGGTCGAGCCGGCTTCGACAATCCGTCCGTCGTGAATGAGAACCGAACCGTCTTGAATCAGTCCCAGGTCACGGAGAGCGGCGCCGCGCCGTGGTCCGGCGGAGCCACGCAACGTTAGCAGTTGCCTGGCGCTCCGCACGAGCACAGTCCTGTTCATCTGCGCTTGGTTGTCTCCTCCTGCATGGGCACGCGGAGGCCCGCTCCGGAAGCAAACCGGATTGCCTCTTCGTAACCGGCGTCGGCGTGGCGGAGCACTCCGATGCCGGGATCGCATGTCATGACGCGTTCCAGGCACCGGGCCGCCTGCTGGTTTCCTTCGGCGACCGTCACGTGCCCGGCGTGGAGAGAATACCCGATGCCGACGCCTCCCCCATTGTGCACCGAGACCCAACTGGCGCCGGCGGCGGTGTTGAGCAACGCGTTCAGGATCGGCCAGTCGGCGACCGCGTCGCTTCCGTCGCGCATGCTCTCCGTTTCGCGGTAGGGAGAGGCGACCGATCCGCAGTCCAGGTGGTCGCGGCCGATCACGACCGGCGCTTTGAGTTCACCCGAGGCGACCATGCGGTTCATCTCCAGCGCAAACCGCGCCCTCTCGCCGTACCCCAGCCAGCAGATGCGGGCCGGCAGGCCTTGGAACTTCACCCGTTTTCTGGCTAGTGCAATCCAGCGGGTCAGCGTTTCATTCTCCGGAAACAGCCTGGAAACGAGCTCGTCGGTCCTGGCGATATCCTCCGGCTCCCCCGACAGGGCCACCCAGCGGAACGGCCCGCGCCCCTCGAAGAACATCGGCCGGATGTACTCGGGGACGAAGCCGGGGATGGTGAACGCGTCCGCGACTCCGCCCTCCGCCGCCATCTTGCGGATGTTGTTGCCGTAGTCGAACACCACCGAGCCTTGCTGCTTGAGGTCGAGCATGGCCCGCACGTGGACGGCGATCGAGTCCATCGAGCGGCGCAGGTATTCCCGAGGGTCGCGCAGGCGAAGCTCGGCTGCCTGCTCGACGCCGAGGCCGGCGGGAATGTAGCCATTGAGCGGATCGTGGGCGCTGGTCTGGTCGGTCAGCAGGTCGGGCACGATGCCGCGCCGCGCCATCTCGGGCAGCACCTCGGCGCAGTTGCCGGCCAGGCCGACCGAGGTGGCGTGCTTCCGGTGCACCGCGCTGCGCAGGATGCGGATGGCCTCGTTCAGATCCGTCACCATGATGTCGCAGTAGCCGGAGCGAAGACGGCGCTTGATGCGCTCCGGATCGACTTCGATGCCGAGGAACGCCGCTCCGTTCATCACCGCCGCCAGCGGCTGCGCGCCACCCATCCCGCCCATGCCGCCGGATACCACGAATTTGCCGGCAAGCGATCCTCCGAAGTGTTTGCGCGCCGCTGCCGCGAACGTCTCGTAGGTGCCTTGCACGATGCCTTGCGAGCCGATGTAGATCCAGCTCCCGGCGGTCATCTGCCCGTACATCATCAGCCCGAGCCGCTCCAACTCTCGAAAGTGCTCCCAATCGGACCAGTGGCCGACAAGGTTGGCGTTGGCGATCAGTACTCGCGGCGCCTCCTCGTGCGTGCGAAACACGCCGACCGGTTT
>CAZACK010000190.1:2018-5572 GCA_964483455.1 uncultured Solibacteraceae bacterium
ATCAGATCAACTGCTCGACGAACGAGATCAGCCGCTCCTGGTCCAGCGCCAGCGTCCGCTGGGTTCGCGGATCGAACAGAAGCCAGATGGTCTTGCCGCGGTCGAGGCAATAGTAGAGCTGTGTCTCGTGAATGGCCACACGCTCGAGCAGCTCCTGGTTGAAGCAGCGGATGGCCCCCTCGAGGATGTACGGGATGCGCATCTTCTCTGTGGAGGCAAGCTCCTCGGTCGCCTCGAAGGTGATTTGCACAAGGCGCCCCGAGATGTTGATCTGAACCACGTTCACGCCCGAATCCCGGAACCACTCGTCGGTGTACTCGGACGGGCTCAGCTCGACGCCGACGCCGGACAACAGCCGGTTCACGGAAGACACGAACTCCGCGCAGGCGGCGTGAAGCTCGCGCGCACCCAGGCGGCGGAGATCGGCGATTTCTTTCGACCGGCGGATGCGCTCCTCGTCCTTGCGCACCAGCGACTCGATGGCCTTGGCCAGTTTCCTCAACCGCTCATCCGCGCCGGGCGGATGGCGGAACTTCATCTTCATGACGGAACCGCGGTAGAATCCTCGCGAAAGGAATCCAAGTGAGAATAGCACACGGCGCCGCGGCGCTCTGGATCATCCCCGCCTGGCTGGCGGCTCAAGACCGGCCCGGGCTTTTCTTCCGCGAAGACTGGAAGGAGATCCCGCCGGAGACGCCCGTCACGCAGATGCACGTGGCCAATCCGGCTCTTCTCCTCACCCTTCACGGGCCGGGCAGGTCGGGCGTCAAGAAGAGCCACCACGACACGCCCGCCGACGATCCGTATTACATCTGGTCCGGCACGGCCCCGGCCCATTGGGCCGTCAGCCTGCGCCGCAAAGACGCGCTGGTGGACCTCACCGGGCAGGCGAAGATCCGCTGGCGGTCGAAGCAGGCGGGATTCCGCCGGCTCAGGATCATTCTGAAGACGGCCGCCGGCGACTGGCTGGTGAGCGACGCCGACGATCCCGCCTCAAGCGACTGGCGCGAGCGCGAGTTCAACATGGCCGACATCCGCTGGCGCAAGCTGAACATCGAGAGGATCATCGAAGGCGATTGGGTCGAGCGGCCGGACCTGCGCAAGGTGGACGAGATCGGCTTCACCGACCTGATGGCCGGCGGCGAGAGCATTGCCTGCTCGCGGCTGGACTGGATCGAGGTGTACGGCAGGCCGGTGGCGCGAGCCAGCGAGCGGTGATCCTGCGGGGTTGGGGACAGAGTAGCCTGTCACTGAGTTTCGAAGGTTTTTACCAGCCCATCGAGGCTTCGGAGCCGCGCCCATAGCGTCTCCAGCAGGTCGAGGCGCAAGGCGTTCGGCCCGTCGGAGCGCGCGCGCTCCGGCGCTTCGTGGACCTCGACGAACAAGGCGTCGATTCCGACCGCCACCGCCGCCCTCGCCAGCGGCTCGATGAACCGCGGCTCGCCCCCCGAGGCGGTTCCGGCGCCGCCCGGAAGCTGGACGCTGTGGGTGGCGTCGAACACTACCGGCCAGCCGAAATCCCGGAGGATGGAAAGCCCCCGCATATCGACCACCAGGTTGTGGTAACCGAACGAGGAGCCGCGCTCCGTCAGCAGGATCTTCGAGTTGCCGGTGGCGGCGACTTTCTCGGCGGCCAGCCGAAAGTCCTGAGGCGCGACGAACTGCCCTTTCTTGATGTTGACGATGCGGCCGGTGCGGCCGGCGGCGGCCAGCAGGTCCGTTTGCCGGCACAGAAACGCCGGGATCTGAAGGACGTCGGCGACCTCGGCGGCCGCCTCCGCCTGTGACGGCTCGTGGATGTCGGTCAGGATGGCGAAGCCGTCCTTCTTGAGCCCGCCGAGAATCCGCAGGCCCTCCCTGAGGCCCGGCCCCCGATAGGAATCGACGCTGCTGCGGTTGGCTTTGTCGAACGACGCCTTGAACACGAACGGCCCCACGCGCCGGCCGATCTCCCGGGCGAGGAAGTGCACGTGCTCGTCGCTCTCGATCACGCAAGGGCCGGCGATCAATGCCAGCGGCGCGCCGTCGCCGAAGACGACCGGGTCTCCCGCGGGAGTGACCAGCTCAATCCGCATGGGAAAACAGAGGCGCGGCCTCGCGGGCCGCGGCTTCCTCCTTGCGGCGCTTGTGCTCCAGCGACGCGCCCACAAACGCCTTGAACAGCGGGTGCGGCTCGAGCGGCCTGGACTTGAACTCCGGATGAAACTGGCAGCCGAGATACCACGGATGGTCCGCAATCTCGCAGATTTCCACGTACACTCCGTCGGGAGTCTGCCCCGCGAGGCGCAGTCCGTTTGAGGTGAGGATCTCCTCGTATTCCCGGTTGAATTCATAGCGGTGCCGGTGGCGCTCGCTGATCTGCCTGGCCCCGTAGGCGCGGTGGGCGAAGCTGCCTTCGGCGAGCTCGCACGGATACGCACCGAGACGCATCGTGCCGCCCAGCTCGTCCACGCCTTTCAGCTCGCGCAGCTTGTAGATCACCCGGTGAGGCGTTGCCGGGTCGAACTCGGTGGAATCCGCGCCTTCGAGCGCGCAGACATTCCGCGCGAATTCGATCACCATCGTCTGCATTCCCAGGCAGATGCCGAAATAAGGCACTTTCCGCTCGCGCGCGAAGCGGATGGCCTGGATCATCCCCTCGATGCCGCGCTTGCCGAAGCCGCCGGGAACCAGGATGCCGTCGAACGGCTCGAGTTGGCGCTCGTAGCCGGGCTCGGTGAGCCCCTCGGCCTCGATCCAGTGCGTGTTCACCTGCACGTTGTGGGCGAGGCCGCCGTGCAGCAGTGCTTCCTTCAAGCTCTTGTAGGAGTCCTCGTAGGCGACGTACTTGCCGACCAGGGCGATGTCGACATGATCGGCGGGATTGCGCATGCGGTCGACCATCGAGGTCCACCGGCCCATGTCCCGCGGGGCGGCGTCGAGCTTCAGAAGGCGCATGACGATCTCGTCCACCCGCTGCTCGGCGAACACCAGCGGCACCTCGTAGACGGACTGCACGTCCATCGCGGTGATCACGGCGTCCACATCGACATCGCAGAAGAGGGCGATCTTCTCGCGCACGTCCTGAGGCAGGAACCGCTCCGAGCGGCAGAGCAGCACGTCGGGCTGGATACCGATAGCGCGCAGCTCCTTGACGCTATGCTGGGTGGGCTTGGTCTTCAACTCGTGGGCGGCGGAGATCCACGGCACCAGCGTCACGTGGACGAAGATGGCGTTGTCGCGGCCCATTTCGTGGCGCATCTGGCGGATCGCCTCCAGGAATGGCAGCGATTCGATGTCGCCCACCGTGCCTCCGATCTCGGCGATGGCCACATCGACGCCGCCCGAGACCCGCCGAGCCGCCGCTTTGATTTCGTTGGTGACGTGGGGGATGACCTGGACCGTCTTGCCGAGGTAGTCGCCGCGGCGCTCGCGGGTAATGATCTGCTCGTAGATCCGCCCGGAGGTAACGTTGTTGCTCTGGGTGAGGTTGGCGTGGGTGAAGCGCTCATAGTGCCCGAGGTCGAGGTCCGTCTCGGCGCCGTCGTCGGTGACGAACACCTCGCCGTGCTGGA
>CAZACK010000191.1:0-5174 GCA_964483455.1 uncultured Solibacteraceae bacterium
TGACAAATGTTTAAACTATTTCTCAGATCTACTAATAAAGTACTACATCTAATATTGGACAGTAGTGTTCCAATTAGCTCTGCCGTCTCCGTCAGCCTTGCGACAGCGCGTTCAGCAGGTCCGTTGCGAGGATCGCGCACGAGCCGGTGATTTCTTCGGGGACCGCAAGGGGGCCGGCGGCGCGCGCCGCCATCTGGGCGCCGGGCTGTCGGGCCTCGGAGAATAGATCCTTTAGTGCGGCGAGCGCCTCTTGCGTCACGATGGCCGCGACTGCGTCACCCAGGAGTCGGCGAAATGCCTGCGCCAGATCGAGGGTCGGCACCGCCTGCAACAGCCGCAGGATGTCCAACGCATCTTTGTCATCGACACGCCGCTGCTCTCGTTCTGCAAGTCGTTCCTGAATCTTGTGCAGCTTTGAGATGAGCAAGGCGGCTGGGCCAGCCACGGCGACATTGAAGGTGCGGGGGTCGGCGGCGTCGAGCGCGCGGAGAGTCATCATTTGCTTGTCGACCAACGCCGCCTCGAGGCCGCGCGCCTTGCGAGCCACCTGGTCCGCGTGGCCGGCCAGCCGGGCGGCCCTTCGGCCAGGGCCACCCACCGCTTCGGGCACCAGCAGGTCGACTTCGATGTCAACCTGGCTGCCGCTGACCTCCCTTGTCGTCACCCAGGCGCCGACTCGACGTCTGCGAGAGAAACCGGCTGCCGTGAGCGCGGATTCGATCTCAGGGGTCCGCCTCAAAAGGTGGGGGTCAAGGGTGACGTCCGCATCGCTCGTGTACTCGGCGAGCGGAAGCTCAATGGCGCCGGTGTGCAAGTAGATGGCCTGTGCGCCGACGAGGATGATAGCGTTGCGCTGCGGACCCAAGGCTGCGAGGGCATCCAGAAGAACGCCTCGCGCGGCCGCATAGAGCGGGTCAGGCTCGCCAGGCACTCTCGTTCTCCCGCATCCATTCCATCAGCGCTTCGGCCTCGTTCGGACCCCGTCCCGGACTGGTCAGCAGGTCGACAGCAATCTGGCTCGGCGCGACGACCGTAATTCCTTTCTGCCGTGAGGTGCGCTCGTAGACCACGGGGTCAAACGGCGTCACGAGAACCACATTGGAGCCGGCATCCGCCGGACGGACATCGAGCGCCGCGGCGACGGCGGAGAGATCATCGCAGTAGCACAAGAAGAGGCGTGGCGGAGCGACCGGCGCAAATCCCGCGGCAGCCCAGGATCCGCTCACTGCGTAACGCAACGACAGCGCCCGAAGGCTTTCCGTCAGCCGGGCGAGACCCCGGGCGGCAAGATACCACTTCACGCCTTGGCGCTGAAAGGGTGTGTACTCCTGCGACCAACGCCGCAGCAGGGCTGGCCAATCGACGTTCGTGATCGGTCCTCGCGGCTCCCTGACAATGAGCGCTTCCCGGTGCAGGAAGTCCACGATTCGGGACGCATACCCCGGGTCCACCGCGGCTCGTTTAGCCAAATCCCTCAGACCGAGCGGCGGACGAAAGTCGCACAGCGCTCGAACCATCCGGCCGGCCTTCGCGCCTTTCAGCGACCGGCGTTCCCGAACGTCGGGCTTTGGGTTCTTGTCCGCTCCGCGGGCCTCAACGTACAGGCCGGGCTTCGAAAGGCTCAGCCGGATGTTGCCCGTCAGGTCGGCATAGCCCCAGCCCATGGTTCGGAGGCGTTCCTGCGTTCGAGGGCTGAGGAACGGAGCCACCACAAGGACCGGGAGGTCCCGACGCTGGCTTGGGACGCCAGCGATGTCATCCAAGTCTTTGGGCTCGAGGCGGTTTCTCGCTTCGACAAGCATGGATGCCGAGCCCGAACCGGGCCCTCGGATGCGCAGCACGGCATTCAGGCGAGGACGCCCGGGACTTCCTCCTTTGGCTGCGGCGATTCGCCAGCCTGCCGGCAGCCGGCTCGCCAGCCCTTCGATGGCCGCTCGAATGAGGCTGTTGCCTGAAAACGCACTGTTGTCCACAACGGACAACAGCTTACAACAGGCAACAACGTCCGTCAAGCGGCGCTGCCGCAACCACTGGAGTCCGATTCGAGAATCCCCCATGGGAGGTCCGGGCGCTTACGTATTCTCCCCGCAAGCATGGGAAGGGTCTTCCGGCATCGCTGGCTGTGCTCGCGTGTGAGAGACCCGCCGGCTGGAAGCAGCACGGCCTTAAACACGCCCGGCGGGCCGCCGGCCGCTATCCGTGGCCGGCGACTGGGGGGATTGACGGAAATGACCTGTTCTGCGACTTGTTTGACTTGACAGTGCCGCGGCGCGCCCAGTAACCTTCGAAGCGGGTTCGAACCCGCTATAGAGCTCTTGCGCTATGACTCCTTCCCCGCCCACCCTGGCCGCTCGCGCTGTCGCCTGCCTGTTCTTGGCCGCAACTGCCGTCTACGCCCAGCCGCAATGGACGCCCAATACCGACTGGGGCCACTGGCGGCTCGGGCACAAGTCCGACCTGGAGTTCCTCACCCGGAATCATCTCACCATCACCTTCGGCCCCGGCGCGCCGAACTTCGAGCAGGTGACGCGAGCGGAGTTCGATGCCGGGATGGCAAAGGCCAAGGAGTTCACTCGCACCTATCACGAGAAGGGCTACATCGTTCTGCGCTACCTGTCCAGTTCGCTCAATGGAACCTCCGACACTCCGGAAGCGCCGCCCCGTAAGGAGCAGATCCACTGGCGAAAGTTCTATGACGAGCGTTGGAGCGACTTCGAGGACTACATCGGCCCGAAGCCGGCCGAGGACCCGACAAGCTGGATCACCGTGCGTCCGGATGGAACCTTCCCGTTCTACCGCTACGCGCCGTACGGGCAGAAGACGGGCAGCGGGTTCGAGACGTGGGGATGCCCGAACAACCCGTCCTTCGCGCGCATGATGGAGGGCCGCATCCGGGCGCAGGCGGAGTGCGGGATCGACGGCTCCTACGTCGATTGGACGCAGATCGCCGGCGAAACGTGCTACTGCCCGTATTGCCGGAGCGGCTTCCTCTCGTACCTGGACAAGAGCCTGCCGCGCGAGGCCGCCCGCGCCAAGTACGGGACGGCGGACTACAGCACGGTCGCCCCGCCGCGCAAGCGCGGCGAGCCGTTCTGGATGGAGTGGATCAGCTTCCGCGGCCACTCGGTGGCCGAGTTTCACCGGCGCCTTCGGGAAGCCGCCCGCCGGTACAACCCGAGCTTCCTGATCTCCGGCAACGTGTACGGCGGCTTCGGCTACGGCCCCATTGCCTACGACGCGGCGGGAAACATGGAACTGCTCGGGCGCGCCGGCTACGACGATTTCGTCTACTCCGAGATTCAGGAATTCCTGGACTCCGCGCCGCGAAAGGACGAGCGCGGCGTCAAGATCACCAACAGCCCGGCACTCAAGTTCCTGGCCGCGGTGACGCACGGCAAGCCGGTCATCGTGTACGCCACCGAGATCACGCCGCCGATCTTCCCGAACCCGACCGAGCGCTGCCTGAGCTCCATGGCGCAGATCAACATCGCGGAGGCGGTCGCCAACCATTGCGTGTTCCGCGAGAAACGGGAGACTCCGCCGGGCGCCACCGGGATCTACCGGTTCCTGGCGGCGAACGAAGAGAAGCTCACCGGCGCGCGGATGTACGGCAATATCGGCGTGGTCGCCTCACTCCGGCAGTATCTCGCCGACGAGCTGAGCTTCGCCTTCAGCGCCTCGAGAGTGCTCGCCGACAAGGGGATCGCTCACGTGATGATCGCGGAGGACGATTTGCTGAGTCCGACCGCGCTGGCGCCTTTCGATCTGGTGGTCGTCCCCTACCTTCCGCTGATGAGCGCGCGGCACCAGGAAGGGCTGGTGCGATTTGCGCGCTCCGGAGGAACGGTGTTGGTGTTCGGCGCGAGCGGTGTGAAGGACGAGCACAACCTGCCGCACACGCGCCCGCCGCTCGCCGGGCTGTTCGGAAGCGGCGGCTATGGCCAATCGGAGGCAACGCGCAGCGCCGGAAAGGGACAAGCGGTGTATCTGCCGCTCTCGATCCCGCCATCGCGCTTCCTGATCCAGCTCAAGGCGCGCGGCGAATACACCACCTTCGGCCCCACCATGGCGGACGTCTTCGCCGATATCCCGCAAGGCTACACGCGCAACCAGATGGATCCGGCGTTGCGGCGTGAACTGGAGAACATGGCCGATCGCGTCTCGTCGCTGCTCGGAGCGAGGGTCACGCGGCTCGTCTCGGGTCCGGCCTACGTGGAGTTGACCACCATGCTGGAGAAGAACGCGCACCGGCTGCTGGTGCACTTTGTCAACTACGACGTCACGCTGGACGGCACGATCACGCCGGCACGCGGACTGAGAGCGCAGGTGGCCCTGCCCGCCGGCAAGAAAGCTCGTAGCCTTGCCTACAGCGGTTCCTTGGGCGCCATGCATCCGCTCGAGTTTGAAACCACGCGGCAGAACGGGCGCCAAGTCCTGACATTCGAGCCGGAAGAAACGGGCATCTACGGGCTGGCCGCCATCGAGCTGGAATAGCGGATTACGGTCTGCCTAAACGCCTCAGAACTGGAATTCGTTCATCACCCAGAAGTAATTGCTCCCGCGGCCGCCGGCGGCCGCCTGGCGCTCGACAAAGGTGCCCGGAGCGAACCGGGCGTAGCCGACCTCGAAATCGGAGTTGCCGATTAGTTTCCATCGGAGGAAGCTCTCGAAGTGATGGCCGAGGTGCGAGCCCGAGGCTCCTGTCCTGTCCCGCTGGCTCGTACCGCGCCACTCGTCACGGCTCTGGGCGAGCCAGCCGATGCGGTGAACGAAAAACAGCTCGACGGGCTTGGCCGGCCGCACCGACACGCGCCAGGCGGGCGAGTTGAGATTGGACCGGGTGAACAGCGCGTAGGTGCCGGTCGGCGCCAGGTCGAATCGACGCGCCCCGAACAGCGGGTCGAAGCGCCCGAGGCGGTCGTCGAGAGGGTCGCGGTCGCCGCTCGAGTAAGTGTACTGAAACAGGACGAGCGGCTGCCAGGCGGACGACCAGCGGTGTCCAGCCTCCACGTTCTGAAGATGGCCAAACGCTTTCAGGCCGCCGCAACGTCCGAACTGCCACGCAGATTCATACTCATACTGCCACCCCCCGTTCGCCGGGTTCGAGTACAGTCGCGCCCCGAAGGTCTTGAGATCGCGTTTCGGCTGCCGGGAAGCGTCGCGATTCTCATAAA
>CAZACK010000192.1:0-5159 GCA_964483455.1 uncultured Solibacteraceae bacterium
CCACCAGCATAGCGCGTAGATCGTGATTTGTAAATATTATTTTTAAACGACCCCTAAGCTCACATTGGAGAAGACCTACTATCAACAGGGTTTCTTCAATGTAAGCGTTGACTTCGACCGGTTCGTCCGTCCCACTGACGGTCCGGTTGAATTGGCCCTTGGTGCACATGGAAGGACGATCGAAGGGAAGGTCAATCGACGAGCAAACCGAAATGGGACTGCTCGAATCAGTGGCGGCTCCAAACTGAGGGATTGGCTCCAGGCGAACTACTCACAGGGAGACGTGGTTGAAGTCGATCTCAGTTCGTTAACTTCGATTCGGATCGGAGACGCGCCTCCTGTGAAATCTGGCGTACGAGTCGAAGGCGGGCAACCAACACCCTCTGATCGTGCCGCGTCGGTGGCGACCAGGAAGGCAGTCGGAGCGGATGACCTAGCGCGCTGGCGACGTGAGTTAGTTCGGCTTCTGGATGTCCTTGATGATTCAAAAGAAGATGAAGAAGGCGTTGGCGCCAGAATCAACCGCTTGTCCCGCTCGGGGCGAATCCCGAGGGAGATAGCGGCGTTCATGAAGGTCGTCACAGAAGTGCGCAATGCGGCTGAATATCAGGCTAAGAAGCTTTCACAAGTCGAAAGTGCCGCGGTCAGGAACGCGCGGGCGGCAGTCATCGAATGGGCAGCTTCCATGCGCATCGTTCCCGACGGGTGGTGAAGGTGGCTTCTGCCACCTTGGCGCAGTGCGCGTTGGTATGTGTTCGCTGAATGTCGGACGAATGGACGGCGGGGTTGAACATCGATTGGTCGGGTGAGGTGCCGTTCGAACAGTCGGGGGTTGACCGAGAAGTGCCCGAGGAACCTGGTGTCTACCAGATTCTTCAGAACGAGGACTATTCTCGCTACAAGGGAGAGACTCGTGTCCTCAAGATTGGGAAGTCCGACGGCAGCCTTCGAAAGGAGATTGCCAACCACTTTGTGCGGCACACCGCTGCGAATCGGCTGGCCCGGGTTCGCAACCGCCCAGGCATTGAAGTCTCCATCGTCTTCGCGGTCTTGCCGCGTGAACTCACGGCACAGGCTGAAGCGGCTCTTCTACGCAAGTTTGAGGACGACCATTGGGATCTCCCGGTACTGAACTCGCAACGCGGTTATGGCCGCAACGACGATGTTCGCTATCGTCGCTAGAGAGTGAGCTCGGACGCTGCCCAGACCCTGGGCAACCTAACCACGCAATGGACTTAACTATGTCGGCTGGCGGGTCATTTCTAAATTCGTTGAGCTTTAGTGGGGCATGGGCCGGCCACGTACACCGTGCGCGACGAACCGGTCCTCACTGCTAGAATCAAACCAGTGCTGGTCACCATCGCCCCCAAGCTCGAACGCCCCCCTTGGCTGCGCGCGCCTGCGCCCGTGGGCGAGCATTACAGCGAGCTGAAATCTCTCGTCGAACACCTCCGGCTTCACACCGTCTGCGAAAGCGCCGCCTGCCCGAACGTGGGCGAGTGCTGGAATCACGGCACGGCCACGTTCATGATCCTCGGTAACGTGTGCACGCGGCGGTGCGGGTTCTGCGCGGTGCAGAAAGGCGCTCCGCTCGCGGTGGACTACGACGAGCCCCGGCGGGTGGCCGAGGCGGTGGCCGCGCTGGGCCTGAAGTACGCCGTCGTAACCAGCGTCAACCGCGACGACCGCAAGGACGGCGGCGCGGAGCTGTTCGCGCTGACCATCCGGGCGATCCGCCGGCGCGTGCCCGGCTGCCGCGTCGAGGTGCTGATCCCGGACTTTCAGGGATCTCACGCGGCCATGGACATCGTGCTCGAAGCCAAGCCGGACGTGATGAACCACAACACCGAGACCGTGCCGCGCCTGTATCGCCAGGTGAGACTCGGCGCACGGTACGAGCGTTCTCTCGATATCCTGGCTTACTCCAAGCGGGCGCGGCCGGACATTCCCACGAAGTCGGGCCTGATGCTAGGCTTGGGCGAAACGGCACACGAAGTGCTCGGAGTCATGCGCGACCTCCGCGCGCACCACGTCGATATCCTGACCCTCGGGCAGTATCTACAGCCCAGCAAGAAGCACCTGCCGATTATCCGTTACATCCCGCCGCAGGAGTTCGCGGAGTTCCGGCGCGCCGGCTACGAGATGGGATTCGGACACGTCGAATCCGGGCCGCTGGTGCGGAGCTCCTACCACGCGGCGGAAGCGAGCGCCTGCTCGACCGCCTGAAGCGTCTCTTCCACTTCCCGTTCGGTGTGCACTGCCGAGGTGTACATGCGCCCATCGGGCAGCATGTAGACGCCGCGCTCGAGCAGGGCGCGGACGAACCAAGCCAGGCGCGCCCGGTCGTCGTCCAGCGTGTCGCGATAGTCGCGCAGTTCAGCCCGGCCTGTGAAATGCACCGCGAAGGCGGCTCCGAAGCCGCAAACCGTCATCGGAACGCCGCGCCTGACGCCCGCCTCGCGGATTCCTTCCATCAGCAAAGCGCCGATGCGGTTAGCTTGGGCCAGCGCCGCGCCATCGTCGCGAGCCATTTCCGATAACGTGGCGTGCGCGCCGGCCAGCACCAGCGGGTTGCCGTTGAAGCTGCCGCCGAAGGAAACGCCGCCGGTGATCATCTGCTCGAGGATGTCCCGCCGCCCGGCGACGACGCTGACCGGCACCCCGCCGCCCACCGCCTTGCCGAACGTGGCCAGGTCCGGCGTGACGCCGAAGTGCTGCTGCGCGCCGCCGAGCGCGATGCGGAAGCCGGTGATGATCTCGTCGAAGATCAACAACGCGCCGTGACGGCGGCAGAGGTCGCGCACCTCGGCCAAGTATCCCGGCGACGGCATCAGGCAACCGCTGTTGCAGAGCACCGGCTCCATGATCACCGCGGCGATTTCCGGGCCGCGCTCGGCGAAGGTGCGATCGATGCTCTCGACGTGGTTCCACGGCGCGGCGACGACGTTCTCGGCGACGTTCGGCGGCTGGCCGCGCGATTCGAGGACGACGTTCGGCGAACCGGCGGGACCCAGCTCAGCGGCGCTGGGATGGTGACTCACTAGCACCGAGTCCACCCAGCCGTGGTAGTGCCCCTCGAACTTGAGAATGAGATTGCGGCCGGTGTAGGCGCGTGCGAGCCGCAGCGCGAGCTGCACCGCCTCGGTGCCGCTCGAGGAAAATGCGACCAGCTCCGCGCAGGGGACCAGCCGGTGGATCAGCTCGGAAACCTGGAACTCGAGTTCGTGCTGCGCGCCGTACGTGTGGACGCCTTCGGCCTGCTTGCGGAGCGCCTCGACAACGGCCGGGTGGCGGTAGCCGAGGATGTTCGGGCCCCAGGCCAGCGTGTAATCGACATACGAATTGCCGTCGACGTCGGTGAGGCGCGGCCCGCAGCCTCCGGTGAAGTAGAGGGGCACCGGGATCTTCGCGCGGAACGGGCTGCTGACGCCGCCGGCAAGCGTTTCCCGGGCACGGCTCAAATATTCACGGGACTTCCGCCACTTGTCGTTCATGAGCTTTGATGGAGAGTATCATGTTGGAGCGATGACCGTTACACAGAACCTCTCCCGCCGTTCCTTCCTGGCCGGCCTCGGCGTCTCGGTCGTCCAGTCCCAGCCGCCCGCGTCAAAGATCGTCCGAATCGGAGTGGTGGGCGGCGGATTCGGGTCGAGCTTCCAGTGGCATCTGCACCCGGAGGCGAAAGTCACCGCCGTCTGCGATATCCGACCGGACCGGCTCCAGCGCCTGTCAGAGGTCTACCGGTGCAACGCCGCGTACAAGAACTTCCGCGATTTCCTGAAGCATTCGGAATTGGACGCGGTAGCCGTCTTCACGCCCGCCCCGCTTCATGCCTGGATGGGTATCGAAGCGATGAAAGCCGGCAAGCACGTCATCAGCGCCGTGCCGGCCGGGATGTCGGTGGAGGAACTCGAGCGGCTCCTCGACGCCGTCAAGACAACCGGCATGAAATACATGATGGCCGAGACGAGCTACTACCGGCCCGAGATCATGACGTGCATGGAATGGGCGCGGGAAGGCCGCTTCGGCACGATCTTCTACTCCGAGGCCGAATATCACCACGAAGGGTTAGGCGGCGTGCTGATGTTCGACGACCGGGGTTTCCCGACGTGGCGCCACGGTTTTCCGCCGATGCACTATCCGACGCACTCGACCGGCATGGTCGTCCCGGTGACCGGCGAACGGCTGGTCGAAGTGCAGGCCGTCGGTTGGGGCGACGGCCACGAGATCCTCCAGACCAACCAGTATGAGAATCCCTTCTGGAACACTACCGGGTTCTTCAAGACCTCGGGCGGGCACTCCAGCCGGATCTCCGTGTTCTGGCACGTGGCCGCCGGCGGCACCGAGCGCGCCCAGTTCTATGGCGATCGCCTGTCGTATATCATGGAGCGCCCGGAAGGATCGCCGAACACGGTAATTCGAATCGCCAAGGACGGAAAGACGGTGATCGGCCCCGACGGCTATCCCCAAGGCGACGTCGCCATGGAGGCTTACAAGCAACCCGACCACTTCGACCGGCTTCCCCCGCCGTTGCGGGTCAAGACCGGCCACGGCAACTCCCACGTGTTTCTGACGCACGAGTTCATCCGCGCGATCGTCGAGGACCGGCACCCGTCGGTAAACATCTGGGAGGCGATCGCCTACACCCTGCCCGGCATCGTGGCCCACCAGTCGGCGCTGCGCGGAGGCGAGCCAATGAAGATCAAAGACTACGGCAAGGCGCCGTCGTGATGTCCGGCGCCGCCCCGCCTTACCAGTTGGTAATCGATCCGTCCGACCGGTGGAACAGCGGGATGGGACGGGACCGCTCGGTGATTTCCAGGGCCATCTTGAGCCGCTTGGCGTCGAACTCCGCGCCCAGGCCCGGCCGGCGGTTCGGCCAGAGCTTCCCGTTGCGGAAGTCGAAATGCAGCGGCAGGTGCGGAATCTCCCGCGGTCCCGCGCCGACCATTTCCATCAGCACGGGGCCCGGGAACGCGCCGCAGCAATGAACCAGCGCCGCCGTGGCCAGCGGCCCCGTGAAATGGGGGACCAGGCCCACGTAGTGCGTCTCGCACAGCGCGGCGATCTTCAGGAATTCCGTGATGCCCCCGCAATTGGGAAGGGTGACGCGCGAGTAGTCGATCAGCCGCTGCTCGACCAGTTCGTTCAGGTCCCAG
>CAZACK010000193.1:0-5136 GCA_964483455.1 uncultured Solibacteraceae bacterium
GTGGGCAATGCGCGACGGCAGCCCTGGCAATCCTGGCATTCCCGGCAACGGGGAATGTGTAACTTGCAGATGGCCAAAGCGGCGGGAGCGTTCGAATCCCACCCTCACCGCCATAAGACAAGCTGCTTCACCGAACTGCCTTCGTGGGCGGCCTTGGCCTTGAAGGCGGCGATAGACGGGGTTGTCCTACCTACCTGAACATCGACTGGACTTGTTCGCTCAGCGCCGCCAGAAGACGAGATCGGTCCGACTCCATGAAGAAATGCCCTCCGGGAAACATCCGCAGGCGGAACCCCGCAGTGGTCTGCTCACGCCAGGCCTCCAGGTGTTCGCGATGGACGTTGGGGTCTTGCTCGCCGCCATAGGCGTGAATCGGGCATGGCAGGGGCGGTTCGGGCAGGTAGGCGTAATTCCGATACAGCGCCGCATCCGCTTTGAGGGCGGGCAGGATCAGCTTCAAGAGTTCTTCGTGGTCGAGGATTTCCTTGGGCACGCCTTCCAGGCGGCGCAGTTGTTCGAGGAATTCGCGCTCGGAGGGCTCCGGGGGCGGCACGTGTCCCAGGCGGAACTGCGGCGCTCGCGCGCCGGAAACGAAGAGGCAGACGGGAAGTGGCTTGTCGTCTCTTCGCAGGCAGCGGGCCAGCTCGAAGGCGACCGCGGCGCCCATGCTGTGGCCGAAGAAGGCGAACGGCCGGTCGAGGAGCGGCTCGATGGCACGGGCGAGGGCGTCGATCAGTTGGTCCATGCGGTCGATCGGGGTTTCCTGGCGGCGGCTCTCGCGGCCGGGCAGACGGGCAGGACAAACGAGGATCTCCGGCGGCAGGCCCTCCTCCCAGCCGCGGAACACGGCGGCGCCGCCGCCGGCGTGGGGGAAGCAGAACAGCCTGGCTTGCGCGGCCGAGGCTGCGTCCGCCTTGGGGAACCAGGGATTGCCCGCGGGCCCTGAGGCGGACTTCTGCTTGAGGCGCAGGGCCAGCAGGGCTCGCTTCTCGGGCGAGAGCCGGTCGAGCGGAGATGCCGCCTTCGCTTCGGGCGGCGCGGCGGCGCGGCCCGGCAGGCGCAATCGCCTGCCCCACCGGGTCTTCTCCAGGTACTGCTCGAACGGGACGATCGTCACTGCTTCCGCGTAGGCCAGCGCCGCCGCGCGCGAGGCTCGCGAGAGCGCCTCCCAATGCGCGCGGTCGGTCACCAGGCGCTGTAACGCATCCAGCCACGGGGCGATGTCCTGCTCGGGCACATCGGCCACCGGCACCATGCGCTCGTCCAGCCGCGGCTGGTAGTGCTCGATGGAGCGGACGGGAAGAAGGTAGTCCACGCCGAGCTTGGCCTCGGGGATGCCGCCGACATTACTGGCAATCACCGGAACGCCGTGGAGCATCGCTTCGACGACAATCCGCGACCGCGCCTCGGCCCAGAGCGACGGCACGAGGAGGACGCGCGTGCGCTCCAGGATGCGGTCGATCTGATCCACCGGCTCGAGGATGCGGATGTTGGGATGCCGCCGAAGCGCGGCGAGGTCGCTTTCGTTGGCGCCCCAGGTCGGCACGGCGGCGAAGGCCACTTCCGGCATTCGCTCGGCCAGGGCGGTGAAGATGATGATGCCCTTGACCGCGCAGGGGTTCACCAGCGTGACGAACTTATTGTCGAAACGGCCCACGTCGGGATACGGCCCCGGGTCCAGCAGGGAAATGGGGACGTGGACCGCGTCGATGCCGCCCCAGCGCCGCATGTAGTCCGCCACGTATTGGCTCACGCCGACGGCGCCGTCGACCTGGCGCAGCACGGCGGTCTTTGCCTCGCTGGGAAACGCACAGTCCGGACCGAAAGGCAGGGCCAAGGTCGCCCGCGCCAGATACACCACTCGCGCTCGCTCGGCGCGGAGGGCAGCTTCGAGCAACAACTGGGCGGCGTCGTCGGTGGAAGCGAGGATCACGTCGGGGTCGAATGCCTCGATTTGTTCAGAGAAGTACGCGCGGAGGTTCGGATGGCTCGTCGCGACGTGGACCTCGACGCCCTGGTGTTCGAAGCGCACCACGCCGGAGTCCGACGAGAGGACCGGGACGGTGCGCGCCGCCAGCTCGTTGAGCAGCCGTTCCTGCTCCGCCGGCCCGAAGGCGCCCGTGCGCGCGACGACGCGGCCGGCGTGGCCGCGCGCTGCCAGAGCCTCCATGAGCAGCCGGTTGGACTTGTCGCCGCCGCCGTGCGAAGGGTAGTAGAGGGAGTTCTGGGCGAGAAGGATGCGCATCCTCACGCCTTGGCGCGCAGCCGCTTGAGGAGAAGTGCGCGCTTTTCCGGGGACAGCCGTTCGAGGGCTTCATGGAGCGATTCGCCGGCGGCGGCCGCGGCCGCCGCCGGTTTCGGCTCCAGCGACTGCAAGTACTCAGCCATCCGCCCGGGCCGGATCGAGCGGACGAAATCGGTGGCCCGCTCGCGGGACGCAGCGGATTCCTCCGCGTACAGTTTGCGGTCGGACACAACTGCGCGCAGCGCCTCGACCCAGGGGCCGGCATCCTGTTCCGGCGTGATTGCTTTGGGCAGGCCGTGATCGTCGAACACCGGCTCGTATTCCTCGATCGGCCGGACCGGGATGACGAAGCGGGTGCCCAGCTTCGCTTCAAGCAAACCGCCGGAATCGCTGGCCAGCACCGGGATGCCGCGCAACATCGCCTCCATGACGCTGAGGCCGAAACCCTCGTACCACAGCGACGGCATCAGCAGGACGCGGGTTCGCTCGAGGACCTGCTCGATGTCGCGGACGTTCGGCAGCAGCGTGACGTTGGCGAGGCGCTCCATGGCGGCGCGATCCTCCGCCGTCGTACCCCAGCCGGGCAGGGCGGCGAAGCGCAGGTCCGGCATGCGCCCGGCCAGCGCCAGGAAGATCGAGATGCCTTTGACGGCGCAAGGATTGATCAGTGTGACGAACTCGTTGTCGGGGGAAGCGCAATCGCGGAACGGACCGGTTCCGTAAATCGGCGGGTGAATCACCTCGGCAGGGCGTCCGGAATGAGCGAGGATGTAGTGCGCCGTGTGATTGCCGATGGCCACCACGCCGGCCGAGCGGCGGACGAGTTCCGTGCCGTGCTCGTCGCGGTTCCAGCTTGCCGGGCCGAAGGGGAAAAGCTGGGGCGTATGGGCCAGGTAGACTACCCGGCCGGGAGTTGCCTGGTGGGCTTCGCCGAGCAGGACCTGGCCGAGGTCTTCGCTGGAGACCAGCACCCAGTCGGGCCGGAAGTCGCGAATCTGCTCGCGGAGAAGGTGGCTTCGGCGGCCCGGCTCCGCGGAGGCGTACACCTGGATCGGGCCTCGATGGATCACCTCCACGCCACCGGCGGCACGAACGACAGTCGTGATCGAATCGAGATCTTCGGCGCGCATCTGCTCCCGCCGGCCGGCGCCGTCGCGCGCGAGGGCGGCGGCGACGATGCGGCACTCGTGGCCCGCCTCCGCCAGCTTCTCGAGCCAGGCCAGGTTGCTGCGCGTGGCTCCGCCTCGGGGGGGGACGTAGGACGCGTTGGCTGCCAGCAGTATCCGCATGTAATCGCGGCCTGGAATCCTTTCAAGCCGCCGATGAACGCCGATAAACGCCGATGAAGGCAGATGAGTTCTGCTTTATTATCGGCGTTCGTCGGCGTTCATCGGCGGTACATAATTCCTTTCACTCTCAGTCAACAACTCGCGGACTTCTTCGTCGGTCAGCCCTTCCAGCTCGCGCAGGATCATGGCGTACTGCTCCTCGCCCGCCCGCTCGATTTCCGCCAACTCGATCGCCTTGGCCATTTCCGCCACCGTGAAGGCGCCCCCGTAGACGATTTCGAGCGAGAGCTCGACGCCGAAGTCCCGGCGGATCCGCGAGATAAGCTGGACGGCGAGCAGCGAATGTCCGCCCAAGTCAAAGAAGTTGTCGTCAACGCCGATGCGCGCAACGCCCAGCAACTCGGACCAGACCTCGACCAGCCGCCGTTCGCTGCCGGTTCTCGGAGCGGCGGACGGCGCCGGGCCCTTGGGGCGGTCGAGCGCCGGCCCGGCCAGTTGTTTCAGAATTCCATCGACGCTCGCGAGTTCGGTCGCAATGCGAGCGAAGTCCACATCCTGGCCGGTTTTGGCCGGCGCGCTCGTCCTGGTTCCTTCGGCTGGGGCTTTTGAGCCCGAGCCCGGCTTGTAGCTGACGCTCCGGGCATGCTCCGCCGGCAGTTGGAAGACGAAGCCTCCGTCGCACGGCTGCTTGAACGGCCCGCCGACGCTGTCGAGAAACAGCATAGCGGGCCGGTTTCGCTGCGCCGGGATGAAGGGAACGTCCACCCTCGAATACCCTCTCTCTCCGGCGATTTCCCCCAGCCGGGCAAGCATGCGGTGCTCGACGCCGCGCCCGAGCACGCGGCAGCTCAGCAGGAACGTATCGACGAGCAAGGCGTCGGAGTCGCCCCGAAAGATGACAACGCCGGTCAGGCCGTAACTGCCGAACCGGTCGGAGACCGTCACCGCCAGGACCTCCGCTGCGCGTTCCTGAACGAGCCTTTGTATGTCGCTCTCGGTGCGCCGCAGCGGGGCGACGTTCATCTGGTTGGTCCGCTGCGTCAGTTGCGCGACCCGGGGCGTCTGCGGCGGCGCCATCGGCTCGATGCGGATCTCCAGGCGGAGCGAAGCGATGAAATCTTCCAGGCTCGCGGCTTCGCGTTCCAGCCTCGCGCGTTCCAACTTCTGTCCGTAGAGGGCGGTGCGTTTCCGGTCCTCCTCAGTCACGGTGGTGTGATCGAAGGCCCAGACGTGCTTGAGGAACCGCGGGATGCCGGCGGGGTTTTCGGGCAGCCTGAGCACGAGCACGCCCGGGCAATTCGCCTCCACCTCGGCGCATTCCTCGGCGTTGTCGTCCACGAAGATGAAGCTGTCGAGGCCGAGTTCGAGGTCGCCGGCCATCTCGACCAGGTTCCGGGATTTCGGCTCCCAGTTGATGCGGCGCTCGACGAAGCGCTCCAGGCGCAGGGGCATTTCGGGGTGGAGCCGGAAGGTCTCCAGGACATCCTCCTCGTTGTTCTTGCTGCACAGGCAGAGCACCATGCCCGCTTCCTGCTGTCGCAGCATGAATTGCTGGAGGGCCAGGCGCGGCGGATCGACGGTCACGTTCTCCGGCCCGTCCTC
>CAZACK010000194.1:0-4129 GCA_964483455.1 uncultured Solibacteraceae bacterium
TGTTCGGCGTCGAGCGCCGGATCTACCCGGCGGCGGCCCGCGACGATCGCGGCCGGAATCTCACCGGCGCTGTGCGCTTCCGGGATCACCGCTACGCCGGCCCGGTCCGCCGCGACTACCGCGGCGTTGCGGACACCCACGCGCTGGAACTCGATTTCGGCCCGGCAGCGCGGGACAATCGCGCGGTGCTGGTGCTGAACGGCTGGGTGGATTGGGCCGACGGCTCGATCTTCCTGGCCGCCTCGCAGGAGGGCAACGGGCTTCAGCCGCCCTACCTTCAGGTAAAGGACGCGGAGGGCCGCTGGCGGACGGTGATCGAAGACATGGGCATGCCGTCGGGCAAGACCAAGACCATCGCCGTGGACCTGACGGGCCGCTTTCTGTCGGCTTCGCGCGAGGTGCGCATCGTGACGAACCTGTGCGTCTATTGGGACGAGATCTTCCTCGGCGAGGACTCCTCAGAACCAGTTGCGCGGATGACGCCGCTCGACGCCTCGGCTGCCGATCTGCGGTTCCGCGGCTACTCGCGGCGGGTGATCCACGCGCAGCGCAAGCAGCCGGAGTACTTCGACTACGCGCGGGTGCTGCCGGCGTCGAACTGGAACGCAACGCCGGGCCTGTACACGCGCTACGGGGAGGTACGGGAGTTGCTGGAGTCGCCGGACGACCGGATGGTGATCATGGGGTCGGGCGACGAGCTGAAGCTGTCGTTCGACGCAGCAGCGTTGCCGCCGCTGCCGCGGGGCTGGAGGCGGCAGTATCTGCTGAAGGTGGACGGCTGGGCGAAGGACCGGGACGCGAACACAGCGGACTCGCAGACGGTGGAGCCGCTGCCGTTCCACAAGATGTCGAGCTACCCGTACCCGGCGGGCGAGCGCTACCCGGACACGCCGGAACACGAACGCTACCGCCGCGAGTATCTCACGCGCCCGGCGGTGCGCGTGCTCGGCCCGCTGGCACACAGGCGCGGGCCCGCGCGATAGGGCAGGCAGAATCTCGCGGTCTCACGAAACGGTCAAAGCACCGTATCTCTCCAGGCCGATTTGCGAACTTCTTGAGGTTCACAAAACGCGTGACACGCAACGGTGTCCGCGGCGATCAAAGATCGGCGCACAGGGCCGTTCGTGCATCTTGGGACACCGAAGCATGTCACGAACGCCGGATACGCGCATGCTCAAGTGAAATTGCCTGCGCCACTTCCGGCGCTACTCGTACCGCAGCGCCTCGATCGGTCCAGCCGCGCGGCCTTGATGGCGGGGATCATGCCGGCGATCAGCCCCACCAGCAGGAGCACGCCGGTCGAGACCAGCACCGAATTCGCCGAGATGCCCATTTCGACGTTGCCCTTGCCGCCGAATTCGTCACCCAGCGAGCCGAACAGCGTCATCCGGCCGACCAGCCACGTGGCGCCGATCGCGATGCCGAACACGCCGCCGGCCGCGACGATCATCAACGCTTCGAACAGGAACTGGCGGAGGATCAGGCTGCGCGCGCCTCCGAGCGCCTTCAGCACGCGGATCTCGCGAGTGCAATCGAGCACCGGCGTCAGCATGATATTCGCGAGCCAACGCCGCCTATGCCCAGCGTCAGCGCGCCCACGAATCCGAGCAGCGCGCGGATAGCGATCGACATCCGTCGATGAGGTGCTGGAACTCGCTCACGCCAGGATGAACGCCGCATTCTCGTCGACCGGGGCGCAGTTGTGATTCGCCGCCAGCACCCCCCGCGCGATCCTCATCCCCTGGTCGTGAACCACGCTCATCGTTGGCTTTGTTGCGGCGAGCCGAAGCCCGAATCAGTTGCTCCACTGTTGGCAGCATTAGCGGGGGCCGCAGCCCTAAAGGCGCAGGGAATTCACTTCACAGCAGGCCTCTTCGAACGCGCCCTCCCAGCCTGGTACTCATACTGTGTTCTCAGAGCCTGTTCATCATTGCCATAATAACGTCTTCCGTTGTACTTCCCCTTCCACAACTCCTCAAACTCCAACGGACTCACGTCAACGTACTCCTGCGGAGATCTGAATGCGCCAGGATCCGGCTCGCCAAACTGAACCGAAAGCACTTCCCTGATCGTTCGCACGACGCCCTTCTCGATATGCACATCGAGCAGAGAAAAACACTCCAACTCAGGCGCTACCGATCTCCTCGTGCTGAGGGTTTCGGACCACTTGTCCTCAACTTCCATGACGTGAATACCCAGACGCTCCGACTCGCCGATGCGCTTCCAGGTCCCGTCGGTCAGCCCCCCGCAAGTGCCAGGCTCTTCCAGATAACCCCTGAACTTCTGCTCCTCCGGAAAGAAGACGATTCTGGTTCTCGTAAATGACGTCATGTAAGCAAATGATCGCTCCTCGGTGTTGGCTACGTATCGATCTATGCCTCGTTCATCATCGTAACCCTCCGTATGCTTTATGTGAGCGTACGACCCATTACTCCTCCTGAAGAACCACTCGGAGAATTGCTTTTCTCCGCCGCGCTCGTTAATATAAGTCGTCTTGATCGTGGCGGCGAAGGGGCGATACTGTTTTCCAACCGGCTCCGCTGACTGACACCTCCCAGCACCAGTCAAGCTCAGCAACATGCCAGCACCGCAAACGGCTCCCAAACATCTTCCCATGTCGATTCTCCCCGAATTACTGGCACTGATCTCTGCAAAACGCATCGATAGTGACATTTTCACAAGTCGATTTACTTCCATAGCATGCGGAGTGCAGCGGATAGATTGTTTGCGTACTGCACTTATTGCACCTCTCGGTGCGGCACCATCCACGTATCGGCTGCAAGTCCAAAGCCGTGCAGCAGTTGGTCGATTCCGTGCAGGTGAGCTGATTTCTCTTGCCCCACGGAATTTCCGTGTTGGATTCCGTGCAGGTGGCGCTGTTCGGCTCCCCTTGCCGGCAGGGCGGGGGCCCGGGAGGCTGTTCGGGGCCACCTAGAATACGCAAAACGAAATAGTAAAAGGTCAGGGTGCAAAAAGCCTTGTGAGTGCTCCTTATGTAATAATCGCCAAAATCATTGTAGTTCCAACTGAGAGATGCAGTTGTCGATACCGTCCCGGACCGGTACGATCCGCTGCTCGTAGTGATTGTTCTACCTAGCGGGCTAGTAATTGTGACGTCAACCGAGTAACGGTGAATGGAGACGTTGCCAGCGGTCGAGCCGTACCCGTAGATGTACGAGCTACTCGCCCAACTGTCCCTGTAAGTAGAGCTTCCGTCATTCATATAGGTTTGAGCGCGCAGGTCCGCGACGCCGGAGCAGAGAGCCAGCAGCACACATGGTCCGGAAACTCCAAGAGGATGCAGCATTCTCAGTTCCATAGGATTCCTCATTGACCGTGGTGTTTCACGTCGTTAGCGGGGGTCTGCGTGGGCATGCTGAAACGAACCAACTGAATGCGGCGCTTGACGTGTTCCGATACATGCCGCCGAATCTTATGTGCTGCATCCGGGTCGATGCTGAGATCCATGGAGTTGACTGCATCCATCACGATCTGCTCGCGGTCCCGGCGAGCATCCTCTCCCTGCGCCGCGCCGCTGTCGGTGGGTGATGACTCGACCGCGGCCACGCGCTCTGCAACTGCGTCCGCGAGGTTGAGCAGGCGCTGAAGCTGGCCTTCGTCCAAGGAACGGTCCTCGCTGAGTGCAGGACCACACTCGCGCTTGAAGAAGTATTGCACATACGCAACCCGACGGGGCAAATCCACAGACTGGTCGACGCCTGGTTCGCTCGCGAGTACTCGGAAGAAGTGCAGGAATGCCACTTCATCGGGTATGAGCTCTGGATTCACGCTGCCGTCCACATCCACAACAATTGTAACGAAAGGATCAGCGGAGCTTGGCCCCGCCTCGGCGGTGGAAGCGGCAGTATCCGATCCCCGGGCGGAGTGGCTGGCTTGCGCCTCCTGGCCAGACACGGCAAGCGTGGAGGGGCACAGGAGTCCTGCGACAATAGTGAAGAGGAACCGGAGTATCCACATGTTGAATCTCCCATCGGCCAAGTTGAGTACTTCGAAGTTGACGCCCGGGCCAATCCAAGCATGTCATTAGTGTCCCCCCCCTTGTCAAGGCAAAACTTCGGTAAAACTTCGGGAAGTTTGAGGTTTGTTCGGACACCTTTACCACCCAGAG
>CAZACK010000194.1:4139-4833 GCA_964483455.1 uncultured Solibacteraceae bacterium
GCCAATCCAAGCATGTCATTAGTGCCCCCCCCCCTTGTCAAGGCAAAACTTCGGGAAGTTTGAGGTTTGTTGGGACACCTTTACCACCCAGAGAGCACCCGCATTTCAAGGACCGCCGCGGACGGTCGTCGGGAGGGGCGGACGGCTCGAAGCTTGCCGCGCCGGACCGTCGGACCGATTGTCAGCTTGATCGAGCGGAAAGCGACCGGAAACGACTTGACACCAGCCGGAACTTTCGACCGAGCCTCAGCCTCTTGTTGCTAGCGTGGAATGTCAGCCGACCTCGGGTCTGCGCGCAAATCTGGGGCGGGTGAACCGACACCTTACGCCGGGGCGAGCCGCGGCGCGACGAGTTCCACTCTCAGGCACGCCCTGTCTCCAAGACACAAACGTTGCTGTTTGGCGTGGGTGTGGCGGGCCGCGGGCTTCTGCTTCCCGCTTCGCATTCGCCTGGAACCTGAAGTCGGAGGCGGATCTTGGCATTCATGCCAAGGTGGGGTGCCAACACGCCATTCAAACGCACTTGGATCGCTCTCGCGGGCGTTACGAGGTGCAGCCGCTGATGCGCTGCCGACCGGAGCCGCGCCGCTCGTGAGCTTCGACCTCGACAACGACGGCTGGCCCGATCTTGCCGCCGCAACATCCAGCGGCGTGCAGGCGCTTCTGAATCGCCAGGGCAAGCTCGAGCCGAAGA
>CAZACK010000195.1:0-4745 GCA_964483455.1 uncultured Solibacteraceae bacterium
CCAGTCGACCGCCGAGTTGTCCGTCAGCTTGGCCGGGCGGCCCAGGGCGTCGAAGCTGTACGTGTAGGTCTTGCCGCCGTTCGGGTACGTCACCGACACCATCCTGCCTTCATTATCGTGCGTCCAGGAGGCTTCGAGGTAGCGGTTGGCGGTGACCCGGAGGAGGCGCTTCTTGGTGACCAGGCCGGCGGTGGTGTAGCTGAAGTACTCCCGCCACTCCTGGCCCTCGCAGCTTGAGGCGGCCCAGCGGGTGGCTGTCAGGCGTCCCTGGCCGTTCTGGGTGAACGTGCCGTCGTAGGGGTTGGTGTCGTAGGAGAAGTCCACCCGCTGGCAGGTGTCCTCGGCGCCGTTGTAGACCGGGTAGCGGCGGATCTGCGTGGGCCGGCGGTAGGAAGTCCCGGTAGGGATGCCCCTCACGAGGCACCCCCCGGACAGATCCGTACGTGCGGCTTTCCCGCATACGGCTCCCACCTCGGATGTTTGACGGAAAATCGCTCGCGCGGATAAGGATGCAGGACGCGGGCGTACGGCAGCCAGCGCTCGAACAGCGGGATCAGCTTCCGCCAACTCGGCTTCCGCTTCCCCCCGCGATTCCGCAGCGCGCGCCGCCACAACAACTCCACCCGGTGCCGGTATCGCGCCATCTGCGGCAGATTCCCCGGCACGCAATGGTAGCGATAGTATCCACTCACCACCTGCTTCAGCCACGCCCCGACGCGCACTACCGGCTCATGCATCCGCCGGCGCAGCTCCTGCTTGATCCGCAGCAGCACCGCCCGCATCCGCTTCCCCATCGTGCGCCTCTTCACCTGGAACTTCCCCTCGCGGCTCCGTCCGCAGATGTGCGTGAATCCCAGAAAGTCGAACGTCTCCGGCGGACCCTGCCCCCGGTCCCGGCGATTGCTCTCCGCATACCGCCCGAACTCGATCAGCCGCGTCTTCTCCGGATGCAGTTCCAAGCCGTGCGCCGCCAGCCGTTCCCCTAACTCCTTCCGGAACCGCTCGGCCTCCGCCCGGTGTTGGAAGCAGAACACCGCGTCGTCGGCATAGCGGATCACGAACATCTCACCCGCCGCTTGCTGCCGCCACGCGTGCGCCCACTCATCCAGGACATAGTGTAAGTAGATATTGGCCAACAGCGGCGAGATCACCGCTCCTTGCGGCGTTCCCACCGTCGTCTCGCTCCATTCCCCGTCCTCGCTTACCCCGGCTGTCAGCCACTTCCGGATCAGCCGCAGCAAGCGCGGATCGGCTACCCGGCGCTGGACAAACTCCATCGTCCATTCGTGGCTCATCTGGTCGAAGAAACTCCGAATGTCCGCATCCAGCACCCAACCCACCTTCTCAAACTGCAGGGCCACGCTCAACGCATCCCACGCGTCGTGCGCGCTGCGCCCCGGCCGGAACCCATACGAGAATCCGAGAAAATCGTCCTCGTAAATCGCATTGAGTATCTCCACCACGGCCTGTTGAACGATCTTGTCCTCCAGCGCCGCGACCCCCAGCGGACGCTGCCGCCCGTCCGGTTTCGGAATGTACACCCGTCGCGAGGGCTGCGCCCGGTACGTGCCCCGATGCACCCGGCTGTGCAGATCGGCCAGCCTCTCCTCCAGCCCGGTCTCATACTCCTTCCATCTCATCCCGTCAACCCCCGGCGCGGCGTCCTTCTGCAACTTCCGAAAGCTCGCCCGCAGCAGGTCCACGCTCAGATGGTGGAGCAGCGCGGTGAATCTGGCTCCCTTCTCCTCCTTCGCCTTCTCCCGTACACGTTCCAATCCAGGGGACACAGTTCTCCCGCTCTGCGTCGAGTCCGTGCTGGACCGGCCCGCGTTCTCCTTGGCCCGCGTCCTTCTCTCCAAGCTCTCCGCCGCCTCGCAGGCTCCCGCCTCCGCTTTGTTCGAGCTCTTCCTGGATACTGCGACGCGGTCCGACTCCTCCGGCACGTCCATGTTCGGATTACGAATCTGGTCCTTCCCGAACCGGTCTGGTCGTGGGTTACTTCCAGACATGCCGGAGATCTCCCGGTTCCCGTGCATGGAATGTCCCTGCGTGCCTGAGTTCACTGACTACGCCGGACCGCATGCACCCCTCGCGCTGACGGTGAGTTGCGTGTGGCCTTCCCCATATACGAACAAGGTCGGCGTCCGGAAGGTACTTTTCGAAGCTCATTAGCCCAGCCCGCAGTTCCCGCTGTCTACGCTTCACGGTGCACCTCGCGGTGCGCCCGGCAAGACTCGCGGCCAAAGTGGGTCGCTACTCCTTTCTTTGTGGGGCTCTTTCATCCCCTACTCCATGCCGGTCTCCCGGCGCACTCGTACTGATACGTGATCTCCTCTCCCGAGATCCAGTCCTTGCGCTGGGTGATGCGGCCGTTGTTCTGCGTCGCCGAGAAGCGGTACTCGTGATCGATGACGCCGGGCACCGTCAGCCGCGTCAGTTGGTTCAGCGCGTTGAACTGGCGGGTCTCGGTGTAGTAGCTGCCGCCGGTTCCGTCGGTGGTGTACTTGATCTGCGTCATCAGGCCGGCGGCGTTGTAGAGCACGTCCTTGGCCCAGTCGACCGCCGAGTTGTCCGTCAGCTTGATCGGGCGGCCCAGGGCGTCGAAGCTGTACGTGTAGGTCTTGCCGCCGTTCGGGTAGGTCACCGACACCATCCTGCCTTCATTATCGTGCGTCCAGGAGGCTTCCAGGTAGCGGTTATATGCGCACGCCTGGCTGTGGAAGGCCGTTGGTACATACAGGGCGCGCCGCATAGAGAGTCGCCGCTCGGTCAATACTGCCCGGCACAAACGATCTCCTTCTTGCTGCTTGCGCAGTATCCTTCGGGCGCTGCTAACCATTCCTTCTCGGACGGCGCCCGAAATGATCTGTCAAAGCGATAGACCACCGGGAAAAGGTAGTCCACCAGAAACCAGGTCTCGTTGCGCACTTGCACGGTGATTTCGGTCAGCCTGAGGCGGTTTCGCAAGAACAGCATCGCTCTTCGAACGTCGCTCTTCTTGAACCGCTGTTGCGTGCGTAAGTGAATGTGTACACGACACGCCTCTCCACCGGGTACCTGCTCGTGTTCTGGAAGTGGCACGGGAGCCACGTGGAGGATCTCGAACTCCACTGCGCCAAGGCGGAGCCGCAGCGGGTCGCGACCCGCCAGTAGCACCCGGTCCACCTGCCCACTCCGAGGATCATGCCACCGCAGGGTCGCCCCTCCGGGCATGGCAAGCATCTCCGCGAGCGGCGTGGAGCTCCGACCGTATCTGTGGAAGAGGATTCTCCAATACTCGTAATCAATGTGGAGAGGACTCTTTCCGGCGGAGTACCGGACTGCCTCTCCCGCATCGCCACCGATGTAAAGCAGTTGCAGCCGGTAGCGACCCTGGTTGTCGGCCAGAAAGCGGCGAGACAGTTCCACGGCGCGGCGCAGGTTGAGTTCGGCGGGCGGAACGACGAGCACGCGACGGACGACCCCTCCTCCCTGCTGTTCGAAAACCACCTTTTGTGCGTTTGCCGGCGCGCCCGACAGGCCCGCGGCCAGCGCAAGCACGCCGCAGGGTTGCCATCTCACCAGGAGCGCCCTCCTCCGTATGACGGCGTCCGGATGATGATGTCAGGCAGCGAACCGCCCGGGTTGTGGCGCACGGACCCGATCGAACGAGGGCAGCCCGCATCGAGCCATCCCTGCAAATCCCCAGAAGCCGCTTGGACGGTCGTCTGCAAATGGAACACCTGGGTGGCAAGCTCGTAGTCGCGCATCCCTTTGTATACGTGAAGCGCCTCATGGACGAGGATGTTCCCCTGCCGGAGCGGATTGGCATTGAAGAACCCCTCTTTCAAGACCACATGATTCGTCGGCTTACCAGCTGCGTTCGGGATAACGTAGGCGTACCAATTCGATGGTTGCTCACCCAGTGGAGTCAAGTCGTTGTTGTTCACGATCTCGTGCTGCGTCAGCTTGCCTTCATAGTCTTTCGTCGCGTCCCAGAACGTGATCCGCATGGAACTAGCGGCCAACTCGTTCAAGGAAATGCCGGCTTCGGCGAAGGCCCACTTACACCCATCAGCGAGACCGTAGATGGCTTCGAAGGTCTGGGTACGGTACTTGGCCGTGTACCTGTTATGCTCTACCAGCCATCCACCAGGAAAAGGTGGATCATGCGGGCCTGGCGAGAACGTGGTGCTGATGGCGAAACCTGTTGTGAACCGGCAAAGGGAGTTTCCGCTGAAGGGACCGCACACCGTTTGAGGACCGCCACCTTCTGCGCTGCTGCGGAACAATCCTGGGGGGTCCACGTAGTTCACCGGGTCGCCCCCTACGTATGCGTACTGGTTCCAACCCTGGGGATCCTCAGGTCCCCCGCTGGCAATGTACGGATCAGGCGTGAGGAAGCGCCCGATGGTGCGAGCATAGTACCGCTGGTCGGCGTAATCCAGTGCCGTGGTGGCATCGCGGAAATAGAGGGCGAATTTTGTCTTATCTTGCGCCGTCGTCGTTGGCTCTTCGCCGTAGGGGAAGTATTTGCGGTTGCCGGAGACAACCGAGCCCAGGCGGTCGGTGACGGCGGCGGCTCCTTCTGCCCAGATCAGCTTGCCCGCGAAGTAGACGTTAGTGTGCATCGTGGTGAAGGGGGTTCCGGCGGTGCCGCCGGAATACGTCCCTAGCTTGCGGCCGTCGAGTCCGTAGAAGTAGGTCTCCTGCGCCGTATCGGGTTTCTTCTTCCATACCCGGCGGTTGCTCGGGTCGTAGCGGTA
>CAZACK010000196.1:0-4728 GCA_964483455.1 uncultured Solibacteraceae bacterium
GATCCGTCCAAAACTTACGGGCTTCATCCCAACGCGAGATCTTCAAGATTTGCCTCGGTCCAGCGTGGAAGGCAACGTCGTCCCTAAGCTGCTAGGCTGATCAGGAACGGCCGTCATGCGAAAACCGCCGAGCCCAACCTGTGCCTTTGTCACATTCCTGACATTCGGAGCCGTACCCCCTATGCCCGGCCAGGACGCGCCGGGCAGGTACGAGGCCTCCTGGGAATCCATCAAGAAGCACCCCGTGCCCGAGTGGTTCCACGATGCGAAGCTCGGCATCTTCCCCGTCTGGGGAGTCTACTCGGTCCCCGGCTGGGCGCCGCCGACGGGTGAGCTTGGCAAGGTGGACTTCAGCGTCTGGTTCAAGCGGAACCCGTACGCCGAGTGGTACTGGAATTCGATCAAGATCAAGGACTCGCTGACCTGGAAACACCACGCGGAAAAATACGGCGAGAAGTTCGAGTACCACGACTTCATCCCGACCTTCAACCGGGAGGCGCGCCGGTGGAATCCGGAGCAATGGGCGGACCTGTTCCGCGAGGCCGGCGGCAAGTACGTGGTGCTCACAACCAAGTTCCACGACGGCTTCCCGCTGTGGCCGAGCCAGGTGCGGAACCCGCGCAAGCCGGTGGACCAGGTCGGCGCGGGGCGGGACTACGTCGGCGACCTGACGAACGCGGTCCGCGCCCGCGGCATGAAGATGGGCCTGTACTACTCAGGCGGGCTCGACTGGAGTTTCAACGAAACGCCGATCATCCGGCTTCAGGACGTCTGGGACACCGTGCCGCAGACCGAGGAATACGCCCGCTACGCGGACGCTCATTGGCGCGAGTTGATCGACCGCTATCGGACGGACGTGCTCTGGAACGACATCTCTTATCCCAAGGCCGGCAAGCTGGCGGAGCTGTTTTCGTACTACTACAACAAGATCCCCGAAGGGCTCATTAACGACCGCTTCGGCGTGGAGTTCTCGGATTTCACAACGCCCGAGTACGCCACTTACGACCGCATCACGCCGAAAAAGTGGGAGGCGACGCGCGGCCTGGGCTTCTCGTTCGGGTACAACCAGGTTGAGGGTCCCGAGCATGTGCTCTCGGAAGACAAGCTGGTCGACATTCTTGCCGACATCGTCAGCAAGAACGGAAACCTGCTGCTGGCGGTGGGGCCGCGAGGCGACGGCTCGATCCCTGAGTTGCAGGTGGAACGGCTGCGGGCGCTTGGCAAGTGGCTGCGCCAGAACGGTGAGGCGATCTATGGAACGAGGCCGTGGGTCACGGCGGAGGGGCTCACGTCGGATGGCGGCGGCGTCCGGTTCACCCGGAAAGGCAATGCCGTGTACGCCATTCTGCTCGACAGGCCCAAAGGCCGCAGTGTCCTGATTGAAGGATTGAACGCGGCCGATGCGAGCACGATCCAACTGCTTGGCGCCGGCGATCTGAAGTGGTCGCAGAAGGGCCGCGATCTCGAAGTGGAGCTGCCGTCCGCCCTGCCGGGCGATCACGCCTGGGCGTTGAAGATCACGCCGCGGCCGTGGAGATTGGTTAATGAATAACATGGCGACCTCTCGAAGACGATTTCTCCAAACGGCGGCGGCGACGCCCGCCGTTGCGACTCTGGCAGCGCCGGCCGGCTCGACGCTCGACGCCGTTGCAATCGCCCGGCGGCACAAGATCGAGCGCGATCTGCCCACCCCGAATTTCTTCGAGGGCATGCTGCTCGGTAACGGCGACATCGGCGTGTGCGTCACCGTCCGGCCGGACGCGCTCGGGCTGCACATCGGCAAAGAAGATTCCTGGGACATCCGCGTCAGCGAAGACCATTACCAGCATGTCCTGCACTTCAACGATCTGCTGAAGATGTGGCAGCGCGCCGGCGAGGAAGCCCGGCGGCAGGGCAAGGCGGACATGCTGTTCCTCGAAACCAACATCGATTTCTTCCGCGAGTACACGGAGAAGGTCCAGGCCTCGTATCGCAAGTCCTGGCCGCGCCCGTGGCCATGCGGCATCGTCTGGATCCACTGGGACTCGCGGCAGGTCCGGATCGTCCGGCAGACGCTCGATCCTTCGTCCGGCATGCTCGGCATCGACCTGGAGCACGATGACCTGCGCGGCCGGGTCCGCCCGGTCAAGGTCCTGTGCTTCGTGAACTGGCACAGCGGCCACGTCTCCGTCTCCACGGACTCCGAGGCGCCGTTCGTTTCGGTGGCTTACTACCCGAACCTCGACGACGACGCCAAGCTGCCGCCGCCGGAAATCGACGGCGGCGCCGAAAAGGAGTTCGGGGCGTTCTCCTGTTACCAGCATTTCCCGGCGATCGCGCCGACTGACGCAGTCCCGAATCCGCCGCGCTCGGACAAGGACAGCAACCTCGCGCTTTACGGCCGCGTGGCAGGGGCATGGAAGGTCGAGGGCTTGGAAGCCGCCCGGGAGCAGTTGCGAAAGCGCGGCGCCGGCGCGAAAGACACTTACACGTTCTATGAGCATCGCCCGCGCGTGTTTCTGCGGAGCGCGGCGGCGCAGCCGTTCCGCCTCGACCTCACGCTGTTCACGCCCCGCGACACCCGGGACAACGTGGCCCACGCGAAGCGCGAGGCGGCGCGGCTCCCGGCCATCCCGATTTCCCGGCTCCGGGGTGAGACGGAGAAGGCCTGGGCGGAATTCTGGTCGCGTTCCGCGGTCGAGTTCGAGGACAAGGAACTCGAGCGCATGTGGTACCACAACCAGTATTTCCTGGCCTGCTGCCTGCGCGAGGGCAAGGTCTGTCCGGGCCTGTTCGGCAACTGGACCAGCGGCCGGATCGGCACCGCCTGGCACGGCGACTACCACATGAACTACAACACGCAGCAGATCTTCTGGGGCGTGTTTTCGAGCAACCACGTGGATCAGCATCTCCCTTACGTGGAGCTGGTCGAGAACCTGATGCCGCTGTCGGAAGCGTATGCGAGGGAGAAGTTCAGCCTCCCCGGCGCGTTCTTCCCGCACTCCGCCTACCCCGTGCCGAGCCAGACCATCGCCTATCCGGCGCCGCCGTGGGGCTACGAGCTGTGCGAAACGCCGTGGACGGTGCAAAGCCTCTGGTGGCACTACCTGTACACGCTGGACCACGAGTTCCTCCGGCGCGCCTACAAGCCGCTGCTCGCCGCCACTCGGTTCATGATCGCCTACATGAAGAAAGGCGGCGACGGCAAGTACCACATCATTCCCAGCGTGTCGCCGGAGAACTGGGGCTTCACCGTCGATTTCCGGCTGAACAAGGACTGCATCGTGGACCTGGCGCTGACCGAGTTCCTGCTCGATGCAACCATCCGGGCCTCGGAGATTCTAGGGACGGAAGCCGAGGAGCGAGGCAAGTGGATCGAAGTGCGGAAGAACATCGCGCCGTATCCGAAGGCGAAAGGGCCGTACGGCGAAGTCTGGGTGGATGTGGTCGATGCGCCGGTGGAATACGTCTACAACGTTCCGGCGACTCTCGCGCCGGTATTTCCGGGCGAGCAGGTCGGACTGGGAGTGCGCGAGGATCGACTCGAGATCGCGCGCCGGACGGCGCGGACCGTCCGCCTCGAGGGCGGCAATGACGTCGTGTACCAGCCGCTGATCCGCGCGCGGCTCGGGATGCTCGACCTGGACTGGTTCAAGCGCGAGGTCCGCTACTGCCTCATGCCGTTTGGGGTGGCCAACGATCGCGCGCGGCAGATCGACGGCCGCTACAAGGACTCGACCGATTTCGACTTCATGATGCGCATGGGCGTGTGGATCGAGAACCTGTCGCTGCCGGGCGTGCTCAACGAGTGCCTGTTGCAGAGCTACTCGGGCACGATCCGGCTGTTCTCCAACACCACCGGGCTTGGGAAGGCGAGCTTCCGCAACCTGCGCGCCGCCGGCGCGTTTCTGGTGAGCGCGGCGTGGGACGGCGCCGACGCATCACCGGTGGAGATACTCAGCGAAAAGGGCGGAACCGTGAGCATCGCCAATCCCTGGCCCCGGGCGCGCGTTCGCGTCACCAGGCTGCGCGGAAGCCAGCCGGTTGCCGTGCGCGAGGAAGGGGAACGCACCTCGTTCCCGGCCGAAGCCGGCGAGCGGTACCGGATCGAAAGGGACTGAGGCCGCCACCCACGGGAACACAGAGGAAGTAACCTCATTCCCGCTCGTACGTTTCTATGTAGTCGCCAGCCCGTTTCACTTTGGATCCGACGGCAGTTCCTTGTCCTTCAGGAATCCCCAGACGGCGTCATTGACAACCGACGAGAGGCTGTAATACGAATGGTCGTGGCCCGGGATCTCTTTGAGCTCAGTTGGGAATCCGAGGTTGAGAAACTCGTCCCGGGTGGCCCTTACCAGGTTCACCGGAAAAAATGGATCCCGAGTCCCAACAACGAGTTGAATCGGGATCCTGCGCTTTGCAACGGAAACCACCTGTAACTCCGATGGGCCACGCAGAGCGGCGGCATGCGCGGAGGCCGCGGCGAAAAACTCGGAATCCCAGCAGGACATCACGAGGGCGAAGACCCCTCCACCGGAATGTCCGAACAGGTAGGTCCGGCGCGGATTCACCGGGTAAACCTTCTTCAAGGCCTCAACCACCGTACGCAAGAATCCCGGACCGTCGGCCGGTGCTGCCCATCCTGCCGGATTTAACGAGTTGGGTCCGACCAGAATAATTCCACTTTTTGACGCCAGCCCCTTCCACTTCTCGATTAGGGAAGTTCCGTCACGGCCGGAACCGTGCAAC
>CAZACK010000197.1:0-4569 GCA_964483455.1 uncultured Solibacteraceae bacterium
CGCTCGCGGCCGGCACATTGTTCGAAGGGCTTGTGGCCGCCGCGGGTAGCGGATCGAATCAGGCGGCAAATGCGCCGACAATGCTTCGAGGTGTTTTGAATGCGGCGCTCCGCTTGAGAGCCTTAGTACAGGGGCGACCCTTCAACTCACCAATTTCGCTGGCAGCACGATTTCTTCGCGGCGTTCTCCTGATTGCGGATCATTCGGGGTCGGCCTGGGCAGCGATCCAGTGGAGGGAGGCTCTGAAGTCGCCGGAGCGTATGTCGGAGGCGTTGGCCATCGCGGAAGACGAACTGTTCCACCACCAGCGGCAGTCACGACGGCTCACCGGCAACTGCCTCTTGACCGCGCCTACTGGGAGCGGCAAGACCGAAGCGAGCTTGCTTTGGGCTGCTCATGTGGGGTCGCGTTCACCCGGGTACCCGGTAGTGTTCTATGTCCTTCCGTACCAGGCAAGTCTGAACGCGATGCGCTGGCGTCTCGGAGACAAGCTGGGGAAGGATTCGGTTTCGCTTCAGCATTCGCGGGCTGTCCAGGCGCTATACCGGCAACTGCTGGAGAAGAGTTACGAACGGCGCACCGCGTCCCGGCTGGCGGCCCACGAAGTAGCGTTGGCCCGTCTCCATGCCACTCCGTTGAGAATCCTGACTCCGTATCAGATGTTGCGGGGCGCATTTCAACTCAAAGGACACGAGGCGATGTGGACAGACGCCGCGGGAGGTCTCACAATCCTCGACGAGATTCACGCGTACGAGACGAACCGGCTGGCGATGATTCTGGCGACCGTCCGCCACTTGAGCCGTGACCTTGGGGTACATGCGTTCGTGATGTCAGCCACGCTGCCGTCCTGTCTGGCATCGATCATCCGCAACCTGCTGCCGGGGTGCGAGACTGTGAAGGCCGATGTCAGCACGATCGCGAAATTTCGGCGCCACCGTCTTCGTCTTGTACATGAGGATTTGATGTCGGATCCCACAGTTCAGGCCATTGTCTCAGACGCTTCCCATGGACTCAGCGTTCTGGCTGTATGCACCACTGTCGGTCGGGCACAAGATTTGTGGTGGAGGCTGAGGCAGAGGTTGGGCGCAGAGGTCGAACTGCTTCACGGCCGATTCCATTCGGAGGATCGGTTCCGCAAAGAGCGGCGCCTTTGTGAACTGCGGGGCAGCGGCAAACAGGAGCCCGTCGTACTGGTAGCAACTCAGGTGGTGGAGGTGAGTCTGGACGTGGATTTCGACGTGCTCTATTGCGACCCGGCTCCGCTAGAGGCGCTGGTTCAGCGATTCGGGCGAGTCAACCGCCGACGCCGCTCCGCGCTGAGAGATGTTCACGTGATGACGGGCATCCCTGATGGATCGCCGGTCTACCCGGACAGCCTGGTTCATTCAGCGATAGCCGTTCTGGGAGAGGTTCACGGAAAGGCGCTTGATGAGGGCTCGGTTCAGCGGCTTGTGGACACCATTTACTCCAGTGAATTTGGGGACGGTTGGAGACGCGAATTGGAGCGCGAAATTGAGGTATTCGAGTCGAGAGTATTGGGTTCTCTGAAGCCGTTCGAAAGTGACGAAGGGCTGGAGGACGCGTTTGAGCGAATGTTCGATGGGTTCGAGGTGCTGCCGAAAAGCCTGGAGGAGTTGCATGAAGAACGCCTGAAAACAGACCCTCTGCAAGCGCCTGGATTACATGTACCGATCACGCGCGGTCAGTACTTCTCATTGAAGCAACGCGGCCTCATCGAGTGGAAGAAGGGTACTTGCATCGCGAACTGCCGGTATACACCGGAGTTCGGGCTGGAGATCCGGGACAGGCCGGGCGTCGACGGGGTATGAAGGCAAAGGGAAGGCATCGCACTGGGAAGTGGCGGTCGCGGCTTCCGGGCGGGCGAAAGGGCATTGTTAACAACGGGACGACTCTTCTTCCCTCTTGATGCCCTCCGCGATCCAGAAGCGGAGTTGGGTCTTGAACCCGGTGGACTTGCGGGCGGCAATAGCCTTGGCTTGCCTGATCTGCTGGGGCGTGAGCCAGAAGGTGGCGATGGTGCCGACCTTGGCCGCTGGTTTAATCGCCCTGGTTTTCGGAGACGTGATTCGCGTTGCTCGTTTGACTGACATACATCTTATCGGAGGACTTGACCGTGTTTGCCACCGCCTACGTTGTTGACTTCACGCCGGCGCGGAAGCCGCCGGCGGCGGCGCAGTTTAACTGGATCACGGGCGGGTTCGACGTTGCACCCGAGCAGCTTGCGCTGGATCTGCCGCCGCCGAGCGAAGTGATTTTGCCGGACGACGAGTCGGTCGTGCTGCTGGCCACGGAGAACGGGGCGCAGCTCTTCGTGTCGGGTTTTGGGCTGTTCGTCGGCAAGAAGAGCGAACGGGTGGTGGTCAAGAAGGGGAAGGCGGTGTGCGCGCAGGTGCCGCTGCTGAAGCTCCAGGAGATCGTGGTCGGCTCGCGCGGGGTGAGCTTTTCGTCGGACGTGCTGGAGGAGCTTTGTGCGCGGGGGATTCGCGCGGCGTTCCTGTCGTCGAGCGGCCGGCCATTTGCGCTGCTCACGTCGCCGCTGCTGACGGCGACGGTGGAGACGCGGCGCGAGCAGTTCGCCGCGTACCACGACGAGCGCGGCGCTAACATCTGCCGGTGGGTGGTGGCAGGGAAGATCCACAACCAGGAGAAACTGCTGCTCTATTTCGGCAAGAACCGCGAGGGCGGCGCACGCGAAAGACTCCAACGAGCGGCGGGCGCCCTGCGGGGGCTGCGGCGGCAGGCGCTCGGAGTTGAGGGCGGAAGCGCCGAGGCGGTTCGTCCGACGCTGATGGGACTGGAAGGAACGGCGGGGCGGATGTACTGGGACGAAATCGGCGCGATGCTGCCGTCGGAGGCGGGCTTCGACGGCCGGCGGCGGCAGGACGCGCCAGACGCGGTCAACTCGATGCTGAATTACGGGTACGGCATCTTGTACGCGCACGTGTGGGGGGCGGTGATGAACGCGGGCCTGGAGCCGTTCGCCGGCTTTCTGCATTCGGACCGGAGCGGCAAGCCGTCGCTGGTGCTGGACCTGGTGGAGGAGTTCCGGCAGCCGGTGGTCGATCGCGCCGTGTTCACGTGGCTGAACCGGGGAGGTCGTCCGGGTGTCGAGCGGGGGATGCTGGACGCGAAGACCAAGGAGGAGGTGGCGGGGCGGGTGATGCTGCGGCTTCAGTCGGCGGAGACGCATCGCGGGAAGAGCCACCAAGTGCGGTCGATCATCCAGATGCAGGCGCGGCTGGCAGCTTCGGCGGTGCGCGGGCTGCGCAGCTACCGGCCGTTCGCGTTCAAGTGGTGAGGCGTGGCGCGGAAGAACCGCTATAGCGGGGTGCTTCGACCGTTGCCGGTGGGCCACGGCAGCCCGGAGGTGTCGGTAGTGCTGATCTACGACATCGAGGACGACCGGCTCCGGACGCGGGTGAGCGATATCTGCCTGGATTACGGGCTGGATCGAATCCAGTTCAGCGCGTTCTTCGGGAAGCTGAATCGGAACCGGCGTCAGGAGCTGGCGCTGAAGCTGGCGCGGCAGGTGGAGGAGGAGTCGGCGCGCATTCGGATCTATCCGATCTGCGAGAACGACCTGCGGGACATGTGGAGCCTGGAGCAATATCGGAGGGACGCTGACGAACTGGCCGCAGCGGCGGACCGCCGGGATTCGCCGAAACTGAAGGTGCTGAAGTCGGAGGAGTGATGGTGAGCTTGTCCGGAGTGGAAGCTGAGGGAGTTGGAGGGCGAGTGGAACCGGTGCTGGTGACCGATCTGAAGCAGTGGGCGTACTGTCCTCGGATTGTGTTTTACCGGCAGACGATGCCGGGCGCGGGGAAGCCGACGTACAAGATGGAGGAAGGCAGGTCGGCGCAGGAGATGATTGAGGAGCTGGAGATGCGGCGGACGCTGCGGGAGTACGGACTGGAGGGGGCGCGGCGGCGGTTCGGGGTGTGGCTCGAAGACGACGGCGTAGGGCTGGCGGGGAAGCTCGACTTGCTGTTGGAGGGCGAAAGGGAGGCGGCGGTGGTGGACTTCAAGCTGACCGCCGGAGATGTGGCGGAGAATCACCGGCTGCAATTAGCGGGGTACGCGGTATTGGTAGAGGGGGCGCTTGGGCTGCCGGTGGGGCGGGCATTTCTGTACCGAATTCCCGACAATCGAGTGTTCCATGTGGAGGTGACGGGGGCGCTGCGGGAGAGGGTACGGCGGGCGGTGGAAGCGATCCGGTGGATGCGGAATCAGCAGTTGTGCCCGGAGCCGACGCCGGTGCGGGGGCGGTGTCTGGAGTGCGAGTATGCCAACTATTGCGGGGATGTGTGGTAGCGGAGTTCGCAGGATGGGCGGGTTGGACGGCGATTGGGGATTCCGCGAGGTTTTGTTGTTGGTGGCGGTGGGCAAGTGGCGTATAATGAGGCGGTTGTGGAGCCGCGCGCGCGCGCGCCCCGATGAGAAGGGGACTGAAACCAGAATCGTGGTCGCGTCGGTGTTGGTATCGCGGCCGCGCGCGCGCGCGCCCCGATGAGAAGGGGACTGAAACAACCCGGGCGACCAGTACGAGCC
>CAZACK010000198.1:0-4469 GCA_964483455.1 uncultured Solibacteraceae bacterium
CAGCGGGACCATGTCGAGCGTCGCCCAGCCGATGTGCACGTTGCCGGCGGCGTAGGCGTCGCGCATCGCCACCGGATCGTCGATGAGGGTCAGCTCGACTTTGAAGTCCTTGCCGCCGGGCGTCTTCCACGCCTTGCCCGGCTTGAAGCCGTTATTGGCGAGGATGATCGGCGCCCATCCGGCCCACACGTTCATGGCGAACCGCACGGTGCGGTCCGTCATCGGCTTGTAGCTGGAAATCCCCTGCACCGGCGGCAGTTTCTGCGCCGGCACATAAGAGTACTGCTTGACGGTCGTGATGCCCTGGGTGTCCGGCGCTTCGATGCCGCCGGCTTGCTTGGCCAGCTCGTCCTTGGAGATGAGGCCGCCTTTGGTGCCCGGCAATGCGCCGAAGCGCCACAGGGCGAATCCCACCAAACCCAGAACCACCACGAATACAGCCAGATAGAATCCAGGTCGCGGTCGTCCGTTAGCCATTTCTTTCCTGTCTTCCTCCAAGACCTCAGTAGATGATTACGTTAAGGCAGCCACCCCTGTTCGCCAAATCGGACAACACCTGCCGGGGCGAGACTCCGCTAGTTCGTCTCCGTGGCCGTCGCCTTGCTCTCCACCGCCGGCCCGAGGTCCTTCTGCGTCTCCGCCAGCTTGGCCGTCTCGGGCGACCGCATGCCGAGTTCCACCTCGAACTGCGCCAGGGCCTCCTCGGCCATCGCCTTCTGCATCTGTTCTTCCGCCTCGATCTGCGCCAGGCCTTCACTCGAAAGGTCTGCCGCCACCCTCGCCTTGCCGCGGTTCCGATCGATGCGGGCCTGAATGACCTGCTCGATCTGCCCGAAGTCGGTGGTGACGTTCAGATCGAAGCTCTCGGCCAGCGCGGCGATCTCCGCCTCGGCGGCGCTCATCTTGAGCTCGGCGTCGTATTTCTGAATCTTGTCGCGGACCTCGGCCAGCTTGTTGCCGGCGTGCTTGATCTTCTTGAGATTGTTGTCGTATGCCGTCTCGTGCATCTCGAGCTGCTCTTCGTGCGCGGCCAGTTCCTTCTTGGCCTTCTGGAGCTCGAGCGCGAATTTGGCGGCGATGTCCCTCTGCCCGGCCTTCAAGTAAGCTTTGGTTTCAGCCTCGAGCTTCTGGACGTGGGCGCGGCTCGTGGCCGCCTGGCGCGACACGCGCTCGACCAGGCCCCGATACATCTCGAGCCCTTTGCGGCCCTCCTTGAGCTGCTCGACGGCCTGGTCGTGCTCGTACTGCATCTGGGCGATCGGGTCGGCCTCCCAAAAGATGTTGGCGATTTTGTTGAGCTGAGCGCGGATGGCGCTCCAGAATTTTCCTAGAATCACGGCGGCGGCGCTCCTGCGCGGGCCTTGCCCGGCAGTGTGAGTGTATCACGCCCGCCAAGCGCGGCGGCGGCACGATTTGTGCCCTCGCTCGAATTCCCGTAAACTGGGCTTAAGACCACTCGCGCGGGGCCACCGGGGCCGGTGAGCGCCTGCGGCCCCGTGATGACGACCATCGATCTGTTCCCCTTCGCCGGCTACTGGTGGTTCTATGCCGCCTTCACCGCCTTCGTGCTGCTGATGCTGTCGCTGGACCTCGGCGTGTTTCATCGCAAGGCGCACGTGGTCTCCTTCCGCGAAGCCGCTGTCTGGAGCGCCGTCTGGATTGCACTGGCGCTGGTGTTCAACTGGCTGTTCTACCAATACGCGCTGTGGAGGTTCCCGCGGGACGAGCGCCTCACCGCCATCCCGGGTTTCGAGCCGGAAGCGGCCGCCCGTCAGGTCGGGCTGGAGTTTCTGACCGGCTACCTGATCGAGAAGTCCCTGTCGGTGGACAACATCTTTGTCTTCGTGCTGGTTTTCGCGTTCTTCGCGATTCCCAACCAGTACCAGCACCGGGTGCTGTTCTACGGAATCATCGGCGCGCTGATCTTCCGAGCCATCTTCATCGCCCTCGGCGCGGTGTTGCTGGACTACCACTGGGTGGTCATTCTGTTCGGCGTCTTTCTGATCGCCACCGGGATCAAGATGCTGTGGGCGCCGGAGAAGGGGCTCGAGCCGGAAAGAAACCCGCTGATCCGCCTGTTCCGGCGTTACGTGCCGGTCACGCCGGAGCTGCACGGCCAGTCGCTGTTCGTCCGCGTGGGGAGGAAGGTCCACGCGACGCCGCTGTTTGTCACATTGCTGTTCGTCGAGGCGACCGACATCATCTTTGCGGTGGACTCCGTGCCGGCCATCTTCGCCATCACCCGCGAGCCTCTGATCGTGTTCACCTCCAATGTGTTCGCGATCCTCGGCCTTCGCGCGCTCTACTTCCTGCTGGCCGGCGCCATCCACAAGTTCCACATGCTGAAGTACGGGCTGGCGCTGGTGCTGATCTTCGTCGGCCTCAAGATGGCGTGGCTGAACCAGGCCTTCGGAGGCAAGTTCCCCATCGACTGGTCGCTGGGGATCATCTCGGCCCTGATCGCGCTGGCGGTGGCGCTGTCGCTCGTGTTTCCGAAGAAGCAGGCGCCCGCCGGCCGGTAGAGCCGGCTACAGCGGCACGGCGTTGCGCCGGACGTAGTCCTCCACCAGGTCCGGCGCCGGCCCGATGTAGTGAAACTGCTCGGCGTAAGCGAGGCCGTGCTTGCTTCCCAGCTCGGCGTCGCCCGCCAGCAGAATGTGCTTGATGAAGTTCCGGTCCGCCGTCTCGTCGCTGTCGCCGAGAACGGGCAGACGGCGTCCTTCCGCCGCCAGCCGCGCCCGCAACCGCGATCCGTTCTTCCCTGCGGGTCCCTGGGCCACGTTGACGAGGTTGCACTCCACCTTGCGGTCGATCGTCGCGCTGATATCCACCACCCGGTTGACGAGCTGCGGCCCGCGCGCGAAGTAGTACTTTTCCCGCACGCTGTGCGGCGCCAGCCCCGCCGCGAAGTGCTCCGGGTAGTCCTTGTCCATACCGGCCATCCAGCAGGCCGCCTCCACGCAACGGGCGGTCACATAATGGTCCGGGTTCTCCTCGTAGTGGCCCCACGGGTCGTAGCAGAAGATGGTGTCGATCCTCAGCAACCGGAACAGAAAGATGAATCGGGCGCGGATTTCCAGCCGCGACTCGCCGTCCATCTGGTGATTGCTGTAGTTCAGATCGAACGTCCGCTTCAGTCCGAGCACGCGAGCCACCGCCGCGTTGTCGCGCTCGTTGGCGAGCACCGTCTCGCCGACCGTGCCCGGTCCGGCCATGTCGTCGTTGGTCACCCGGATCAGGTAGCCGGTGTATCCCTCGTTCAGCAGTTTCGCAACGGTCCCTGCGGCGAACAGGGGCAAATCGTCGGAGTGCGGCTGGATGGCCGCCAGCACTTTGCCCGTATGGGGCTTGCCCGAGGCCGCCCGCTCGAGGACGACTTGCCCGGGCGCCGTCTCGGCCCAACCCGGGTTGCCGCCGAACAGCGCGCCGCCGCCCACGCCCCCTCCGAGGAAGTCACGCCGGTTCATAAAGCCTCCTTGCAAACGGCCCATCATACACCCCGCCGCGCAGCCGGCCGGCCGATCCGAACCAGCCAAGGGCTCCGCCCTTCGTTGAAATCCCTTGGGGGGCTGGAGGCCGGGAGAATCAGCAGCCAGAAGCCCGACTGGGCACTGCCCGGCGACGTCCCAACCCGGTGGCGGAAGGGCGGTCAGAATCGTCCGCCGCCGGCGCCCGACGAGAACAGAGTTCCCGTTGCGCCGGGCTTAAACGGGCCATACCCGGGGCGGTCGGACCGAGGGCCGCCGGCTGGCGACGGTCACGGGATTTGACAACTACCCGCTGGAATCCGCGTCGGAAATCCGCTACATTCGAGACTAGCAGAGGTAAAGGCCCATGATTCCGAAAGTAATTGCCTTGGTAATCCTGCTGGGACTGAGCCTTTACGCAGCCGCCCCGCCCGCCATCACGGGGGACTACGTGGAGGTCCGCTCCCATCACGTCTACACCTGCGGGTGCCTGTATTCCGGGGAGCAAGCCACCGCCGGCCGCGAGGCGATCGTCGCCTGGGCGATCCGTCAGGGACAGTTCGACGGCGTCTCCCTCGACGGCGTGCGGGTGGCCGCCGTGGTCCTGGGACAGGCAAACCTCGGCCTCAAGGACACTGCTCGGAAGAGCGTGGTGTTCGTTGACGGCGTGACCTCAACCGCACAGCGGCAGGCGACGGTGGCGCTGCTGCGCGAGCAATATGGAGCCGTGCTTGGGGACATCCTGGACATCCGCTCCGCCCCCATTTCGCTCCAACGGGAGGGAGAAAGGCTGACGGTGAGCGTCGGCGAGATGTCTCGCGTGGTGGTCCGTCCGGCGCGGCTGCCCCAGGATGCGCATCTCGGCTCCTCGCTCTGGTACGAACCGTTCATCCCGACCACCAGTTCGACGCTGATGACGACCGAGCACAACCAGTTCTCCGGCCCGGATTTCCACCACCAGTGGCGGCTGGACGAGCCGGGCATCACCGGCTACACCGCCAC
>CAZACK010000199.1:0-4441 GCA_964483455.1 uncultured Solibacteraceae bacterium
GACGGCCCGGACGCTGGCCACGCGGCCGTCGATGCCGATGACGACCTCCAGGCGACGTCGAAGCCCGTGCGGCAGGCGGCGATGAACATGATGGCGTGCGAGTGGTCCGGTGTGCAGATGACCACGGCATCCACGTCTTTCTCTTCGAGCAGGCGCCGGTAATCGGTGGAGCGCGCCGGCGAGAAACCCCTCTTCTTCTCGCTTCACCTACTCAAGGCGCAGCCTCTGGAGCAATCCACTGAATCGAGGATCGGGCCGGAGGGGCGCCAGCCGGTCGTCAACCTCGAGCCAGAGGGTCGCCGTCTCATATAAGTCCACCGCCCGATTCAGACAAGCGAACGCCTGGTCCGTCTCCCCCAGCGCGGCGTGAATCACGCCCGCCTCATAGTTGGCGGGCGCACCCGAAGCCGCCAGGCCCAATTCCGCTAAAACCTTCCTGGCCTCGTCCACACGACCGAGCCTCGCCAGGGTGTGGCCCCGATGTCCCTGTAGCCAACTCGACGACCGTATGGCGGCCACTTGTTCGAAGAGCCACAGAGCGCCGGCGGCGTCGCCGCGTCCGCAGGCGACCTGGCCCAACATCACAAAGACGGCCGGCGATGCATGGGAGATGGTCAGGGAGACCTCCAGCGGAGGGAGGGCTTCCTCCCAGCGGCGGGCTTTGATGTAGGTCGCGGCGAGCTCGTTTCGCAGATGGTTGGAGGAGGGCGCGACGGCGATGGCTTTCTCCAGCTCGGCCATCGCTTCGGGAAAGCGGCGACGGGTGTTGAGCGCCAGTCTCGCGAAGTCGTAACGGATGTCCGGCTGCGTCGAATCGAGCCCGATGGCCCGCCGAAAGGCGCCTTCTCCCCCGGCCCAATCTCGTTCATAAAACACCTTCACCCGGCCGGCGGCCCGTTGCGCCTCGGCCAGAGAGGGATTGAGGGCAACGGCCCGGCGCGCCGCCTCGGCCGCTTGTGGCAGAACGTCCAGCGGCGGGACCTCCCGAAAGTCGGCTCGAGTGGTCAGCGCGATCGCGAGCCCGGCCCAGGCACGAGCATAATCCGGGTCTGCCCTTACGGCAGCCTGAAACAGCTCGACGGCTTTGGCGGTCTCCCCTTCGTTGTCGAAATGGGTGGCGCGCAGGCAGTAATGCCAGGCGTCAGGATTCCGGGTGCCGGGCCGCGCCAGCGCCCGGGCGGTGTTGAGGAGCGACACGCTGAAGCTCTTGGCGACGCCTTCGGCGATCTGCTGCTGAATCGCGAGCACATCCTCAAGCCGCCGGACGTAGGTGTCCGCCCAAAACTGAAAGCCGTCGCCGGCGTTGACAAGCTGAACCGCAACTCGCACCAGGTCTCCGTCCACCGTGACGCTGCCTTCCAAAACGGCCTGAACGCTCAGCTCGCGCCCGATCCGGCGCACGTCTCTGGGCACTGCCCGGTAGCCGAACGCCGAAGTCCGCGAAGCCACCCGGAGGCCTTCCAACCCGGCGAGCGCCCGGGTGACTTCTTCCGTCAGGCCGTCGCAAAAATACTCGCGGTCCTTGCCCGGACTCAGGTCCACAAACGGCAGCACGGCGATCGAAGCCAGGGGCGTCGGCGCCGGAGGCCGGGTCGAGGTCCACCACCAACCACCGGAGCCCAGCAGGATGGCGCCGGCCAGCAAAGCCGCCAGGATCGGCCAGGGCGGTGACCGCCACGCCCGGCGAGGGGCCTCGAGCGGGCAGAACGACGGACGGTAAGAGCCCCGTGGGATCTCGATGCGAACGAAGTCGTTCCGCCCTTCGCCTTCGTAGTAACTGGCCAGGAGCTGGCGCAGCTTGGCGGCTTCCACACGGACCAGGGAATCAAGCTTCGGATCATAGGAAGCACGTCCGAAGCACTCCAGGGCAACGGTGTATTCCTTGATTTCGTCGGCCCTGCCGCCGACCGCCTTCTCGACCAGATACTTGAGCAGATCCGCGGCTCGCGGCGCCCGGGCGAACGACTGGCTGGCGCAAATACGCGCCACGGCCGCGCGGAGATCTGCGGGCGGAACGGCTTTTGCTTTCATGATGTTGCCCCCCGTTAACCGTTCGACTAACGGCTAGTATACGACGTCTCACTTGCGGCTGCCCGCTACTCGGGTCATCATAGGCCCCAGCACTTGGAGGTGCAGAGGTTCATGAGGGGCAAACACATTCTGTTTCTGTTGGTGGGTCCGTGGTTGACGGCAGCCACCCTGACTGTCAATTCCAGCGGCGATGCCGCCGACTTGATCCCCGGAGACGGGGTGTGCTCGTCCTCGGCGTCGGCATCCGTCTGCACGCTGCGCGCCGCGGTCCAGGAAGCCAACGCGCTGGCCGGCGCCGACACCATCGTGCTGCCGGCGATGGACGTCACGCTGACCCTTCGCGGCACGGGCGAGGATCGTGGCGACGCCGGCGACCTGGATATTGCCAGCGAAGTGGTCATTCGGGGCGCGGGCGCGCACGCCACGCGCATCGATGCGGCCAGGCTGGACCGGGTGGTGCACGTGTTGCCGGGCGGGTCGCTGTCGCTCGAGCACCTCACCATCCAGTCCGGCAATGCCGGCGCCGAGGCGGGCGGCGGGCTGTTGGCCGAGAACCGCGCGGTGGTCCATCTGGTCGGGGCTTCCGTGCTGGACTGCACCAGTTCGGACTCCGGAGGGGGTGTATTGCTAGCCGCCGGGGCCCAGGCAGTCATCGAGCAGTCCGTGATCGCCTTCAATCGGGCGGGACGCACCGGAGGGGGCCTGCTCGTGGCAGGCGCCGCTCAGTTGAGGAACACGACCGTCAGCTCGAACAAAGCCGGGGGCGCCGGCGGCGGCGTACACGTGGAATCCGGGGGAGGGGCCGAACTGGTCCATGTAACCATGCACGACAACGCCGCGCCGAATGGCTCGGCCTTTTCCGGCCCCGCGGGCGCGGCGGGCGCCGTGAATTCGATTCTCTCGGCGCCGGCGCGGGGGACCGGTCCGGTTTGTTCGGCCGCGGTGCGCTCCGCAGGACACAATCTGTCGTCGGATTCCAGTTGCGGGCTCGGCGCGCCGGGCGACCTGGCAGGGCGCGATCCTCGACTCTCCGCGTTGTTTCGCGGGGGGCGCGTTCCCACCCTGACCCATGTTCCGCTGGCGGGAAGTCCGGCAATCGACGCCGGCGATAACGGTTCCTCGCTTCCCAACGACCAACATGGCTTCCCGCGGCCGGACGACGGCAACGGCGATGGGATTCGTATTGTGGACATCGGCGCCCTCGAGCACGTGCTGGATCTCTCGGTTGGGCAAGCCTACGTGACCAACACGGTTTCATACGGCCAGTTTACCCAGCCGATCACGGTGATTGACTCGCTGTCCAACACGGTCGCCGGGACCATCCCCGTGACCCGCACGGAGCACATCGCGGCTCACCCGACGCAGGACCAGATCTGGGTAACGCGTCCGGCCAGCAACGAGGTCTACATCGTTGACACGGCCAGCAACACGGTAGTCAATTCGATCCAGCTCGAATTCACCCCACGCGAGGTCTTCTTCAATCCGTCGGGGACCCTTTGTTTCCTGCCATTCCCCAACGTGGTGACGTATGTCTACTCAACCGCGAACTTTCAACAGGTCGGGTGGATCGCGCCCGCGCGTTTCATGGCGTTCTCGCCTTCCGGCGACACCGTGTACGTGAAGTACAACCTGGGCCTCCCGTTTGGTACCCTCGGAGTACTGGCCGCCCACAACCTTCCGGATTTCACCCTCAGCACGTCCACGACTACCGGGGTCGGGCCGATCGCCACCGACGGGTTCCGGCTCTACAATGGCTCCGGCGGCTCAGTGGAATTCCGGAGCCCCTCGAGTCTGCAACTGTATTTCAGCATCGGGATCCCGAACGGCCAGACCGCGGTCGGTTTCACCACCGGCTCGGCGCCGCCGCGGCTCTACGCCGCCACGGATGGCGCTGTGTACGCCGTGGACCTGACCTCCGACCAGATCATCGGGAACATCCCCGCAACCGGGACCACGGGCCTCGCGCTGCATCCGAACAACTGGTATCTGGCGCTGACGCGGCGTTCCCAGCAGCTCTACTCGGCGGCGAACGCCAACAGCTTGTCCATCACCGCGAACATCCCGATCTTCGGCCGACCTTTCAAAGTGGCCCTCAAGCCGTAGGGAGCCTCAGGAAACAGCGATCCGCCGTCAGCCCGTCGGGCAAGGGACCCGGCTGCGAGCGCAGCCGCGCTTGCCAGCACGGAGTACGCGGCGCCCGGTGCGCGGCCTCGATGACGGCCTGTTCGATCGGCGCCGACACGCTCCGCATCGGGCACTGGTTGTACCCCCGCTGGTGCCCGTTCACGCAAACGTAGTAACGGGAGAGCTTGTTCGGCGTCTTCTGCGTGCAGGTTTGGTCCATGCCCGCATCGCAGCTCGCGCAGCGCAGATGCCCTTGAGCACCGCGCCATCCTTGTTGCGCACCTGG
>CAZACK010000200.1:0-4392 GCA_964483455.1 uncultured Solibacteraceae bacterium
TACACGGGCAAGCCGTCGTAGGGGTGCGTGAAGGAAGGGCAAGCCGCCGATAAACGCCGATGATCAAGCGCGAGACCGGTCCGATTCTGACGGCTTTCTTCGCCACGTACACAACGACGAGATCGCAGTGGAGAGTGTTCCCGAAAACTCAAATAGTCGTCGCCAGGAACCCGCCGTCAACGCGCAGAATTGAGCCGGTGACGAAGGAGGAGGCCCTGTCCGAGGCAAGGTACAACGCGGCCCCGATCAGCTCCGCGGCCTCGCCGAACCGATTCATCGGCGTGTGGTTCAGGATCTGGGCGGTGCGCTCCGGGGTCAGCAGCTTGCGGTTCTGCTCGGCCGGGAAGAAGCCGGGTTGGATGGCATTGACGCGAACGCGGTGCGGCGCCCATTCGCGCGCGAGGAACTGTGTAATCTGGTTCACGCCGGCCTTGGTGATTCCGTAGGTGAAGACCTTCGACAACGGCGGTCCGGACGACACCGACGAGATGTTGATGATGGAACCGCCCCGCCCGGCATCGACCATGACCTTGCCGAAGATCTGGCAGGCCAGGAACACGCTCTTGAGATTCACGTCGAGGATCCGCTGCCATTCGGACTCCTCGATTTCAAAGAACGGCGTGGCCGAGTTGATACCAGCCGCGTTGATCAGGATGTCCACCCGGCCGAAGGCGGCCAGCACCTCGTCACGCGCCGTCTCCAGGTCCTTCCTGAGGGCGGCGTCCACTCGAGCGGCGATGGCGCGCCGGCCCGTGGCGCGGATCGAAGCGGCGCGAGCCTCAGCGTTTTCCCGGTTGTAGTCCAGGATGGCGACATCCGCGCCCGCCTGGGCGAGTCCATCCCCCATGGCGCCGGCTAAGACACCACCGCCGCCTATCACCACCGCGGTCTTGCCTGCCAGGTCGAATAATGCCGTGTGTGTCATACCCTGAGGCTACTTCAGCGGCGGGGACATTGGCCAGTCCAGGGTACGGTGATCGCAGCCCGTGGAAAAAGTCAGTGACAGGCAAGGCTGTTCACGGGCGGGAGTCGTAGGTTGCTGAAAGTGCGGTACGCGCGCTTGGGACAGCGGAGCCTGTCACATTTTTTCCACGGGCTGATAGCATAGGCGAGTGGAGGTTTCAATGATGATTCGCAATGGCGCCCTGATCGCAGCCTGCGCAATCGTTTCAGCGCCGGCGCTGGCGGATTTCAGCTATGAGCAAACCACGCGCATGACGGGTGGCGTCATGATGGCGGCGCTCAAGATGGCCGGGCCATTCGCCAGGCAAGCTCGCGAGCCCCAAAAGCACTCGGTCGTCCTGAAGGGCGACCGCATGGCCACCTTCCATGGCAACGCGGCCACGATTATCGACATCGGCAAAGAGACGGTCACCGAAGTCGACTTCGACAAGAAGACATACTCCGTGATCACGTTTGCCGAACTGGCCAAAGCCATGGAGGCGGCGATGCGCAAGCTGGCGGATCAGAGGAGTGCGACATCCGCCGATGTCAAGTTCAAGGTGGATTTGAAGAGCACCGGAAGAACAAAGACGATTCAAGGGTTGGAGGCGAGCCAGACGATCCTGTCGTTCGAAACAGAGGGAACCGATCCGAAGACCGGACAGAAGGCTGCCATGCTGATGGCGGCCGACATGTGGCAGGCGGCCGCGGTTCCCGGATATGACGAGGTCCGGAAGTTCTCCGAGCGGATGGCCAAGAAGATTGCCTGGCGTCCCGGGCAAAACCTGGCGCAGGCGGGCGGGCCATTCGCCGACATGTTCAAGGGTATGGCCGAAGTGTCCACCGAGGCCGGGAAACTCGAAGGGGTGCCGGTGCTTCAAGTGACGCGGATGGCGCCGAAGACCGAAGGGCTAACGGCGGAGACCCTGGCCACCATGCCGCTGCCGCCGGACCAGACGGCCGAGGCTGCCGCGAACATGCCCTCGGCTTCCGAGCTGGCGAAGCAAGAGGCGACGGAAACCGCGGCCGGCGCGGCGGCGGGGCGCGCGGGTCGAGCGGGTGCAATGGGCGGGCTGGCCGGCAGGCTCGGTGGCTTGGGCGGGTTCGGGCGGCGCAAGAAGCAGCAGGAACAGGAACAGCAGAAGGAGCAGGCGCCTGCCGCTCAGACCCAACCGGGCTCGACGGGCCAAGTGAGCGTACTGATGGAGATGACCACCGAACTGTCGGCTTTCTCGCCGGCGTCGGTGGATCCGTCCCGAGTGGAGGTTCCGGCAGGCTTCCGACAGGTGGAAAGCGAACTGGTGAGGCAGTTGGGCCGGTAACGCGCCTGCCTGCGCTCGGCGGCCCGTGGGGCCGCTCATGGCAGGCCTACGGCCTGCACAAGGCAAAAATCAAAAGGCAAAAGGCAAAAATGAAGGTGCGCCTTCGGCGGTCTCCTTTGTTGTTTGCCGGATGCCCCACCGATCGGGTGTGGGGGTACAAGAAAGGCCAAAGTCCAGTGGCGGCCCAGGGGCCGGCCCACTGATGTGGATTGGCGTCTGGACTACAATACGCAATGGATTCGCGCGTCTCGCTGGGTCGGCGAGGCGCGTTGAGTCAACCGGCGAAACCCATGTTGCATGCCGCATGCGCCCGGCGGGCGGTCTCGGGCTTCTTCCTGGCTGGAATTCTGATTGCATTTCTCGGCGCCATTCTGCCGGCGTGGGGACACCACCTCAAGTCGGACTTTCTAACCGTAGGAAACTACTTTCTCTGCCTGAACGCCGGAATCCTGGCGGCGACTCAAGCGGCGTTGCGACTGCTGCCAAGACACGGCATTCGGATCGTGCTGGTGCTTGGTTCGGCGGTTGCCTGCGGTGGCTTCCTGCTTCTGGCGGCAATTCCGGGTGCGGCCAGCCCGCTGTGGCGAATGGGCGGAGTCCTCATTTTGGGCTTCGCATTCGGTTTGATGAACACGGCGCTGTTTCACCTGGTGGCGCCGCTATACCGGCACGATCCAGCTTCCACGATCAACCTGGCCGGGGCGTTCTTCGGGTTGGGGTCCCTTCTGACTGCCGTTCTTGTCGCCGGCGCTTTCTACGTTTACACCGTCCCAAGCATCCTTGTGTTCCTGGCTCTGATTCCGGGCTTCTCCGCGGGCATCCACGCGCGCTGGCGGTTCGAAGCGCCGCCGGTGTTGCCGGAGCCATCCCTGCGCCAGGCGATGGCGGAATTCAAGAATCCGGCCGCGGTCTTGCTCAGCCTGCTCCTGTTCTTTCAATTCGGCAACGAATGGGCCGTGGCCGGCTGGCTGACGCTGTTTCTGGTGCAACGACTGGGGGTGAGTCCGGAAGCCTCGCTGAAGATGCTGGCGATGTACTGGGCGGCTCTGCTGGTGGGCCGGGCGGCGGTGCAGTGGGTGATATCGAGAGTGCACCACGGGAAACTGCTGGCGGTGAGCCTGTTGTCGGCCATGCTAGGCTGCGGGATCCTGTGGTCCACGAACAACCTGTTCGGCGCGGGCGTGGGCTTGTTGCTTCTTGGCTGGGGCTTCGCGGCGACCTACCCGTTGGTGATCGAGAAGATCGGCGACCGGTTCCCGTCGTATCATCCCGGCTTCTTCAACAGCATCTTCTCCCTGGCGCTGACGGGCGGATTGCTGGCGCCCTGGACGCTCGGGTTCGCGGCGTACTTCTGGGGAATCCGGGCGGTGATGCTTCTGCCGCTAATCGGCTCGGTGGTGGTGTTTCTGCTGGCGGTGTCGATCTGGGTCTACGCGAGGCTGACGGGGCCCGAGGTCAGAGAAGCCGCAAGGTAGCCGACCCGGCCGGTCCCCGATAGAGAAGCTCGAGCGATCGGATCGATTTCGGCTTTGCTCTGAAAGGGAAGTAGAGGTAACCGCTCACGGGCGCCAGGGCCTCGCCTTCGGGCAGCGCGGACTCGACGGCGACCTCGTCCGCCCGAGCGGGTTCCTCCTTCTCGACGCCGCCGGGAGCAGACGGCTCGGGTGACCGAGGGATCCTAGGGGACCGGTCGCGCGGGTCTCCAGGGAAGCGGGCAACGGGAGGATCGCCGAAGATGACGCCGCGATTTCCAACCCCAGCGCCGGCTTGGAGCCTGGGCCGGATCTCCCAATCGGGATAGCGAAGCGACGCGGCCACGAAGGAGGGCGCCTGCGGGAGCAGCGCCGGTTTCTTCCCATTGACGCGCAAGGAGAAGTGGCCGTTGGAGACGAGGAGGCGTGGGAATTTCGGGCCGTAGAGAGCCACCTCGACCACCAGGTAGTCTTTTGTGAAGAAGGTATGGTTGCGTCCCTGGAAGCTCCGCACCATGTACTCGGCGGCCAGGGTGTGGCCTCCAAGGACGGTTTGAACCGGGTAGTCCGACGGCGCCTTTCGCGGGATTGTTCCATGAGGCGCGAGGGTGGGATCAGGCCCGAAGAGAGCGGCAGGGAGAAGCAGGCACGAGAGC
>CAZACK010000201.1:0-4265 GCA_964483455.1 uncultured Solibacteraceae bacterium
CCGCGGTCAGCTCCTGTGCTTCAGCTTCTCGCGCTGCTCGCGCAGCACCGCCTTGCGGCTCAGCCGGATCTTGTTGCCTTCCAGCGCCAGCACCTTCACCAGGATCTGGTCGCCTTCCTTCAGCTCGTCGCGGACGTTGCGGATGCGGTTCTCGGAGATCTCGCTGATGTGCAACAGCCCGTCCGTGCCGGGGAAGATCTCGACGAACGCCCCAAAATCCACCAGCCGCACCACCGTGCCCAGGTAGGTCTTGCCGACCTCGGCCACGGCGGCGATGTCCTGCACCATCTGGATCGCCTTGTCGGCCGAGGCGCCGTCGGTCGCGAAGATGTTGACCGTGCCGTCGTCCTCGACGTCGATCTTCACGCCGGTCTGTTCGATGATCCCGCGGATGACCTTGCCGCCCGGCCCGATCACCTCCCGGATCTTGTCCGGCGGGATCGTCAGCGTGTAGATGCGCGGCGCGTAGGGGGATAGCGACGGACGCGGCTCCGCGATGACTTCCTGCATCTTGTCGAGAATGAACAACCGCGCGCGCCGCGCCTGTTCCAGAGCCTCCGTCATCAGCGCCGCGGTCACGTTTGCCGCCTTGATGTCCATCTGGAGCGCGGTGATGCCGTCGCGCGAACCGGCGACCTTGAAGTCCATGTCGCCGTAATGATCTTCGGCGCCGGCGATGTCGGTCAGAATGGCGTAGTTGTCGCCATCCTTGACCAGGCCCATGGCGATGCCGGCCACCGGCGCCGCCAGGCGAACGCCGGCGTCGAGCAAGGCCAGCGTGGCTCCACAAACCGTGGCCATGGAGCTCGAGCCATTGGACTCGAGGATGTCGCTGACCACACGAAGGGTGTAGGGGAAGTCCTTCTCTTCAGGGACGACGGGCAGCAGCGCCCGCTCCGCCAGCGCGCCGTGGCCGATCTCGCGCCGGCCCGGACCGCGCATGAAGCCGACCTCGCCGACGCTGAACGGCGGGAAGTTGTAGTGCAGCATGAACCGCTTGGAGGTCTCGCCCTCCTCGAGCAGTTCCAGGCGCTGCTCGTCTTCCTTCGTGCCGAGCGTCACCGTCACCAGGGCCTGGGTTTCTCCCCGGGTGAACAAGCCCGAGCCGTGCGTGCGCGGCAGCACGCCGACCTCGACCGCGATCGGCCGGACCTGGTCGAAGGCGCGCCCGTCCGGACGGCGCCGGTCCTTGAGCATCTCGTCGCGGAAGATGCGTTCCTTCAGCCGGTCGAACAGGTCGCCTGCCTCGGCGCGCTGCTCCTCCGGAAACGCTTCCACCGCCTTGTCCCTGAGCTGGTCCACCATCGAGTAGCTCTCGAGCTTCGAGTGCTTCTCCGTGTTCAGCGCGTCGCTGAGCGCGTCCCGCCACTGGGACGCAATCCGGTCATACATCTCCTGGTTGATCGGCGCAGGCGTGAACTCGCGCTTCGGTTTTCCGGCCTTGGCCACCAGTTCCCGGATCCCGGCCGTGATCTTCTTGCAGGCTTGATGACCGAATTCCAGTGCGGCTACCACTTCGGACTCCGCCGCCTGCCGCGCGCCGGCTTCGACCATGACAATTCCCTCGTCGGTGGCGGCCACGGCGATGTTCAGATCGGCGTCGCGCATTTCCGCATGGCTCGGATTGGCGACCAGCGTCCCGCCCACCTTGGCGACGCGCACCGCGCCCAGCACGTGAGGGAACGGAATGTCGGAGATCGCCAGCGCGGCGCCGGCCCCGATCATGGCGAGCACGCCGGGGTCCGACTCCGGGTCGGCCGAAAGCACCATGCCGATCACCTGCGACTCGCAAGAATAGCCTTCGGGGAACAGCGGCCGGATTGGCCGGTCGATCAGGCGGCTGACCAGGATTTCGCGTTCCGTCGGACGGCCTTCACGTTTGATAAACCCGCCGGGGAATCGCCCGGCGGCGTACGTGTACTCACGATAATCCACTGTGAGCGGGAAAAACGATGCCCCCGGCCTTGGCTGCCGGGCGCTGCACGCGGTCACCAGGACCACGGTGTCACCCGAGCGGGCAATCACGGCGCCGTCGGCCTGCTTGGCGACTTTGCCTGTCTCCAGGGTGATTTTTCGACCATCAAGGTCGATCTCTACGGTATGCACCATTCGGAAATGTCCTCAAATCTCACCTGCACCGGTACCGGCCAGGGTTCGTTGTATTTTGATTGAGACTGGAGTTGACAGCGGGAGGGCCGCAAACCTTTGGACTGCCCAGGTCTTGCGGTTGTTGGCTTCCTGAACTCAACTGGGCTTTCGCCCGCTCGACGCCGGCGGGCACCCTCTAGCGGCGGAGACCAAGCTTCTGGATCAGGACCTGGTATCGCTCCGGACTCCGATCCTTCAGGTACTTCAGCAGACGGCGGCGGCGAGCCACCATGCTGAGCAGGCCTCTCCGGGAATGGTGGTCCTTCTTGTGGGTCTTGAAGTGCTCGGTGAGATCGGCGATCCGCTGGCTCAGAATCGCCACCTGCACCTCCGGCGAACCGGTGTCCTTCTTGTGGACCCGAAACTTACCCACCACCTGCGTTTTGAGGTCTGCCGTCAACGCCATGCTAGAGACGGTACTCCTTGTCTTCTCGTAATCTCGTTTGTGTACCCTTGTAGGATAACACAGCCCGGTTCAGTTCGCTCGGGCAGGCAAACGGAGGCAGCTATGGCCGAAATCGCTTACCCGGGACTTCGCGACCAGCTTGTGGGCCGGAGGCAGCGGCTCGAGCAGTCCATCGCCGCTGCACCCCAGGCTGAGCACTTGCTCCGGCTGCTAGGCGAGGTAGACTCGGCGCTGGAACGGATCGACCTCGGCACTTACGGTTTGTGTGAGACCTGCCACGATCCCATCGAGCCGGACCGTTTGCTGGCCGATCCGCTGGTGCGTGTCTGTATCGACCACCTGAGCGAGCTTCAACGCCGGGAACTCGAGCTGGACCTGGAACTCGCCTCGCGCGTTCAGGCCGGCCTCCTTCCCTCCAACAACTTCCGGAAGCACGGCTGGGAGGTCAGCTACCACTATGAGGCCGCCGGCTCCGTCAGCGGGGACTACTGCGACGTTGTGTCGCCCGGTGGAACGCCGGACGTGTTCCTGTTCGTCGGCGACGTCTCCGGAAAGGGCGTTGCCGCTTCCTTGCTGATGTCCCACCTGCACGCGATCGTGCGCACGCTGCTCGATGTCGGAACTCCCCTTGCCTTGCTGATGGAACGCGCCGGCCACCTGTTCTGCCAGAACACGCCGTCGAGCCTCTATGCGACCCTCGCCGGCGTGCGTGCCGGTCCATTCGGCGAAGTGGAACTGGCCAACGCCGGCCATTGCCGGCCGGCCCTGGTCCGCTCCGGACGAAGCACTCTCATCGAGGAAGCCGGACTCCCGCTCGGCCTGTTCTGCGACAGCCGCTATCAGACCTCGCCCCTTCGGCTGGAACCCGGCGACAGCCTCGTCCTCTATACCGACGGCGTGATCGAGGCCCACAATCGGGAGGGCGGAGAATATGGGACGGAGCGACTCCTGGCGGTGGCGGCTGGCCCCCACCGCTCCGCCGACGAACTGGCGTCGGCCTGTGTCGCGGATGTGCGGCGGTTTCTGGCGGGCGCAGCGAGGCAGGACGACCTGACGGTTCTGGCCATTCACCGGACGCCGGAGGAGCCGAAGGCATGAAAGTATTCCCACTCACGCCGGACCGCTGGTCCGACTTCGAGGAGTTGTTCGGCGCACGCGGCGCCTGCGGCGGATGCTGGTGCATGTGGTGGCGCCGCAAGCGGTCGGAATTTGAGAAGCACAAAGGCGCGGGCAACAGGCGGGCGATGAAGAAGATCGTAGAGTCCGGAGAAGTGCCCGGCCTGCTGGCTTACCTCGACGGCCGGCCCGTGGCCTGGTGCGCCCTGGCGCCGCGCGAGACCTATCCCGTGCTCGAAGGCTCGCGGGTGCTCGCCCCGGTCGACTCGAGGCCGGTTTGGTCCGTCGTCTGTCTATTCGTGGCGCGTCCCTGGCGGCGGAAGGGCGTCTCGGCGCAGTTGCTCCGGGCCGCCGCCCGCTACGCCTTCCAACACGGCGCGCGCATCGTCGAGGGCTATCCCGTCGAGCCGAAGAAAGGGACCATCCCGGACGCCTTCGCCTGGACCGGGCTGCCATCCGCTTTCCAGACGGCGGGGTTTGTGGAGGTGGCCAGGCGGTCACCGACAAGGCCGATTATGCGGCGGCAGGCCGTCCAAATTCCTCAGCCGCCGATGAACGCCGATAAACCACTCATGGCCGGCAAGGCCGGCCACCC
>CAZACK010000202.1:0-4203 GCA_964483455.1 uncultured Solibacteraceae bacterium
CTCGAATCATGCCGACGGCGCAGGGCCGTACTTCCCGTACGGGGAGGAGCAGGGCCAGACCTCGGCACAGGACCGCACGAAGTTCGCCACCTACTTCCGGGACGAGACGACCGCGCTGGACTACGCGGACCAGCGCTACTATTCGCGCACAATTGCCCGGTTCCTGACGCCAGATCCATGTCGCGCCAGCAGTGAACCGCCGTCCCCATTAAGTTGGAATCGGTTCGCTTATGTCCTAAGCGATCCAGTCAACTCCACCGATCCCAGCGGATTGTTTCCAACTGTAATCCCACTTCCGCCAATTGTCGTCACACCGCCCATAACAGTGACGGCACCTCCCACGACAGCGCCGCTCATCGTCGTCCCACCTGACAACATGCCAGGGGCTTACACCCAGACGATTAACTATATAGGATTCAACCCGGTCAGTCACCGTGTTCCTGGAGGGAGCACTGGCAACACCCCGAGCACTCAAGCAACCCCGCCAACTACCCCAGAATTCGAGAAATGTGCCAATTCGCCTCCTATGTCAAGTTCCGCTCCGAACCCCTATGACGAAAACGAACGCTACCTCGGCATCAGTGCTTCATGCATGTTCACGATTGGAGGTGATAATGCATGGGGTCAGTTAGTTCGGGGGTGTCTCGTCTGCATGAGGAGCCTTGGCGTCCAGCCAGCACCCGCGCATGAGTTCTGCTATTTCAAGGCCAGTCAGCGGACCACCGCCAGTGAGGTAGTGGTGGGCTATGGTGTAGCTTTTGCTGGTGCAATAGCATGTGCCAACAAAGATAGCCAAAGTGGATGGTGGGTGCCAGTGCTGTGACATAGAACTTGACCGCATATTCGGAGAAGCAATGAAACGATACCACATTGCCTTGTGCGAGTTCCTAACTGTAGTCAGTTGCGCAGCGGTCATTGGAAGTGGCATTGGCTATCTTCAAGGATTGGTCGCTTTTCGGGAAGTTCCGCGAACTGGGGCTGAGGCATTCGGATATGCATGTGCATCCGCATTAGTCGGATGCGTTGTGAGCGCGCTCGAAGCGCCAATCCTCTACTATTTAATGCTCCGAAACCGCCTAACATTGGGCGGAGCAGCACTTGTGGTTGTGGGGTGCCTCCTGTTTGGATGCGTGTCCGCATTCATGTTTGGAGCGGAGCTAGGATGGACATCGGCGTTAGTAACGTGCCTCGCGGCCATTGGTTTTAGCGCTTATGTGCTGATTAAGGGTAGTTCGGGCGCTCGTCTTTCGTGAGGGTTGAGTATTGTGTCGGTCACGAAGTGTCGGGCCGGGTGCTGAGAAGCGGGTGAGGCGTGGGGCGCCGAGAACGGGGTGTACCTGGAGGGCTCCTGGACCTGGGATAGAATGAAGGCCGGATGACGTCGGTGACGTACCCGCTGAACGGGCCGAAGTACACGTTCGACCCGATGGGGCTGCCTTGGAAGCGAACCGACAAGGCGGCGACGCCAGTGTAGTGGGCGAAGAACGCGGTGTACGATCCGGGCAAGCGGCTGACGCGGCTGGATTACATCAGCAGCCGGACGAGCTACTATCACGAGGAGCGGGGCTACAACACGCTGGGGAAGTTGACGAGCATCGAGGTGCGGAACGTCGTGCACCAGAGCTACAGCTGTCTGGCGGCGCAGAACAAGGGCCGCATCTGGCAGATGAACGATCTCAAGAACGGCCGGCTCGTGGAGCACACGTATCTATGATTTTGTCAAGAAATGGCCCTCAAGGGATTGTTCTTGAATCTGGAATCGCCTCGAGCATGACCACCAACCGATCTCCTTCGATTGTGCCACGGGGGGTGGGCAAGTTTGTTCGCCGTTTTCCACCCAGGCTCGTGATTTGCCCACCGGGGCCGCCGCCGGAGACGGTCGGGAAGCGGGAAATGGCCTGCAGCGGTTTCTCCTGAACCGGGAAGTGCCGCCAGGACCACGCAACGATCTCCTTCCTTGCGCCGCAGGCGGTCGGGGCGGTGGGAAAGTGGGAAACCTGCGGTTGTTTTTCCACTTTTCCACTGCCCACAGTGAAAGGAATTGGCTTCACGGTTAGTCATTAAGGAAAGAATCGCCGCTGGCACTGTGTGAATGTGGATCCGAACGGGCACCTGCGGCATGTACTTCGGGACCAAGATCTACTCCACCAACCCGCGGCACGGCGCCCATTTCATGTTCGTTCTGTACGCTGCCGAAGACGGCCGCCCGCTCGCACTGATGGAGGCCAACCACCTCGGCCAGATCCGGACCGGGGCGGCTTCGGGGGTGGCCACAGACCTCATGGCAAGGAAGACCGCCGAGACGCTCGGCATCCTCGGCAGCGGGTTCCAGGCCAGGACGCAACTAGAGGCCATCCTCCAGGCCCGGCCGGTCCGCCAGGTGCGCGTCTGGAGCCGAACCGCCGAACACCGGGAACGATTCGCCCGTGAGTGCTCGCTGAGTTACGGCGCGCAGATCCGGGCTGCCGCATCGGCCCGCGAGGCCGTGGACGGCGCGGGTATCGTGGTGACCGCCACGTCGTCCAAAGAACGCGTGGTGGAGAGCGCGTGGATCGCCCCGGGCGCCCACATCAACACGATCGGTTCCAATCAGGCCGCCCGGCGGGAACTGCCGGCCGAACTGCTTCGCCGGGCCGCCCGGATCGCCGTCGATTCGATAGAACAGGCCCGGCTGGAATCCGGAGACCTGCTCATCGCCTCGACGAGGCGGACTGGCGGAGCGAGCGCCTACAGCGGGCCGCGTCCACCAGGACGACGTAACGATCTTCAAGTCGAACGGGCTTGGTCTCGAGGATGTGGTCGTGGCGGTTTTCGTCTACGAGAGGGCGAGGGAAGCAGGACTCGGAGAGGAACTCTATTCCTGAGCCGGCATCTGCTGATCGGTTTCATGCCAGGCGCTGATCTTCAAGCGGCGGCACACCCAGCACAAGCCCTCGGTGGAAGTCGGGGCGCACGGGAACCCGCATATGACACATTTGCCGGTCCCCTGGGACTTTTCGCCCTTCAGCAAATGACGCGCGTTCTCCAGAACCTCCCGGGGAACCAGCCGGTCCGACGCCGGCGTTTGCTTACGCTTCATTCCAAGCCAACCGATAACCACTATACGCGAATTCCAGGCGTTTGGGCAACGTCCACTTCGGTTAACGATCGCGGGAGGCTCGGCGAGGAAACGGCCCCGCCGGGCCGGCCTCAGGCCGCCTCATCGACCCGGACCACGTAAGACGGGTCGAGGGACGAGGAGCAGCGCGAGCACTTCTGGCCGGCCTTCACGAAATGCTTTCGAGCCGTCATCACCACCTGGGCGGGCACCGTGTGAGTGCAGATCAGGCAATACACCCAGCCGGGGCTTTCCTTCCGCGCCGCCGCGTTTTTCATCGTGAGAAGCATGTTCCCCTCCATTTCACTGAATATGACGCAAGAGCGCCGCAATCGGATGTCGGAAAAATGCAAAAAAGTGTCCGGTGAGAAACGGCCGCCTCCCATGCACGTTTCCGAACCGAGACGTCATCCTGCTACCCTGTTCTATCGGCGCGGCAACCCAAGCGCCTAATATCCAAAGATGAGCAAGACGGCCTTTCTATTCCCGGGGCAGGGTTCCCAGTATGCCGGCATGGGCCGGAGCCTGGCGGGGGCCCATCCCTCTGCCCGGCAGGTCTTCGAAGACGCCGATTGCGCGCTCGGCTTCCCGCTGGCCAGGCTGTGTTTCGAAGGCCCGGAGGAGGAGCTGAAGCTGACCGAGAACACACAGCCGGCGCTGCTGGCGACGTCGATCGCGGCGTTGGCGGTTCTTTGGGAACGCGGGCTGGAGCCCGACTACGTCGCCGGACACAGCCTGGGCGAGTACTCGGCCCTGGTGGCCGCCGGCAGCCTCAGGTTTTCCGACGCGCTCAAGCTGGTGCGGAAACGCGGGCGCTACATGCAGGAAGCGGTCCCCGCCGGGGTCGGGGCGATGGCGGCGCTGCTGAAACTGCCCGAGGGCAGGATCGAGACGATCCTGTCCGAGGCGGCGCAAGGGGAGGTAGTGAGCGCAGCCAACCTGAACTCGCCGGACCAGGTGGTGATCGCCGGACACGCCGGCGCCGTCGCGCGTGCGATAGAGCTTGCCAAGGCCGCCGGCGCGCGGCGGGCGGTGGCGCTGCCGGTCAGCGCGCCGTTCCACTGCCCGTTGATGAAGCCCGCGCAGGAACGGCTCGGCGCCGACCT
>CAZACK010000203.1:0-4162 GCA_964483455.1 uncultured Solibacteraceae bacterium
CGAAGCCGTCGCCGACGCCGGCAATCTGGTTGTCGCCGCCGCTGAAGAAGCGGCGCTCGTCCCACGGGTCCTCGAACTGGAAGGCGCGCATCTTGTCGATGGTGTCGGTGTCGAAGCTGACGAACGCCGGCATCGGCAGGTCCAGGCGCTTGCGGATGATCGCGCCGAAGCCGGTCTTGACGACGACCTCCTGGTCGTTCTCGGCGAGGATCTCGAATTCGCGGATGTGCGGGTCCATGTTCGGAATCGTCACCAGCCAGTCGAGGTCGTAGTATTTGTAAATGTCAGTGTCGGGAGCCAGCCCCAGCTCTTCGCGCCAGCGCTGCAAGAAGCCGCCCCAGAAGAAGTCGCTGATCGGGACGCGGTCCGCCTCCTGGTGGCGGAGCGCGCGGTTCATGCGCTCGAGCTTGGCGAGGCAGTTCGGAGATCTGGTTTCGCAGGCAGCTTGATTCATGGGAGCATTTTACTCGCGCGCCGGGCCGATCGCGTCCCGCAGCGCGGCGACGCCGGCCACGAGGGCGCTGCTGTACACGGACACGTCGTTCCCGCAGGAGAAAACGGTGCAGCCGAGGTCGCGCCACTGCCTCGCGTGCTCCAGGTTCCCCGGCTGGATGCCGAGCGGCTTTCCGTGTAGCTTTGCGGCCGCGGCCACGGTGCGCAGCGCCTCCAGAAACCGCGGATCTTGAAATTGCGCCGGGATTCCCATGGATTGCGTCAGGTCGAAATGTCCGACCCAGAGTAAGTCGATCCCTTCGGTGGCGGCGATCGCATCCACATTGGCCAGCCCACGCCAGGATTCGATCATCGCGATGACGGTGGTGTTCTCGTTCGCCTCGTGGAAATAGGCGGCGGGATCGGGGTTGCGGTAGTCCGTGTGCGCGAGGCCCAGCCCGACGCCGCGCCGCCCGAGCGGGGCGTACTTGGCCGCGTCCACGATCTCCTTGGCCTGTTCCGCCGTTTCGACGTTGGCCACCATGACTCCCAACGCGCCGGCGTCGAGCGTGCGGGCGATGAAATGGTACAGGCCTTGCGGAACCCGCACGAACGGCGCGATCGGAGTCGCTTTGAACCAGGCGATCAGGTCGGCGACCCGGGCCGGGTCGATGGCCGTGTGCTCCATGTCGATGAAGACGAAATCGAGACCGGCGGCTTCGACGATTTTCGCCACGCCGCGGGTGGCGAATTCGGAAATCATGTGTCCGACCGGCACGCGTCCTTCCGCCAGCGCCTGCCGGAACTTATTGGGTTTCATCTGCCTGCCATCCCATGCGCCTGTCGGAAGGCGCTCAGCTTGCTTTGAAAGCCGGGCCGCTCGAGCACCTCCCGGTTCACAATTCCCGCCGGCGGCTCGCCGCGAGCCAGCGCCAGCATGTTGCCGCAAGCTTCGATTGTCATGTCTCGCATCAGTTCCTCCGTCCAGGCGAGCGCGTGCGGGGCGAGGATCACAGTGTCCATGGTCAACAGCGGATCGTCGATTGGGGGAGGCTCTACCGGGAACACATCGACGCCGGCGCCGGCGATCCATTTCTCGCGAAGGGCGCGGACGAGCGCGTCGTGATTGACCACCGGTCCTCGAGACGTGTTGATGAGGTAAGCCGTGGGCTTCATCCGACGAAGCTGGGGCTCGCCGACCAGGCCCTCGGTTTCGCGGTTCAAGAGCGTATTGACGGCGATGAAATCGCTCTCGCGAAAGAGCGTGTCCATGTCGACGAGCTGTACGCCGAGCGAGGAGACCTCGTCCTGCCGCACGTAGGGGTCGCTGGCGAGCAGCCGCAAGAAACCGATGGGCCGGGCGAGCCGGAACATCTCGCGGGCGATGTTGCCGCAGCCCACCGAACCGAGCGTACAGGCGGACAAGTTACGACCCAGCCGGGACAGGCCGGCCCGCCACTGGCCGCGGCGCACCGAGCGGTCCTGCTCCACCAGGTTTTTGGAGAAGGCGAAGACCAGCGTGAGGATGGCCTCGGCGACCGGCCGGCGCACGGCCACCGGCGTGATGGCCAGGGCGATGTCGGCCTCGGTCAGGGCGTCGACGTCAATCATGTCGTAGCCGACGCCGGTGCGGGCGACCACCGCCAGCCGCCGCACGCCGACGAGACTCTCGCGGTTGATTCGCACCGCGAACCAGAGGATGGCGTCGAACCGATCCAGCGCGTCGGGGGTGGCCAGCTTGCCCGGCTGCGGCGGCATCGGCGCGTACTCGACGCCGGGCAGGCCGCCTAGTTGCTCCTCCAGCGCTTCTTGCCAGACGCCTTTGACGTCGACGTAGAAGTCCGGCGTCACGCCGATTCGGAAGACCGGCCTCATGCCGCCTCCGAAGGCGCGTACACACCGCCCGTGGTGAGGATCATGTGGAACAATCTTACTATGTTTTCGCGCGAATTCAGTTTCCGGATCGGCCTGGTGCAGATGGCGTGCTCGCACGACCCGAACCAGAACCTGGCCAAGGCCGAGTGGCGCATCCGGGAGGCTGCCGGCCGCGGGGCGCAGGTGATCTGCCTCCAGGAACTGTTCCGGTCGCAGTACTTCTGCCGGGAGGAGAACGCGGAGCTGTTCGCGCTGGCGGAACCCGTTCCCGGCCCCATCACAGACAGCCTGTCGCGGCTGGCGCGCGAGTTGAGCGTGGTGGTGATCGCCCCGGTGTTCGAGCGCCGCGCGGCCGGGCTTTACCACAACAGCGCGGCCGTGCTGGACGCCGACGGGGAACTGGTTGGGATCTACCGGAAGATGCACATCCCGGACGATCCGTTGTACTACGAGAAGTTCTACTTCACGCCGGGCGACCTGGGCGTCCCGCGGTTCGACACACGCTATGGGCGGATCGCGGTGCTGATTTGCTGGGACCAGTGGTATCCGGAGGGGGCGCGCCTGGCGAGCCTCGGGGGAGCGGACATTGTGTTTTATCCGACGGCGATCGGCTGGCACCCGTCGGAGAAACAGGAGCACGGCGCCGGCCAGCTTGACGCCTGGCGCACGGTGCAGCGCGGCCACGCGATCGCCAACGGGGTGTACGTGGCCGCGGTCAACCGGGTCGGCTACGAGGGAACGTCGCACCAGGGCCTGGAGTTCTGGGGATCGTCGTTTGTGGCGGACCCGTTCGGCCGGGTGGTCGCCGAGGCGCCAAGCGACCGAGAGGAGACGCTGATCGCCGAGGTCGATCCGCGGCGGGTGGAGGAGGTGCGCCGGCACTGGCCGTTCTTGCGCGACCGCCGCATCGACGCGTACGGACCGATCCTGAGCCGGTGGATCGACGGCTGACACCCCGCCCGGGCTTGCTTCAGGCAGCGGCATCTGTATCGTGTTGATTCCACTCGGTCTATCTTCGCTATCGCACGCAGGCCTGATGGAGGCTGCCGCCCCTGGTTCGGAGCGATGATCACGCTCGGAACGAAAGCGCTAAACTTCGAGGAGCAACAAGGCTATGGACAACACGAGAGTATTCAGAATGGCGTTCGCAAGCGTCTACCCGCATTACATCACCAAGGCGGAGAAGAAGGGTCGCACGAAGGAGGAGGTGCATGCCATCATCCACTGGCTAACGGGCTACGATGAACAGACGCTGCAACAGCAGATCGACGAGAAGGTCGACTTCGAAACTTTCTTCGCTCGGGCACCACGGATCAACCCGAACGTCTCCAAGATTACGGGCGTGATCTGCGGCTATCGAGTGGAGGAGATCGAGGACAAGCTCATGCAACAGATCCGTTACCTGGACAAACTGGTGGATGAGCTCGCCAAGGGAAAGGCCATGGACAAGATCCTGAGGAAGTGAGCAGGGGTGTCGGTGTTGCCATCGTCGTTCAAGCCGTTCTCGATGTTGGTAATCGTGGCCCCCCTTCCTGAGTAACTGATTGCACGCCGGTTTTTTCGTAGAGAACGAAAAACGCCGCAGCGTTTACGAAGCCAAGTTTACTCCGAATCACATCCAAGCGAGAATCGCAATGCGCCACAAATTTCTTCCATGCGCATGGTGTTCACGCGGGCGACTCGCTTGCCAATCCTGGCCCGAGATACGGTAACCACGTTGTGCAGGTTCACCGCGCAGGCGGCCTTCATGCCATCGTCCTCTCCCAGCAGAACCTCTGACGGCACTCCGCGTATGGTAGAGGTAATCGGGGCCACCGTGACGGTGCTCAAGTAGCCGATCGCGCTGTCGCGCGTG
>CAZACK010000204.1:0-4151 GCA_964483455.1 uncultured Solibacteraceae bacterium
GTTGCGATCGCACACGACAGCGCGAGCAGCACAAGATTCATTACGGCCTTCCGTGTGCTTGTATGACGTTGCATGGTTTTCTCCGTGTCTATTTTGGTGATTTGAGAACCTGAAGTCCGCCGTCTTTGTTGCCCCGGAGACTTTCCTCCGCCAGGGCGGCAAACAGCTTGCGGTCCTCCTGGACCGCTTCCTCACGCAGCCTCCTGACCCGCCCCGCCAGCTCGGCCGCCTTCCGGTTGTCGCCGCGTCGCCGCGCGATCTGGCTCAACTGGTACAGCGAGCGCGCGTGCGACGGGTTCAGCGCGCACGCCTTTTCAAAGTATCCCCTCGCCGGCTCATCGTCTTCCAGCTTTTGCGAAAGCCTCCCGAGCAGGTACCACGTATTCGGATACGTCGAGCTCCGGGACCCCGTCAAGCGCAGTGGTCCAGCGGCCGTCCGGTCCGGGAGATCCCAGGTCAACCAGTCCTTTCGTGGGGTAGCGGAACGGAGGGAAGTCTTTGACGACCGTGGCGGCGATCGAGCTCGCCTCCGTGGACTTCGAGCGCAGTCTCCGGCAGCACCGGCTGGTCATCGAGCTGCTCCGGACGCGAGACGGCGACAGGGCCGAACGAGTGGTACGCCGGACGAAGGCATTGTCGGCTGGGGAGAAGTCGATTCATCGCCGGCAAGGCGCGTGGAGAGCCGGTGTTTCGCTTGCTCGGCGCTCGCTACCGCGATCGGGTCAAAGCTTACGCGAGCATCCTGACGCCGGAGACGCCCGAAGAAGCCTGCGCGCGGGCCCGCGAGTCGCCAAACGCCGGCTTCCTCGCGATGAAGTTCGGCTGGGGCCCGATCGGTAAGTCCGCCGATCTGGACCGCCGGCTGTTCCAAGCGGTTCGCGAGGGCGCTGGCCCCGCGATCGAGATCATGATCGATGCCGGCCAAAGCTATGACTGGCAGCAGGCCCGGCGGGCCTCGGAGTGGCTGGCCGCGATCGGCGCCACCTGGCTCGAAGAGCCGCTCGACCCGGACGACCTCGACGGGTACGCCCGCCTCGCAAGCCGCTCCGCGGTGTCCATCGCCGCCGGAGAGTCCGAAAGCGGTGTTCCCGCCTTCCGCCGGCTCGTCGAGCACGGCCAAGTGGACATTGTGCAACCTGACCTGCCGCACGCCTACAAGTCGAATGTTCTGCTCGCCGCGTCCCTGCACTACTGCGCCGCGACCCCATCGGCCGCGCTGCTGGAATACTCCGTCTCATCCTCGCCGATCCGGAGAACGCTCGTACTGCCCGATCTGCCGGTAGTCGATGGGTACGTCGGCGTGCCGCAGACGCCGGGTCTTGGCATCGAGGTCAACCTCGACATTGTGGAGGAGCTTTCGGCGCGAGCGCTCCATCCCGCGGTCCGCTAGTTCCGCCGCAGTCCCCTGTCTCTGTGTCCCGTCCGCCGACGGTAGAATAGGCATGCCCGAGTTCATGCAGGAGATCCGATCATGCCCAAAGTCTCAGTTCGTTATCCGCAGTACTTCGCCGAAACCATGCAGCGGATGCGCGAGGACGGTTTGCTTCTGGTCACCGCCAGCCCTTCCGGAACACCCAATGTGATGACGATCGGATGGGGAACCATCGGCTCGATCTGGAGCCGCCCCGTGTTCGTCGTGCTGGTCAGGCCTTCGCGATACAGTTACGGCCGGTTGGAGGAGACCGGTGAGTTCACCGTGAACGTCCCTCCCCGGGAGCTGGCCGCCGCCGTGAGCCACTGCGGCACGGTGTCCGGGCGGGACCACGACAAGTTCCAGGAAATGAGGCTGACGCCGGTTCCCGCCAGGCAGGTCCGGCCGCCGATCATTGAGGAATGCCTCGTCCACTACGAGTGCCGGACGCTTCACAAGAACGATCTCGCTCCGGATTCGCTGGTTCAGGGCGTCCTCGACGAATTCTACCCTCAGGACGACTTCCACCGAATCTACTTCGGCGAGATTGTAGCGGCTTATGCCGAAGTGGACGCTGCCCGTCGGCTCGGAGCGGCCCAGCAACTTGCGGCCGGGCTTACCAGGCTGGCGCCGTAGCGCGAGGCGCCTGGCTTAAGCTGGGCCGGCTCCCTCGCCGTACTGCAATACCGTCACCTTCTCCAGCGTCACCAGGCCGCTGCCCATCATGGAATCGAGCACCGGCAGAAAGGCGTCGATCTTCTCCTGGCTGTCCACGATTTCAACCACCACCGGCAGGTCCTCTGACAGGCGCAGAATCTTCGCCGTGTGCAAGCGGCTGGAATGACCGAAGCCCATCGGCCCGCGCAAGACCGTGGCCCCCGCCAGGTGCATCTCGCGCGCCTTCAGAACGATCGCCTCATACAGAGGCTGGTGCCGGTGGCGATCGTCCTCGCCGAGGAAGATCCGCAGCAGCATCGCATCACGCGGTGGCACGTGCATCTCGATCACCTCCTACCGCTGGTTCATGAAAGCCGCCAAAAGGTGGCCGGCCCACACCCCCGCGAAACAGGCGCACAACGTGCCGAGCACGTTGGCGAACGCCTTCAGCCACTCGCCGTCCCGGGCCTGATTGAGTGTTTCCAGGCTGAACGTGGAAAACGTCGTGAAACCGCCGCAGACACCCACCATGACGAACTGGCGCACCGAGGAGGGCACGAGGAGCCGGCCATCCGGGCCGCTCAGCGCCGCGAAAAAACCGATGAAAGACGACCCCAGAACATTCACCGCCATCGTGCCCCAGGGAAACGTTTCTCCGAGCAGACGGGCCATGAAACCATAACCCCAGTAGCGAGCCATTCCGCCCAACGCGCTGCCCAGACCGACCCACAAGTAGACCAACTCTCGTCAGCTCCTCCCGTTCATTCTATTCCGAAGGCGGGCCGGCAAACTTGCCGGTTTTGTTCGGAACCGCGAGCAGGGCGAACGAACACGCCGTCACTGAAGCCCGGCCCCGCGGCCCGCCGCAGCGGCGCGTATCCGCCGATCCCTCTGCCGGAAACGCGATTCCGCCCCGTCAGGATTAGTCACGAAGAACCGGCATCCATGATCCGACTGGCAACATGGATCATCCAGTGGGGCCGCCTCTATGGATCTGAGGATCTGAAGGGCCGCCGCCGGCCGGTCACAGACCAAGCAGATTTTTATTTCATTGAATTTAGAGCGTTTATCAGATTTTGAGACCCTGGACACTTGTCTCCCTGCGGTACCCTCTGTATGGAAGCGCCGGCTGGGCTCTTGGCGTTTCCTCAGAGAGGGAAACGGGATGCCTCCGATCATTTTCTGGCCGTAGTCTATGGCTGCGAGCTTCGGTCTGTGGGCAGTCCTTTTCGAAGCCAACTTCGTGTGCGCCACAGGCACACGCCGGATACTGAAAAACCCGATCTTTCGGGTGCCAAATCCGCGGCAAATCTGGTATGATTCTCCAGGAGTACTCCATCGAGGAGTACTCCTGGGAACAACCAGCTAAAGTTCCCAGTACTACGGCGCGCCGACATGGAACTCAGGCCAGCCCTCCGGCTGGGGTTCCTTCTGTGCTGCACCGGTGTTGCGGGAGGCCCTGTCTCGCCGCCGGAAGCAGTCCCTTCAGCAACCCGAACGGACGAACACCGTCTTGCCGAGCAACCCGGTCTTCTGCAAGTCCTCCAGATGGCCAAGCAGCAGTTCATGGGTATGGAATACCGCCGCGCCTCCGAGCTTTGCGCACGCGGGCTGGCGATGTCGCGCCGGGTGAACAACGAGGTCCTCGCCACGGAGTTCCTGATTTGTCTCGGAAACAGCCATCTTGCGGTGCAGGAATACGCGAGCGCACTCCGGTATTACATCCAGGCCTCGCATGGAGCCGGGCGATCGCGCAACGCCGTCCTGGCCGCGGGGATAGCTACGAATATCTCCTCCCTGTATCTTCAGCTCGGCGACTTGAATGCGAGCCTGGAGGCCGCCGAGCGAGGTCTGCGGTTCTTGCCTCGCGGCCGTCCCAGCCGGGCAGGACCTCCCCTGCTCCTCCAGGCTGCAACGCTCCATGCCCGCCGCAACGACATGGGGACCGCGATGCGGCTGTTTGCCGAAGGGATCGAAATGGCGGACCGCCTCGGCGACACGGCCCGGGTTGCCTCCGCCTGGGACCAGCTGGGCTACGAGTGGATGCGACTCCGGCAGTTCGCGTATGCCGAGGAAGCGATGC
>CAZACK010000205.1:0-4057 GCA_964483455.1 uncultured Solibacteraceae bacterium
CGGCTTCCCGTTCGGCGGCACCGTGTGATAGTCGGTGAAGTCGCGCTCGTAGCGCCACTGGTCCGTATTGATGTAGTGCCAGCTCGGCGCATTCTGGAGCCGCGACGCCGGAATCCAGTCCCGCCCGAACGCCATCGCCGACCACGGCTCCATCGGCGCCAGCTTCTCCTGCCCGACGTAGTGCGCCAGCCCGCCGCCGTTCACCCCGACGCATCCGCAGAACATCAGCGCGTGGATGCCGGCGCGATACATCAGGTTGTTGTGGTACCAGTGATTGATTCCGGCGCCGATGATGATTGTGCACTTGCCGTGCGTCAGCTTCGCCGTGCTGCCCCACTCGCGCGCATACCGGATCAGCGTCTCGCGGCCCATGCCGGTGTACTTCTCCGCCCACGCCGGCGTGTAGGGCTGCGACTCGTCGTCGTAGTCCTTCGGATAGTCGCCTTCCAGTCCTCGCGAAACGCCGTACTGCGCCATCAGCAGGTCATAGACCGTCGCCACCGTCGCCGTCCCGCCATCGGCGGTTTGGATTCGCTTCACCGGAACGCCGCGGCGGATCGTCCGGCCCTCGCCGAAATCGTCGAGCGAGACCTGCGCCACCCCGTCGTTGTCGCTCAGGAACGTCAATTCCGGCCGGATGTCGCCTCCGTCCACGCCGTCGCGGAGCCGCAGGTTCCACTTGCCCTTCTCCGTGCCCCAGCGAAACCCGACGCTCCCCATCGGCATCTTGGGCCGACGGTCGGCGGAGTCCCACATCAGGAACTTCCAGTCGCCGTTCTCGACGTTCGCGTAGCCTGCCAGCCGGTTTGCCCGCAGCAACTGCCCCGGCCGCCAGGCGCCGTCCTCCTCGTGGAGTTCCACCAGCAGCGGCGCGTCGGTGAATTGCTTGGTGTATTCCAGGAAGAAGTCGGTCTGCTGCTCGTGGTGGTATTCCTTTAGCAGGACATGGTTCACCGCCATCCACCAGGCGCCGTCCTGGCCGGCGTTGATCGGGATCCATTCATCGGCGTACTTGGACACCTGGCTGAAGTCCGGCGAAAAGACCCACATCTTCGTGCCGTTGTGCCGGGCCTCGGCGGCGAAGTGGCAGTCCGGCGTGCGGGTCATGTTGAGGTTGGCCCCCATCACCGCCAGCAGCTTGGCGTTGTACCAGTCAGCGGATTCGTGCACGTCGGTCTGCTCACCCCAGCACTCGGGCGACGCCGGCGGCAGGTCGCAGTACCAGTCGTAGAACGACAGCGAGACGCCTCCCATCAACTGCAACATCCGCGCCCCGGCGGCGTAGCTGATCATGGACATGGCCGGGATCGGCGAGAAGCCCGCGATGCGGTCCGGACCGTGCTTGAGAATCGTATAGATGTTGGCTGCCGCAATCAGCTCCAGCGCGGTGTCCCAGTTGAACCGGCGGAAGCCGCCTTTCCCCCGCGCCCGCTGCCACCGCGCCCGGCTCTCCGGATTCTCCACCAGCGACTTCCACGCCTCGACCGGATCCTCGTGCTCGGCCCGTGCCGTCTTCCAGAGATCCAGCAGCGCCCCGCGCACATACGGGTACTTCACACGCAGCGGGCTGTACAGGTACCAGGAATAAGCAATGCCCCGCTGGCAGCCGCGCGGCTCGTAGGGCGGCAAACCCGCTTTCAGACTCGGATAGTCGAGCCCCTGCATCTCCCAGGTGACAATCCCGTCCTTGACGTAGATCTGCCAGGTGCAGCCGCCGGTGCAGTTGACCCCGTGCGTACTGCGGATCACCTTGTCGTGTTGCCACCGGTTCCGGTAGAACTGCTCCCATCCCCGCAGCGCCGGGTTGCTTTCGTCCTTGATCCAGGCCAGACCGCCGTTCGGTTTCATGCCTTCCGCCTCCCTCCGTTCGTTTCCACCAGCGGCTTTCGCACCGCCCGGAATCTGCCTCTCCAGGCGGCGTCGAAGACGATCAGCGCCAGCGCCGTGCCGCCCAGGCCGAGCAGAAAGAACGTCATCACGCCCACCGAATCGTCCTGCCCGCCCTTGCGCGCCGAGTTCTCGAAGTAGGCCACCAGCGGCAGGATCTCCTCGGGTTTCATCGCCTGCTTCTTGAACACCGGCTGCATGGTTGCGGTTGCCGGAGCGAACAGCCAGGCGGCAAGGTTCTTGCGGCCTTCCAGCCGCTCGTACACCTTCGTCAAATCCGGGCCCAGGCGTCCGCCGCTCAGGCCGCCAAGGTCCCGGATCGTGTGGCAGGAGATGCAGGCCGGGCCGCCGTTCGCCAGGCGTTTCTCGCCGGTGAAGATCCGCCGGCCTTGCTCGACGTCGGACGCCGTGAACGGCCGGTCGCTGATCTGAAGCCCGGCGAACTGCGATTTCGCCAGCTTCGATTCCGCCTCGATCAGCGCCAGCAGCGCCTCCGCCCGCGCCCGGTCCAGCCCGGCGATGTTCGGCATCACCACCCCGCGCGCCTCGGTCTGGAGCTTCAGCGCGTAGGGGTCGCCCTTGTCGATCATCGCCTGCGGCCCCAGCACGAACTGGATCAGCCACGCCTTGTCCTTGCGCTGGGTGACGTTCTTGAGATCAGGCCCGGTCAGCCGCCCGCCCCCGATGGTGTGGCAACTGATGCAGTTCTGCCGGAAAAAGTCCGCCGCCTCCTGCCCAACCGCCGGCGCCGCAACGGCCAGAAGTATCGTATTTAACGGCCCGAACCTCTGAAGTACACGCCTAAAAAGCCTGTTCATATACCCTCACCCGCCGGGACGGGATGCGCGTGGGCGGAGATGTCCGCCAACGTGGTCGATTCCAGAAACCGTATGTAGGCCGCTCCCACGTCCCGCCACATCTCGTGAGCGGTGCAGGGGTCCCCATCCGAGCAGTCGCGGTTCTCCCAAAGAAAGCAGCCGGGTTTCACCCTCGGCTTGTCGAAGAGCTCGACAACATCGATCAGCCGGATGCGCTCCGGCCGACGCGACAAGCGATATCCCCCGCCGCTCCCCCGTGTCGCATCGATGATGCCCGCGCTGCCGAGCGCCCAGAGGATCTTCGAAAGGTAATTCGGCGGGATCTCCGCCATCTTCGCCAGGTCTTTTCCCAGGAGCGTCTTTCCCTCAGGAAGACTCGCCAAGTGCGCCAGTGCTCGGAGGGCGTGCTTGGAAGTGATCGTAAGCATTCTTTACTTCTTCATGAAGAAGTATACAACTGTCTCCGAGCTTGTCAAGTCCGACACCGTCTTCCTCCGCATAACCTATTGGAAATAAGACAAAAAAACACTGATTACAGATTGCGCTTGACAATAAGTTTAACTTTATATAAGATTATGACTATATAGTCTTTGAGCATGACGAATCTGGACGCCGCTTTCTCTGCCCTTGCCGACCCGACCCGCCGCGCGATTCTCGCGCGTCTCGCCTTGGGAGAGGCCACCGTCACGGAACTCGCGGCGCCGTTCGAGATGACCCAGCCGGCCATCTCCCAACACCTCAAGGTGCTCGAACAGGCGGGTCTTGTTGCCCGCCGGATCGACGGCACGAAGCGCCCGCGGCGGCTGGTGAAAGCTGGCATCGAGGCGATGGACCAATGGCTTGTGATGCTGCGACAAGCCTTGGAGAAAAACTACGACCGGCTGGACGAAGTGCTGGCCGGTCTCAAACCCGACAAAGGAATGGAAGCACCATGAGCAAGATGAAGCTATGGACCGAAGGCGATACCCACGTTGTCGTGACGAGGCGCTTCGCGGCCTCTCTGGAGACCTTGTACCGCGCGCACACGGAGCCGGAACTGATCCGGAAGTGGATGCTCGGCCCGGATGGATGGACGATGCCTGTATGCATCAGCGACGCGCGGCCAGGCGGCAAGATCCGGTTCGAATGGGCGGACGGCAAAGGCGGCGGATTTCATCTGACCGGTGAGTATCTGGAACTGGAGCCCTACGGCCGGATCCTGCATGTCGAGCGCATGCACCTGCCCGATCCGACGCCGGACAACCACGTCGAAACCCGCTTCGATCCGGATGGCGCCGGCACGTTCATGACGATGCGCATGACCCTGCCGGACGCCGAAACACGGGCGGCCATGCTCGCCACCGGCATGGAGC
>CAZACK010000206.1:0-3968 GCA_964483455.1 uncultured Solibacteraceae bacterium
AGGGTCCCGATGGTTCCGTTGCCCGTGATGAGTGGAACCGAACAAACGGACTTGCATCCCATTGCCACAAACCGGGCATAGTGGGGAGACGGATAGCGGTCCCTATCGGTGTCGTATGCCACCACCGGCTTCCCGCTCCTGAGCGCCTCGGCCGTCGGCATCCCCTCCGGACGCAGGCGCGCCTCCTCCCTGTCGAACAGCGGAGGGCCGATAAAATGAAGCGCAAAGGCGTCCACTTCGCTGGTTTTCTCATCCCACAAGGTCAGCACTGCGAAATCGTGCCGGACCACACGCGAGAGCTGCGCGGATATGGCGGCGAACAGGTCGTCTGGCGAGAGTTTCGAGACAAGGGCGGTGGTGACGTCGAACAGGGTGCGCAGACGGTCGCGCTCTCTTAGCAAGTCCTGCCTGGCGAGGAAAGACTCTACGGCAACAGCAAATTCGCTGGCGACTCTCTCGAGGAACCCGAGCTCCTCCTCGCTGGGCGCAAACGGCGCGAGACCGCCGAAGCCAAATGCCCCCAGGCGATCCTCGCCGGCGGTCAAAGGCATCAGAGTGAGCGAGCGCAGGCCGGCAGTCCTCACCCATTCTGTAAATTCCGGCCACCGCAACTCGGCCTCCAGCCGGGGAATGACCATGGGCTGCTGATGAACCCACACCCAGCCGGCAGGATCTTGTGTTACGCGAAAGCATTTGGCAGGGCCCACGTCCCCCGGCGCTGCGGCATCGAGCACGTAGTACCGCATGCGGTCTGAGTCGTGGTCGTGGAGGATCAACGCCGCGAAATCGAAAACGACAATTCGTTGCAGGCATTCGGCCACCCCGGACAGGAGGCTGCCGAGATCGTCACGGCCCGCGATCGACCGGGACAACGCCAGGACCGCCTCATAAATATCCTTCGGTGAGGCCCCCACGGATGCAATCATAGTGTTCTTCGGCAGAACTAGCAAGGGCAGGATGCCCCGATCCGGCCCGTAACCCCGTACTGATGACGCGGAATTGGCCGCCCTCACCGGGTCGTGAGCCACCAAGTCAGACCTGACACTGAGGAAACCGTGAGAACGATGCCCAGCCACAGCCGGATCCGCAGCGCAGTAGCCCGATCGTGCTCGCGACACTTCTCTTGCCATGCCCGCCAGCGCTCTTCGTCCAACTCCACAACAGCGGAGTGACGCCGCTCACGCTCTTGCCCAGCAGTCTGGACGCCTTCCCCCGACATAGATCAAGCCTCCTTCCATTCACTTTCGGAATAGTGGCGGCGGTCCACAACGGGATCATGTACGCGATGGGAGTGACCCCGCGTGTGTGGTGATCCCCGTTTAGTACGTCAGCGGCGCGGCCATAGAAGCCATATCAGCGCGATCCAGGGTCCGACCGTAAGCACCAAGAACAGGATGTCCGAACGCCAATCTGTCCTTGCCCGTTGACTTTGAGCCCGAACGGCCATGCCGACCTCCACTCTTACGACACTCTGTCAATGCATTCGGCAGACCAACCCGGCGCCCCGGTCGCAACACGGCGGCCGTCGTGGCTTGGACACCAGCGTGCAAATGGGGATTTGCGGAGGTGATCCGCAGAAATGATTCGGATTATGACGGCTGATGAGCCCTCGCTCACAACGATCACCGTCGATGGAGAGCTCGCGGGCCACAATATCCAAGCGGTGGAGACGAGCTGTGACCAGGCACGTTCGAACGGGAAGCCGATCTGGCTTCATTTGCGGGACGTCTCGGTAATCGGCGAAGCTGGCCAAGCACTCCTGCGCCGCCTCGCCACGAAAGGTGTCTGCCTGAAAGCCTCGGGAATCTATACCTCCTACATTGTGCAGTCGATCCAGCCCGACCCCCTGCCGGGAACACGCCGTTCTGGGGAGGCTAAAGCCGATGCGTCAAGGTGATGGCAGGTTGAAGTACCATTCCGAAATTTCGGAGGCGCGGTGCCGCAAGACCGGGCCGCTTCGACACCTGTCTCGACACTTGCCTCGACAGTTGACGAGACAAACGCAGAGCCCCAAGAGATTAAAGACTTGCGGCTGGCGGCCGTAATGCAATGGCTTTCTGGATAGGAGGCTCAAGATGACGACGGGATGCCTCTTGATCTTGCTTCTAGCAATCTTTCTGGCCCTGTCGATACGTGAGATACCGCGTTGACGATACGGAGGCAGCTTATCGCGAGATATACGTTCGAGGAGGCACGCGGTGACTATGTTTGTTTCTAAGAGCGAAGCCGACTACCGCACGCTGCGGGAAGTGGCGGGCCTGGTGTCTCAATGCGTCGTTTCCTGTGCCGACGTGCAGCAGGCGCGCACGGCGATCCGCCACTACGAGGCCGAAATCGTGGTATGCGACGCGCAGGTGCGGGAGGACGGGAATTGGCAGGAGTTGCTGGAAGAGGTGCAATCGGCACAGTTGCTGCTGCTCGTCGTCTCACGGCACGCAGATGAGCGGCTCTGGGCCAGAGTCCTTAACCTCGGAGGCTTTGATGTCTTGTCGTTGCCGTTCGACCGTGACGAACTGAAGCGGGCCCTATCGTCGGCGCTCCGGCATAGCCCGCCCACTTCGGTCGCGGCAGCGGCCGGCTGACTGTGTCCTGGCCAGCGGAGGCCACGCTGTTTGGAGAGGAGGGTGCCATGTTCGATAGGAAGACGGTGCTACTGCCCGTCGATTTCTCGGGCCGGTCGCTGGAAGCGGCGCGCCAGGCGAGAGGCATCGCACGCCGCGTTCGATGCCGCGTCGTCGTTCTCAATGTCGAGGAAAATGGGGGAAGAGACTGCAATTCGAGCCCCGCGGCGCGTCCGTGCAAGAGCTGCCGTCATATCTCAACCGTGAATTCGGAGACACACCGGTCGAATACGTCATACAAGCCGGAGACCCGGCGGAGATCATTGATCGGGTTGCGACACACAAGAGAGCCGACCTGATCGTAATCGGCGGCCACATCCGGAGACCGTTCGAGGCCTTCGCGCTGGGCTCGGTAACAGCCGAGGTGCTGTGCTCCGCCCCGTGTCCGGTATGGGTCTCGTTTCACGAGGAGAGGGGGCCAGCCCCGCTCTTCCAGAGGATCCTTTGTCCGGTAGGGCTGTCCGATTCAACGGCTGCGACGTTGGATTGGGCATTGCAGTTCGCCCGTGCCTTCGACGCGGGGTGCGACGTAATACACATCGCTGCGAACTCGAATGGTGAAGGGCCGCAGAGGATCACGGAGGATCGTTTGACCTCCGCTGAGCGAGAAGGCCTCGAAGCTATCAAGGAGAAGTTAGACGGTAGCGGCCAGCTCATCTTTGCCGCCGGAGGGGTGGCCGGCGTGATCGCCGCTGCTTCCGTGGACCTGAAATCGGACCTTCTGGTGATGGGCCGCAGCCGATCGAGGGACGAGGTCGCGCGCGTGCATCGCCTGCCTTTCACGCTGGCGCGCCGCGCGGCTTGCCCGGTCGTCGCAATCTAGGATCGCGATTGCAGGCCTTAGTTCGCGCGAGCCTCAACTCCTTTGCGCTTCGAGCGTCAATGCATAGAACTTCTGACAGAGAATCCGCTGGCCGGGCAGTATTCTCACTCGCCTGACGCCGCAACCTCTTACGCATGCGCACAACTGTTCCGCCTTCCTCAAACTCAACCTCATCCATAAGCGCTTGCAGGAGCCGGATACCGCGCCCGTGCGGCAGTAGCAGATTCTCTTGCTTTAGCGGATCCGGCACCGCGTGGCAGTCAAAGCCCTGTCCCTCGTCCCGGATGGTGAGCAGGACCTCTCCGTCCATGCTGCAACGGCAAGTGATATAGACCCGCTTTTGCGGGTCTTTACGATTGCCGTGGATGACGGCATTGGCTACGGCCTCGACTAAGGCTACTTCGAGCTCAATTTCACTTCCGTCTTGGCAGCCCAGCGCGCCGGTCAGCGGCTTGATGAACTGCATCAGCCGGTCTACGAATGGCGAAACGTCCTCCACTCGGCTCGCGAGAGACTGCGCAAAC
>CAZACK010000207.1:0-3883 GCA_964483455.1 uncultured Solibacteraceae bacterium
GACATGCGCGGCGTGGACCTCTCGAACTGGCTGCTGGCGCTGAACGGCGCCGAGCCGATCGAGCCGGAGGGCATGCGGAAGTTCACCGAGCGCTTCCGGAAGTGGGGCTTTCGTCCGGAGGCGATGACGCCCGGGTATGGTTTGGCGGAAGCCGGCCTCGCGGTCTCTTTCAGCGACCCGCACGCGCCCCCGGTGGTCGCGGAGTTCGACCGGGAAGAGCTGTCGAGCCGGCGGCGGGCCGTGGAGGGCGGCGGGCGCAAACTGACTTCTGTCGGTCCCCCGATCATCGGCGTGGAAGTGAGGATCTGCGACGAGGAGGACGCGCCGGTCGAAGACGGCGGGGTCGGCAGGATCATGGTCCGGGGGCCGTCCGTCTCGCCCGGTTACTTCAACGATCCGGAAACCACGGCGCGGACGATTCGCGACGGGTGGCTGGATACGGGCGACCTCGGCTTCATGCACCGCGGCAACCTGTACATCGCCGGGCGGTCGAAGGACCTGATCATCATCCGCGGCAGGAATTACGCGCCGCAGGAGATCGAAGAGTTGGCGGCGCAGGCCGAAGGCGTGCGGCCGTGGTGTGTCGTGGCCGCGAGCCAGGTGATGGACGAGGAATCGGGAGAGCAGTTGCTGGTTCTGGCCGAGAAGGACGCGCGCAGCAAGCTTCCCGACGAGGAGATTGCCGCCGGGATCAGGCAGAAGATTATCGCCGGCATCGGCTTGACCCCCTACCATGTGCAGATCCTGGAGCACGACACGCTGCCGCGGACGTCGTCAGGGAAGCTGCGGCGGTCGGACGCCCTGCGGCTGTTCCTGGCGGGCGAGCTGGTGCCGCCGGAGAAGATGGGCGCGCTGAAGCTGCTGCGGGAGATCGGCAAGTCGCAGGTGGCCTGGGGCAGGTTCTGGCTGCGCGGGCGAGCGGGGGAGTAGGGGTTCGTCGTCGTGGTCAGAGTCAGCGTGGTGCGTGATTGGTGCGTGGCACGTCTCCGTTGTTATCAATGGGCTGTCTCGTCACCGCGGCGATTCTAGGTGTCCCTGCATCTGGGAATAAAGGCAGATCTGGTAGCGCCGTCCTCCCTTCCAATCTGCCGGTAGGAGGTTCTTCTTTGGGTTATCTCCAACTCCCTGCAAAAATTCACTTAGCGGAAGCTTGCGCCAGTGGATCCCACCGTCCACGGTGTGGTAGGCCGATCTGTAGCGTTCCTTGAGATCTCGGTCGAAACCCAGCAGCCAGCCTTGGCCGGGCCCGACCATATGGGCACTCAAGACCCAGATGTTGTCGCCGGGGAGGGGGATAACAGACCAGGAACGACCGCCGTCAGCCGTTTCCAGAAGGGTTCCAAACTTGCGCCCAGCCAGCCAGCCGTGCTGACCGTCCACGAAATGAATTTCCCCGAACACTTCTGCCTGGAACTCGGTCCCAATCCATACCTGCTCCCAAGTACAGCCGCCGTCCGTCGTGCGGACAACCCCGTAACGCTTGACTTCCCCCACGGAACTAGTGTTGATTCCAAATGCCCGCTTCTCGTCCAGAAAATGGTTGCGATAGGGGGGCTCCGGCCCATCAGCAGGCTCTGCACACGGAGTCCAGGTGATGCCGCCGTCGGCTGACCGGAAGAGCTGGTAGGCGTCGTCGCTGGAGCTGTCCGCCAGGTAGAGCCAGCCGTGTCTTGCGTCGGCGAAGCCAAAGCTGGCCCAGTCGCCGTCGGCGATGCGCAGCCAACTGTGGCCCCCGTCCTCCGTCTGCCAGAGGCCAGTGGCTGACACCAACCAACCACGCGCTGCTGATACAAAGAGCGTCTCCGTGCCGCGGGGAGAGGTCGGGACGGCCCATTTCAGGTCTGCCTTCTCGGCCGGCGACAGGCGCTGCCAGGTACGGCCTCCATCCGTTGTACGCAGCAAGCCGAACCATGCATTCCGCTCGTCCACCCAGCTTGCTCCGTACTCGGAGCATGAATCCGGGGGCGGACTAGGCTCTACCCTGAAACGCGCCGCGCGTTTGGAGCCCAGAATGCCTGTCATATGCAAGTCTGCGCCCCCTATGGTGTAAGGCAGATAGCAACAACTAAGCCAGCCGAGGACTATGGATCCCATGATTCGCCTCGGAAGCACTTCTGACATCATATTCACGGCCCCCAAAAGACCGATCCTCCTATCCTTCTTCCTTGAGAACCGGGTCCCGCCTTCTTGAAGAAAGTATAGCTGTTTGTCGGTCCATTAATCACCACAGACAGCATCGCGTGCAGAGCCCTGTTCAAATCGTCGCAATTCTCCGGGCTTAGCCGCGCCGAGTGGAACGAGTCCGAGCTCCTGAACTTCCTTGTTTGCGTGTGGGTGCCTGTAACGGCTTGAAATTGATCTTCCGCCCGCAATACTTCCGACAGCGTTGGAAGCGCGCCGAAGCCCGGGTTGTCCAGGCGGTTGTATATGACGCTGGCAATTGCGTACATTTCCTTGGTGGACTCGCTCGCCCCGACCTGAAGTGAACCGGAAGCTTCCGCGAAAACCGCGCGGGCAGCGAAGTTTATCTCTGAGCCGGTGAAGCGTTGGCCATTGAGGCCCTCGATCACCAGATCGCCCGGAAGCCAATAAGGATGACATGGAAAGTCTTCCTCTCCCTTTGGACCATGAGGCGACGGACCCATGCATACAAATTCCACCGCCGCCTTCGTTTTCTCCGTCGGTTTAACTATCGTAAGCCAGCACGTCCACTTACCCTCGATCCAAATGAAATCGGGAGTGATAAAATCCTGGCCCTCGGGATCGATGAAGGTTGCTGGACTGTTCTGGACATAAGCGTAGGGATTCCAGCCTTGCGGATCGGCAGAGCGCGTGGTCGAGACATAAGGGTCGGGCGTGGTGAATCGGCCGATGGTGCGGCCGTAAAAGCGCTGTTGAGCATAGTCCAGCGCCGTGGTGTTGTCCCGGTAGTATGTGGCGAACTTCGTTTTGTCCTGTGCGCTGGTAGTTGGCTCTTCCCCGTACGGGAAGTACGTCCGGTTGCCAGAAACCACCGAGTGCAGGCGGTCGCTGACCGCGGCGGCGCCTTCGGCCCAGATCAGCTTGCCCGCGAAGTAGACGTTGGTGTGCATCGTGGCGAATGGGGTGCCGGCGGTGCCGCCGGAATACGTGCCAATCTTGCGGCCGTCAAGTCCGTAGAAGTAGGTCTCCTGCGCCGTGTCCGGCTTCTTCTTCCAGACCCGGCGGTTGCTCGGATCGTAGCGGTACTGGTCGGTCCCGTTCGAGGTGTGGGTCGCGGTGATGAGGCGGTTGTCCACGTCGTAGACCAGACTCGGCAGCGTCGGCATCACCGTCAGGTTTCCGTTGGCGTCGTACGAATAACCGGCGGTGGTGATGTGGTTGGTAGCGGTGTCCACCAGCACCGAGAGCGACGGGGCGGAGCCCTTCGTGACGTTCTGCCGGAGGAGGTTGCCGAAGCCGTCAAACACGAAGCTCTGGCCCCACTCCGGGCCGGTGGTCTCAGCGCTGGTCAGCCGCTGGAGGGAATCATACTGGTACGTGATCTCTTCCCCTGAGATCCAGTCTTTGCGCTGGGTGATGCGGCCGTTGTTTTGCGCCGCCGAGAAGACGTATTGATGATCGATCACGCCCGGCACAGTGAGCTGCGTGAGCTGGTTGAGGTTATTGTATTGCCGAGTCTCGGTGTAGTAGTTCGCGCTAGTGCCGTCGGTGGTGTACTTGATCTGCGTGAACTGGCCAGCGGCGTTGTAGAGGACGTCCTTGGCCCAGTCCACCGCCGAGTTGTCGGTCAGCTTGGCCGGGCGGCCCAGGGCGTCGAAGGTGTACGTGTAGGTCTTGCCGCCGTTGGGGTACGTCACCGACACCATCCTGCCTTCATTATCGTGCGTCCAGGAGGCTTCGA
>CAZACK010000208.1:0-3790 GCA_964483455.1 uncultured Solibacteraceae bacterium
CGACGGCGAAGAGGCGAATGTCGCGGCCGAGCCCCAGCCACGTCTGGACCTTCAGGTTCCGCGTGCTTGCGGCCGCCGCCTCGAAGGTTTCCTCGGGCTCGCTGTCGATGAGCGCGAGCATCGTTTGGCGCCCGGGGGCGCGAATAGCATCGACGATGTCCGCGTACGACCGTGAGTCCTCGCCGCTCGTCGCAACAACGCCATACGCCGGAATGTAGATCGGAAACTCTCGCGTGGCGTCGCGCAGAAAGAAGGTAAACGTGTTCCGGGCCGAGCCGATGGTCACTAGGGTGGCGTCTTTACCATAGGCGGACTGTGGCCCCTCCACCTCCAGTTCGATCCGGCACGGTCCTGCCGCGCCGCACTCGAACGGCCCGCCTCGAACCACCGAGCCCCTGGCGACCTGCACTTCGCCCCGCGCTCCACCTTCCTTCCAAACCACCGCCACCCGTCGCGTCGCGGCCAAACCAGCCCACGCGCTCGCGCTGACGGCAACCACCCCGAGAACCGCAGCTTTCCTCATCTCCACCTCCCAATCGGCACGGGCCTTACCTGCGGCTGCCGGGCGCGCTAACCTCCGAGCTCTCGGCCCCCGTCAGCGATGCGACAGCCAGCGGACCATTCTAGTGTCCCGTACTGCTATCGGGCAGGAGTCTCGCGCCAAACGATTCCCCTGACCGGCCGGAATATCGCTGACGCGGTCCGCCCCCTGACGGTCGCGGCTCGGTGCGAGGCAAATATCGGGCTCACCTCCCCTTTACCACCTCCAAGAATGCTTTGGCGGCATGGCTCGGAGCGCGTTTGGCCGGGTACACCAAGCGGATCTTGCGCTCGACGTGCAGTTCGCTCACCTTGATCTCCTTGAGCGTGCCCTGCTCCAGTTCCTGCTCGACGCACATCCTCGGCAGGAAGGCCACCCCTTCGTTGCGCTGCACCAGCTTGCGGATCGTCTCCACCGTCGGCATCTCCACGTCCATGTTCAGCGGGACCTTGTGGCGCTGGAACTCACGGAGCACCGTTTCCCGGTAAGGGGAAACCACGTTGTGGGCGATGAACGTCTCCATGCCCAGTTCGGTGATCGACACCGAAGTGCGGTCCGCGAAACGGTGCGCCGGCGAAACCACGAACGAGAGATGGTCGGTGTAGATGACCCGGGCGGTCAGGCGCTGGTCGCCCGGCTCGAAGCTGATGACCCCCAGCTCGAGGTCGCCGTCAATCAACTGCTGGGGGATCTTGCTCGACAGGCACCTCCGCACCTGCACGCGCACCTTCGGATACAGGCGCCGGTAGGTCTGGATGTGGCGCAACAGGTAGAGCGTGGTGGATTCGTTGGCGCCGATCGTGAGACGGCCGGCGGAGTTGTCGCGAAGCTCGGCCAGCGCGTTCTCCAGTTCGCTCTGGAGATTCTCGAACCGCCGCGCGTAGTCCAACACGATCCGGCCGGCGTCAGTGAGAATCAGGTCTTTGCCAGTCCGGTCGAGCAGCTTCTCGCCAAGCTCGGTCTCGAGTCTCTGGATCGCCAGCGAAATCGCCGGCTGGGTGCGGAGGAGCCGCTCGGCGGCACGCGAGAAGCTCTTCTCGTTTACAACGGTGTGGAAAACCTGCAAGGTGTAGAATTCCATGCGACTGATGCTCCCGGCTTAATCCATAAACCGCACTTATCATATCACATTCCGTTATAGATTCACTGAAAATTATAAATTTGATAAATCCTGGGTCCCTTGCCAGAATTGTGAATGTGCCTCCCGGCGGAGGAACAGGCCGCGAGGGGTGGAACGATTTTGAGCGCGGACGGCACATGAACAATCGCGTATACATTTTCGACACGACGCTGCGGGACGGCGAACAGTCGCCCGGATGCAGCATGACCGTGGACGAGAAGGTCCGGATGGCGGCGAAGCTGGCGGAACTCGGCGTCGATATCCTCGAAGCCGGATTCCCGATCGCCTCGGAAGGAGACTTCGAAGCGGTTGACACCATCAGCCGGGAGTTTCCGACGTTACGGGTGGCGGCACTGGCCAGAGCCTGCCAACTGGACGTGGAACGTGCCGCCCGCGCTCTCGAACGGGCTGCCAGCCCCAGGCTTCATACCTTCATCGCGACCAGCGACATTCACCTGAAGTACAAGCTGAAGAAGACGCGCCCGCAGGTTCTCGACGAAGCGGTGGCGGCGGTCGAGCTGGCGCGGAAATATGTTGATGACGTCGAGTTCTCGGCGGAGGATGCGACCCGCACCGATGCCGAGTATCTCGAGGAGGTTTCCAGGGCGGTCGTGGCCGCGGGCGCACGGACGGTGAACCTGCCGGACACGGTGGGCTACTCGATACCAGACGAGCATGCCGCGCTGATCGGCCGGATCGCCCGAGCTCTTGGCGAGGAGGTCGTCGTGAGCGTACACTGCCACGACGATCTTGGCCTCGCGGTGGCGAACTCGATCGCCGCCGTGCAGGCGGGCGCGCGGCAGATCGAGTGCACGATCAACGGGATCGGCGAGCGGGCGGGCAATTGCTCGCTCGAGGAGGTGGTGATGGCGATGAACGTTCGCCAGGACCGCCTGCCGTTCCACACCGGGATTGTCACCGAGCAGATCTATCCGGCCAGCCAGTTGCTCACCGAGCTGATCACCTTCGGCCCGCAGCCCAACAAGGCGATCGTCGGCCGTAACGCCTTCGCGCACGAAGCCGGAATTCACCAGGACGGCTTTCTCAAGGAGCGGACCACGTATGAGATCATGGAGCCCAGGACCGTCGGCGTACCCGCCAGCAGGCTGGTGCTCGGCAAGCACAGTGGCCGGCATGCGCTTCGCGACCGCTGCGAGCATCTCGGCTATCCGTTGACCCGGGAAGAGCTGGACGTGGTATACCTACGCTTCACGGCCTTCGCGGACCGCAAGAAGGGCGTGCTCGACGAAGAAATCATCAGTATCGTCCGCGAGGTCGCCGGCCGGCTCGCCAAAGCCGCCGACTAGGTGGCGCAGGCTTCAGCCTGTGCCGGCTTCAGGGTTTCCAACGCATGGACTTAAACATACTCATTCTGCCCGGCGACGGAATCGGCGCCGAGGTCACGGCTGAAGCCGTGCGCGTGCTGGAGCAGGTCGCCCGGAAGTTCCATCACAATCTGAAGATTTCGGAAGGGCTGCTCGGCGGGGTCGCGATCCACAAGACCGGCGCGCCGCTGCCGGAGGAGACGCTGAGACTGGCCCTGGAGGCGGACGCCACGCTGATGGGGGCGGTTGGCCTGCCGGAGTTTGACAGCGCGCCGCCGGAACAGCGTCCCGAGAAAGGCTTGCTCGGCATCCGCAAGGCGCTTGGCGTGTTCGCCAACCTGCGCCCGGTGCGGGCCTACCCGGCCCTGCTCGATTCCTCGCCGCTGAAGAACCGGCTCGTCGAAGGCACGGACATGATCATCGTTCGCGAGCTGACCGGCGGCATCTACTACGGCACGCCGCGAGGCATCTTTGGCGACGGGGCCGGCGCGCGCGCCGTCAACACGATGACCTACACCCGGGCGGAGATCGAGCGAGTGGCGCGCGTGGCGTTCCACCTGGCCGGCGGGCGCCGCAAGCACGTCACCAGCGTGGACAAGTCCAACGTGCTTGAGAATTCGCAGTTGTGGCGCCAAGTGGTCACCGAGGTGGCCACTGAATTCCCGGACGTCACGTTGGACCATCTGCTGGTGGACAACTGCGCGATGCAGTTGATCCTCAACCCGCGGCGCTTCGACGTGGTCCTCACCGAGAACATGTTCGGCGATATCCTGAGTGATGAAGGGGCTGTGCTGGCGGGCTCGA
>CAZACK010000209.1:0-3624 GCA_964483455.1 uncultured Solibacteraceae bacterium
CCAGGAGGTTGGTTCCTCCCGCTGCCAGCCGTCGGCTTCCAGTCGCTGCCGGAAATAGCCCTTGCGATAGAAAAGCGTGACCCCAACCATCGGCACCCTGAGGTCCGCTGCCGAACGGATCGTGTCCCCGGCAAGGATCCCCAGGCCACCGCTATACGTGCATATTCTTTCGTCAATGCCAATCTCCATGGAAAAATAGGCTACCGATCGCTCTTCACTCACAGTTTCGCGCATTACAACCTCCTGATTCCGCAAAAAACCTTCGCAGTCTTGCTTGCCTTTGCCGACAGCTCAGCGCGTTTATCTCATTGCTTTCTGCATCACCAGTCTTCAATTATGATGCGGCTCAAGCTCAACCTTGAACTCAAGAAACTTCAGCATGTCCTTGAGGCTGATAATACCCACCAAGCGACGGCCTTCTATGACCATGAGACGACTTGCTCCTGTTTGGTTCATTTTCGAGAGGGCCTCCATGGCATCAGATCTTGAATCAACGGTATTCTCAGACGAGCAGCCGAGAGCTATTTCTCGCACTGTCTTTCGGGGCCAGTCTTCCCTCGGGATCTCTTTCACCTGTTTAATAGTGACACAACCAAGAAGACGGTCTGAGCCTTCAACCACTGGAAACATCTTGAATTGGTGTCTCAAGATGAAGTCTTCCACGAGCTCTTCCAGGGTGGTGGAAGGAGAGACTGTCACCGGATCGGTCTTCATAAAGCGCCGAACCGGCTCCCCTTCCAGCGCCCTCCGTACAAGGAGCTGTTGATACGATGAATTCGCTGCCCACCGAAGAAACATGCCGATGAAAAACAACCACATTCCGCCAATGAAATTTCCTCTGACAAATTGGAGGATGCCAAGGATTACAAGGAACAGGCCGAATCCGGAACCGATTCCGGCAGAGATTCGGGTGGCCCATCGCAGATTGTTTTTCCAACCCCAAAGGATTGAACGGAGAATTCGCCCCCCGTCCAATGGGAACGCCGGGACAAGGTTGAATAGAGCCAGTATGGCGTTTATCCAGGCCAGGTAATTGATGACTCCATTGACCGCCTCAAGCGATCCGGAATTTCCAACGATCAGAGAAATCCCGTAGAAGAGGAGGGCAAGGAGGAAGCTGGAAATAGGGCCCGCGACCGCCATCATGAATTCCGCTCTTGGGTTGGGCGGCTCCTTTTTCATCTCCGCAACCCCGCCGAAGACAAAGAGGGTGATCCCCTTTATGGGGATTCCGAAGCGCCGGGCGACCAGGGAATGAGACATCTCATGGACGATAATGGAGAGAAAGAGTCCGATAGCGCCCACTATTCCCATGATCCAGTAGGCTTGTGTGGAAAGACCCTCGTATCGAAATGGAAACACTCCCGTTGAAAGAGACCATGCAATGAGAATCGCTAGGACGACCCAACTCATGTCGATCCGCACCTCAAAACCGAGAAGTTTGAATAGATCAATACGTTTTCCAAACATGTCCTGCCCTCCAATCCAATTCTCCTGGGCGCTAGTCCAGTGATCCACTCATCCGCCTAATCGCATTACTCGGCCGCTTCAAGATCGCCGGCCACACAGATTTCAGAGAGGTCGTCCACCACTACGTCCGCGCCATTGTCCCGCAGGGTTTCTTTCTCGCCCCTTCTGGCAATTCCGATTACAAGACCGAACTTCCCCGCCCGGCCCGCCTGGACTCCGGAGGTGGCGTCTTCGACTACTACTGCCCGTTCCGGCTTCACTTCCAATTGCCGAGCCGCTTCAAGGAAGATATCCGGGGCCGTCTTACCGTCAATTCCAAGTAGCCTCGAATCAACCCCGTCCACCCTCACGTCAAAAAGGTCCGAAAGATTGACTGAATCCAGAATCATGGCGCAACTCTTGCTTGACGAAATCACCGCTGTCTTCAGGCCGTGCTTTTTTGCGCGGTGAATCAAATCCACGGCAGACCAGTACACCGTCACACCTTTCTCCTGGATCTGGTTCAGAAATTCCGCGTGCTTGCGCTTACCCAGGATGTGGATTGTTTCAGAGGTTGGCGGATCATCCGCCCCCCCTCGGGCAGCTCGACCCCCTTCGATCCAAGGAAACTCCTCACGCCATCAAGTCGGGGTTTTCCATCCACGTAATGGATGTAATCCGTTTCTATTTCAAAGGGTTGGAATGGGATGCCTTCAAGGGAGGCGTGCTGCAGAAGAAAGGCATCAAACATCCTTTTCCAAGCAGCGGCATGCACGGACGCGGTATCGGTGATCACCACGTCAAGATCAAAGATAATCGCTTGAAAAGAGTCCGACGGTATTATGCAAGCCGCCCTTCGCTGATTCATTTTCAACCCCCAAGTAATGAAGTTACCCGTTCTGGAGTATTCTTCTGCCCGTTCTCTGGGCTCCATGGGCCGTGAACCCGAAAACCGTAGCGCTGTCCCGGCCCGATACCGGGAAGGTAGGCACACCAGCAGAAACCAGTCGATTCCGGCAAGTTGACACATGTCTGGCTTCCCTCTGCATCTAAAAGGCACAGCTCAACCCGTTCCGCAACTTCCGAAAAGACGGAGAAATTGGTTCCCTCCCCGTCGTACGTAGCCCCAAGAGGGTAAGGTGTTCCCGGCCAAATCCTCAACTTTTCCATTGTGTTAATCCTCTTCCTTTGGCTGGAATGTTGTTCCGGTTATCAGGGACTGCCCACTTAGGCGATGAACCTCAAAAGAGCTCCCCATTGTGCCATTCGATCTTGGTGACAATTCTACGGCCCTGTCTCACGTCTTCCCCTGGAACAGAAGTCAACTAGCTGGATGTGAACCCGGCTCTTCGGGAGCCCACTCACGGAACTGGTCAGATATGGCTCAATGAATCTGTCCAAGAACACATTGGCTTGAAGCCGAACGCAGGATGAGCACCGATCACCCTGTGGCTCTTGTGTCAATCAAAAGTTACTAGTGGCTTAATTACGTTGTCTTCCTTGGCGGCCATCATGGAGAACGCCCGTTCGATTTCGCTAAACGGAAAGGCATGGGTGGTCATCGGCGTAGGGTCAACCCTGCCCATTTCGATGAGCCTAAGCAATCGTCGCATGCGCTCTTTTCCTCCCGGGCATAAGGCTGTCCTGATGGTTTTATCCCCCATCCCCACACCCCAGCTTACTCTGGGGATCTTTACGTAATCGCCTTGGCCAAAGTACCCGATCACGGAAATCGTCCCTCCGGGACGGGTGGCGTGAATGCAGGCATCAAACGTTTCTTGCGCGCCCAAGGCTTCGATAGCCGAATCCACCCCTTGGCCGTCAGTCAAATCCAAAATCGCCTCAATCGGATCTTGCTGGGTAAAGTCAATAATTACATCAGCCCCGAAATGTCTCGCCAGCTCTTGGCGCTGGGGGACCGATTCCACGGCAATGATCAAGCCGCCTCCTAGAAGCTTGGATCCTGCGGTGGCCATGAGACCAACAGGCCCCTGGGCAAATACCGCCACTGTTCCGCCAATGGGAATGCTGGCGTTTTCTGCGCCGGCAAATCCCGTGGACATCATGTCCGAGGTGTACACCGCGCTCTCATCGGGAACCCCATCGGGAATGGGAGCCAAATTGGCCTCGGCTTCATTCACATGAAAGTATTCCGCAAGAACTCCGTCTTTAATA
>CAZACK010000210.1:0-3564 GCA_964483455.1 uncultured Solibacteraceae bacterium
AGTCGATAACCATCTTTTTCGACAGGCACGAACCAGGGTGGCAGCGCAACAGAGGCAAGTAGTCCATCCAGAACAGATCGACTCGAATCCTGTCCGTAAATGACAGGCTGCCCTGAAACAAGATCAGTACCAATTAATGCCAGACGCACTCCCGAAATTTGGTCAAAGCGCAAGTCAGGAGTCACTCCAATTGATACAAAGTACTGCGCAGCCTGTTCGCTGGCTTGTGCGTTTGGACCCCCAAAAAATTGGCGAAGAACCACTCGTGACAGGCACGAGTCCATGATAGTAGCACCTGGCGCAGACCGCCAAGTGCGGTCTAGTGCATCTACGCCTGCCAGGTCTATACCCCAAAGCGCCAAGCAGGTAGCATTGACCGCACCAATTGAGGTTCCTACGAGCAGGTCAGGTTTGAGTCCAGCTTCAAGTAAGGCTCGTAGTGCTCCGACCTGCAAAGCACCGCGTGCTCCACCGCCGCCTAGCACGAATGCCAGATGTTTCTTCGTCATCCATCCTCCAAAACGCTTTTTGATTTGCTAGAAATCAACATGCTGAGCTATTCCCCTTGCTGCTTGTTTCGAGGTTGCCCAGATTCTGCGTGCCCGAACCATTTGGGGATTGAGGGTTATCCACGCGATTCGTCGTTTCTTTGTCCGTCTCTGGATTGGCTGCTGCTTCCTCCTCCGTCGAAGCGAATTCGATGTGGTGCTGGATGCCTCCAATAAACTGTTTGAGAAGACGTGCGCCGATCATACCGCGCATAGAAAGGTGACCTCCGAATTACTTCATTACGTTGCTATATCTAGCATAGGGGCAGGGGAGCCCGCTGTCATGAATCGAAAGTGCTATAAAAGTGTCAATTCAGAGTTGTAGGAGGGGGGACTTTAGGGGATCAAGCCAAGCTGACGGGCTTTTGCAACTGCCTCGGTGCGTTTTTTCACGTCCAGCTTGTCATAGATGTTGGAAGCGTGGCGTTTCACTGTGTTCAAAGCGAGATAGAGCTGTCCGGCAATTTCTTGATTCGATTTCCCTTCTGCGATCAAAGACAGTACCTCCAGCTCACGCGCCGAGAGAAAGATATTAAACTCGTAGGGCGTTTTGGCTATTGCTGATCCAGCGCGTGCTTGGGTCGTAGATGTGGGGGACAGTATTCCGAGTTCTCGATTGCAGACCTCCAGCAAGCTCTCGATATATTGATGGGAAGGAGAGTAAGCACCTGAATTCTGTTGCTCTGCCTGGCAGTGAGCCAGTAATTCAGCCATGACCCGCCCTTCGTCCAGATAAATCCGACGATAATCTTCCGGCTCTCCGAGTGCTAGGGCCCTCAACAGTGTATGGACGGCTTGATCGCCTTTACCCAATGCGTACTCGATCATTGCCCGTAACACCAAGATTTCAATTTGAGACGATACGCGTTTGAACTGTTCCGCTTTGGGGAGGATCGATTGCAACTGTTCCAATGTTTGATGCAGATGTGGGACATCACTGGTAGCCTGAGCGACAGCTAAATCATATCGTGCCTGCGTGAGTAGCAGATACTCAAAAATATGGTAGGGGTAAGTTTGCTGGCTTGGGCTAGGCTGGAAATCGCGCAAACGACTTTGTTCCCACCAGCGATGCGCGGCGGACAGATCATCTCGCTGCAACGCCAGCCGAACGGCAGTAGCAGCAACAGAAACCTCGTCCCATTGACTGTTTTCCGCACTCAATGCCAGTCGAAAAGCTTCCGCAATTAGTGCTTGCGATTCGGCAATCTCCCCTTGGCTTTGCAGCAGACGAGCGAGCGAAACCATGGCTTCTAGGCTGCTCGGTGCCCACTCGGACTGGGTAAACCGGTATCCCCGTTCCAAATACTCTTTAGCCTCGTCCAAACGGTTACGCTCGCGCAGGATTTCACCTAACTCATTGTCAATAATTCCCGCTAAGGGCAACGGTCTTTCATCGGGTCCAACCGCCAGAAAACGGGCTTTTTGCAGGGTAACCTGCGCCTGGTTTAGGTTTCCTTGGAGTGCCTGCATGTCAGCCAACTGGCAGGTGGCAACAATCAGGACAAAGAGGTTGTTAGCACGCCGAGCGACCCGCGCGGTTTCCTGCAAAGCCTCGATGGATTTGGAAGTGTCACCCAGCAGAATACAATGCATACTTTCTTCAAGAGCTAGCATACTCCTTATGAACGGATTACCCTGCTCCAGATAGCCTACCGCTTCCCTTGAATACACTGAGGCTTGCTGGAAATCGCCGCTTGCTAGAGCCAACATCGAGCGAACAAGTGCCAGCTCACCGTGCGAAGGCTGTGGGAGGCTTTCGCCGGAATTTGTTGGAGTTGGCTGGCTCTGTTCCTTATCGCGTGCGTCCACAGTCTGTTGGATATCGTCCAACCAGAATCGTGCGTCGTCCAACTGGTGGCTCACGGTCAGCCCCCAAGCGTACGCGAGTCCCAGCCGGGGGTGCTGACGAATGTGTTTGGGCGGTAGATGTTTGATCCAGTGAGTAAGCGTCGAGACTTCACCGATTTCAATGAGTGCTTCGATGTTGCGATCTATCAGGTTCGCTGCCCATTCCATATCACCACTCGCTAATCCATGCTTGAAAGCTTGGTCGAGATTGCCATGCTGTTCGAACCAGGTTGCAGCCCTCATGTGCAGCAGCGGCATCTCCGCTGCATGGGTCTCTACTAGCATATGGTGCAGGAATTCGGCAAACAGGTTATGAAAGCGAAACCACTGATGCTGCTCATCTAGCGGCGTTACAAAGAGATTCAAGTGATCGAGTTGGTCGAGTATACGGGTTCCATAACCCGGCGCAGCATCCGATTCGATCACAGCCTCGCACAGGGAGCCGGAGAGGATATCTAGGATCGCGCTTCGCAGCAAGAACTGGCGGACCTCTTCGGACTGCCGATCCAGCACTTCTTGGGACAGAAAATCCACTAGGTAATGAGCATCACCCTGAAAGCCGCCCAGTAGTTCGCTCGGATCAGATCGGTTGCGGAGGGAAAGCGCAGCCAACTGAAGTGCGATAACCCACCCTTCTGTACGCTCTTCCAGCATTTGGATCGTCTCCGATGGGAGTTGAAGCCGCATCGTCTGATTAAAGAACTGCCTGATTTCCTCATGGGTAAGGCGCAGTTCGTTGGCTCCTATTTCCATGACCTGTCCTCTTGCCCGGAGAATAGCAAGGTCAAGGGATTGCTCACTTCGACTGGCAATTACCAGATGTAGATTGGGAGGGAGATTATTCAGGAGAAAGTTCAAATCTGCGATGATAGATGAATTTTCTAAAACATGGTATTCATCCACGACCAAAACAAAGTGTTTTGGAATGGCGCTGACTTCATTGATCAGCAGGGTCGCCATTTCCAGCCGACTGCTCTCTGCCGTCTGCAAGTAATCCAGGACCGCCTCACTCAGCCGAGGCTCGACCTCTTGAAAAGCACTGCTGAGATAGCCAAAGAAACGAACATAATCGTTATCCTCAGGACTCAAGGTTAACCACGCAATCGGGTCATGGCTTTCGGCTGCCCACTCGGCCAGAAGCTGTGTCTTGCCAAAACCGGCAGGCGCA
>CAZACK010000211.1:0-3555 GCA_964483455.1 uncultured Solibacteraceae bacterium
TCTCACAGGTGGAAAGGACTACGGTGTAAGGGCGGCAAGGTGCTTGACGTCGTTACAGAAATGGCATGTGGAAGGCTTCCTGGCAAGCGACCCGAACAGTGCCAAGACTATTGGTATCCACATGCCACCGATTGGGCCACGTTCGGACTGGACCGATACGGAGCTCGCAACGGGGCAGAAGGAATACAAAGGGCTGCCTCCCATGGTGGCTTGGGAGCGCATGAGAGGCGCGTTTCCCCTGCTTGCAGTGGCCCCGGAGGGGTTCTACCAGTGGTTGGCCGCCAGCCGCGGTTCCTTCGTCAAGAACCGAACTTGGTTCGTGCAGCGGCTCGCAAAGATGCCCAGGCATGGTGTGCGCTTGGTCCTTTCCGGGCATATCCACCGGAGCGGTGTCCTCGTGGTTCGTCCGGCTACCTTAGTGATTCCGAAGAAGGGTTGGATTCTGCCCGAAAAGCATGAGGTCCTCAAAGTGACAAGCGTGTCTCCCCAATCGCGAGAATGGGCAGCTGCCCGCGGTGGGGCATTCGGCCCACTGTATGTGAACACGACCAGCACCGGGCCCAGGGGAGTCCGGAACTCCAGCGGAGATGAGGAATACACCGAACGGCCAGGATTCACGTTGGTCCAATTGGAGAACAATGGTGTGATCCGAGCCATTTGGCAGGGACCTGAGCCACCGGCGGCTTGGAGTGCCGGTAATGGGATGGGACGCCGCGCGGCAACAGGGTGATCATCGACTGCCACTGCCACGCTGGAACCGGCGACGGCCTTAGCGGACCGTGGGACACCCGAGCTCCGCTCACGCGATATCTCGAGTGGGCGCGGTCCTATCGCATAACCCGAACCGTCCTGTTCGCCGCCTTTCACTCGGACTACGAAACCGCCAACCGCGAAGTGGCGAGGATCGTCACCCGCGACAGGTCCCGGTTCATGGGCTTCGCGTTTGTTCACCCGGACCGGGACCGCGGCCGCGTGTACCGGCTAGTCCAAACCGCAGTAACCGAATACGGGTTTCGTGGCATCAAGGTCCACCGGCACGATGGCCGCATCACGCGCGAAATCTGCGAAACCGCCCGGGCTTTCGGGCTGCCCGTCCTGTACGACGTCATGGGAGAAGTCGCGACCGTGCGCCTGCTGGCCGAGGAGTACCCCCACGTCGCGTTCATCATTCCCCATCTTGGAAGCTTTGCCGACGACTGGCGTCGGCAATCTTCCTTCATCCCGATTCTGGAACGCTACCCGAACGTATTCACCGATTCCTCCGGCGTCCGGCGCTTCGAACTGTTACAGGAGGCCGTCGAGCGCGCCGGAGCCAACAAACTGCTCTTCGGTTCCGATGGGCCGTGGCTGCATCCCGGCGTGGAACTGGAGAAGATCCGCGCGCTCCGGCTCGCCGAGCGCGAGGAAAGACTCGTGCTAGCCGGGAACATCCTGCGCTTGACGGGAAGTGTGAGAGCCCAACCACGGCCCCCGATTCAGGCCGGAAGCGGCATCCGCCCCAATGCCGGCGACCCTTGGATGCCGCGAGACCCTGCCATGTAATCCTACGCCGCGCCCGCGCAATTCGCCCGATGGGCGCGTTCCCTGCGCACCGCCCGGCGGAGCTGCAACGCGCGATCGGTCACTCCCAGGCGCGTCGCGGCCCCGGCAATGCTGCCCTCCAATTGAATCGCGAAATCCATGGCAAGGTCTTCCGCAGCGCGTCCGATCTCTTTCAGACCTGCTCCCGCGGTGACAGCCCGGCCCACTGCCGCCGCGAAGGCTCCTCCTTGCCAGGCCTGCGCATCCGGTTCCGAGTCGGGACGCTCCTCGGGCGGAATATCCCCTGCGCTGAGCGAACCCGGCCCGGCATGACGATGCAGCATTCGCGCCACCAACAAGCGGAGCTCACGAACGTTGTTCTTGTACTCGCGCTGGATCAGCCAGGAAAGCACTGGCGGATCGATCGACCGCACCGAGGGGCTTAGTTCGGCCAGGAAATGTTCCGCAAGCAAGGGGATGTCCGTCATCCGTTCACGCAGTGGCGGCAGACGGCAGACCAATCCGGCCAGCCGGTAATATAGGTCAGCGCGAAACCGCCCGGCGGCCACCTCGTCCGTCAGATTTCGGTTGGTGGCGCAAATCAGCCGGAAGTTGGCGGTCTTCCAAATGTTGCCTCCCACCGGTTTGTAGGTGTGCTCCTGAATGGCGCGCAGCAGTTGCGGCTGCATCTCCAGCGGCAGTTCGCCGACTTCGTCCAGGAACAGCGTGCCACCGTCGGCAAGGGCAAAGGCGCCGTCGCGGGCGTTTACCGCCCCTGTGAACGCTCCCCGTTCATGGCCAAAGAACTCGCTGCCGGACAAACTCGGCACCAGCGTGCTGCAATCGACGACGGTCAGTCGAGTATTGCGGGTGCGCGAGTCGAGGGCATGGACCGCACGGGCTGCAACCTCCTTTCCCGTGCCGCTTTCCCCCGTTATTAGCAGTGGGGATTGCGAGTAGCGCGCGGCCTCGATGAGTTGCCGCACAAGCGCCAGCCACTCCGGACTTCGGCCCACCAGCATGTTCTGCACCACGTCCGAAGCCGCCAGCTCATCAATCTCGGCCCACCTCACCAGCCGCGCCACCACGGCCTCAGTAAATGTCTTTGGCGGCTGCCATTCCAGCACGTCCGCCGCTCCGGATTGCAAGATCGCCCAGTGTGCTTGCGGAGTGTCACTGAGTCTTGCCAGCGCGATGGCCAAGACCCGCCGTGTTCCGCGACGTGTAAGGTCTCGCAGAACGTCACACACGCGGGCGTCAAAGCGGCAGAAGATGAGAACGCCCGGTCCCCTCGCCTGGAGAGTTCGATTGTTCACATTCTATCCCAACACCCTCCAGTGCTCTCAGCAGGGGTGCGGCGAGCTGCTGCACGTTGTCTCCGACCACCTGGTACCAGGAACGCATGTTCGCCCCGCCAAGTTCGCGAGAGGTCCGCTCGTGCCCTCCGGTGCAGTGCTTCGAGGAAGGGCCGATTGGAGGCACCTGCCCAGTGGAGAATCACGCTGGGATCATGATACTCAGTCACTATACAGCAACTTGTTGAACCGTTCAATACAGCCGACCTTGGCCGCCATGGTTGCTTACAGTGGAACCCGTCAGACGGACTCCTCGCGGAGTGAACCGCACGTAAGCAAGTAAATGACTATAACTGGACCTTATCTTCTGAAGGACTGAACATCGCAAGGGAGCATGGATCGAGGGCCTCCAGAATGACCTGAAGTTCATCGAGGCAATCGTACAGAACTTGGATGCTGGATTTAGCGCTGAACAGCCCCCGCGTCGTGCCATATCTGTCTGAAAACCTCGCAGAACTGCTGGCAGCGCTCCGGGCGTGCATTGCAGTGTCGCCGGAAGGGCGGACGACGCAGAGCGACGGGGCGCGCGGAAGAAGACATGCTCCCTTTCTCGGTCGACTTGCGCGTGTAGATGGTGCCCCGGATTAGACCGCGCGCCGCCGTCAGAGCCTCAAACGTGCTCTCACCCGGTTGCGGCTTACGCCGGCACTGGCTCCAGCTTCCCCTGCCGGTACGCCCG
>CAZACK010000212.1:0-3519 GCA_964483455.1 uncultured Solibacteraceae bacterium
GGCCACCTTCCTGATCACCGGCGGCGCGGGCTTCATCGGCTCGCACCTGGCCGAACGCCTGCTCGCGCTGGACCATAATGTCCTCATCCTCGACGACCTGTCGAGCGGCGACGTCCGCAACATCGCCCACCTGCGCCGGGACCCGAAACTGAAATTCGTCCCCGAGAGCGTGATGGCGAGAAACACGCTCGCCGAAATGGTGGACGCCGCCGACATCGTCTTTCACCTCGCCGCTTCCGTCGGCGTGTTCAATATCATCGAGAGCCCGGTCAAGACCATCGAGAACAACATCGGCGGCGCCGAAGCCGTGTTGCTGGCGGCGGCCAAGAAGCGCAAGAAGGTCCTCGTCGCCTCCACGTCCGAGGTCTACGGAAAAAGCACCCAAACGCCGTTCCGTGAGGACGGCGACGTCGTGCTCGGGCCGACCTCGAAGGCGCGCTGGAGCTACGCCGCCACCAAGGCCGTCGATGAGTTTCTCGCGCTCGCTTACTGGAAGGAGCATCGCGTCCCCACCGTGGTCGCCCGCCTGTTTAACACCATCGGCCCGCGCCAGACCGGGCGCTACGGCATGGTGGTCCCGCGCTTCCTCGGCCAGGCGCTCAGCGGGCGGAACCTCACCGTCTACGGCAGCGGCCGGCAATCGCGCTGCTTCACCTGCGTCGCCGACGTGATTGAGTGGCTTCTTCTTCTCGCCTCGAACGACAAGGCCGTCGGCGAGGTGTTCAACCTCGGCAATCCGGAGGAAGTCACCATCGCCGGACTCGCCCGGAAGATCATCGCCCTCACCGGCGCCAGCGTCGAGATCGATTTCATCCCTTACGGCGAGGCCTACGAAGCCGGTTTCGAGGACATGGAGCGCCGCGTCCCCGACATCTCGAAGATCACCGCTCTCACCGGCTACTCCCCTCGATTCACCCTCGACGACGCCCTGCGCCTGACGCTCGACTGGTTCGTGCAGGCCAAAGTCCTCGAAGAAGGCGCGGAGTTCCGGCACTCGGAGCCTGCCGCCGCCGGCCCCGGGAGCGCGCATGCCTGAAACCGCTCCGGCAGTTTCAACCCGGCCCGACGGCCCGCCGACCGTCCTGGCCCCCGACGCCGGCCGCCTGGCTCGCAACTACCTCACCCTGACCGCCGCCGAGTTCCTCTCCAAGCTCATCACGTTCTTCTGCTTCACCTGGCTCGGCCGCGTGCTCGGCGCTGAGCGCTACGGCAGCCTCGAGTTCACGCTGGCGGTGATGGCCTTCTTCACCCTGGCCGCCGATTTCGGCCTCGGCATCTTCGCCGCCCGCGAAATCGCCCAGGACCCGCGGCTCGCCCCGAACCTCCTCCGCCGGGTCGTGAGGCTGCGCGCTCTGCTCGCCCTCGCCTGTGTCGCGGGCGTGACCGTGTTCGTGCTGCTCCTCCGCAAGCCGGACGAGGTGCGGCAGTTGATCCTGCTCTACGGCTTCAGCCTGCTGGCCTGGCCCCTCGCGCTCCAGTGGTTCTTCCAGGGCCACGACCGCATGGACTGGGTCGCCGGGCTGTCCATTGTCCGCCAGGCCGCCTTTGCCGCGCTCGTCTTCCTGTTCATGCGCCCCGGCGCGCCGTTGGCGCTGCTCGGCCTCTTCGAGTGCGCCTCGATGCTCGCGGTGGCGGCGGTTGGCGTGTTCGCCCTGCGGACGCGGTTCGGCATTCGAACCGCCGGCTGGCGCGAGCCGCTGCCGGGGCTCTTCTCCAGCCTGCGCCAGTCCGCGCCCATCGGGCTAGCCGAGCTGACCTGGGCCTTCCTCTGGTATTTCGCGACAGTGCTTCTGGGTTTCGAGAAATCGGACCGCTCGCTCGGCTGGTTCGGCGCTTCTCACCGCGTCACCATGGCCCTGCACACCTTTGTCTGGCTCTACTTCGTCAACCTCCTGCCGTCCATGTCGCGCTGCGTGTGGCGCGCGCGCGAGGACATGCGCCTGCTGATGAGCCGGTCGCTGCGGGTCGTCGCCTGGAGCAGCGTTTTCGTGGCGTTCACCGTCACCCTCTTTTCCGAGCGCCTCCTCTCGCTCGCCTACGGAGCCGAGTTCGCGCCGGCCGACCGCCTGCTTTCCGTCCTCGTCTGGATGGTCCCGGTGGCCATGCTTAGCGGCCACTACCGGTACACGCTAATCGCCGCCAATCTTCAGCGGTGGCTGCTGGGCGCCGCTGCCGCCGGAGCCGCTGTGGCGGTGCTCTCCAGCTTCGTGCTGATTCCTCGCATCGGCGCTCACGGGGCGGCGGTGTCCCTCCTCGCGGCGTGCACGGTGGAATTCGCCGTCGCCTTCCTGTTCGTGGGCCGGCGTGTCGGCAGTTTTCCATTCTTCCCCGCGCTCTTCCGGCCTGCCGCAGCCGTAGCCGTGTCGCTCGCTTGCTATTTCGTGGTGGCGCGCTGGAGCAGCCTCGCCGCCTCGTTCGCCGCCGCCTATCTGTACCTCCTTCAGATGGCTGCCTGGGAGTGGCGCGATCTCGGCCTGCTGTATTCGGTGGCGGCGGCTCACTTCGGGCTGTTTCTCGAGCGAAGGAGAGAGGCATGAGCGCCGCCGGGCCAGCGCCCTGGCGTTTCTCCACCCGCGGCATCGCGGTGCGCCTGTTCCTCACCTGCTGGCTGATCTACACCGTGCATGCCGCCACCAATACCGTGCGCGAAGTGTTCCTCGCGATGTCCATCGGCGATCATCTGTCTTTCCGCGTCGATGAGTACGCCGGCATGCATCCGGACCTGTTCGAGAAGAAGGGTTACGGCTGGCACATCGGTGCGAACCCCGGAGCTTCGATGCTGGCGGCGATCCCCTACGCCGCCGCGCGGCCCGTCACCGATGCGATTGTCGGGCTGGTCAACCGGTCGCGCGCGGCCAGCCGCGCCGAGCCTCCCGAGTATCAGTCCCCCTGGCCGATGGCCCGCGAATTCTACAAAGAAGCCTGGCGCCGCGGTTATGACGTCAAATTCGGGCTGGCTGCGATCGTCATGCAGGCGTGCTGCATGGCGCCGATCTCAGCCGTCGGCGTGGTCGCCATGTTCTACCTGCTGCGCCGCCTGCTCGGGTCCGGCAACACCGCGCTCTGGTTTTCGCTGCTTTACGCCTTCGGCACGCCGGTCTTCTTCCGGACGGGCTACCTGAATCACAACATGATGCTCGGCCACGTGGCCTTTCTCGGCTTTCTCGCGCTGTGGAACCCGGGCGCACCGGGGCGGTGGAGCATGCGCAGCCGCCTGCTGGCGGCCGGCCTCGCCGGCGGGACGACGCTGCTGCTCGATTACGGCGGCGTCATCACTCTGCTCGGCCTGGCCGCGTTTGCGGTAGCGGGCTGCGCCGTCCCCGAGGCGCTCCGGCGCGGCGCGCTGTACGCCGCCGGCGCTCTTCCGCCCGTACTCCTGCTTTGGTTCTATCAGTGGCAGAGTTTCGGCAGTCCATTTCTCCCCGGGCAGCACTGGATGCCCCCGGTGCCCGGCATTGATGTCGGCTACCAGGGTTTCGGGCTGCCTCAGCCGGATCTGCTGCTGGCGCTGGCGTTTGA
>CAZACK010000213.1:0-3501 GCA_964483455.1 uncultured Solibacteraceae bacterium
GCGCTTCGATCTGACGGTAAATCTGACGGTAGAAATTTGACGCCAGCAGCCTCCAGATTTTTTACCGTCAGCATGAAGTGAGCGTTGACGGTAAAAAAGTTCCACTAAAGTACTTATAAATCAAGCACTTAGTCGTCTTGTAGCGGCCATTTCTCGGTGACGGTAAAATTTCGCCGAGAGGAGGGACCGCCGATGCTGTCCGATGGCACGCTCAGGGGCATCAAGCCCCAGGCCACCACCTACAAGATCGCCGACCGGGACGGGATGTACGTGACCGTCTCCCCGAGGGGCACGATCACGTTCCGCCTCGACTACCGGTTCAACGGCCGCCGCGAGACGGTCACCATCGGCCGCTACGGCACGAAGGACGGAATCTCGCTGCTCATGGCGCGCCAATGCCTGCACGAGGCGGCAACGCTGCACTAACTGATGCCGAGGTTGCCGCTGCTGTGAGGTACATGATCCGCGTTGTCGCGCTCTGATGAAGTTCATGAAGCGAACCGCGAACTTGCTGCTCTGGTTACTTGCACTTGTTCCGCTGAGTGCCGCCTATCCCGCCGATTTATGCGTTGACGGCCTCTGTGTTGTGCGTGCGCAGGTCAGCGCGACGCACGGCCTTATGACTCGATATCAGCCGATGTATTTAACGGTCGAGAACCGCACTGGGCGGAGATTGACTGTGAGTGACTTCTCGTCGGAAGCCGCCGAGTCTGTGCAACTGTTATCCGGTGATGAATGGGAGCCTAAGGTCCCTCGGAAGCTGGTTGTTGGTCCGAACGAGTATCGAACTTTGGGCGCGTCGTCCGAATGGCGGCTCATGCTGGTGGGACTTAAGCAACCGCTTTCGCGGGGTCAGACCATTTTTCTAAAGATGAAGATGAGTTCTGGAAGGACACTTGCCGTGCCTATGAAAGTGATATGAGAGTATTCAGGCTGTGTCCGTACGCCACATCCCCAGGAGGTTTGACATCTGATAGCACAGGTGCGGACCACAGGGTGGTCGCTCACAGGACATCAATTTTCTGACCAACTTGCTTGTGGCATGCCCTGTAGACATGGCGCCATTCGCTCGGAGATCCAGGGTTTGCAAATCTGCCATGGAGTATCTAAATGGACGAGTTTGACCACTTCTTCCTTTCGCCGTCCAATTTTGATCGTACGCTGTCGTTCTATGCGGACGTACTCGGTTGGGAAATCACTTCGAGCTGGGGGCAAAGAGGTAGCGGTCGTGGCGCCATGCTTAAGAGCGGACGAATGCAGGCGGTCATTGCAGAGAAGCACAGTGATGATCCAACTGATTCCTCGAACCGCGCGATCAATGGCGAGCGGCCCACAATGTATGTGGCGGTAGATGATCTGGAGGCCAAGTTTGCGGGTTTGAGGGATCGGTCGGCGGTCGTCATTCCACCTGAAATGACTCACTGGGGCATCAAGTGGTTTGTGATGCGGGATCCTGATGGGAACCTGATCGCATTTACGCAGAGGACGTGACTGAGTCGTTGCCCAGCTGTTGGCGGAGTCGCAGATTTCCTTTCTTCAGGCTCCCGATCGACAGCCATCATGGGGGCGACCTGAGATCTATTTGCCCCATGGCTGTCTCTGGCTGGGCACGCAGAGCTGTAACGTCTGCCTGCGGTACTCATGGTTGAGGACGCAAGTAACTACTATGACGGCCTGTTCGTTCGCTTGATCGGCGGCGATGTCTCGCCACGGATCGCCGTCGATCAAGTGGCGGGCGCCTACCTCGACGGGAAGCCTGTACCCGCTGGGAAGAAGAAGCTCTCGAAGAAGCAGCGCGACAGCCTCTTCTGGGCCAGCGATGTTGTGAGGGGCTGTCCCCCAGAAGCGTGGGGCGGCGAGGCTATGTCGCTCGCCTTGGCGCGATACCTGGGACAGGGGGCTGTTTCTGCCGATGGATTAGTGGCGCGGGTGGCGCGCGAGGCGCCTGAGGCATTGATCCGAGCGGTAAGGCGGTCTGGGCTCGTACTGAGCCCGTATTCGCCACGACGAGTCGAGCTGGACGAGGCCGGGTCCGTGAGCGAAGCGGTCGCCGAGTTGTGCCTGGTGCTCGACGTGTTTACCGGGGCGCACCGCGAGCGGGTCGCGGCGCTGGATGCGCAGAAGGCGCAGCTGGCTGAGTTGTCGGTCTTCGATCTCTTCCTCTACGCGAGCCTCTACGCCTTCGAGGTGCTCGTTCCGAGGGATTTCAACGTCAAGGCGCCCACACCGCCGTCTGGGGCGAACGTTCAAGTCGCGTGGGAAGCGTTCAGCGATCTGCTCGTGTGGAAGCTCGCAGGAGCCAGCAGCTCGTCGCTGAAGCTGACGGACGAGAGCATCGGGAGGTCGCTCGCGCGGCATCTTCGACCGATCCTCTTCGAATCCGGCACGGCGAGGGCGGGCGAAGCCCTGCGGAATCTGCACGTCTTTCACGCGCTGATGGACACGCAGATCGAGTTGAACGAGTTCATCTCCAGGTCCGCCGACGCGTTCAGCTACGACGACGGCATTCGGTTCGAGCGGCGGGGCAATCGGCTTGAGATCGTCGAAGTGGATCCGGCGGCAAGGGCGGCATGGCAACGAGACGGGCTGAAGCTCGATCGCCTGCATGGATACTGGTTCCACCGTGCCCTTGAGACTTACGTCGAGAAGGTCGCCGCGGATCCGGCCAAATGGAGGATCGGTCGACCGGAAAACGCCGAGGCCAACCGACTGGCCTGGCTGCGGCTCTCCAAGCGCAGCTTCGCTTGCGTGAGGCGTACGGTGTCGCAGACCAAGTCACTTCCGATTCCGGAGACGCCGTCGATCTTTTTCGAGCGCTGCTGTCGCTCAACCTGATGTCGGTTTTCTTCCAGCAGGACTTCCTGGCCGAATTTGCGGAGCGCATCGATTCGTCGGGGGACTGGATCGTCGCGTTGCAGCGCTTGGCAGTGGACGGTATTCGCGAGGGGCTCCAGAACCGATTGCCGCTCACTTGGTCGAGCCGGGACTCGAAGGTGTCCAACATCAAGGGTTGGACCGTCACGAAGTTGGAGCCCGCAGGCAATCCGAGGATGGCCTCCGCGATCCTGGACTTCTGGACTTACGACATGGTCGCGACGGCGGAGCGGCTTCAGCGCAAAGAGCCCGGCCTTCAGCCCCAGCTGTTCGAGCGGCCGGTCCTCAAGTTCGGGGCGACGTTGGTGCAGCTGCCGTGGGTCGTCGGCGTGCAGAACAACAGCACGGCCGCGATCAACAACCTGAGGCGACTCGGCGCTCGCCGCGGACAGGCTCGGGACGAGGCGCAACGAATCGAAGCAGGGCTCGCAGGACTGCTCGAGAGGCGCGGCTTCAGGACGCTGCTGAACTGGGTTCCGCCGCGCGACGTGGAAAACGCCGGCGAGGTGGATCTGATCGCCGCCCTCGACGGGCATCTGTTCGTGATCGAGGTGAAGTCGACGTTCATGCGACGATCTCAGCGGGAGGCGTGGCTGCACGCCACCACCACACTTCGCAAGGCCGGTC
>CAZACK010000214.1:0-3493 GCA_964483455.1 uncultured Solibacteraceae bacterium
GGGCTTGAGAGCGGCAGAACTTCGTCCAGCCGGTCGTAGTTTTTCTCCAAGGCTTGTCGCAGCATCGCAAGCCATTGGTCCATCGCTTCAATGCCCGCCTTGACCAGCCGTCGCAGGCGCCTGGCGCCGTCAAGCCGGCGGGCGATGAGGCGCGCCTGTTCGAGCACCTTCAGGTGTTGAGAGATCGCCGGTTGGGTCATCTCGAACGGCGCCGCCAATTCTGTGACAGTGGCTTCTCCTTGGGAAGACGGGCAACAATCGCGCGCGAAAGACGCTTCTGGGAAGGACCTTGCGAAGTTGGCCGAGGCTCCTAGTCACAGGGCGAGTCGGGCATGGGCTTGAAATAGAAGCTCTATTGCAAGCCCAAATCACAGAATCCGTCGAATCTCTCGCTTGTGTGTCGTGCCTTCTTTCAACCTTCGACTCTTTCGACTTTTTTCGACTTTTCGCTTGACAAAGGCCCCGGGGGGGGTAGAATATTTCTTGTCCGGCAAGAATAGGCGCCGGGGACCCTCAAAATCAATACCAAGCGCTCCCTGCGCCAATTTCCGAAGGAGCCATTGAAATGAGACTAAGACTCGACTCAGTCAGTTGGGTTCTCATTGTAGTAACGCTCATCGCTACTGCCGTTGTGCTCGGGATTGCCCAACCTGTGAGTGCCGCCTGCCAGAAGTTCTGCGGCTTCTGCGGCGACAGTTGCACGCAGCGAAACGATCCTGCATGTACGGGCGGCGACAAATGTCTAGTGAAGTCATGCCAGAGCACGTGGGCGTGTCATAACATGTTGATCTGCGGCGTGACATGTCAGGGGAATCCAAACTGCTGTAACCAACCTGGGTACGTGGACGACTGTGGTAGTCCGGGCGGTTGCGTGTACCTACGTTGCCCTTGTCTCCGGTAATCTGTCGCTCGCGTGCAAGGGGCCTGCGGCTGTTTTCGAAGGAGCCATGAAAGATGAGGCCAAGACTTGACGCTGTCAGTTGGATTCTAATTGCGGTAACGCTCATCGCTACTGCCATCGTGCTCGGGACTGCCGAATCTGCTAGTGCCGCCTGCAACAAATTCTGCGGATTTTGTGGCAGCAGCTGCGTCCAGCGTGACGATCCTGCATGTTCGTACGATGGCCTGGTATGTGTTGTAAGGGTGTGCAAGAGCACGTTCATGTGTCGTAACATGTTGATCTGTGGCGTGACATGCCAGTCGGATCCGAACTGCTGTGCGACACCCGGTTTCGTCGACGACTGCGGTGGTGTGTACGACTGCGTTTACATATACTGTCCTTGTCGTTATTAATGTGTTTCGCCACTCCGTGTACAGCGAAACAGTCCGTTATGGTGACGTGCAGGTAGATTGTCCTTGCCCGTAAGGGGGAAGGAGGAGGACTTCGATGCGAACGAGAGGAGTGCTTATTGTAGTCGCGGCCGTTGCGACAAGTCTAGCCGTCCACAGCGTGATAACGCGCGTGCGCGCGCAAGGGGTGCCGGAATACGAATTCACCGTTGAGGAGAGAGTGGGCCCTACCGGCGGGGATCACAAGGTCACCAAGACCTATTTTCGGAGGGCGGACGGCACGTCTGGCTACATTATCCGGGATACGCTGAAGCTGAATGGGAGGACTGCGACGACGGCGTTCTACCAGAGCCCGAAGGAAAGCGCCGAGATCGCGGTGCAGGTTGAGGGGGGATTGAGGACCACATATCCTGTCCCGCCGGAGGTTGCGCAAGCGTGGGCTTTGGACCATGTGGAGGCGGACTGCACACGCAAGTACGACGGGGCACAGAAGACTGGTGAAGTGCAGCTCGCGGGCATCACGGCACAACAACTGCGTCTCGCGGACGCCGTGCAGGAAGCGGACTACTATGTGGCTCCTTCTCTGGGTTGCGCAACTCTGAAAGAGCATCACAGGTGGAAGAGCGATACTGGTGCTTTCGTCTCGTGGACCGACGTTGAGCTCCTCAACTTGAAAGTTGGGCCTCCAAGTTCCGAGTACTTCGATTTGTATGTGGGTGCGCGGGAGGTGCCTCCGTCCGAAGGCCGTCTTCAGATCCATGCATTGCTACATCTGGGGGAGCCTGTCCCCGAGTGCTATGTGAAGGGAAATGCCAAGCATGACGCCGTTTACAATAGCGCGCGGGACGAAGCGGTGAAGGGGTGGCCGTCACTCGAAGAGGCAACAAAGAGCAAATGACCCTCACGGCTTGCCAGGAGGGCCATTGCCCGTAAGGCATAAGTGTTCGGTTTGGCGAAGGTTTTCTCCCGATCCAAAGTGAGGTCGACGACATTGTGCCGTCTGCGGGCGTGGCTATAAGTTAACCCTGGCACGCTGTGGGAGGCGGCCGCCGACCCTGAATTGATCAGCGTGCATGATGGCAAGCATTGCTTCAACAAGGAGGAGCAGTGGACGGGCTTGCGGGGGCAGTCATTCCAGTTTCCGAGGGCCCGGTGCGTCCTGCGGTGACGCTGGGGGGCGGGGAGGCGCCAGCGAAAGGTAGTTTGGGCCGGCAATCAATGGTGATGAACGCGGATATGAGCTCTGCAACCATCTGACGAAAATTCAGGGTCAGCTCGGCGGGCGACAGCGCCTACCCCATCACGGTTCCATATGTTGCCGACCGCTGTGGGCAGGCATTCAGCCTGCCTGGGCACTTGTCAGCGGCCTCCATCCGCCGGGCCGTCGAAGAACGCCGTGAAGGTTTCGACCACGCCGGCGGACCGGGTGAAGAGAAGGAAGTGGTCGCCATCGGGAAACATCGCGAGTTGCGAGTGAGGAATCGCCCTCATCATCGCCACGGCATGTTCCGGTCTGACGCCGTCGTGGTCGCCCTGCATGATGAGCGTACCGCCTTGATCGCTCGCAAGTCATCCTCGCGAAAGCCTTTGAAGCCGCGGCCAAGCTCCTTGATCTTCCTGACCAGCACCGGCCATCGCGACTTGTCCGGAGCGACGCGTTCGTAGGGATCTTTCAGTATCGGCGGGGCGAAGTCGTCCGGCAGGTTCAGGAATTGTTCCTAGCTTGCCTTCTCATAGGCGGCTTCGACACTCGCCGCATGGGCGCCGAGAATGGCGAGCTTACCGACGAGTTCGGGATGCCTGATCGCCAGACCGAGTCCCACAACACCGCCGTCGCTGTAACCGAAGATGTCGGCGGCCCTGACGCCGATCGTCCGGAGCAGCGCTGCGGTGTCATCCGCCATTTGTTCGTAGCTGAGCGGGGCTTCCCGGTCGGGGGTGTGTCCGTGGCCCTGCTGCTCGATGAGAATCGCCTGGCGGGATTTCGTGAGCGCCGGCAGAATGTGCGCCCAGCTCTCCGCCGTGCCGAATGCACCGTGCAGCAGGACGAGCGGCTTGCCCGACCCGTGGATCTCGTAGTACATCTTCAGTCCGTTGACTTCGGCATACTGGCCGGCGGCCGTGCTCCCAGCGCTTGCCGCGACCAGGGCCGCTAACGTGAGTGCAGAAATGAGTTGTTGCGTCATGTTTTCTCCCAGTGCCC
>CAZACK010000215.1:0-3441 GCA_964483455.1 uncultured Solibacteraceae bacterium
GGGTGAAGCCGATCGTCAAGATCACCGGCGAGTTCTGGGCGCAGACCACCGAGGGGGACGGGAACTTCAACATGTTCAAGTTCCTCGAGCGGGAAGGCGCGCAGGTGCTGGTCGAACCGGTCGGCACCTGGATCATGTACATGATCCACCAGGTGGTGCAGAAGCACCGCGACCTGAAGGGACTCGAGGAGGGAGCCGTGCTGCCTCCCCTCTGGCGTCTGGACAAGCGGGCCAAGATCGAGTGGAGTTCCCGCCACAAGGTGGCGAAGCTGAAGCTCGCCGAAGCGGTGTTCAAGCGCGAGTACCACCGGATCGTGGATGCCCTGGGCGGGCTGGCGCACCCCCTCGCGGATCAGTACGAGCTCCAGCGCATGGGGCACCCCTTCTACAACTCCCGGGCCGGCGGCGGCGAAGGCCACCTCGAAGTCGCCAAGAACATCTACTACTCGAACAAGGACCTGGCGCACATGGTGCTGTCGCTCAAGCCGTTCGGCTGCATGCCGTCCACCCAGTCCGACGGCGCGCAGGCGGCGGTCGTCTCCTCGTACAAGGACATGATCTACTTGCCGGTGGAGACCTCCGGCGAAGGCGAGGTCAACGCCCATAGCCGCGTGCAGATGGCTCTCGGCGAGGCCAAGAACAAGGCCAAGCGCGAGATCCAGGAAGCCCTCGACAAGAACGGGCTGACGCTGGAGGACTGCCGCGCCTGGGTGGACGCGCACCCGGAGACGAAGCGGCCGATGTACAAAGTGCCGCACACCAAGGGCGTGATCGGCGCGGCGGCCAACTTCGTCTATCACATCGCGGAACGGGCAAGAGCCGCCAATTGATTTACCGCGGAGGCGCGGAGGACGCAGAGGAAAAACCGCATGGAGAGACGCTACCTGATCGGACTGGATGTCGGATCGACGACGGTCAAGGCCGTGGTCGTGGATGAGGCCACCGACGAGATCGTCTGGCGCGACTACCAGCGCCACGACACCAAGCAGCCCGAAAAAGTGCTTGAATTCCTGAAGCGCTTCGAGGCGGAGATCGACGGCTTCGAGGCCGGGCGCTGCCGCCTGTTCATCACCGGATCCGGCGGCAGCGGCATCGGCAAGTATACCGGCGCCAAGTTCGTGCAGGAAGTGAACGCCGTTTCCCTGGCCGTCGAGAAGCTCTATCCGGAGTGCGGCTCGGTGATCGAGCTCGGCGGGCAGGACGCCAAGATCATCATCTTCAAAGAGGACCCGGAGACGGGCCGCAAGAAGAAAATCCCGTCGATGAACGACAAGTGCGCCGGCGGCACCGGCGCCGTCATCGACAAGATCAACGCCAAGCTGCGCATTCCCGCCGAGCAGCTCTGCCAGATGGGCTACCTCGGGCTGAAGCTCCACCCGGTTGCGGGCAAGTGCGGCGTGTTCGCCGAAACCGACATCAACGGCCTGCAAAAGGCCGGCGTGCCGCCCGACGAGCTGATGGCCTCCCTGTTCGAAGCCATCGTCATGCAGAACCTCTCGGTGCTGACGCGCGGCAACACACTGCGCCCGGTGGTGCTGCTGCTCGGCGGCCCGAACACGTATATCAGGGGCATGCGGGATTGCTGGAAGCACAACATCCCGAAGATCTGGGCGGAGCGCAATTATCCGCTGCCGGACGGCGTGCCGCCGGAAGAACTGATCCGCACGCCCGACAACGCCCAGTACTTCGCCGCCATCGGCGCGGTCGAGTTCGGCAAAACCGAGGATGCCACCGTCGGCCAGTACGCCGGCTGGGAGAAGCTTCAGTGGTACGTCGAGGTCGGCCGGGAAGAGGAAAAGGCGAAGAAGGGCGGCAAGGGCGGCCTGGCCAAGAGCCCGGAGGATCTCCGCGCGTTCATCGGCAAGTATCGCCACAAGCAGTTTGTGCCGGCGGCGTTCCCGCCCGGCAGCGTCATCGAGGGCTTCATCGGCATCGACGGCGGCTCGACATCGACGAAGGCGGTGTTTCTTTCCAAGGACAAAGAGCGCCGCATCCTGGCCAAGGCCTACCAGCTCTCCAAAGGCAACCCCATCGAGGACACGATGGAGATCTTCGCCAAGCTGGAGCGGCAGGTGACCAGCCAAGGCGCCTCCATGAAAGTCCTCGGCGTCGGCACGACCGGCTACGCCAAGGACATCCTGCGGGACGTGATCGGGGCCGACGCCGCCATCGTCGAGACGGTCGCCCACACTCAGGCGGGCCTGCACTTCTACCGCGACGTGGACGTGATCTGCGACGTCGGCGGGCAGGACATCAAGATCATCATCCTCAAGAACGGCCGGGTGAAGGATTTCAAGCTGAACACCCAGTGCTCGGCCGGCAACGGCTACTTCCTGCAATCCACCGCCCAGGGTTTCGGCTATCCGGTCGAGCAGTTCGCCGACGTGGCCTTCAGCGCGGCCGGCTTTCCGCAGTTCGGCTACGGCTGCGCGGTGTTCATGCAGTCCGACATCGTCGATTTCCAGCGGCAGGGCTGGAAGCCCGAGGAAATCATGGCCGGGCTGTGCAACGTGCTGCCCAAGAACATCTGGCTGTACGTTTCGCAGATCCCGAACCTGTCCGCCATCGGGCGGCGGTTCCTGCTCCAGGGCGGCACGCAGTACAACCTGGCGGCGGTGAAGTCGCAGGTGGATTTCATCGAGTCGCGGTTCCGCGGCAAGGAAGTGGCGGCCGACGTCATTGTCCACCAGCACTGCGGCGAGGCGGGCGCCATCGGCGCGGCGTTGGAGGCCGGCCGGCTGTGGGACCACGGCCGCCTCAGCACCTTCATCGGGCTGGAGGCGGTGCAGCGGATCAGCTACAAGACCACGCGCAGCGAAGCCACCCGCTGCTACTTCTGCAAGAACAAGTGCCTCCGCACGTTCATCGACGTCAAAACCAGCGTGCTCGCCGAAAACGCCTACCGGCCGCAGCAAAGCAAGGTGCCGATCGAGGACGGCGCGCAGCGCCTCATCATCGCCACCTGCGAAAAGGGCACGGTGGAGGACATCAACGAGATGCGCGGCATCAAGAGCGGCCTCGACAAGGTGAAGAAGGAGAATCCGAACTTCGTCGAGATCGCGGCCAAGGCGGTGTTCCGGGTGCCGGACGTCCCGCTCGTCGCCGACCCGCCGCCGAAGATCCAGCTCACCGCCGGTCAGAAAAGGCGCGCAGAGCTGATGAGGAAGCGGGCCACGCTCCGCATCGGAATGCCTCGCGTGCTGAACATGTACTCGCAGACGCCGGTGTTCACCGGTTACTTCGCCTCCCTCGGGGTGCAGGCGGAGAACATGGTCTTCTCCGACTACACCAGCGAGACGCTCTATAAGGAAGGCGGCAAGCGCGGCTCGATCGATCCGTGCTTCCCCTCTAAGCTCGGCATCCCGCACGTGCACAACCTGCTGTATACGCACCACGCCAAGAAGCCGCTGGACATCATCTTCTTCCCGATGATCGATTGCC
>CAZACK010000216.1:0-3337 GCA_964483455.1 uncultured Solibacteraceae bacterium
GCAATGCGCGTCGAAGACCATGAAGTGACACGCCGGCGATTCGCCCGGTTTTGCGCGGCCTCGGCTGTCTGCGGACGTCGAACCGCCTTCGGCGCGCGGGAGCCGAACGAGGCGATCCGCAAAGCGATGGAGGCGGTGCGCGCGGGCATCGCCAAGGCCGAGTCGGATCCGGATCGACCTACGTACCATTTCCGGCCTGACCTGTTTCGAGCAGGGTAGGAGATCGCACCATGCAAATGCTGACCATTACCGCATATGCCGGCGCGCTGTTTGCCGCCTGCGCGGCGGGCGCTGCCGGCGAGCCACTGAGGCTGAGCCAGTCCGAGTACGAGGAACGCATTGCCGGCGCCTGGATCGGACAGATCATTGGCGCCCTGCTGGGTTTTCAGTTCGAAGGCAAGGCGGCATCCAGCCCTCGGGTGTTTGTGGACCAGTACCCGAAGAAGATCGACGTAGCCCAAGTGGACGATGACTACTACTATGAACTCGTCGCGCTGCGGGCGTTCGAGAAGTACGGCATCGACATGACTGTCGATCAGCTCGGCCAGCAGTGGAAAGAGAACGACGCCGGCTCCTGGGGATCGAGCGAGCAGACGCGTCTGGCCCTGGCCAAAGGCGTGCCGGGAAGTCAGGCCGGCAGGCCGCGCTACAACCGGCTCTGGTGGACGATCGGTCCGCAGTTCAGCAGCGACATCTACGGCATGCTGGCGCCAGGGGATGTGAACCTCGCGGGCGCCCTGGCCCGAAAATACGCCCACATCAATGGATATGCCGAGGGCGTCGACGGCGCTGTCTTCGTGGCGGGCATGGTCAGCCTGGCTTTCCGGGAGACCGATGCACGTAGGATCGTGCGGGAGGCGGCGAAGCTGATTCACCCTTCCTCCCCCTACCGGCAGTGCCTCGAGCTGGTGATCTCCATGGCCGGGCAGGGAAAGCCGGCCCAGGAGGTGTTTCAAGCCGTGGAGGACCGCTGGCGATTCGAGTACCCGCCGGTCAACAATGGCGTGGCCAACGGCGGCCTGGTGGCGGCCAGCGTCTGGTATGGCGAGGGCGACTACCTGAAGACGGTGAACCTGGCCTACCACGCCGCTGACTACTCGGATGCAGACTGCAACGCGGCGAACGCCGGCGCCGTCGTTGGCGCGATGCGGGGCGCCAGGTCCCTGCCGGCACACCTGGTGGAGCCGCTTCACGACCGCATTGCCGGTTCGAGCATGGGACCGGTGAAGTTCAGGACGCCGGTCGACGAGAAGATCTCGGATATCGTCCGCCGCATTGCAGCGGTCGGGCGCAAGATGCTGGCAGCGAACGGCGCCGGAGTCAGTGATAGCGGGATCTCAGTACCGTGGCGTGCCGTGGCGACCCAGCCGGCCGAGCGGTTTGCGCTCTCGGACTTCACTGCGTACTGGGACCCGGCGTGGGTGCTGGAACGGGCGGGCTTCGGTTTCGGAGGAGGCCCGTGCCCGCGCGGCACCTACGTCGACGGCGACGTGCTTGCCACCTGGCCCCGTGACGAGGCCCGCGGCCTGCTGCTCCGGCGGACTATGCCACTCGGCGCCGCCCCGAAGCTCGAACTGGACGTTGCCGCGGACGGCGGTTGCGGCTGGCGGCTCGACGTGTTCGTAAACAACACGAACGTGCTCCGCCGCGTGATTGAAGGCGGCGCGGAACGCGGGGCGAAGCACTGGCAGAAGATCGAAGCCGATCTTTCCGCCTTCGCCGGCCAGGAAGTGGATATCCGTGTCTATCAGTGGACTCTTCTGCCTGAAGGAAACGGCGGCAGCGCATACTGGCGCAGCATCCGAGTGCATTAGGCGCCATCGACGAATCCCGAGCAGATGAAAGCTTCGAAGCGGGGTGGCGACGCCGGGGTCAGCGGAAATCGAGTCGGGCGTTCCACGAGTCCGCGCTTCCCGGCTCGCCGTGGACCTGCCGGGCATACGGCTACCGCCTGTTCCTCGTCAAGCCGGCGCGAGGCCTACCGGAACACGATCAGGTCCTGGAGCGAAATTTCCGCCCCCTTCGAACCCGGGTAAGGCTTGCCGAGCACCACCAGTCGGACCGTGTGTTTCCCGTTCCGGAGGCCGAAGGCGTGCCACACCGCTTCGCCGCCCTTGGTGGCGTCCTCGTCCGGGTAGACGTCGACAACACGGTCCTTCTTTCCGTCGAGGTACACCTCGGCCTGGCCACCCTTGGGCGAGTAAAGGCCGGTGAGGATCGCTCCGGTCCCCTGGAAACTCACCGTCGCTTCGGCGCCGGTTGCATCACTGATGCGAAGTCGGTTGTCGCGCCTCCACTCGCCCTTCCAACTCCACCTCGGATCTTCGGTCGAAATCCGCTCCACCGGCGAGCCGTAGTCATCCCAGATTTCGAGCTTCGCCGGCTTGGGCGGCTGCGTGTGAACAATCAGCTTGCCGCCCTCCACCTTCCCGCCGTGCCGCTCGACCATGGCGATCAGCCGCTTCTCGTTGCTCGCCACGATTGTGCGGAACGAAAAGCCGGTGTGCGAGAATTTCTGGTCCGCGATCGCCGGGATGCCCGATTTCCATTTCTCGGGGATGCCGTTGTAGCCGAGCACCACACCCAGCACGCCGGCGGCGTTGGCCGGGTTGCAATCCGAGTCCTGGCCGCAGCGCGTGCTGACCACCAGCGTCTTTTCGAAATCGCCTTTGCCGTAAAGGAGCCCCATGGCGATGTAGGCGCCGTTCAGCTTGGCGTCGATGTTGAACGGCAGCAGCGCGCCCTCCGGACAGGGCTCGCGCCGGTTCCACTTCCGCTCGATGCGGTTCCACACCGCTACCCAGTCGTTGGGCTCCTGCTTCGACCAGGCGAGCACGTCGGCGATCAGCATCGCGTACGGGCTCTTCGGGGGCAGGCAGGCCAGGCCGGCCTCGACGATCTTCCGCGGGTCCTTGTCGAAGAACGCCGCCGCGTACATGCACGACACGAACATGCCGCCGTAGATGCCGTCGCCGTAGTTCATGACCCGGCCGGCGCGCCAGGCCAGCTCGTTGGCCGCCTGCGGCAGACCCGGCGTCATCAGGCCGATGAAGTCGGCCTCGATCTGGAAGTCGATGTCGTTGGCATGGACGTTGTAGCTGGGGGCGCCGGACAACGCCGGCGGCACGCCGCGCTTCAGCGCCCGGCGGGCGGCCAGGTTGGCGTGCCACAGCGCGTATTTCGCCTCGCGGAACATGGCCCCGAAGTCCTCGGTGGTGGCGTCGATGCCCTTGGCGTCGAGCACCTCGGCGAAGGTCATGTCGACGTAGAGGTCGTCCTGGCGGAGGGCGTTGGCCACCTTGTCGGGAGTCCAGACGGGGAGCTTGTCCTCGGGGAT
>CAZACK010000217.1:0-3335 GCA_964483455.1 uncultured Solibacteraceae bacterium
CATCGTCACCGACCTGGACGGGAAGCCGGTCGTTGACCGCCCTGTGGAGGTCACCGCCGCCCGCCTGGAATGGAAATTCAGCGGCAGCGGCTGGACGCAAGAAGAAGTGGATCTGCAAACCTGCAAGAAAGGCTCCACCACAGAACCCGTCACCTGCACCTTCCAGACCCCCGTTGGGGGCACCTACCAGATCACCGCCGTGGTCACCGATGAGCTGGGGCGCCGCAACCAGAGCCAGTTCACCCGCTGGGTCAGCGGGGGTCAGCAGCCGCCCGCCCGCAAGGTGGAGCAGGAGCAGGTCACCCTCATCCCTGACAAAGAAAGCTACCAGCCCGGCGATGAAGCCAACATCCTGGTGCAGTCGCCTTTCAGCCCTGCCGAAGGCTTGCTCACCGTCAGCCGCAGCGGCATCCTCTATACCGAGCGCTTCCAGGTCGAAGATGGCACCGCAACGCTGAGCATCCCCATCCAAGAAGCATACATCCCCAACCTCAATATCCAGGTGGACCTGGTCGGGGCTGCGCCGCGCACCGATGACCAGGGGAATACCCTCTCGGATATCCCTCCCCGCCCCGCCTTTGCCACCGGGCAGCTTAACCTGAGCATCCCACCGCTGCAGCGCACCCTCGCCTTAGAAGTCGTCCCTGCCGAGACCGCTCTCGAGCCAGGCGGCGAGACCACCATTGATGTGCTTCTCAAAGATGCCACAGGCAAGCCTGTCTCTGGCGCGGAGCTGGCGGTGGTGGTGGTGGACGAAGCCATCCTGGCGCTCTCCAACTACCAGCTTGCCGACCCCATCGCTGTCTTTTACGCACAGCGTGGTTCGGATCTCGCCAGCCAGTACAGCCGCTCCAGCATCATCCTGATTGACCCCACCGCCCTGTCCGAGGCAGTCAACCGCCAGGCGGTCGCGGTGGAGGAAGTCGCCGTGGAGAAACAATTCGCCCTGGAGGCTCCCGCTGCCGCCATGCCGACCATGACCGCCAGCGCCGCCGACATGGCAGGCGCCCCGGGCGCTGCCCCCACGCCCATCCAGGTACGCACGGACTTCAACCCGCTGGCGGTCTTTGCCCCGGCGGTGCGCACCGATGCCTCCGGCAAAGCCAGCGTGCCGGTCAAGCTGCCCGATAACCTGACCCGCTACCGGGTGATGGTGGTCGCAGTTGACCAGGGGAACCGCTTCGGCACCGGTGAAGCCAACCTCACCGCCCGCCTGCCGCTGATGGTGCGCCCCTCGGCGCCGCGCTTCCTCAACTTCGGCGACCAGTTCGAGCTGCCGGTGGTGCTCCAGAACCAGACCGATGAGCCGCTGGTCGTGGATGTGGTCGTGCAAGCCGGCAACATCTTCCTCACCAGCCAATCCTCCCTCGAGAAAGCCGGCATGCGCGTGACCGTGCCCGCCAACGACCGGGTGGAGGTGCGCTTCCCTGCCCGCACCGACCGGGCTGGCACCGCCCGCTTCCAGATCGCCGCCGTTTCTGGAGGCTTTGCCGATGCTGCCACCGTGGAGCTGCCCGTTTATACCCCTGCCACCACCGAAGCCTTCGCCACCTATGGCGTGGTGGATGAGGGAGCTATCGTCCAGCCGGTAGATTCTCCAAACAATGTCTTCCCCCAGTACGGCGGGCTGGAGATCTCCACCTCCTCCACCGCCCTGCAAGCCCTGACGGATGCCGTGCTCTACCTGGTTTCCTATCCTTTCGAATGCACCGAGCAGATCTCTAGTCGGGTCTTAGCTATCGCCGCCCTGCGCGATGTGCTCACCGCTTTCGATGCCGAAGGTTTGCCCACACCGGAAGCCATGGAAGCCTCCGTCCAGCAGGACATCGAGCGCCTGCGCAGCCTGCAGAATTATGACGGCGGTTTCCCCTACTGGCGGCACGGGCAAGACTCGATCCCCTTCAACACCATCCACGTTGCCCACGCCCTGCAGCGCGCCGAGCTGAAAGGCTTCGACGTCCCGCAGGATATGCAGCAGCTTGTCCTTGAGTATCTGCGCCAGATCGAGGATCATTACCCCTATTGGTACGGTCAGCGCACCCGCCAGACGCTCAGCGCCTACGCCCTCTACGTGCGCGAGCTGATGGGCGACAGCGACCCCGCCAAAGCCCTCAAGCTGTATAACGAGGCAGGGATTGATAAACTTTCCATGGAAGCCATCGGCTGGCTGTGGCAGGTGCTCAGCGATGCCCCGGGCGCTTCTGCCCAGGTGGAGGAGATCCGCCGCTTCGTCAACAACCACACGGTCGAGACCGCTGGTGCTGCCAACTTCACCACCTATTACGACGACCAGACCTACCTGCTGCTCAGCTCCGACCGGCGCACCGATGCCATCCTGCTTGACGCCCTGATCAACGACAACCCTCAGAGCGACCTGATCCCCAAGGTGGTCAACGGTTTGCTGGCGCACCGTGAGCGCGGCCGCTGGGGCAACACCCAGGAGAACGTCTTCGTCCTGCTCTCCCTCGACCGTTATTTCAACACCTTCGAGGCGCAGACGCCCGATTTCGTCGCCCGCGTCTGGCTGGGAGAAACCTATGCCGGAGAGCATGAATACGTCGGGCGCACCACCGAGCGGCATGAGACGACCATCCCCATGGCATACCTGGTGGACGAGACCCTGGGCGGCGGCGGGACGCAGGACTTGATCCTCAGCAAAGAGGGCGCCGGGCGCCTGTACTACCGCCTGGGTTTGCGCTATGCCCCCACCGACCTGCAGCTCGATCCGCTCGACATGGGCTTTGTTGTCCAGCGCAAGTACGAAGCCGTGGATGATCCTGCCGATGTGTTCCAGGACGAAGAGGGTGTCTGGCATATCAAAGCCGGGGCGCGCGTGCGGGTGCGCCTGACCATGGTCGCCGATAACCGCCGCTACCACGTGGCGCTCTCGGACCCGCTGCCCGCTGGGTTAGAGATCGTCAACCCTGCCCTGGAAGTCTCCGGCAGCACCCCCCAGGATCCCAACAGCTCAGGCTACCGTTACGGCTGGTGGTGGTGGGGCACCTGGTACGAGCACCAGAACCTGCGCGACGAGCGGGCAGAAGCCTTCACTTCGTTATTGTGGGATGGCGTCTATGAATACTCCTACATCGCCCGCGCCACCACGCCCGGCACCTTCATCGTCCCGCCCGCCAAAGCCGAAGAGATGTACTCTCCCGAAGTGTTCGGTCGCTCCGCCAGCGATGTGGTGATCGTCAAGTAAGCATTCCTAAAACAGGGGTTCATGGGCGTTTCATGCTCACGAACCCCTGTTTCGGTTAAGATAATCATCATACCACCTTGAGCCATACCAGTGCAAGTTAATGTAACTATCCCACCTCTGACCTGTATACGTC
>CAZACK010000218.1:0-3254 GCA_964483455.1 uncultured Solibacteraceae bacterium
CGTTCCACACCGGAGTGGCGAGAGTGCTGTTGCGGATGCCGCACGTGCCGGTTCTCCCCGCCTGGCTCGTCAACATGTGGCGCAGCCTGCCGAAGGGCGCGCGGATCCCGGTACCGCTCTTCTGCGAGGTCCGCCTGGGCAAGCCGAGGACGTTCATCGGTACGAAGGAGGAGATCGTCGCGGCGCTCCGGGCTGCGGTCCTGGAGCTTGCCGAAGAAAAGCCGTAGCAGTACGCTGATCCCATGGCTGGGCTCTTCGCCGGAACTTCCGGCTTTGCGTATCCGAACTGGAAACCGGCGTTCTATCCGGCCGGCGTTCCGGCGAGCGGCTTTCTCGCGCACTACGCGAAGCGGCTGAACAGCGTCGAGATCAACTACACGTTCCGCCGGCTCCCCGCCGCCACGACTCTGCAATCGTGGGTGGAGGCCACCCCGCCGGGATTCCTGTTCGCCGTCAAGGCGCACATGAAGATCACCCACGTGCTGCGGCTGAAGAACGCCGCCGAATTTACGGAGATCTTCTTCCGCGCCATCGATCCGCTGCGCTCCACGCGGCGGCTCGGCCCGGTTCTGTTCCAGCTTCCGCCGCAGATGAAGTGCGACCTGGCCGCGCTCTCGGAATTCCTCGGCTTGTTGCCACCAGACGCGCGGTGCGTCTTCGAGCTCCGCCATACGTCCTGGCTGGCGGACGGGGTCTACGACGCTCTCCGGAAGCACAATGCCTGTCTGTGCCTGGCGGAGTCCGACAAATTCGAAACGCGCGAGGTCCTCACCGCGGATTTCGTCTACGGCCGGCTGCGGCGGTCGGATTACTCCGCTGCCGAGCGGGCGCAGATCCGGGAGAAAGCGGACACTCTGCTCGCGGAAGGCAAGGACGTGTTCCTCTATTTCAAGCACGAGGAAACGCCGGACGGCGCCCTGTACGCGGAGGAACTGCTGGCGCGGCAGGACTAGGTCGCGGGGAGAGCGTCCGCAGGCGACGGCGTTCATCGGCGGCTGAAGAACCTGGTCGGTCTGAGGCAGAGCCTCACTAGTCCTCAACGTCGTGCCATCGCCCGGGCGCCCGGAATGCCGGCGGCAGCTTGTCCGTCGGCAGCCGTCCGCGCCACAGCCGGTAGGCGGGGATGCCGGCGGCCATCAGCGTCAAGCCGGCCAGCGCCGGCACGGGGGTGGCGACCGCGGTGTTGATCACGAAGGCCAGCGCGATCGCGGAGAACAGCAGCGGGGTGACCGGATAGCCCCACATCCGGTAGGGACGGCGGAACTCGGGATACTTCCGTCGCAGGATCAGCACCCCAATGGCGGTCATCCCGTAGAAGAGCCAGGCCGCGATCATCGCGAACGACGCCAGCGTTTCGTAGGTGCCGGTCAGCGCCAGCACCGCCGCCCATACGCCGTGAGCCCGAACGGCGATCGAGGGCGCCTGGAAGCGCGGGTGAACGTCGCCGAAGCGGCGGAAGAACAAGCCGTCGCGCGCCTGGGCGAAGCTCATCCTCGGGTAGGCGAGCATGATCCCGTTGGCCGAGCCGGCAATCGAGAACAAAATAGTGAGGGTCACGATCGCGCCTCCGATCCGCCCGAGCGTTCTCTCGGCCACCAGCGACCCGAGGCGCTCGGTGGCCGCCATCTCCTGGATGCTGAGAACCCGCAGGTAGGCGGCGTTGGCCAGCAGATACACCGCGACGCAGATCGCCAGGCCGAGAGCCAGCGCCAGCGGCAGGTTTCGGCGCGGATGCTTCACCTCGCCGGCCAGAAAGCTGACGCCCATCCAGCCGTCGTAGGCCACCACGCAGGCGATCATCGCCACGCCGAACTGCGAGAGCGAGAAACCCGATCCGCCGGACGGCGCGGCGGACGGCGGGGCGCCCGGCATGACGAACGCGGCGCCGATTAGAATCGCCAGCCCGAGAAGCTTCAGCAGCGTGAGTGCTTCCTGCACCGCCGCGCCGGCGACCACGCCGCGATAGTTCACCATCGTGATCAGGCCAATCAGCGCGACCGCGGCCAGCTTCGACAGCGCCGGAGTCAGCGGGACAAAGTACGTGAGATAGCCGGCCAGGCTGATGGCGAGCCACGCCACCGCGCCCGCGGAGACCACCAGGAAATACGTCCAGCCGCACAGAAATGCGCACAGCGGTCCGAATGACTCCCGCAGAAAAACGTACTGCCCGCCGGTGGCCGGCATCATCGCGCCAAGCTCCGCGTAAGCCAGCGCCCCGAACAAGGAAACCACGCCCGTGAACGCCCACACGGCGAGGATGGCGCTCCCGGATTCGAGGCTCCGCGCGATGAGGATCGGCGCGATGAAGATCCCCGAGCCGATGAGCGTGCCGACGATTACCGCAACCGCGCCGGCGAGTCCCAGCTTTCGCGGCAGTTCCTGGCGCATCCCCTGAGCCTTCAGTGAAAGCTATATGGTAGCGAGGACCAGAGGCCCAGGCGCAAGGCAAGAATCAAAAGTCAAACGGCAAGAACGTTCCCCGGCCGCCCAGCCGGCAAGGTATTCGGATGGAAACTGTCCGTAAACCGTCCCTGTGGTCGAGGCTCGGTATTAGTGCCAAACCTCACGCTGAGCCCGTAGACGCAAGCGCGCGCACCAGCCGCGAGACAGCACCACCGGCGCGTGGATCGCAGCGTCTGCCCGATTCTTACGCAATTGCCCCCGGTCCTGCCCTGGGTGAAAGCCCCCACCTGTTGCGATCCACAACAGTTGTGCGCAATTTCCCCTACCCGCAAAAGAGTCACAAGATTGAACCTTGCCGTTTACGGAGTTAGGAGCATGATTATCTCGTAGTCCGATCCTGTGACCTCGAAGGTCGTCGCATGATCCGAGCCGTTCTCTCCGTTGTTCTTCTTTCCTTCCTTTCCACAACCATCAGCGCCCAGCCCCGCGTCAGCCCCCGTAACCTTTACGAGCGGCTGTTCGTCATCACCCGCTATACCGGCGACGGCTCCGCCGAAAACCCCTGCCGCCCCATGTACGCACCCCCGCCGCCCGCGGTGGGCCAGGAGCCTTCCCGCCCCGGCATCATCGCCTGGAGCTGCATCGAGAGCGATGACGGCGAGTTCGCCCTCTGCGAGTTCGTCGCCGTCGACCGTGCCGCCTTCGCCCAGATCCTCGCCGACAAGGACCGCGTCGCGAACCTCAAAGTGTTCGAGAAGGGCAAGGCCCGCCGCGCCGACATCGAGGCCGAGTTCCGCAAATACAAAGCCCGCTTCGACCTCAGCCGCTTCTCCCTGGAGGTGCAGTGATGA
>CAZACK010000219.1:0-3247 GCA_964483455.1 uncultured Solibacteraceae bacterium
CGCTCATCGACTCCTTGTCGAGCACGCGGAGCACGGCGTCCTCGCCGTAGATGGTCGGCATGATCGAGACGCGGAAGTCGATGAGGCGGTTCTTATAGCGCACCCGGAAGCGCCCATCCTGGGGGACGCGCCGCTCGGCGATGTCCAGCTCGCTCATCACCTTGATGCGCGACAGGATGGTCGAGTGCCAGTCCTTGGCGATCGGCGGCATGGCGTAGTGCAGCACGCCGTCGATGCGGTACTTGATGGCGACTTCCTGGTCGCGGGTCTCGATATGAATGTCGCTGGCGCGGCGCTCGAGGGCGTTGAAGATGGTGGTGTCCACCAGCTTGATGACGGGGGCGATATCGCTGTCGGCGGTGAGGCGGTCGATCGAGAGCGTTTCGTCGGTGCTTTCCTCCTCGGCCACCACGTCCAGCGCGAAGCCTTCGGTGACCTCCTCGAGGACCCGCTGGGATTGCTCGGTCTTCTTGAGCAGCTCGGAAATCTGGCTGAGCGTGGCCACCTTGACGCGCAGCTTTTTGCTGAGCAGGATCGCCAGCTCGTCGATGAGGTTGAGGTTTCGCGGATCGGCCAGGGCGATTTCGAGCGTGCCGTTCTCGGCATGCATCGGCACGAAGTTGTAGCGGAACATCAGGTCGACCGGGATCGAGCGGAACAGGTCGTGGTCGATGCGGGCCTGGGTGAGGTCCACGAACTCACAGCGGTAGCGCTCGGCCAGAGCGCGCGCCTGCGCCGCTTCCTGCCCGGTGTCCTGCGGTCGTGCGCGGTCGGTTGCCATAAGGTCCCTACTTCAGCGTATCCGCCAGGGAAAAGATCGGCAGATACAAAGCCACAAGTACAAAGGCCACGAACAGGCCCATGAAGATCATGATGGCCGGCTCGATCAGCGACAGGGCGGCGGTCATCCGGATGGTGACGTCGTCGTCATAGAATTCGGCCACGCTGTTGAGCATGGTGGGCAGCGCCCCGGTCGATTCGCCAACTTCAATCATGTCGACGGAAAGGCCGGGGAAGACGGCGGTCGCGCGGGCGGCGGCCGAGAGCGACTGCCCCTCTCGTACCATCTTCTTCGCTTTTTCGAGCGCCTTGCGCAGGAGGCTGCTGCCGAGCGAGTCGGCCGCGGTTTCGAGCGCCTGCACCAGCGGGATGCCGCCCAGCAGCAGGGTGCCCATGACCCGCGAGAATTGCGCGACCTGGTACTTGATCCAGATGTCGCCGGCGAGCGGCAGCCGCAGGATCAGCGCGTCGATCCTCCGTTGGGCCGATTCTCGCCGCGACCAGAAGCGGAACAGGACGACGGCGGCGGCCAGGCCGCCGGCGAACACGAGCACGTACTCCTTGGCGGTGGTGCCGATGGTGATCAGCGCCCGGGTGATGGCCGGCAGGTTGGCGGACATCGTGCTGTAAAGCTGGGCGAAGTTCGGCACCACGTAGGTCACCAGGAACACGACCAGCGCGATCACCAGCACCACCAGCACGCACGGGTACAGCAGCGACACCAGGAGCTTCTTGCGGATCGACAGCGCCAGCTTCTGATAGGAGATGTAGCGGTCGAGCACCTCGGCCAGGCTGCCGCTCTTCTCTCCGGCCAGCACCGAGGTAACGTAGATGCCCGGAAAGATCCCCTGGTGGCGAAAGGCGTCGGAAAGCGAAGAACCGTTCCGCACGTCGTCGCGGACCGAGGTGACGTAGCGGCCGAGTTTCGGGTCGGTGAGGCGGTCGGCGAGGAGGTCGAGCGCCTTGAGGATCGGCAGGCCGGCGCGGATCAGCGTGACGAACTGCTGGTTGAAGATCAGGAATTTCTCGAGGTTGAGCTTCTTGCGCCGGGAGGGCCGGCCCACGCTCAGGGCGGCGATGCCACCGCGCGGGCGGATGGAGTAGACCAGGAAGCCCTGCTGCGCGAAGCGCTCGCGCAGCTCGCCTTCGGTGGCGGCTTCGGCCACCTGCTGGTGGATTTCTCCGCGGGTGTCGGCGTACTTGAGGACGAACTCGGCCATGGCTTATCCGGCCCCCTGGGTGGAGTCGGCGGATTCGATCAGTTCGACGCCTGGCGGCGGGGTGAATCGGAAGAGCTTTTCCGCCAGCGGGGGGTTCACCTTCTCGCTCGCGAAGCGGAACTCCATGATGCTGTGGTCCTGGCCGGTGACTTTCAGGTATCGGATTTCCCGCCTCGCGTTGACGACGAACTCGACCTTCGTGTACGGAAGCTGGTCGGACTTCGGGTCGGCGATGATGCGCGTGTCCGTGCCGTCCGGACGGGACACGAACCGGCCGAAGTCGCGGCGGAACTCCAGCTTGCCTAACAGGAAGGCGAGCGGGGCGCGGAGGTCCTCGCTTTCCTTCATTGTGGTTTTTTCAACGCGGTTGTCGTCGGGGGTGTAGAGCCAGAGGAACTTGCCGTCGGACAGGAACAGCTTGCCTGGGGGGTTGCCGTACTGCCAGCGCATTCGCCCGGGTTTGCGGAGGAACAGCTCCCCGCTCTCGGTCCGCTTGGGCCGGCCCTGGACCGTATACGATTGCTCAAAAAGGACTTGGATGGCTTTGGCGCGGTTGTAGCGGGTCTCGACGGCGGTGAGCAGCCGGCCGAGGTCCTGGCTTGCGGCGGGGAGGGCCGCCAGGGCGAGAAACACCCATATCCCGATGCGCGTCACATTGAGATTGACGATTGGCGGGGAGCATTCGTGCAGGGGAAGGCGGATGGAAAAAGTAGCAGAATAGAGACATGGGCGAGGTGATGGCGGACGAGGTGGTGCTGGCGGAAATTGTCCGAAGGCTTGTCAAGGCCCTGGATCCGGACAAGATCATCTTGTTCGGCAGCCGGGCGCGCGGGGATTCCCATCTGCGGAGCGACGTGGATCTGTTGGTCATCAAGCCGACCCAGGAGTCCCGGTTGAAACGAGCTGGCCTCGCGTATGGAGCGCTTTCCGACATACCGGTCCCGAGTGATGTTCTCTGGTACACACCGGAAGAAGTCGAGTATTGGTCGGAAGTGAAGTATCACATAGCGACCCGCGCCACCAGAGAGGGGCGCGTCTTGAATGAAAGGCTCTGAGCTTGAGTTTGCCCGCGGGTTAGTACGAAAAGCTGAAAACGATTGGATCACGGCTTCCAGCGGTGTTGAACACGGCTTTCCGCTGGACGCCATTTGTTTCCACCTTCAACAAGCGGCCGAGAAGCTGCTCAAAGCCGCGCTGGCCGTTCGAGGTGTTGACTATCCCCTCACGCACGAGAGGAAGCGATCGAG
>CAZACK010000220.1:0-3200 GCA_964483455.1 uncultured Solibacteraceae bacterium
TCAGGGTGGCCGGCCCTGCCGGCCATGAGTGGTTTATCGGCGTTCATCGGCGGCTTATGATTCCCTTCATACCTCTCGGCCACCCGTAACGACCGGCCCGAAAAGCTGCCTCCCCGTCTTCCCAGGGTATTCTGGGAAAAGGATGCGTCGAGCGCCTTTCTATTGTTCATGTGTTGTTCTTGCGCTGGCCGCTTGCGGCCAGAACGCCAAGTCCAGGGTTGAGGTGGACGGCAACAAGCTGCGGCTGTTCCGGCCGCTGCCCGCCGCCTTCCAATCCAAGGCCAACCCGATCACGGAGGAAAAAGTCGCGTTGGGTCGGATGCTGTACTACGACCCGAGGTTGTCGAAGGGCCAGGATGTCTCCTGCAATCGTTGTCACCTGTTAGAGGCCTATGGGGTGGATGGAAAAGTGGTTTCCCATGGGCACCGGGGGCAGAAGGGCGATCGGAACTCCCCGTCGGTCTTTAATGCCGCCGGCCATTTCGTCCAGTTCTGGGACGGGCGCGCGGAAAACGTCGAACAGCAGGCGAAGGTCCCGGTGACGAACCCCGTCGAGATGGCGATGCGGGCGGAAGAGGATGTCGTCGCGGTGCTGAGGTCGATCCCGGGCTACGTCGAGGCGTTTCGCCGGGCGTTCCCCGGCGAAAATGATCCGGTGACCTTCGACCACATGGCGCAGGCGATCGGCGCGTTCGAAAGGAAGCTGGTCACGCCCGGGCGCTGGGACCTGTTGCTGAAGGGTGACCGGTCGGCGTTGACCGACCTGGAAAAGGCCGGCTTCAACCGGTTTGTGGAGGCGGGCTGTCACTCGTGCCATGCCGGAGTGCTGGTCGGAGCGCAGATCTATCAAAAGTTAGGAGTGAAGAAGCGCTGGCCGCGGACCGTGGACCCTGGGCGCTACAAAGTCACCGGTCACCAGGGCGACATGTTCATTTTCAAGGTTGCGTCCCTGCGGAACGTGGAGAAGACGTCGCCATACTTTCATGACGGCTCCGTCGCGACGCTCGATGGAGCCGTTCGGATGATGGCTGACCACCAGCTCGGCCTGACCCTGAGGCCGGACGAAGTCGCCGCCATCGTGGCGTGGTTGCGGGCCCTGACCGGAGAGATACCGCGAGAATACATCCGGGCGCCCGTGCTGCCTGGAAGCACGGCGGCTACTCCGAAACCCGACGCGAACTGAGCCAAGGGCTGCGCCCCGATGGTCTACGGCTGGCGCAAGCGGGGTCGCTCCCATCCGGCATAGATCCTGCGAGGCGCCGACGCCTTCACCATGCCGCTGCTGAGACGCTCTCAGCACCCATCGGCGCTTCACACGTGGTGGAGGAACGTGCGTCCATGGTCGGCGGACCGGCGAGACATGATTGCCGGAATCCGAACTGCATCGCGCACAATCTGGACGAATATGAGAACGGAGGGGGTGCGATGCGAGTGATCTTCGATCGGTGCCGGTACGGGCCCTCTGCTGGAAGACTTGAGTCGTGCCGTTGGTTCGACTGGGCGGGTCATCGCCGACGACATTCATGCCGACTTCCTCGACCGTGCCCGCGATCGCGCCAATTCGACCGGGCTCGGCAACATCGATCTTCTCCTGGGGACGGAAGTTGATCCCAAGCTGCCGGCCGGCGCTGCCGACCTCGTAGTCGTGCTGGATGCCTATCACCATGTCGATTACCCGGATCGGATGCTGGCGGCGATCAAGCGAAGCTTGCGCCGTGGCGGGCGCCTGGCAATCGTCGAGTACCACAAGAAGCGCGGCGCAATGGAAACCGTCGACCCTGACTTCGCGCTGAAACACATTCGCGCCGGCATTGATCAGGTCGTGCGTGAGGTTGAAGCGGCCGGCTACAGGTTGCTCTGGCGTCGTGATCACGCACCCGGCCGGCAGTACATCGCCATGTTCCGAATCCCATAGGTCAGAGCGGAGTCAATCGCGGCATTCGAACGCTGGTGTGAAGCGGGAAGAAACTTCAGCCATTTCTTGAACAGATCACTGGGCACCAAGGCCTCACGCTCGGCTTCGCCCGCCAGGATCACGAGACAAGCTGGATCGTGGTAGCGGACCTGAGCCGGCTGCGCTGTCAGGACACACGCAGCGCCGCCGTATCACTGCTGCCACGGCGCGGCCGGACGACGACCTCGACATCGGACTGAGCGCCTGTCCCTGCTCGATCCGCGTGGTGACCGGCACCCGGCCGCCCGCTCCGCCGCCCGCGCCCGCCGGCGGTCTATGCCCGCCCACCAAACCCGGAGACGACCCCGGCGACGAGGAATGCGACTACTGCCCGTGCTGCGAGAAGACACACTCCGGCCAGAGCCCGCGGCCCGTCATCACTCCGTCGCGCCGTCCGGCCGTGCAGGTGGCATGTGCCAACTGCGGCACTGCCGTGCTGCGTCCCCATCTCACGGGCTGAAATGGCCCGTGTACCCGTGCCTGCCTCGGGGCTAACCGGGGCTAACCGTGGTCCGGCCGTTGGTCATGCTGTGCCAACCAGCCCGCAAGTTCGCCGTGCAGCCCGCATCCGTCCGTCCCCAGCCTCCGTCGGTTACCGCAGTGTCGCTTGCCCCAGTCTCACTCAAGGCCGTCCTGGGCCTCCAGAAGGCCGAGCGCGAGAAGCTGGAAGCCACCGAGCTTCGCTCCCTTCACGCGCTGGCCGAAGCCTCCCCGGCCCGCGTGGCGGCCGTTCTCGGCGAAGCCTCCACCAGGCGCGCCGAATCGCTCATCGCTCGCGCCCGCCGGCTGTTGCTCGACACGGGTCACTGACCGGTCCAACTCACGGCGAGTCCTGTGCAGTTCGTCATCCGGCAAGTAGGTGTGCTTTCCGTGCTCTTTGCCGCTCCCACCCGCCGCCGCGACGGCAGTGTCAAGGTTACCGCCATGGTGAATGCCTTGACGATGGACCTTGTCTTCGGCGCGACCACCACGGAACACCCTCGGGCCACCCCCGCATTGTTGGCGCAGGCAAGCTCCACCTTGCCCGGCTCGGCAGCCGGAGGTCATTCACCCGCAAGCTGGTGAACTAAGTGAACGCAGGCGCACCGCCGCGCCACCCAGTGACACGCCATGTCGAAAAGTTATCTTCCAACCACTCAATCACTTACAGCGATAAAACCGTCTGCTCACCCCGCCCGCCCCGGTATCATGCTCACGGCGATCATCCGCCAAAGGAGTCATCATGCCATCTGAACGTCAAGTCAAA
>CAZACK010000221.1:0-3164 GCA_964483455.1 uncultured Solibacteraceae bacterium
GGTCTTCGGTGAGACAACACCAGTTCCCATCCTTCGCCTCCGAGACGGTTGAACTCCTGGAGGAGGTCTCGATCAGTTAGTTGGTTTACCCACACTGTCTGGTATTCCCAGGCCGGCCGTTGCGTCGATGCCTGTGCATAAGGCCGCCACCACAACAGGCAGACGACTGCAAGCGCGGCCAAAAAGAAAAACAGCCTCACTCTGTTATGTGCCAATCCATCCTCCCTCGCATTTGAGTCTAGCATGCGGTGCACTGATGCGGAGCGTGGTGGCTGGCGACGCCTGAGGAAACACGCAAGCAGATGCGGCTCGATGCGCAGCAGGCGCAGGAGCGCCGTGCGCGGATCGAGCTCGACCTGGTCCGCCGGCAGGCCGAGCTGAAGTTCCTCGATGAAACCAGCCGCAAGGACCTCCACATCCCGGTCGCCGAAATCGCCGGCGAGCAGGAACCGGCGCCCGACGAGATCGAACTGGCGGCCCTCGAGCAGAAGCACGACGAAGTCAAAGCGCGCATCGAGGCCCTCGGGCCGGTGAACCCGCAGGCGCTCGAGGAATACGAGGAAGCCCGCCAGCGCTACGAATTCCTCAATGCCCAGCGCCAGGACCTACTGGATTCCATCCGCGACACCGAAAAGGCGATCCAGGAGATCGACGCCGAGGCGCGCCGGCGGTTTTCCGAAGCCTTCGAGGCAATCAATGCCAACTTCCGCGAGATGTTCAAGACGCTGTTCGGCGGCGGCTCCGGCGAGATGCGGCTCACCGACGAGACCAACGCCGGCGAATCGGGCGTCGACATTGTCGCCTCGCCTCCGGGCAAGCGCCTCCAGAACGTGCTGTTGTTGTCCGGCGGGGAGAAGGCGCTGGCGGCGCTGATCAGCCACGCTAAGCGCACCATGGAAGCCGCTCAGGCCCTGTACGGCGTCACCATGCAGGAGCCCGGCGTCTCGCGCCTGGTCTCGGTCCGCTTCGATACCGCCCCGTCGCCACCGCCGCCGGAGCCGGCGGCGGCCCCCGCTGCCGTGGTGTAGCGGCCGCCGGCCGACGGGCGCCTCCTTTTCGCCTCCCGCCTCCACGCGTCCGGATGATGGCGATTTTTTAAGACAGTACTTGACACTGTCGTAATTCCAGGGTATCCTGGCATCGTGGCGGACCGGAACGGCTCCTGGACGCTGGCCGGGCTGGCCGAAGAAACCGGCCTGGCTCCGCGGACTATCCGGTTCTACATCGCGCGGGGACTGCTGGACGGTCCGGGGGTCGCCGGGCGGGGCGCCTCCTACTCGGCCGCGCACGTGCGGCGGCTCGAGCAGATCAAGGAGCTCCAGGCGCGCGGGCTGATGCTGGCTGATATCGCCCGTGTGCTGGCCGGGGCGAGGGAACCCAAGAAACTGCCGGCGCCGGAGACGTGGCAGAGCTACCGTTTGGGCGACGACGTGATCGTGTCCGTGCGATCCGACGCCGCGCCCTGGCGTCTCAAGAGAATCCGTGAATCTTTGCGGGAATTCGCCGCACAGGTGCGGCAAGCGGGAGAAGAAGGACATGGGAACGATGGCAACAGTGAGTGAAGCGGAGTGCTCGTACATGCCGATCGAGGCATCGAGCGGCAAGGCGATCGAACTTTCGATGCAGCGGCTTGTCCTCACGGGTAGAGTACTGCCGGTGGGGGCGCGGCTACTGGTTCGGCACGACTTCGCGTCGGCCAAAACGAAGCCCGTCGAAGTGGTCTATAGCTTCATGCTGCCGCGCGACGCCGCGCTGCGGCGGTTTCGCGTCGCCGGCCCCGGCTTTTCGGCCCATTCCGCGCTAAAGCCGGTAAAGGAAGCCGTCGAGGAGTACGAGCGCGGCCTGGAGCAGGGCCATCTCGGCGTGCTGGCGCGCGGCTACCGCGACGGCGTCATCAACCTCTCGGTCGGCAACCTGCGGGGCGGCGACCGCGTGTCGGTGTGGCTGGAGATCCTCGCCGGCGTCGACGTGCGTGACGACGGTCTTCGCTTCCGGTTTCCTTTCACCATGGCGCCGTCGTACCACTCGAAGATGCGCGCCGCCCGCGTCGATGAGCGAACCGGAGAGCTGGAGCTTCCGGAAGACGAGTTCGGCGATGTCCTGCTGCCCCAGTGGAAGACGGGCGAGAAAGGGCTCCACGAAGTCGCCTTCGACCTGGCGGTCGATTATCCGTCGCTCACCGAGCTGAGTTCGCCGTCGCACCCGGTGCGCGTGCGGAACCAGAACGGCGGGCAGGCGCGGGTATCGCTTGCGCCCGCCGCCGACACGCCGAACCGCGACCTGGTGCTCGACGCCCGCGCGAACAGGAAGGCGGCGCCGCTGGTCCTGGCCGGCGACGGCAAGGACGGGCGCGGCCACTTCGCGGCGGCGGTGCCGTCGGAGTGCTTCGGCGAAAGCGCCGCGGCGCGTCCGCCGGTGGTGTTCCTCCTCGACCGCTCGGGCTCGATGTCCGGCGCGCCGATCGCGCACGCGCGCAAGGCGCTGGCGGCCTGTCTCGCCGTGCTGTCCGAGGACGACCGCTTCGGCATCGTCGCCTTCGACAACGTTGCGGAATCGTATCGGACACGGCTTTCCCAAGCGACGCGGGACGAGCGGCACGCCGCCGGCAAGTGGCTCGACGGGATCGACGCGCGCGGCGGCACCGAGCTGCCCACCGGCATCCGCACCGCCGCCGGCCAGTTGAAAACGGCCGGAGGCGGCGACATCTTCCTGCTCACCGACGGCGAGGTATTCGGGAGCGAGGACATCCTCGCCGAGGCGCGCGCGGGCGGCATCCGGATTCACACCCTTGGCATCGGCAGCGCGAGCCAGGACCGGTTCCTGGCGCTTCTGTCGCGGCAAACCGGCGGCGTGGGCCGCTTCGTGACACCGCGCGAGCGGGTGGACACCGAGGCGCTGGAGGTGTTCGCCTCGGCCACCGGCGCCGTGGCGAAAGATCTGCGCGTGGCGACCTCGGGATTCCGCGAGGCGCGGATCGAGCCCGACCCGCCGGCCACGGTCTGCGCCGGCGCGCCGCTGCTGCTGTTTGGCGAGTGCGAGCCGCGCGGGGAGGGATCGGTCGATCTTCAGTGGAACGGCGGCCGCCTGGCAGTTCCGGTGAAGTTCGAACCGGGGCAGCCCGGCGACACGCTTCGTCTGCTGCGCGGCTCGAGGCTGATCACCGA
>CAZACK010000222.1:0-3139 GCA_964483455.1 uncultured Solibacteraceae bacterium
TGGAACCGCTTGCGGGCGCCCTTCTGGCCGTACTTTTTCCGCTCGTGGGTCCGGGGGTCCCGGGTGAGAAACCCGAGATCTTTGAGCTTCGCTCTCAGCTCGGAATTGAATTCCACCAGGGCGCGCGCGATGCCGAGCCGGATCGCGCCCGCCTGGCCATTGAGGCCGCCGCCGTCGGCGAGCACCACGACGTCGAACTTGTCCGCCGTCTCGGTCGCCAGCAGCGGCTGCCGGGCCACCGCCCGGGTGGCTTCCGTGGGAAAGTATTGCTCGAAGGGCCGGTGATTGATCTTAATCTCGCCTTTGCCCGGCCGCAGGAAGACGCGGGCGACCGCGCGCTTGCGTCTGCCCGTTCCCAAGTACTGCACCAACGTTGCTGCCACTCAAATTCCTTTCTTGTCTCAATCGGTCGCGGGCGCTGCCACCGGCTTCTGCGCCTGGTGCGGATGCCTGTCGCCAGCGTAGACCTTGAGCTTGCGGATCATGTGCTTGCCCAACTTCGACTTCGGCAACATGCCCGCGATGGCCTCTTCCACCATCTTCACCGGACGCCGCGCGCGCAGCTTGGCCGCGCTTTCCTCTTTCAGCCCGCCGGGATACCCGGAGTGTCGACGATAGAGTTTTTGCTCTTCTTTCCGCCCGGTCAGCCGGACCTTGCCGGCGTTCAGAACGATGACGTGATCCCCCGTGTCCAGGAACGGCGTGTAGCCCGGCTTATGCTTGCCCATCAGCAGCTTCGCCGCCTTGCTGGCCAGCCGCCCAAGGACCGCGTTTTCAGCGTCCAGGACGTACCACGCACGCTTCAGTTCAGCCCCGGACGGAAATGTTGTACCCATGAACAGACGTTTCCTCTAACGCTAGTTGCCGCAAAACTCTTAGCCTAACGGACTTGCGCGCCGGTTGTCAAACGAACAACGGTCGGGTGGTTGGGCGGTTGGATGGTTCTTCGGTCGTTCGGTTGTTCGGTTGTTTGGTTGGGGGACGCACGGCGGTCGCGTTACCATAGCGGGCAAGTATGACCAGCATCAGCCGCCGAGCCTTTCTGGCCGCTTCCACCGGCGCGCCCATCGCCCGGCCGCAAGGGGCGCTATCGCTGCGCGAGAAGCTCGCCGCCGTCCGGCTCCGCCCGGAGTACCACCTGCTTCCGCCGGCGCTCTGGATGGAGGGGAGATCCCGTGAGGCGCTGGAACTCGCGGCCGAGATCGAGCCGCGCGGCGCCGTGACTCTCTCTGACCGCAAGTCCGGGCGAGCGGTTCTTCCACGCGAAGATCGACCCGCAGCGGCCGTTCCGGCTGCGGGTCTTTTTGGACGGGCCGGTCATCGAGGCCTTCGGCAACGAAACCGTCTGCGCCACGGGACGCAGCTATCCGGCGCCGCCGCAAGAGCTAAACAACTGGTCCTCCACGTACCCGGTGAAGGCGCGGTCGTGCGCACGCTGGACGTATGGCAAATGTGCCCGATTTCGAAAGATCGATTGACTTCGTAGTCAGCGGGGGGATGATTCATGTCACAAGACGCAGCCTTGAAGAAGCAACTAGTCGAATTACCAGACGCCGCCACCGCGCACCTGCGCTTCGAAGATGTGATCTCCGGCTGGCCGGCGAAACTCCGTGGCGCCGCCGCGCCCGGCCTGCCGCACACCGCGTGGCAGCTTCTGGAGCACATGCGGATCGCGCAGTGGGACATCCTGGAGTTCAGCCGCAATCCCAAGCACGTCTCGCCGGCGTTTCCGGAGGGCTACTGGCCGAAGACGGCGGCGCCGCCCGACCGCGCGGCCTGGGACCGCAGCGTGGAGCGGTTCCGGGCCGACCTCCGCGCGATGCGGAACCTGGTGAAGAAGCCTTCGACCGACCTGTACGCCCGCATCCCTCACGGCGAGGGCCAGACGATTCTGCGTGAAGCGCTGTTGGCGGCGGACCACAATGCCTACCACCTGGGGCAGCTTGTGGACCTGCGCCGCGCGCTGGCGGCGTGGAAAAGGGACTGAGCGGCGGCCTTGGCCGCCTCCGCTCCAGCCTGAGGCGGAGCGGCTCCGGGCGGCGCCAGTCAGGGGAGGGACATCCGTGTTCCTCGGAAGTCACAGTCGTACATGCTCGGGTAGGCTTCGCGCATATCGGCAGTCAGGCGCACGATCGCGCTCGCCGGGATGATATCGCCTCTTCCAATGCCTGGGCATACGCGGGCAGCCTTCTTCCACTCGGCGCCCGATTCCACCAGTTCCGGCCAGAAGGGATAGGCACGGCATTGGGTGGGCTTGGCCGGGTGAAGGGAGCATCCGCCGTTCAGAAGGAAATGGCACTGCGATCGAGGCGGCTTACGCAGTCGGATCAGGCGGCTGGTCCGGTAGACGTACCTGGCTTCAAAAGCCTTCCGCGTCATGCCGAGGAAGCGGGCCGCCCGGCCGACATCGGCCTCGCTGAGGTAGACGTAGCCGACCTCGCGGCAACAATTCGTGCATCCGGGCTGGCAGGCGAATCGGAGGAGATTCATCGAAGACGCTCCGGAAAGTCGATGGCGAAATCAAGCACGCACATTGTCCCGCAGATCGAGTGAGGCCCACAGCCGACGCCGAGGAAACGCGCGGCCGGGTCTAGCAGGTTCATCCTGTGGCCGCGGCCCTTCACCCCGTCGTCGATGAGCAGTTCAATCATGACCCCGCGACGCGTCCCGCGGGCCGTAGCTGATCTTCTCGCCGGCGGAAACAGGCGCCGACGCATACCGGCTTGCCCGCTCGTCCGGCCCGCTGCCGTCGGTTCCGGTGTGGCTGACAAGGCCGTTCGGCCCCTGATCGCGCACATGATCCTGGGCCGCCCGCGATAAGCCGCAGGATACCTCCAGTCGCGGCGCCGGCCTGGCCCGCCGGAGCGTCCGTATCGCCTCCAGCGCCGCTAGGACTCCTTCTTTGGTGACCAGCGGAACTTGTCCCGGCAGGCGGACCACCTTGCCATGATAGTGCCGCGCGTATCGCTCGATCACGGACGCATACGCGGACGGGGACTCTCGCCGGCGGTTCACTTCGTCGGCGACCGACTGTTCCAGTGGCGACAGGCACGCCGAGGCTAGCAACACCCTGGTGGATTCCCGAAGTTCTCATGATATCCAACGGCTAATATCTTCGGTTGTCACCCGAATGCCCTAG
>CAZACK010000223.1:0-3085 GCA_964483455.1 uncultured Solibacteraceae bacterium
TAAAAGCTCTTTCTCTTCGGGGCCTCACGTTAGCCACGAAATTCCCGGAAGGGCCTCCGGGTTGGGCCGGTGGTTGAATCGGGATCCGCTGGGGGAGGTGGGCGGGCTGAACTTGTATGGGTTCGTGGGCAATGATCCGGTAAACTGGGTGGATCCCGACGGGCGGTTGTTCCGGGAACTGTTCCGTGATCTGGGCACGGTGCTGACGGACTGGATGATGGGCGGGGAGCCGTTGCGGGCCGATCCATATTCCTACGTGGGGCAACGAACGGCGTTGCTGGGGCCGACGGAGAACACGCTGACGACGGCAATCCAGGAGGGGGTGGCGCTGACCGGCGATCTGGCGACTGACCAGTTGGCGGGGATGGCCGCCGGCCGGGTGCTGGGGGCGGGGATGACGTGCGCGCGGCGACTCTGGCCCGGGGCCGGGGCCGGAGCGGGCAAAGTGCCTGCATGGGTGCGGGCGGGCACGGAACAACTCCACCGGCTGGATGAGGCCGCAAATAGGGCACTGCGGCTGCCAGCTACCGATACGACGCTGGCTGGGACTCGCACACTTGGCTATACGACTCCGAGCGGGAATGTCTTTCTTCAGCCGGGGTTGTCGAGAGCCGAGCAGCTTTCAACGCTCCGACACGAATCGGTTCACGCCTTTTTCTCGCCAAGAGGAAACGGGTCTGTTGCGACGTTCAGGCAGAACCTTGGTCAATGGGGTTACGACAACTCGCAGTTGCTCCGCTTCACTGAGGAGGCAATTGCCGAAACCTACGGAAGTGGAAGTCTGCTGCAGGGACTACGACATCCGTTCGTCAATGGTTATGGGATTACTCCAGGCGGACTCTTGCTGGAGGGCGGTGTTGTTGGAGGCGGCATCTTCGGCGCTGGTTACCTCGGCTCACAAGGAGGCCACTGATATGGTTACCAAAGAACGAGCCTTGGAGATTGCGCGTGAAGAATGCACGCGGCGAGGATGGCCTTGGAACGAGCAAACGTCGGTGAAGTGGGGGTTCTTTTCCTATACTGTTTGGGGTGGTGGTCGGAAGGGTGGGAATCTCTGCATGAAGATTCGGAAGCGAGACGGCGAGATTATCAGCGCAACAATGACACCGAAATAGCGTGAACCACATTCTTGCAAGCCTGCTGGCGCTGTTCGTTTTCTTGAGCAGTCCGGCGACAGGGGCGAACGGCGCTGTTTGCCAGTCCTCCCTTGCCGCAAGGAATGTAGCCAACCCAGTTCCATCTACGTTGGCGCGAGTCATACCCGGAGAAGGTCCATTTACGACGCTCGGACCTCCGTTAAGAGCTGACGTATTTGTGACGGATGCCGCAGCAATCCGGGGTATGACTCCGGCCCAAATTGCACCACGATTGGGAATTCAACCCGCAGAGACTTACACAGTAATTCAATTTCCGACCCCGGCCCAAGGTCTCGCCTCGCCTGTGTTCCGCCCTGATCCCGGTTTTATCGGAAGAGGTCTCACAAGCGGTCAAGCACCAGAGTTCGTCATTCCGAATGGCCCGATTCCGCCCGGAGCTGCGACAACAATTATTCGTTCACGATGAACTCTATGAAGATTGCACCACAGGAGACTGAATTGATTGGTAAATGGATCGCAGAAGGCGGCCAAGTTCGTGGTGATGCCACCTGCGAACGGGTTCAATGGTTGACTGCGCATCACCTGCGAAAAATAGCCATCAGCAAACAATGGGGAGCTTGGGAGACACTTTTTCAAGACCCTGATGACGGACGATACTGGGAGCAAACCTACCCACAAGGCCACATGCACGGAGGCGGCCCGCCCGCATTGAAGTGCGTTACCAAAGAGGAAGCGAAAGCGAAATATGAAGTAGGATGAAATACATTTGGACTTGTTTGCTGGCCCTGCTCTTTTTTCTGAGCGGCCCGGCAACGAAGGGAAATGCCGCAATTTGGCATTCCCCTCTTGCCGCAAAGAGTGGACAGAACCTGCTGACGTTCTCTCCCACGGTCGAACTCGGCAACGCCAAGTTTGGCCTGGAGCACATCCTGCGACGTCATAGCTTCAACACAGGGGCTGAGAACGTCTCGAAGTTCGCGCAGGGAATGGGCCATATCGAAATCAAGGGCCTGATTAACGAAGCCGCGCAAAGCGGCGCTGCATGGCAAGTGCAAGGAGGGAGTCGCGTCCTCAACGCGAACATGGGGAGAATCATCGGCACTGACCAAGCTGGCAACGCGGTGAGCGGACTGCGCGTCGTTACCGACTCCAGCGGCAGGGTCATCACCACGTATCCAATCCCAGCGCCATGACAACGGTTGATTTTCGATTGGACGAGGCGAGCCTTGCCGAAGACCTTCAGCACTCTCCCGAGAGCGCGAATCCCGCCGCTTTGGAGGAGACCTACTTCGTCATGCCGGTTCGCTTGTGTGTGAACGGCGTTGAACTTCTGGAACAGCCCCACCGCGCGAAACGGAACGTGTTTGTCGGCGCTGCCGAGCAAGGCGTGCAACGAATCGAGCGCCCCAACGAAGCAAGCGCTTGGCTGCCGCTGCCGTTGCTTGGCTTCACAACCCACGCTTTGCAGGTGCTGAACGAGTTGAAGCCAGGCGGAGAGAACAAACTGAATCTGGCTGGCGGTGGTCATCTCATGCTGGCTCGGGAAAACGACCAAATCACTGTCGAGTCCAGCCTCAACGGGAAACGTTCTTCGACTCAATTGGCTGAAGCGGTGAACGCGTTCCAATCGTTCTCCGAGAAAGTCCGGCAACTGCTTGTGAATCGTGTCCCCGAGATCCAGCAACACCCGGCTTGGAAACAGTGGTTCGCGTGAATGACCAACCCGCCGGTGTCCCGCCAAGTGGTGTAAGGAAATCAGCGGCACTCAGGCCGTGCCGAGGAAGTCGGCCACCCGCGCCTGTGCCACAGCCCTTGCGCTCCTCCTTCGCTGCGGAGTGCGGCACGGCCAGTCCCAGAGCGTGCGCCCCTTCCACCCCCGCACCCTCTGGGCCTGGCCGCTCCTTCGCTCAGTCGTCGGCATCGCTCGTTCCTCGCCAGGGCTGCTAGTATTACTCTGTTAAGTAGTTGACGCCGTTTTCGTGACCGGA
>CAZACK010000224.1:0-3078 GCA_964483455.1 uncultured Solibacteraceae bacterium
CGGGTTCCACGGAGATTGGAATTACACGATCGCACCTCGTCAGTCCTGATCGTGTGGCCGTTTGGTGTGACAGAATGGATGGACTTCTGTATGCATCCTGACGGGGCCGGCCCCATGTTCGGTCCCATGCCTCCCGATCTCTCCGCCCCACCAGGCGGAGGCGGCGGCAGCGGCACCGCGCCCGAGACCCCGGAGCAGCGTGCTAGACGTGCAGCAGCCTTCCTTGCCGACGCGGTCAACGCCGCCGTGAGCGCGCTCAAGAACAACGGCGCCTGCCGAGGACTCTTCGGCCCTGGCTTGAATCCCCACCAGGTGCTTGAAGGCCTCGCTGCGGGCACGGCATTCGGTTCAATCTCCTTCGCAGAACTGCCTGTCGGGGTTGACGCTCAAACCAAGCCTCGAGAAGAGACCCGGCAAGTCTTGGAGGACGGCTCGGTCTTCTATGGGGAGGTAGACATAGTGATTACAACGCGTGATACGGGGACCAAGTATTGGTTGGGACAAGCCGCCACGGTCAATGACCGCGCTCGGATTCTGATTCATGAACTGGGTCACGCCTTCAACTTCTTACTGGGTACTGGAGGATCTCAGTTCGAGCACGATATGAGGCCTGATGGTAGCCCTGATGCAGAGGCACAGAAGAGAAATGCGGAACGTGAGAAGACGTGCATGCCGTGAATCGCCATTCACGGGATTAGTTCTCCGTGGATCACGCCGAATGACCTCGGTGCACCTGGTAATACTTGCAACTGTGATCTTCGGGCAGCAGAGAACAACCGCCGAGACAGAGGGTCTCAAGGAGCTCACAGTTTGCGAAGTCTTCGAACACCTCCAGAGCTATCGTGATAAGCTGGTGCAGGTTTCGGGGCGGCTATACACGAGCAGGCACGGATGGATCTTGAGCCAGCAAGGGTGTGCGAAAGCTATTGTTGTGCGGGGCCTCCGTTGGCCCACAACCATCGACGTGATTGGGCCGCACTTAGGAGAGCCACCGGCCACCTTCCATGCGGACGAGGCCCCGATGAAGCAGATCGACGAGGTGTTTTGTTTCCTGAATAACTATACACAGGAAGAGTTGGGCATTAAAATTACTGTGTCTTTCGTGGGTGAGTTGAGGACTCGAAAGGAATATGGACCTCCAGTGAACCCATCGGGCCAGCCCTCGGGATTAGGCTTCGGACATATGGGTGCATCGCCTGCGCAACTGGTTATCAGAGATATCGCGAGGATCGTCATCCAGCGAACTGTTGGGCCGCAATAGCTAAAGGTGGGTATTTACTTAACTCCGGAAGCCACAACCTGTGGTAAGGCCTCCGATGGAGGACTTCCCGCGGGATCTGCCGGAATTTGAGGCTCGCTTCTCGACGGAGAAGGCGTGCCGCGAGTACCTGTTTCAGCTCCGGTGGCCTGACGGCTTTTGCTGCCCGCGCTTTGGCGGGCGGAAGAGTTGGCCGAAATCCGAGGTGCTTCTGCAATGCGCGGGCTGCGACTACCAAGGCTTGCTGACTGCCGGGACGATTTTCCAGGATACGCGCAAACCCTTGACGCTTTGGTTCCGGGCCGTTTGGTGGGTCACCACCCAGAAGAACGGGACGAGCGCCATGGGCCTCCAGCGGGTGCTGGGGCTGAAGAGCCACAAAACCGCTTGGACTTGGCTGCATAAATTCCGCCGCGCCATGGTCCGCCCAGGCCGGGATCGGCTGACCGGCCGGGTCGAGGTGGATGAGACCTATTTGAGTGGTCTGGAGGAGGGCGTGCGGGGACGCTAGACTGACGCCAAGGCGCTGATTGTCGTTGCCGCTCAAGAGAATGGACCGGGTATCGGTCGCATCCGGATGCGGCGAATCGCGGACGCCTCGGCAGAGAGCCTGATACCTTTTGCGCAGGATTCCGTGGAGCCGGGCAGCGTCGTCCACACTGACGGCTGGCTCGGTTACCTGCCCCTGGAAGGCAAGGGTTACGATCACGAGGTCACATTTCTGAAGGGGAAGAAGAAGACTCCGTCGGAACTGATGCCCCGGGTTCACCGGGTGATCTCACTCCTCAAGCGGTGGCTGATACGGGCGCACCAGGGAGCCGTGAGCTTGGAGCACCTGACTATTATCTGAACGAATTCACCTTCCGCTTCAACCGGCGGAAGTCCCGTAGCAGGGGCAAGCTCTTCTTCCGGCTCCCGCAGCAGGTAAAATAATGGTACGGCGCTGGCACCAAGATTGGGTGGTGCGTCAACTATTCTGAAAACCTCATCTGACTGGAGAAACAACACAGGACCAATTGTGTCGTCGGCATGATCTATCGCAGTGGCAGTCCTCGGGCGAGACGACGAACCTTTATTACGACATCACCGGCACGGTCTACCAGGGCCGACGAAAAACACGGGCTCGGCGTCGCCATCGGCGCCGCCGTCGGCACAAACGACGCGGCTGCAGGCCTGATCACTCCGAACTGGAATTTGAGCCTCGCCGAGTCGATGACCTGGACGACGTTCCTCGGCCTCAGCTCGCGCACCACCCCCAACTCCTCCACCTCGGACGTCTATTATGACGACCAGGGCCGGGTCGAGCAGACGAAGTCCCCGCACGGCGCGGAAACCAACTACGTCTACACTACGTCGCCCTACACGGTGAAAGCCACCACCAACGGCCACTGGACGAAGACCACGCATGATGGCCTTGGCCGGGTCATCAAGACGGAGACCGGCGAGGGGATCACGACGTATTCCGTGGTGGACACCGAGTACGCCGCCTGCGCCTGCTCGCCGCTCGGCAAGCTGAAGCGCGTCAGCCAGCCCTACGCGCCCGGCGGCACGGTGTACTGGACCACGTACACCTTCGACGCCCTCGGCCGCACGCTGACGGTGACGCAGCCCGACGACTCGGGCACGACGACGTACGTTTATGAAGGCAACACGGTGAAGATCACCGACCCGGCAAACAAGTGGAAGAAGTTCACCTACGACGCTTTCGGAAATCTTGTGCAGGTCACCGAGCCGCGTCCCGGCGGCGGCGCCGACTACGAAACGCACTACGCCTACAACGTCCGCGACCAGTTGACCACGGTGACCATGCCCCGCGACGG
>CAZACK010000225.1:0-3041 GCA_964483455.1 uncultured Solibacteraceae bacterium
AAGCCGTAGGGAGCCTCGGGAAACAGCGATCCGCCGTCAGCCAGCCGGGGAAGAGACCCGGCTGCGAGCGCAGCCGTGCTTGCCAGGACGGAGTATGCGGCGCTCGGCGCCCGTGATCTCCTGGGCAATCGCGCTCAGCGACTTGTACCCCCGGTCTTCGTACCCGAAGCGCCCGTCGTCGAGCACTTTCACGACGCGCGTCTTGCTTGTGGTGCTTCATGATCCGGCCGCCGGGCATCGGCAGGCGCGGATCGTGACCGGGCTGGATCGTCGCAACCGTGGTCTGCTCAAGCGGAAGACCGGTGCGGCGTCTGCCCGCGTTGGTGATGACCTTCTACGGCGTTTCGCGCGCGATGGCGCGCGCCAGTTCGCGGAGTTTGTCGAGAGCCCAGCCTTCTTCGTCCGCCTGCAATCGCCAGGCGATCTTGCGGAACCGGAACTGCCGGTGCGCGCTCACCGGATCCGTGCCGAAGACCCTGCGATGCTCTTCGCGCAGCGGCGGGCGCGTCTTCGGCGGCGGTTTCGATACGCCGGGCGCGCCGGTAGCGCTGGCAAGCGGCAGCCAGCAAGCCCGCGATGTCGGTGACAGCGTCGCGCGTGGTGCGGTCTGGGAAATCCATGGGTGCCGGTCCTTCCGGCCCACAACGGCTTCCGCTTGGCGGCCTGGCGCGCTGTCTGGCTCTGTTGTGCCGGTTCAGCCGGAAATGGAGAGCGAGCGTTCTCCGTAAGCTATTATAGTATTTCCGCCCTTCGGGCGGGGATTTTCAAGGCATAGGGGTCTACCGATCCGATGAGGTTTGGAAGGGGCGCAGGGTCGTGCCTCCGCGCCCCAACCTCATCGTCTCGATGAGCCCACCAGGCTATCCCTCGGCAGGATTGCTTCCCAGCAGAGCCCGCTTCCGTTTCACCCGGCACAGCCATTTTAGCTCCATTTCTCAGGCTGCCTCTTGTCGGCGCAGTTGCCGCTGCCGGCGAGCCTCCTCCAGCTTGCGGTCGCGCGCGGCATGAATCTCGGCCTGCCGGCCGGCTAGCATGTCGGCGGGTGTCACATATCCGATGGCGCTGAGGAGCCGCACCGTGTTGTAGTAATCCACGTACTGCCCGATCAAGCGCCGCGCGTCCTCGGCCGACAGCGGCGTACCCGGCCGGATGCACTCGCCTTTGAGTGATTTGTGCCAGCGTTCGATCTTTCCGTTGGACTGGGGAGAACACGGCGAGGTTCTCACGTGCGTCATGCCCGAGATGCGGATGAACTCCTTGAAGTCCCGGGCGATGAACGGCGGACCGTTGTCGGAGATGACCCGTGGCCGGGCCTCCGGGCACTTCTCCTTGGCCCGCTCCAGGATGATCTCGACGTTGGCCTCCCGCATCGACTCCCGCAAGTCCCAATGCACGATGAAGCGGCTGTAGCCGTCCAGCACGCTGCACAGGTAGTAAAACGTGCCGCGGACGTTGATGTAGGCAACATCGATGTGCCAATGCTGATGCGGTCCCGGCGGTTGCTCGAAGCCCGTGCCTTTGCGCGACGGCTGGCCGTTCCATTTCCTCAGCAGCCCGACCTGGCTCAGCACCCGCCACACGCTGGCCGGGCTCACCGCCACCACGTCTCGATCTAGCATCATAAACGTCAGCCGGCGGTAACCCTCCAGCGGGTGGTTCCGATGGAAGTCGATGATCGCCTGCTTCTCCCACTCCTCCAGCCAGAAATCCCGGGGAATCCAAGCGTTGTGCTCGTTCACGCGGCCGTAGCGCTCCCGCCAGGAGTAGAACTTACTGCCCGTCACGCCGAGCCAGCCGACGAAGCGCCCGGCGCCGATCTCGGTCTTCTGGCTCCAGGCGCGTACGAAATCGACGACTTGGTCCCGCGTGTCGTGCGGCACCCAAACCCCGTTCAGGAGTCCCCAAGACTTTTCTTTAGCGCGAGGTGCTCCTCCATCAACTCGGCCAGCACCTCATCCTTGCGTTGGATCTTGTTCTCCAGGTACTCGATGCGCTGTTGCTCGGCTGGGTGGTTGGTTCGGCCCTTAGGCTGGAAGACAGCGGCCCCGTTCTCGAAAAAGTCCTTCTGCCAGCGATAGAAGACCGTGGGGTGGATGCCGCTCTGCTCGCACAGGTCCGAGACCGGAACCTTCTCCAGAAAATGCCACCGCAGAACGGCAATCTCCTGCTCTGCGGTGTGACGCTTCCGTGGCTGTTTCACGCGTTCCCTCCACTAGCTTACCGGAGGAACGCTTTCTCCATTTCCGACTGAGGCAGGACAATGTCCTCCACCGGTAGCCTGGTGGTCTCCAAAAGATGCTTGCCATGCTCGATGCGGATGTTCTGCAAGTAGTCGATCAGGGGAAGCCCGGTGGCGGCCTTGAATCGCCGCTTGATGGTGCGCTCGGGGATGGCCGCGGCCTTGACAGCCCGGACAATAGCGTCTTGATCCCGGAAGTGCTCTTTCAGTAAGGCCTCGATCTTGCGCACCGTCCCGTCACCATGCGGCAACGGCCGCACGAGCGCGGTGTAGGACAGTTCGCCTTCGTCGTGCCACTTCAGCAGGTAGACCTTCGCGATGCGTAGCGCCTCGGTGGGGCCAACATGGCGGGCGATGAGGTGGAGCGCCAAGTCATGCCACGAAGTGGTGCCGCCGGCGCCCGAGCAGGCGGAATAGATTGTCGAGCCGTCAGCGTGGCGACGCTTGATCCACTCAATCAGGTCTGGGTACCGACCGGTCATAGTCTCATCCGGTCCCAGCCAGAGTTCGGGCAGGATCACAATCGGTGCTATCGGTTCATCTCTGATAGCGAAGTCCGGGTTGACGGGGATACGATTGCCGCAAGTGAAGAGCTGGCCGTCGGGCGAAACAATGCGCACACGGAAGTACTGCCGCTCGTCCCCGGAGCGCAACAGCGTCTGCCAGATATTCCCGGTGGCCATGAGCACAGCAAGCATGCCGTACAGGGCTGAACCGGCTGCTTCGCGGACAGCCACAATCAGCACATCTCCGATGCCGCGCAATTGGCCATCGAGTGGGGCGCGCGTCATTACATCAACCC
>CAZACK010000226.1:0-2941 GCA_964483455.1 uncultured Solibacteraceae bacterium
GGGCCCTTAGCTCAGCCGGTTAGAGCAGCGGACTCATAATCCGTTGGTCGCTGGTTCGAATCCAGCAGGGCCCACCAATCCATTCGAAGGCCTACGGCGGTCCCTCTTCGCGTCGGACAGGCCACCTGAACATCCGGATGGAGGGGCTGACGTGAATCCCCAAATCCCCTGAGACTTCCCGCTTCCCGCTTCCACCACCTCACTTGGGGCCGCGTGGCAGCCTCCTTCGGTGGATTCATGTTTGCTCCGGCGATCACCCGCGAAGAAGAACTCCATTGGCTGGCGCTGCTGCTGATTCCCGGGCTCGGCGCCAGGCGAGCCGGACTGCTCCTCGAGCGCTTCCGGACGCCGCAAGGAATCTTCCGCGGCTCCCGGTCCGAGTTGGAAGCTCTCGGCATCGGCGGGGCCATCGCCCAAAGCATCGCCAGCGGCTGCTCGTTCGACGAGGCCGTCGCCCAGCAGGAGAAGATGCAGGAGACGGAGGCGGTCCTTATCTCCATCTCCGATCCGCGCTATCCCGAGCGGTTGCGCCAGATCTTCGACCCTCCGGTGGCGCTGTTCGCGCGGGGACGAACCGATCTGCTCGGCTCGATCATGCTGGGCATCGTCGGCACACGCCGGCCAACTCCGTATGGGGTGTCCGTCACGGAACGCCTGGCCGGCGACCTTGCCCGCGCGGGCCTGACCATCGTCAGCGGCATGGCGCGGGGAATTGATACCGCCGCGCACAAGGGAGCGCTGGCGGCCGGCGGCAATACCATCGCAGTCTTCGGCTGTGGCGTTGATGTGGTCTATCCCTCGGAGAACCGCCGGCTGGCCGCCGAGCTGGCCCAAAAGGGCCTCCTGATCTCGGAATTCCCCATGGGCGCCCCCGCCTACCCGCAGAACTTCCCGATCCGCAACCGCATCGTGAGCGGCATGAGCGCCGGGGTCATGGTTGTCGAGGGGGCGCAGTACAGCGGGTCGGCCATCACCGCCCGGCTCGCCATCGACCAGGGCAGGGAGGTGTTCGCTATTCCCGGAAGCATCACCTCCAGGATGAGCTGGGGACCCAACCTGCTGCTCAAACAGGGGGCCAAGCTCGTGCAGGAATGGAACGACGTGATTTCCGAGCTGCCCCCGAAAGACCGCCGCCGCCTGATCGACGAGGGCCGTAACCGACTGCTGGAAAAGGAGTTAAATGCCGCCGCAACCGAGGGGCCGGCCCAGGCATCTTTGTCTCTTGGACCTTCGAGCGAGCCGGGACGCAGGCTCCTCGGAGCACTGAAAGTGGAGACGGCCACCCACATCGACGACCTGTTGGCGATAATGGAGGATTGTTCGTCCTCGGAAGTGATCGCCGCCTTGTTTGAGCTGGAAATGCTCGGCCTCGTCAAGCAACTCCCCGGACGGAATTTCATCAAGGCGTGGTAAGGGCCAGGCGACCGTGCCGTCGTTCGGCTGCCAAGTCTGCTACAGTGAGCACACAGTGAGGAGTCTTGGGGCGGGCGTTTGCCTCCCCCCTGCAAACTGCAATTCGTATGAGCAAGTCTCTCGTCATCGTTGAATCGCCCGCCAAGGCGAAGACGATCGGCAAATATCTGGGCAAGAACTACGTGGTCAAAGCCTCGCTCGGCCACATCAAGGACCTTCCGAAGAAGGACCTTGCGGTGGACGTGGAAAAGGGGTTCGAGCCGACGTATGAAGTTATTGAAGGGAAGAAGAAGCTGATCCAGGAACTCCGGCATGCCGCCAAAGGCGTCGAGGCCGTCTACCTGGCCGCCGACCCGGACCGCGAGGGGGAGGCCATCTGCGCTCACCTCGCGGAAGAACTCTCCGGCAAGAGGAACGGCGCGGCGATCTATCGGGTGTTGTTCAACGAGATCACCGCCAACGCCATCCGCAAGGCGTTCGAGCGCCCCGGCGAAGTGGACCGTCACCTCGTCGAAGCGCAGCAGGCCCGCCGGGTTCTCGACCGGCTGGTCGGCTATAAGATCTCCCCGCTTCTGTGGGACAAGGTGCGGCGTGGCCTTTCCGCCGGACGCGTGCAAACGGTGGCACTCCGCCTGATCGTCGAGCGCGAGCGCGAAATCCGCGCGTTCGAGAAGCGCGAGTACTGGACCATCGATGCCCACCTCGCGGCGAGGAAGCCGCCGGTCCTTGTCGCCCGGCTCCTCAAGCGCAACGACGAAGCCCTGGAGATCCCGAACCAGGCCGCCGTCGACGCCCTCATCGCACAGTTTGAAGGCGCCGAGTACCTCGTCCAGTCCGTCACCACGCGGGAGAAGAAGCGCAATCCCGTCCCGCCGTTCATCACCTCCACGCTCCAGCAGGAGGCCGCGCGCAAGCTGCGGTTCAGCGTCAAGCGCACGATGATTCTGGCGCAGCGGCTTTACGAAGGCGTGGAACTTGGTTCGGAGGGTTCCGTCGGTCTCATCACCTACATGCGCACGGACTCCACGCGGGTCTCGGCCGAGGCTCTCTCGGAGGTGCGCGGCCTGATCGGCGAGCGGTACGGCGCCAGGTATCTTCCGGAATCGCCGAACGTCTACAAGGGCAAGAAAGACGCCCAGGACGCCCACGAGGCCATCCGGCCGACCTCCGCGCTCCGCGCGCCGGATTCGGTGGAGAAGTTCCTGAACGAGGACGAGCTGAAGCTATACCGCCTCATCTGGATGCGCTTCGTGGCCTCCCAGATGACGCCAGCGCTTTTCGATCAGACGACAGTAGACATCAGCGCCCGTGGCAAGGACGGCGCCCGCTACCTGTTCCGCGAAACCGGCACCGTTCCGAAGTTCGACGGCTTTCTCGCGGTGTACGAGGAGGGCAAGGATCAGAAGGACGAGGAAGACGAGGAGCTCAAGCACAAGCTGCCGCGGGTCGCCGAAGGGGAGCACCTGAAGTTCCGCTCGCTCGATCCCGAGCAGCACTTCACCGAGCCGCCGCCGCGCTTCACCGAGGC
>CAZACK010000227.1:0-2900 GCA_964483455.1 uncultured Solibacteraceae bacterium
GTGCGGTCCTGGGACGATGTGCTGCCCTGCTCCTCCCCGTACGGGAAGTACGGCCCGGCGCCGTCGGCATGATTCGAGCCTAGCCGGTCCAGCACCGCCAACCGCCCTTCGGCATGAACCAGCTTGCCGGCGAAGTAGAGGTTCGTGTGGCGCACCCCGAAGCTGGTCGTGCCCACGTACGTCCCCAGCTTCTCCCCGTTCACCCCGTAGAAGTACGTCTCTTCTTCCCAGGTCTGCCCTAGCGGCTTCTTCTTCCAGATGCGCTTGCCGGCCGGATCGTAGCGGTACTCATCCGTCTGGCCCGAACTGTTCGTCGCGAGAGTTAGCCGGTTGTCGATGTCGTAGGTCAGGGTCGGCAGCAGCGGCATCTTGATCAAGTTGCCGTTGGGATCGTAGGTGTAGTTCAGCGGGTCGTTGATCCGTTTCGTTTGCGGATCGTAGGCCAGGTCGATGTCCGGCGCCTGCCCCTGCGTCACCTCCTGCGACGTCATGTTCCCGAACCCGTCGTAGCTGAAGCTCTGCCCCCACAAGCTCGAATTGACCGTTTGCGCCGTCTTCAACCGGTTCAGCGAGTCGTAGGTGTACTGCACGAGCTGGCTGTTCGTGAGATCGTTCATCTGCCAGATGCGGCCGTTGTTCTGCCCTGGCAGGAAAGCGTAGGTCTGGTGCAGGAGGCCCGGCACCTCAATGCTCGTCAACTGCCCGAGCTCATTGTAGCCCCGCGCCTCATGGTAGTACTGCGTGCCGAACCGCACGTCCAGCCCCGTCATCCGGTTCCCGGCGTCGTATTCCGCCTCCTTGGCCCACTCCACCGCCGGCGTGGCGTTGTCTTTCAGTTTCCACGACCGCCCCATCGCGTCGAACTCATACGTGTACGTCGGCCCGTTCAGCGGGTACGTCACTGACTGCATCCTGCCCTCATCATCCCACGTCCAGGAGCCTTCCAGGTACACCCCGCTCTGGCCGTCTCCGCGGCTCAGCCGCTTCTTCAGCACCCGGCCCGACACCTTGTAGCTGTACATCTCCGTCCACTGCCCGCCGGTGCAGCCCACCCCACCCCACTGCGTCGCCACCAGCCGCCCATAGCCGTTCTGGGTGAATCCGGTAAGAAGCGGATTGGTGTCGTAATAGAACGTCGTTCGCTCGCAGGTCACCTCGTTGTACGGAAACATTCCGGAAAACCGCTGGATCTGCGTTACCCGCTTATAGCTGTCATAAATGTACTTGATCTTTTGGCCCTTCTGGTCGATCTTATAGTCCAGCGTGCCATCGCTGTTGTACGAGAACATGGTCGGGATCGTTCCGGTTTCGGGATTGGTAACGGAGTTGAGCCGCCCGGCAGTATGGCTCGCGCTGCCGCATGTGGGTGCCGCCAGAAAACCGTGATCCGGTTCTGCTGCACCACCCCACCCGGCGGAGCGTCGGCTACTTTGGCGCCGTGCGTCTGCGGGACGGGAGGTTTCTGTACCGGCGCGAGACGGAGCGATTCGGTGCCGAGACCTTCTTCGACTTCCTCCGTCAGTTCAGCCGGGCCAATCGAGCGACGCAGCGGCGCATGGTGCTGATTCTGGACAATGCCTCCTACCACCACGCCCGGCTCCACAAGCCCTGGCGGGAGACCCACGCCAAACGCATCTCTCTGGAGTTCTTGCCGGCTTACAGCCCGGAACTGAACCCGATCGAACGGGTCTGGAAGTTCACCCGTCGCCGCTGTCTGCACAACCGCTACTTCCCCCAACTGGGAACGAGTCATCGAAACGGTGGAGGCGGAGTTCGCCGCTTGGGCGCGTCATAGCGAGAGCCTTCGTCGCCTATGCGCAATCATTTAAGACGCTGCGTATAGCTACACTGGCGCACCAACATCCTCCCTCGAGAAAAATCTTGTCGTTCGCAGTTGACACTCAATTGTGGCCGGATTCGTTCTTCGGCGTCGGCAGGAGCAGGTCCTGAACTCGCCGGCCCGATATTACCACGTCGAAGATGTCACAAACGCCGCTATCGCCTATTGTGACAGCAAGATATCTTCCCGGTGGAATATTCTCAAATAAGAAATAGCCACCCTCGGACACTCTCGCATCGCCAACGGTACTGCCTCCGAACGGCGATATCAGGCGTATCCACCGGCAACCCGGTTTGTCGCTGAACCTCGACAGCCTTCCTCGGATAGTGTTATCCTCCCAGATCCCTCCACGGGCGGGGAATAGGGCGATGACGGTGGCTTGAGCCGGACTTTGAATGTGAATCGTCTTCTCAATTGCGAGGAAACCAGGATGACGAACAGACAATTTGTAGGTACCATATTTCAATCGGACCGGGAGTTTTCGCAGCGGCGCGTCTATCCACGTTCCTTGCAACAAGTGCTGGAGTCTGATTGAGGGTGGCTCCAGCATTGGTCGTCCATGTGAGTCTACAACGAGAACATCCAGCTCAGCCTCCTTGTGCGACTCATCGATGGGCACATGTAGCTTCTCGTCCGACCGGGCGACGGCAAGCACCGCGATCAGCAAGTAGAAGCAATTCTTAATTGAATGACTCATCATTGAAAACAATCCGTGGCAAGCTTCAAACTGATGTTTTGGGTACCCACGTTACGCTGAAGATCAGGATCAGTTAATCCCGTAAGATTATGCAGGAGCTCGTGGGCGACGACAGCCGCCCACCCGTCGCCGAAAGTGTTAAAGAGCGTCGGGTTGATCCAGACCCGATTTCCGAATAACTCTGCGACCGCTGCTACATTCGGCTTGTCTGCGATATACTCGGTGATACTTTGGCTGGGATCAATGTTGCGAGCGAGATCCGGGCGGCTACGGTATAGCTCTGCAAGCGGAGTGGCCGTCTCTGTCGCATTGAAGAATGTGACGCCTTGTGCAGCCATGACCAATTGACTGACGGCGTCAATC
>CAZACK010000228.1:0-2749 GCA_964483455.1 uncultured Solibacteraceae bacterium
TTCGCTACCTTAGGACCGTTATAGTTACGGCCGCCGTTCACCGGGGCTTCGGTCGCCAGCTTCGCTTGCGCTGACCGACTTCCTTAACCTTCCGGCACTGGGCAGGCGTCAGCCCCCATACATCGTCTTGCGACTTAGCGGAGACCTGTGTTTTTGGTAAACAGTCGCCTGGGACTCTTCACTGCGACCTGCTTTCGCAGGCACCCCTTCTCCCGAAGTTACGGGGCCATTTTGCCGAGTTCCTTAGAGAGAGTTATCTCGCGCCCTTCGGTTTCCTCAACCTTCCCACCTGTGTCGGTTTAGGGTACGGGTGTAATTGGATTAACGTGTTTCGAGCTTTTCTTGGAAGCTTGACATCAGCCACTTCGAGACCGTAGTCCCTCGTACTCACCGCTCAGCTCAGGACGTTTTCGCCGTCCCTCAAAACCTCGCTAGCTTGAACCGATAACCAACTTCCGGCTGGCTTAGCCTTCTCCGTCCCTCGACACAATCCAATTCGAGTACTGGAATATTAACCAGTTATCCATCGACTACGCCTTTCGGCCTCGCCTTAGGTCCCGACTAACCCTCCGCGGACGAGCCTTCCGGAGGAACCCTTGGGATTTCAGGGCATTGGATTCTCACCAATGTTTGCGCTACTCAAGCCGACATTCTCACTTCCGTCTCGTCCACACCTGCTTTCGCTAATGCTTCTAACTACTACGGAACGCTCCCCTACCGATATGTAAACATATCCCACAGCTTCGGTACGTCACTTAGCCCCATTCATTTTCGGCGCAGGAGCGCTTGACCAGTGAGCTATTACGCACTCTTTTAAGGATGGCTGCTTCTAGGCAAACCTCCTGGTTGTCTCTGCACTCCCACCTCCTTTATCACTTAGTGACAATTTGGGGACCTTAGCTGGTGGTCTGGGCTGTTTCCCTCTTGACGATGAAGCTTATCCCCCACCGTCTCACTGGCAACGTGTTCACTGGGTATTCAGAGTTTGACTCGATTTGGTACCGCTCTCGCAGCCCGCACCGAATCAGTGCTTTACCCCCCAGCTTTAATCGTTACCGCTGCGCCTCAACACATTTCGGGGAGAACCAGCTAGCTCCGGGTTCGATTGGCATTTCACCCCTAACCACACCTCATCCGCCGATTTTTCAACATCGGTCGGTTCGGACCTCCACTTGGTGTTACCCAAGCTTCATCCTGGACATGGTTAGATCACCCGGGTTCGGGTCTATAAACACTGACTATCGCCCTTTTCAGACTCGCTTTCGCTTTGGCTTCGCCATTTTCGGCTTAACCTGCCAGTGCCTATAAGTCGCCGGCTCATTCTTCAACAGGCACGCTATCACCCGTTTAATCGGGCTCTAACTGCTTGTAGGCTAACGGTTTCATGTTCTATTTCACTCCCCTCCTGGGGTTCTTTTCACCGTTCCCTCGCGGTACTGGTTCACTATCGGTCACACAGGAGTATTTAGCCTTACGAGGTGGTCCTCGCTGATTCACCCGGAATTCCACGTGCTCCAGGCTACTCGGGATTCAGCTAGTATCCTTAAACTTTCGACTACAGGACTTTCACCTCCTCTGGTGCAGTTTTCAGCTGCTTCGTCTAGTCGCTAGATTCCATCTCGCTGTCCCACAACCCCAGAATGCATGCACTCTGGTTTAGGCTGTTCCCGCTTCGCTCGCCGCTACTAGGGGAATCGCGTTTGCTTTCTCTTCCTCCAGCTACTAAGATGTTTCAATTCGCTGGGTTCGCTCGCGTCATCCTATGGATTCAGATGACCGTATATAGGGTTGCCCCATTCGGAAACCCCCGGATCAATGCTTGCTTCCAACTCCCCGGGGCATATCGCCGGTAACCGCGTCCTTCTTCGCCTCTGTGTGCCTAGGTATCCACCGTTAGCCCTTGTTAGCTTGACCACTATCAATTTCCATTGGTGTCTGTGAAATAACCATCAGTCTCTCAACTAATCGTTATCTCTCTACCTGACTTTCACTATGCAGTTTTCAAGGTTCTGGCTGAGATCACCCCAGCAGCCTATCTAGTCTCTCAACTAATATCGGTGCTGAGTCTTCTCACAACTTGAGCGTTTCCGTCCAGTTTCCCAAACTCTCACTGCCCAGTGGAGGTTAGCGGACTCGAACCGCTGACATCCTGCTTGCAAAGCAGGCGCTCTACCAACTGAGCTAAACCCCCCTCTAAAATGGTGGGCCATCCTGGACTCGAACCAGGGACCTCACCCTTATCAGGGGTGCGCTCTAACCACCTGAGCTAATAGCCCATATTCCGAACCTTTTATAGTTTGAAAGCCTCACTCTTGCCTGCGTCCGACCTGGGATGACCAATTCACTACCTCAATACCTTTACTCTCGGTCAGTGAATGGGTAGGTCTCCCTTAAAAGGAGGTGATCCAGCCACACCTTCCGGTACGGCTACCTTGTTACGACTTCACCCCAGTCATCAGCCCTGCCTTCGGCGCCCTCCTCCACGAATGGTTAGAGTAACGACTTCGGGCGTGGCCAACTCCCATGGTGTGACGGGCGGTGTGTACAAGGCCCGGGAACGTATTCACCGCAGTATGCTGACCTGCGATTACTAGCGATTCCGCCTTCATGCAGGCGAGTTGCAGCCTGCAATCTGAACTGAGCTACGGTTTTCGAGATTAGCTCACTCTCGCGAGCTCGCAACTCTCTGTCCGTAGCATTGTAGTACGTGTGTAGCCCAGGACGTAAGGGGCATGCTGACTTGACGTCA
>CAZACK010000229.1:0-2745 GCA_964483455.1 uncultured Solibacteraceae bacterium
GCGCTGAGCTGGAACGCGAGTGGCTCGCTGCGCCAGTTGGCGATCACCGATCCGTTCAACGCCGGCAATGCGCAGACCTGCGTCTACACGCATGACGATCTGGCGCGGCTGAGCAAGGTGGACTGCGGGACGAAATGGGGGCAGAGCTTTGCGTATGACGCCTTCGGCAACATCAGCAAGTCGGTGCTGCCGGGAGCGACGGGGATTCCGTTCCTCCCCACCTACAACACGGCGACGAACCGGTACCAGACGCTGCCGGCGGGCACGCCGACCTACGACGCCAACGGGAATCTGACCTACGACGTGTTCCACCGCTACGGCTGGGACGCGGAAGGGAAGCTGAACAGCCTGGACCTCGGGGCAACGACGATGACCTACGACGCGCTGGGGCGGCGGGTGGAGCAGGCGACGGGCGCGACGTACACGGTGATTCTGTACGGGCCGGACGGGGGGAAGCTGGCGCTGATGAACGGGGAGACGGTGATCAGGGTATTGCTGCCGCTGCCGGGCCGGGCGACGGCGGTGTACGCGTCGACGGGATTGAGCTACTACCGCCACAGCGACTGGCTGGGGAGCGCGCGGTTCGCCTCCACGCCGGCGAGGACGATGTACAAGGACCGGGCGTACGCACCGTTCGGGGAGCCGTACGCGGAGGCCGACACCACGGACCGCAACTTCACCGGGCAGAACCAGGACTTGGCGGGGGACCTGTACGATTTCGCGTACCGGGAGTATCACCCGACGCAGGGCCGGTGGATCACGCCCGACTCGGCAGGGTTGGCGGCGGCGGATTTGGCGGACCCGCAAACATGGAATGCATACGGGTACGTGAGGAATGATCCGGAAAGGCGGGTGGATCCCCTTGGCCTGTACTTCTATTGGGATGGGGAGTGCTTGTACGAAGCCGTCGACTACTTCGTCATGGGCGAGTACCAGGGAACTGATTACTACCTCCGGTACTGCGCCTCTGGCCCCAACAGTGCGGACCACCGCGGAGGGCGCGGGGGCGGTGGAGGTGACCCAGGGCCGCCACCGCCTCCGCCACCGAAAGCACCTCCAGTGACCAAGACGTGCGTGGGGGACGCGACCTTCCGTGCTGTTGGGCCCAATCAGGCTCTAGCTGAAGGAGCGTTGTTCTCACGTTCCGGCCCGAGTGTGCCAGGCGGCGGATATGGGACGGTTGCCATATCGAGGTACGGCAGGAACACTTTCAACCTGTCTCGCGCTCAGCTTAGGGTCTTCGCGCCTTACATTCAAGTGACTCCACAGGGGCTTGGTCCCGTTCTAGCGCAATACGGCGGCCCGCAACCCCCGTTCACCGTTTCGGACATCGGAGACAGAAATGTGAAGGTTGGCCAGTTCGACATTTATCGGTTCCCTACGTTAGCGGGAGCAAGGCAATTCGGCGAACGCACGGCGCCGACGACCGTGGTCATTCCGGCAGTTACGGGGGCAAAATGTCCGCCTGGTTTCAGGGAACAATAGTGGGCATGGCAGTCTCGCTAATACCAATGTCCAGGGCCACCCGGACTTGGGCGCAGGAGCCGTTAGTGACAACGTCGGTGGAGTTCAGCAGGGGTCCGTCGATGAAGGCTGTAGCGCCCAATGGGCGCTGGTGGATCGAGATGCTCGCGCCCAAGATCGACGATGATGAACCTCGGCTGAAGGCGGTCTCTGAAGGAGTAGTCACCTCACTCGGTATGTTGAATCGAAGCGGCGCTGTCTTCTGGCGGCCCGACAGTAAGGTGGCGGTATTTTGGGACCGTGCGTGGTCGAACCATTACTTCGTTCGGCTCGTACGCTTTCGACCCCGACCTCATGAGGTTCGCGGCTTCGATCAGTTGATTCGTCGGCGCGTGGTCCGAACATTTGGATATGGGGACCTGCTCCACTATTGGCCCACTGTGGTGGGTTGGACAAAGGAGAAACTGCTCTTTGTCTACGTTATAGCGGACGCACACGCTGGCGGAACGAAGGTTGAGGGTTTCGATCGTGGATACCTGATCGACACTGACAACGTCAGGATTGTCGCAGACTTGAAGCCTCCCGAGGTGATCCGTTTGCTGGGCAAGAATCCGTTTGAGTGAGGCCGCATTCGAAGTCAAGGTCCGATACCAGCGACAACCAATGTGGCGTACTTCACCGGATCGATGGCGGTGGAAAGCGCGCTGAACTTCAGCGGCACACCTGGACGGCGAGCGCGCACGCCACCCTGGACGGGCTGGCGCGGTCCGCATCAGCCAGCGCAAGCAGAGCCGACATCGACTACCCACGACTCGGTGCAGACCGACTACAAGTTCCGTGGGCTTGCCCTCCCCGGTGGCTGTTCCCTATTCCGCCTTGGCCGGTCAGACCGGTACGGCGGTGGGGACCACGACAATCTACGACGGCTCGGCCAGCCAAGGCGGGTGGAAGACGCCGGCAGCGGCTCGACGACATTACACCTACACCAAGCACGACATTCTGGTGGAGGTGGGGCCGGCGGTGAGCGGAGGAACAACCAAGAAGCGCCAGCTTGAGTATGACGCACTCGGCCGGCTTACGTCAGTGTGCGAGATCACCAGCAGCGCCGGCAGCGGGACCTGCAAACAGAGCGTGGCCGCCACCGACTACCTGACCCGTACGACACCCACACCACCTGCCACACTTCGCGCGGCGACCTGGTCCGGCGCGCCGACCCAGTGGGCAATGTTGCCTGCTTCGCCTACGACGCGCTGCACCGGGTGACGGCGGTCACCTATCCGA
>CAZACK010000230.1:0-2732 GCA_964483455.1 uncultured Solibacteraceae bacterium
CGCTCGAGCGGCGCCGCGCGGAAGCGAACGAGTTCTACGCCGCGCTGCAGCGGGGCATCGACGACCCGGACGCGCGCGCGGTGCAGCGCCAGGCGTTCGCGGGCCTGATCTGGAGCAAGCAGTTCTACTACCTCGACGTACCCCAGTGGCTCGAGGGCGACGACGCGCAGCCGCCGCCGCCCGAGGGCCGTCGACGCGGGCGCAACTTCGAGTGGATGCACCTGAACAACGCCGATGTGCTCTCGATGCCCGACAAGTGGGAGTACCCCTGGTACGCGGCCTGGGACCTGGCGTTCCACACGCTGCCGCTTGCGATCGTGGACCCCGACTTCGCCAAACAGCAGTTGGAACTGATGTTGCAGGGGGTGTATCTGCATCCCAGCGGCCAAATCCCCGCATACGAGTGGAATTTCAGCGACGTGAACCCGCCCGTCCACGCTTGGGCGACCCTGTTCCTCCATCGCGTCGAGCAGGCCCTGCGAGGCCAGTCCGATATCGATTGGCTCAAATCGGCTTTCAACAAGCTCGCGCTGAACTTTACCTGGTGGGTGAACCGCAAGGACCGCTTCGGCAAGAACGTGTTTGAGGGTGGTTTCCTCGGCCTGGACAACATCGGGGTGTTCGACCGCAGCGCCCCGCTGCCCACCGGGGGCCGCCTGGAGCAGGCGGACGGCACGGCGTGGATGGCGCTGTTCAGCCAAAACATGGCCGAACTCGCCGTGGAACTGGCCGCCCATGACCGCAGCTACGAGGACATGGTCGTGAAGTTCGTCGAGCACTTTTACTATATCGCCTCAGCCATGCACCAATCTGGGGCCGACGGCATGTGGGACGAGGAGGACGGCTTCTACTACGACCTGCTCGTGCTTCCCGACGGCAGCGCCACGCGGCTCAAAGTGCGCTCGATGGTGGGATTGCTGCCCCTGTGCGCGACATCGGTAATCGAAAAGTGGCAGCGGGAGCGCGTTCCGCGGGCGATGGCTCAGATGTTGGAACGGATGCGCCGGATTCCTGAACTCTTCGAGTCGATTCATCCTACCGGCCCGGGTCATTACGGCGTGGCGGACCGAGGGATTTTGGCTGTGGTCACCCCGGATCGGCTCCGCCGGATCCTGCAGAAGATGCTCGACGAGAACGAGTTCCTGAGCCCCTATGGCATCCGTGCGCTCTCGAAGTTCCACAAGCAGCACCCCTATGTCTTCTATTTGCATGGCGAGGAATATCGGGTGGACTACCTGCCCGCCGAATCGAACACGGGCATGTTCGGCGGAAACTCCAACTGGCGCGGCCCGGTCTGGATGCCGGTGAACGCCATGATCATCCGCGCGCTGTTGAACTTCTACCTGTACTACGGCGACAACTTCAAGATCGAATGTCCCACGGGGTCGGGAAAGATGATGAACCTGTTCGAGGTGAGCAAGGAGATTTCCGACCGGCTCACCCGGATCTTCCTGCGCGACGAGCAGGGCCGGCGTCCCGTGTACGGCGGCACCGAGAAGTTCCAATCCGACCCCCACTGGCGCGACCAGATCTTGTTCTACGAGTACTTCCACGGCGACAACGGCGCAGGGCTGGGCGCGAGCCACCAGACCGGCTGGACTGGGCTCGTGGCCAAGTTGATTCAACTGTTCGGCATATTGGATGCGAAGCGGGCCCTAGAAGGCGGCAAAATGTCGGGTTTCCGAAAAGCGGGAGGAGAAGGCTGACATGCACAGGCCACGTTATCCCGCGCTGTATCAGATCAACACGCGCGTCTGGTTGACGGAGTTGTCCCGAACGCTGGGCCGCCCCGTCACTCTGGACAACGTTCCGGACGCCGAACTGGACCGTCTAGCCGAACTGGGTTTCGACTGGATCTGGCTGCTGAGCGTCTGGCAAACCGGACCTGCTGCCCAGCAGGTCTCACGCAACAATCCTGAGTGGCGGCGTGAATTCGAGGAGACGCTCCCGGATCTCCGTGAGGAGGACATCGCCGGCTCAGGGTTCGCGATCACGGGCTACACGGTCCATCAGAATCTCGGCGGCGACGCTGCTTTGGCCCGGCTCCGCGAGCGGCTCCGCCAGCGCGGCCTCAAGCTCATGCTTGACTTCGTCCCCAATCACATGGGGCTCGATCATCCTTGGATTGAAGATCACCCTGACTATTTTGTTCAGGGCACCGAACACGACCTCGCCCAGGCACCGCAGAACTACATTCGATGCAAACGCCACGGCGGAGATCTGATCCTCGCCTACGGCCGTGATCCCTACTTCTCCGGCTGGCCCGACACATTGCAGCTCGACTACGCCAACCCTGCATTGCAGGAAGCGATGATCGGCGAACTGCTGAAGATCGCCGGACAATGTGACGGGGTGCGTTGCGACATGGCCATGCTGGTCTTGCCGGACGTATTCCAGCGCACTTGGGGCCGGCGTGCGCCGCTCTTCTGGCCGACAGCTACGCAGCGTGTGCGCGAGCAGGATCCCAACTTCCTCTTCATGGCGGAAGTCTACTGGGATCTGGAATGGACGCTGCAACAACAGGGCTTTGATTACGCTTACGACAAACGCCTTTACGATCGCCTCCGGGAGCGGCATGCGCGGCCGGTGCGCGAGCATTTCCACGCGGACCTCGACTACCAAGACAAGCTCGCCCGGTTCTTGGAGAACCACGACGAACCGCGGGCGGCGGCGACGTTCTGTCGGGAGGTCCATCAGGCAGCGGCGATCATCTCGTTCTTGTCTCCCGGCCT
>CAZACK010000231.1:0-2597 GCA_964483455.1 uncultured Solibacteraceae bacterium
GACGTTCCCGTACAACGAAGTGACTTGCGAGCGGACGACGTTGTACTACGACACCAATCCGCTTCTTACCGGCTTTACCCAGAATGGCTATGGGCGGCTGGTGGCGGCGCAGTGGGGCGGGCCCACCTGCACCGGCGGGCAGTGGACGGAGATGTACAGCTACAAGGTGTCGGGCCGGGTGCTGAAGAAGCGGCTGAGCCGCGGGGACGGCCAGAGCGGGGTGTACCTGGAGGGCTCCTGGACGTGGGATGATGAAGGCAGGATGCAGTCAGTGACGTACCCGCTGGGTGGGCCGACCTACACCTATGAGTTCGACGCGATGGGGCGGCCGTGGAAGCTGAAAGACAACGCCACGCCGCCGGTGGAGTGGGCCAAGGAGGCGCACTACGACGCCGGCAACCGGCTGACGACGCTGGAGTACATCAGCAGTGGAACGAGCTACTATCATGAGGAGCGTGGCTACAACACTCTGGGGCAGTTGACGAGCATCGAGGTGCCGGGGGTGGTGCACCAGACGTACACCTTCTCGGCGACGCAGAACAACGGGCGGATCGTGCGGATGAACGACCTGGCAGCGCAGCCCCCGCAGGAAGTGAACTACGTCTATGATGAGCTGAACCGGTTGAAGGAGGCGAAAACGACGGACTCCGCGCAATGGGGGCAGAGCTTCACTTACGACGGCTTCGGCAACCGGACCGCCGAGACGGTGATTCAAGGGACGGCGCCGTCGCTGACGCTGGCCTATGATCCGGCGACGAACCGGATCGTTTCCGACGGGTACGCCTATGACCTGAACGGGAACCTGACGAAGTTACCGGCACACTCGATGACCACCCCCGATGCCCTCCAGTACGACATCGAGAACCGGCTGATCAAGGCGATCCACAACTCGAACGGGACGGACGAATATCGCTACGACCCGGCAAACAAGCGAGTCTGGAAGAAGAAGCCGAACGGGCAGGAGGAGACGTACTTCTACGGGGTGAACGGGGAGAAGCTGGGCACGTACAGCGGCTCGAGCGGCTTCTGGATGGTGCACACCAACCTCTACTTCGCCGGCAAGCTGATCCGAGCCGAAGGCCAGGTGGCGGTGCTCGACCGGCTGGGCTCGGTGGCGAACGGGAAGAAGTACTTCCCTTACGGCGAGGAACAGGGCCAGACGACCCCCCAGGAGCAGACGAAGTTCGCGACGTATTTCCGGGACGCGACGACGGCGCTGGACTACGCGGACCAGCGGTACTACTCCCGCTCCATCGGCAGGTTCCTGACGGTGGATGCGTCCGGACCTGCTGACCTTCACAGGCCGCAATCGCTCAATCGCTACTCATATGTCGTTAATGACCCAGTCAATCTAGCAGATCCCGACGGAAGATGGTATTTGTGCGTCGGCAGCTTTCTCGGCGGAACTACGATCAATGACGCCTCTAGTCCTTGTGCTGTCGGGTTTCCATTCTTCATCGGCCTTCCGAACCCCACCTACGAAGACCTGCCACCGCCATTTCTGCAGCGACTGGCTCTCCTTAGTGATGTCATTCTAGGGTGGGATTTCCTTAGTAATGATGGAACGACCCTCACAGTGTATCTGTCCGAGTCGGTCTACGATCACCTCCTCGGCCTCGGATTCATGGCCGGGGCGGAGGCGACGGCACAGACCATGTGCGAGGGTCTTCCACCTCAGTACAAGATCGGGTGCAAGGTCGGCGCGGGCGTCGTCATACTTATTGGTGTGGGCATCGGCATCATCACAGAGATGGTCGACCTTCTCATCAAGCAGCAGACTCGGACTCCAGTGGTCGGAGATCCCAACAGCACCCAGGAATTTCCTAGCAAGAATGGAAGGACTGTTCGAGTTTATGGTCCCGACGGCAGGGCCGTGAAAGACATAGATTACTGCGACCAGGCGCACAGCGGAAACGACCCGGAAGTTCACGATTGGGACTGGTCCAGTGGCAAACCTGTGCGTGGTCCGGCACGTCCTCCAACTGAGGGTGAAGTGCCGAAGGAAGGCGGGGGATAATAATGAACCGCTTAGAAACGAGCGTGATCAATGTGAGGGAGGCTGATAAGCTAGTATCTGTGTTTGGCGAATGGCCATCATTCCACGATGCTGAGGTTTTGCGGTGTGAGATGGAGCGTGATGGTCCCAGTATTGTGCTGCATGTTTTCGTATTCCGTACGAATCATGAAACAGACGCCAAAGGTTATTTCAAGCGTACGCATATGTGTCTTGTTGTTTTGCGTTTTTGTGGTGTGGATGATGTAGTGCTTGAGGGCTTTAACCATCAAAACGTTGTTGCAGCAATTAATTTTGAGAAACAGGGGTCGTCTAGGCTCGTCGTAAATATTGAGCCGCTACACGGAATCGGTGGAAAGTTTTCTTGCAAATTCGCCGAAGTTGTTCAAGTGTCGCGCATGTGAGGATTAGCATCTCGGCTAATTGAGGGGAGGTTTGGCGGCACGCGGCGCGACGCGGCGCTATAAGGTGGGCGACGCGGCGGTGAAGTTGATCGGAGAAGCCTGGCCGAATGAGGCAGTGCAGGCCAGCACACCCACTGCTCGAGAGGCGATCATTCGCGGTCCACCCGCGTTCGGCCCCA
>CAZACK010000232.1:0-2520 GCA_964483455.1 uncultured Solibacteraceae bacterium
CTGCGGCCTCTCGGGCTCACTGAACAGGAGGGTGTTTTCAGAGCAACGCCGATGGCACAGATGGACGATTCTCTCATTCATCGGCGTGTATCGGCGTTGAATCGGCGGGTTGAACGACTGGTTCCTTCCCGGGTGGCTAGCCGACCTTCTGCGTTTCCCTCGCGGGAGGCGGGGCCGCCGGCGCCTCCGGTACGGCTCGCAACTGCGCGTCTTCCAGGCGTTGCGCTTCCTGCCAGGTGTAGAACACGCGGTGAATCACCGTCAGGTTGGAGAGCACGGCAATGATCCAGAGCACCGGGGCCATGCGGTCGAACAGCGCCCCGATAATCAGCAGCACGACGCGCTCCGGGCGCTCCATGAAGCCGACCTTGCAGCGCGGAATGGTGCATTCCGCCCGCGCCCGGGTGTAGCTCACCATCACCGAGCCGGTCATCACCACCGCGGTCAGCACGACATAGAAAAAGCGGTCGATGCTGGCGTAGTACACCAGCAGTCCCATCAGCAGCACGAGGTCCGAGTAGCGGTCCAGGACAGAGTCGAAGAAGCCTCCGAAGCGCGTCACCTGGTTGGTCTCGCGGGCCACGCGCCCGTCCACCATGTCGAAGATACCGGCCCCGATGATCACCAGCGCGGCGGCGACGAACTTCCCGGAGGCGAGCAGCGCCGCCGCGACGCCGTTGATCACCAACCCGAGGAACGTCAGGACGTTCGGGTGAATCCTGGTGAGCGCCAAGCCCCGCACCATCAGCAGGATGATCTTGTTGCACGCAAGCCCGATCGCGCGCGTATACGTCATCTGCGGCCCTCCCGGCTTGCGCCGCTACTCATCCGGGTCGTGGATGGTGGACAGCCGTACGATTTCCATCTCCCTGAATCCGCCAGGAAGCTGAATCCTGACCGAATCCCCCACTTCCTTGCCGAGCAGCGCCCGCCCGATGGGCGACGAGGTCGAAATCCATCCTTTGGCGGCATCGGCCTCCTCGCTGGTTACCAGTTTATAGAAGATTTCCTCGTCCTTCTGCAAGTCGAGCACCCGAACCCGGGACCCGAGCCCGACACGGTCCTGGGGCAGCCGGGAGAGGTCCACCATGGAGATCTCCGCCAGGCGTTTCTTCAGTTGCCCGAGCCGCGCGTCCACGTACCGCTGTCTCTCCTTGGCCGCGTGGTATTCGGCGTTCTCGCTCAGGTCACCGTGCGCGCGCGCTTTGCGGATTTCTTTCGGCAGCTCGCTGCGAAGCTCGTACTCGAGAGTGGAGATCTCCTCTTGCAGTTTTTTCTTGATGTCGTCCATGCAGGGGAGACTCCTCCCAGACGGACATTATAGACCAAACGCGCCGGGCGCTTCCTGCTATTGTGGAACGGTGCCCCGCACCGGCCCGAGAGCCAGGTTCAGCGCCCGGGAGGTTTCGCGCCGCCTTCTCCGCGCGGCGCCGTCGGAGGAACGGGACCGGGCGATGCGCAAGCTGATTCGCGCGATCCCCCGCGGCAAAGTCGCGACGTACTCACAGGTGGCCGCGGCCGCTGGCTACCCCCTCTATCACCGGCAGGTCGTCCAGTTGTTGCGGAAATCGGGAGACTCGCTGCCGTGGCAGCGGGTGGTTGGCGCCGGCGGCCGGATCCGGCTCAAGCACGACATGGCCCACGAACAGCGCGTGCGGCTGGAGATGGAGGGAGTGCGGTTTCGCGGCAAACGCATAGCGATGGAGGACCATCAGTATACCTTCCGGACCTGGGAGCTGGACTGACGGTCCCCAACTGCGCCGCGGTTTCGGCCGCGCTACTCCTCCGCGCCGGCCGCCCCGATGATTTGCTTCTTGGACGGCACGCAGAGCCAGTCGGACGCAATCGTGATGATCTGCGACGCCTCGAACTGGTTCTTGATGTCCCTGGTGTTGGCAAACTGCCTCAGCGTCTTGCTGTAGCAAACCAAGTGGTCGTCCGGGTGCCGAATTTCCGTAACGGCGCCGTTGTGTTCCTTCCTGACCGGGTTGCACAATAAGATCGGCGTGTTTACCTGGACCCTCTCGCGGTGGAACTGGTCCGCGAGAATCGCCGGCTTGAGAACCGGCTGGCCGGCGGCAATGTAGCACTGGTAGTGGTCGAGATCCACGGGCGGGTTTGGGTGCGGGGACTTCTGCGTCGGTACCGCGAGCAGCACCGGATCGGTCACCAGGAGCTGCTGCGGTCCGAACTGATTGTCCACCATCACGTTCAGGTTGATCGGCGGCCGAGGGCTCAGCCGGTAGAAAGTCAGGTGGTCGTCGGGATGGGTGATCGGAGTCACCACCGGACCCTGCACCACTTTATAGGTGGGGTTGCAGAACCTGATCTTGTTCAGGACGTTCACATTGAGGCCCGGGATATTGAACTGGTCCACTAGGTTCACGACCGCCCCGGGCGGCGGGGTCGTTTGAATCTGGTAGCAGTTGAAGTGGTCCAGTACATACTGGGCCTGTGCGGTCATCGCTCCTAGGACAAGGCTGGCCGCCAGCAGAGTTAACTTCATGGAATCTCCCCTCT
>CAZACK010000233.1:0-2475 GCA_964483455.1 uncultured Solibacteraceae bacterium
CTGACATTGGTGCGACACTGGCCTCGAACTGCTCAGGTTTTCAACTCAAACTCACCGGATCAATATCCACGGTCAGCGTCACGTCTTCGGGCAACGCCAGGGTTGCCGTCAGCTTTGCCAGCGCGCGGCTCAGGGCGGTCATCTGGCGCGTGCGGAGCATGATTTGGTGGCGGTAGTACGTCTCGGCGCGGAGCAGCGGCGCGGGCGCGGGGCCGGCGAGGATCAAGTCGCGGAACAATGAGCGTGCTGCCGGCATCTTGCCGGCAGAACTGGCTTGCCCCGTGCGCTGGGCTTCAGGCAAAGGCAGTTCTTCCGGCGAGGACGCCGGAAGCACATTGCTGGCGGTCAGTTTCTCCAGTTCCTTCTTCAAGTGCTCCGCCGAGAATTTCACCTTGTCTTCGTTGCGCCCTTTGAGCGTCAGCAACGCCACGCGGCTGATGGGCGGATATTTCAGTTGCTCGCGGAACTCGATTTCCTGCTCGTAGAAACCGGCGAAGTCGTGACGGCGCGCGTATTGAATCGCCGGATGAAACGGTGTGAACGCCTGCACGAACACTTCGCCTTCGACATCGCCGCGGCCCGCGCGCCCGGCCACCTGGGTCAGTAGTTGAAACGTCCGCTCGCCCGCCCGGAAATCAGGCTGGTGCAATGCGAGGTCGGCGTGGATGATCCCGACGAGCGTCACGTTTGGGAAATGCAGTCCCTTGGCGATCATCTGCGTGCCGACGAGAATGTCGGTCTTGCCGACGCGAAAATCGCCGAGGACACGCCGGTAATCCTCTTTGCGCTTCATCACGTCGGAATCCATGCGTTTGATACGCGCATGAGGAAAAAGTTTGGCGAGCGTCTCCTCGACCTTCTGTGTGCCCAGACCGGCGTAGCGAATGGCTGGATTCCGGCATTTGGCGTCCGGGCAAATCTTCGGCACTAAGTCCGTGTGGCCGCAGATATGGCAGCAGAGTTTCTGCTCGATGCGGTGATAGGTGAGCGACACGCTGCAATTTGGGCATTGAGCGACGAAGCCGCAGAGTGGGCACATCAGCGAAGAAGAGTAGCCGCGCCGGTTCAGGAACAAAATCGTCTGCTCACCGCGTTCGAGCCGTTGCGCGATGGCTTCCTTGAGCTGTGGCGAGAAGACGGGCGGGCCTTTGCCCTGGCGCGCGGCCTGGCGCATGTCCACGACGCGGACGTGCGGCATCTTCTGGTTGTCCACGCGCTCGGGGAGTTCGATCAGCGTGTACTTGCCCTTGCGGCAGTTGTAGTAACTTTCAAGCGAAGGCGTGGCGGAGCCGAGCACGACGACGGCGCCTTCCCGGTGGCCGCGCACGATGGCCACGTCGCGCGCATGGTAACGCGGCGCCTCTTCCTGCTTGTAAGAATGCTCGTGCTCTTCGTCCACGATGATCAACCCGAGCGGGTCCACGGGAGCGAAAATCGCCGAGCGCGGGCCGATGACAATGCGAGCGCGGCCCTGGCGAATCTTGTGCCACTCGTCATGCCGTTCGCCGGCGGACAAATGGCTGTGCAACACGGCGACGAGCGTTTGCAACGGGCCGGAACTGAATCGCGCCTTGAATCGCTCGACAGTCTGCGGCGTGAGGGAGATTTCGGGCACGAGCACGATGGCGCCCTTGCCCTGTTTCAACGCGTGGGCAATGGCCTGCAAGTAGATCTCAGTTTTGCCCGAACCCGTCACGCCATGGAGAAGGAAGGTGTTGCGTGCAGGACACGAAGAACGTGCTGCCGTGCTTCCAGCCGGCAGAACCATATTTTCCTGCATGTGGCCACGCAGATGGCCTGTCGAAGAAGTTTGTTCTTCCGGCAGGATGCCGGAAGCACGTTGAAGGGGCTTTGGCAGGTCGAACGTGCCTTTTCCCAGCCGATAGGTTCCCGCTCGCAGCCGGGCCTTCAGCGGGTTTTCGCGGACATAGCCGCAGCACTTTTCGTATTGCTGAGAAGATCGAACCAGATGATCGAAGTACTCCTCCCGCCAAAACGCGCCTGTCGTTCCCAAAAGAGCATTCGCTTGCTTGGCCGTGAAAGATTTCCACGAGTGAAGGATTTTCTCCAGCGCCTCGTTCTCCGCCGGTCGCACCAAGACATGCACATGGTTGGGCATGACCACGAATTCGCCCAGTTGGTAGCGCATGCTGTCGAAGTGTCGGAGTGCCTTTTCCACAATCTCCCCGATGGCAGGTTGACGCAGGCTGCACGAGCCATGACCGGCATCGAGCAGACGCTCCATCGCTTCAGTGAATCGCTCGTGATACTCGCGCCAGGTTTTCTCGTCCCACGGTTGCGGGTGATAGGATTCCCAAATTTGTTTCTGTGCCGCCCAGGCACGCCACTGGTCCTGAGCCACCGAGTCGGCGAGCCGGAAGGTGACGAAATACATCTTTCCCGACTGGCGCCAGTGCGGCAGCCAGCCCGAATACTTGCCCACATCAGCGTCAGGGTTGAAGAATGGCGATCCCG
>CAZACK010000234.1:0-1211 GCA_964483455.1 uncultured Solibacteraceae bacterium
ATCCCACGCGGTCGAACCATTCGAGCATGATCGCGTAGTCCTCGCTCTGCGTACGCACCTCGCCGATCGGGACCGGCGTGAAGGCGATCTTCTTCCCCAGCGCGTTGCCGAGGATTTCGGCCGTCTCGGGCATCGTTCGCTCGTCGCCGGCGATGTCGATCGCCCGGCCGTTCAGGGCCTGGTCCTTCTCGAAAGCAAGGAGGCCGAACCTCCCGATGTCCTCCACGGCGACCATCTGGAGCTTCGTCCCGGGCTTGAGAGCGATGGCGAGCCGGCCCTCGTCCAGGCCGCGCTTGCACCACGCCGCGACCCAGTTCTCCAAGAAGAAGACCGGCCGATGGATCACGTAGGAAGGAAAGCCGAGCGCCTTCACCCGCTCCTCGATCCGCGCCTTGTTGTCGAAATGGGGGATCCCGGTCCTCCGGTGGGCCGATCCGACGGAGCTGTACACGAAATGCTTCACCCCCTCGTTCTTCGCCATCTCGGCAAAGCGCTTGCCCTGCAGTTCCTCTCGCTCCACGCCCGCCTCCCAGGTGTTCTGGACCGCAAAGACGCCCCAGACGCCCTTCAGAGCCTCATCGAGCGTTGCAGGCTCGTCGAGATCGCCCTTCACGATCTCGGCGCCCAATGCCGCAAGCTCCCGGGCCGCGGGCTGGGACGGTTTCCGCGTCATCGCCCGCACCTTGTATCCCTGCGACAGGAGCTTCCTCGCAACGGATCCTCCCTGCTTTCCGGTCGCGCCGGTCACCAATATTATGGATGTGTCGGTTTTCATGCTTGTCTCCTTCTCTCCCTGCTGCCGTCGTTTCAACAGCCGAGGACCGCGCGGTCACGCCGCACGGAGCTCGCGCTCGTGCGCCGGGATGCCGCCGTTCAGGATCGTCTCTGCTTCAGCGATGTACCGCCACGTGCAGTCCGGCTCGCCGCTGCAGGCATAGGTCTCGAAGAGCCGGTCAACGACCTTCGCCGCGTCCACGGTGGTGCGGTTGACCATGCGGTTCCTGATCCTCGCGATCGTGTCCGGCAGGACCATAGTTACGCCGTGCGCCTCGCGCAGGTGAACGGACGCCAGGTCGACCAGCTGGTCCTCGGTCCGCGCCTCCAGGACCGCGTCACAGCGATGGCCCAGGTCCTTGCAATTGAATATCTTCATCGTGCTCACCTCCTCGGTCACCGGGCGCGGGACCGCCCGGCCCCCGGAGTCATCGCTT
>CAZACK010000234.1:1221-2473 GCA_964483455.1 uncultured Solibacteraceae bacterium
GCGCCCGTGAACACTTAAATTATACCATTATCATCCCGTATAAGGAGGGGGCCGCAAAGTGGGATAATAAGAGCGGGCGTGCGGTCCGTCTCTTGCCGGGCGGGGACGCCCCGCGCCGGAGGAAAACGCTCATGCAAAGGATGGGGACGATGAGCATGATGTCGGTGACCATGCTTCTCGGCGGAGACGTGATGACCGGCCGCGGGATCGACCAGGTCCTGCCGCATCCGTCCCCGCCGGTCCTGTACGAGCACTACGTCTCCGATGCGGGAACCTATGTACGGCTTGCCGAGGGGGCGCACGGCACCATTCCCCGCCGGGCGGATCCCTCCTCTCTCTGGGGCGATGCGCTGGGCGAGCTGGCGCGTGCCGCGCCGGACGTCCGGATCGTCAACCTCGAGACGGCGATCACCCGGAGCGGGGAGCCCTGGCCGGGCAAGGGCATCAACTACCGGATGCATCCGGCGAACATCGGCGCGCTGACGTCGGCCGCCATCGACCTCGTCGTCCTGGCAAACAATCATGTGCTCGACTGGGGATACCGGGGCCTGACGGAGACGATCGGCACGCTCGAGGCCGCAGAGATCCGGCATGCGGGAGCGGGGCAGGACGACGCCGAAGCGGCGTCCCCTGCCGTCCTGGACCTTGGGCCGGAACGGGGACGAGTGGTGGTCTTCTCCGCGGCGCACGGTTCGAGCGGCGTCCCCTCCTCATGGGCCGCCGGGCCGGACCGGCCGGGCGTGAACCTCCTGCCCGACCTGTCCGATATGACCGCGGACCGCGTTGCCGAATCGGTCAGGAAGGTGAAGCGGCCCGGGGATGTGGTCGTCCTGTCGGTCCACTGGGGAGAGAACTGGGGCTATGAGGTGCCGGAGGAGCAGGTCCGGTTCAGCAGGCGCGTCATCGATGCGGGCGTCGACGTGGTGCACGGCCATTCCTCGCACCATGTCAAGCCCATCGAGGTCTACCGCGGCAGGCTCATCCTGTACGGCTGCGGGGACCTCTTGAACGACTACGAGGGCATCGAAGGCCACGAGGCCTATCGCGGCGATCTGGCGCTCCTGTTCCTCGCGAGGACCGATGCATCCGGCAGGCTCCGGGACCTCGAGATGGTCCCCTTCCAGGTCCGCCGGTTCCGCCTGAACCGCGCCGTAGCCGCCGATGTCCGCTGGCTCGCTGACCTCCTGAGCCGCGAGGGCGGACGCTTCGGCACGGCCGTCGTCGTGACGCCCGACCTTCGGCTGCGGCTCAG
>CAZACK010000235.1:0-2450 GCA_964483455.1 uncultured Solibacteraceae bacterium
AACCGCACGTTCTTTCTATTCACCTGGGAGAGTCTCCGCTTTCCGCGCCAGTCCACCGTGCAGAACTCGGTGCCGACCGAGCGCATGAAGGCGGGCGACTTCAGCGCCGAGGGAGTGGCCGTGCGCGACCCCCTCACCGGCCAGCCGTTCGGAGGCAACACCATCCCAGCCAGCCGCGTGAACGCCACGGCGAAGGCCATCCTGCCTTTCTATCCCAATCCCAACACCGGCGCGGCAGACCGGTTCACCGCGGCGAACTTCGTCGAGAACCGTTCGGCCAACATCGAATCGGACCAGTTCGACGTCCGCGGCGATCACCACTTCTCGCCCCGTCATTCGATCTTCAGCCGTTACACGCACAAGTCCAATCCGTCGTTTTCGCCCAATGTCCTGCTGCTGCCGACCGACACGGTGCAGGACGGCCATCATTCGGGTGTTGTTTCCTACACCTGGGTGGCCCGTCCGGCGCTGCTGAACGAATTCCGCGCCGGCGTCAACTACGCCTTCAGCCAGCGCGAGTTCCCCTTCGACGGCCGCGGCTTTCTGAAATCCCTGAACCTGAAAGACATCCCGCCGAATCCGATCTATAACGGCATCCCGGCGTTTCTCGTCGACCGGCTTACAAGCTTCGCCAAGGGCCGCCCCGGCTTTTCCCGGTCCTGGAATACCCAGTTCATCGACAACATGACCTGGAGCCGCGGCCGGCACACCTTCAAATGGGGCGTGGACATCCGCAAGCTGCGGGGCGAATCCAACATCAGCTTCATCACCGGCGATTCCTACGGCGAGTTCAACTTCTCGGGGAACTTCACGGGTCATCCGTGGGGAGACTTCCTGCTCGGAGCGCCGGTGCAATCCAGCTTCGCCGATCTCCAGATCGACAACGACGGCCGCGCAACGCACTACAAGGCGTATTTCCAGGACTCCTTCCGCGCCACGCCCAAGCTGACCGTCGATTACGGCGTGCGCTGGGAATTCCACCCCGGCTACTACGACGCAGGTCTCAACATCGCCAATTTTGACCGCAGCGTGCCCCGCACCGGGCGGGTCATCATTCCCTCCGATCCCCGCGCGCCATCCTTCATCGGGCAAGGGGTGCTCACGACCATTAACGCGTGCCCCGGCCCGGTGATCAACGGGGTCGGCTGCACGCCCATCGTCACGGCGAAGGAGGCCGGGCTGCCGGAAGGCCTGCGGAAGAATTACTACCGGCAGTTCCTGCCCCGTTTCGGCCTGGCCTACCGGCTGAACGAAAAGACGACGCTGCGAACCTCGGCGGGTCTTTACAACATGATCATCCTCGGAAGCGTGTTCTACTCGCTGACGAGCACCGTCCAGGCCGATGTGCGCTCTTTTACCAATGTCGCCCCCGACGGCAAGCCGGTGTTTTTCCTGCCCGAAACCCGGACGCCCGGCAGCGGTGTGCGGGCGGGGTCGGTGGGGACCTTCGAGTTCCGCACCGCCAACCAGATCGATTTCCGCCCGCCGCAGATGTACCAGTGGAGCGTTTCGGTGGACCGCCAACTCAGCAGCAGCATCGGATTGCGCCTGTCCTACATCGGAAACAAGTCCTCGCACATGCCCTGGGCGCCGGACCTCAATCAGCCGCAGCCGTCCACCCAGTTCTTCTCGCAGCGGCCGCTCACCGACCGCCCCTTCCCGCACTGGGGCCTGATTTACTCCCGCGATGCGGGCGCCAACTCCCTTTACAACTCCTTGCAGGCCGAGCTGAACCGGCGGCTGAGCAAGGGGCTTTCCTTCAACTTCGCCTACACGCTGGCCAAACACCTGGCGGACAACGCCGGCCCCAGCCCCAGCGGGTGGGCGGGGGAAACGGGAGGCGGCCGGGTGACCAACTCGCTCGACCGGCGGGCAGACCGCGGCGACGTGTACGCGACGCGTCGCCACCGCTCGGTCTCGACGCTGGTCTTCGACCTGCCGTTCGGCCGCGGGCGGGCGTGGCTGTCCGGCGCCAACCGTCTGGCGGACGCCGTGCTCGGCGGCTGGAGCCTCTCCTCGATTCTCACCCTCCAGACCGGGCCTTACCTGACTCCGGTGTTCAGCGGGGGGGATCCTTCCGGCACCAATGCGCCGCGGCGGGGCGCCCAGCGGCCAGACCGCCTCGGAGAGGCCAACGGCAGCGTCAGTAACCCCACGGCGGCGATGTGGCTCGACCGCAGCGCATTTGCCTGCCCGGGCCGGACTCCCGGCGCGCTTCAGTTCGACTGTGCGGTGGGCGTCGTGCCGGGCCGGGACCCGGCCCCCCTGGGCCGCTTCGGCAACTCCGGCGTCGGGATTGTCCTCGGCCCCGGCACCGTCGGCTGGAACCTCGGCATGAGCAAGCGCTTCCAGCTTGTGGAGCGGTTCGGGCTGCGGCTGGAGGGGACGTTCACCAACGCGCTGAATTGGGTCAACCTGGCGGATCCGAACCTCAACATCGCCGACGGGAA
>CAZACK010000236.1:0-2411 GCA_964483455.1 uncultured Solibacteraceae bacterium
GTGCCAGTCTTCATGCCGGTTGGACTGCACCGATGTAGGCAAACAGAACACTGTTAGCCCTGAACTGAATTGATTGCTTCCCACAGCAGACGCATCAGCGGACCCGCGTTAGGCTGGTGCGAAAAGGCGCGGCATTACGAAAACATTCCCCAGGGGCAGAGGAGGGCACGTTGCTCACAATCCATGTTTGCTGGTCATTTGGCCGAAGATCCCCGCGGCAGGACCAATATTTAGTGCAAATACTTACTACAGGTAAGCTCACCGTACCACATTACACACGAGAACGCAGTTCGAGTGCGGTACATTTCCTCCGGTGGTTCCTCGCGGAGTCGGATCAACGGGTGAAGTATAGGATACTCAGCCGGTTCGATGAAAATCGGGTCCGGACGGAATCTCGTGAGCATCAGAGGGAGGTTCAGGTTCTTACTCAGATCCTCACTGATCGACCGGCAGTTCTCTTCCGTGATTTCACCCTCCAGCGCCTGGAAAAACAAGTGCACCCAACGTCCTCCGCCAGGGCGGTCTTTTAGCAATGGGGCCGGAGCGCTCATGCTCATGTGCACAAGCTCGAACGTCGATCCGCGTTGCCGGAACAGCGACGGATCCTGGCCCTCGACGATTGACCGCTCGATCCGCCCGAATCGGTCTCGGTATCGAAGCCTCGTCCCTCGTGGTGACTTCAGGATGTCTGCCATCGCGTCACGCGGCTTGGGTGCGGCTTTCGTCATTCCGATCCACTCCTGGAAGCTCCAGCACTCGGCAGGCTTGCTGAAGTGTTGCCAGTCACTGTTGTCAGCGACTATCCGCAACCGCATGAGACTGAAAGGCCCCGGCTGTTGACCCTCGAGACGTCTGAAGCAGGCCAGGGCCCTCTCTTTGGTCAGAGTTCCGTTCCCACACACCATACCAGCGATCAGGATCGCCCCTGTGGTACTCACTGAAATCTCTTCGCACCGGACGATTCCACTGCTAGTAGTTATAGCTGCCGCCAAAACCGTCGCGAGGAATCCGCGCCAGAGAATCCTGCGGCGTACGCATATCCGGACAGCCCTTCTCAAACCACTGGGTGAGTTCATGCGAACCCCCTCCCTTGTAGCTGAAGCCAAACCTCTTGAAATCATCCATTAGCGCTGCGTCGCCACCTTGCAGGGCATAGTGCAAGACTTCGTGCAGCACAGTGTAGCCGCTCTGTCCCGCCGACCACCAATTGGCTTTGAGAACCACCTTTGGCAGAAATTCCGTCATGCCCTCCGCGTTCTTCCTGGTCAAGATAGCCGCGTCATCTCCGTAGGCGCCCGTCGCCGCAAGCAAAGTCTGATTCCCGTTTCCTGAGATGTAGTCCTGAGTCACTCCGGCGAAGGCCGATTCGCCCCGACCATCATAGAAATCGACCTTCCGGCCCCAACCTTCTAAGGACCCAAGTGGCATCTCCATGTCTTTGAAAACCTGCGCACATCGTGTCCCGTTCATTTTGGCAATGGCTTCTCGCAATCTCTGCCATGCGACTCCGTTCGTGGGGTAGTCACGTCGCGGGCCGGTTTGCACCGGCGGGCCGTTCACACCGCCCGGGCCGCCCGAGAAGAAACAGGTCATAATGTAATCTAATTCTCCAAGTCGTTCCTTCCAACACATTCCGATTTCGCCCCTCTCCCACTTGTCGTGGAATACCCACGTCCCTGGGTCGTCGGGATCAAGGCCATTGGGATCGTTCAGATTGATCGGATCACCGAGGACATATGCATACCGATTCCAACTTGTGGGATCCTCTGGCCAGGTGCCTGAGCTGGATGGGTCTATGGTCAGAAACCTCCCAATGGTCCGAGCATAGTATCTGTTGACCGCACAGTCGAGCGCTGTCGTTGCGTCCCGGTAGTACGTCGCGAACTTAGTCTTATCCTGAGCGGTGGTCGTGGGCTCTTCGCCGTACGGAAAGTACTTGCGGTTGTTCGAGACGACGGAGCCGAGGCGGTCGGTCACGGCGGCGGCGCCCTCCGCCCAGATCAGCTTGCCGGCGAAGTAGACGTTGGTGTGAACTGTCGCGAAGGGTGTGCCGGCGGTGCCGCCGGAGTACGTGCCGAGCTTGCGGCCGTCGATTCCGTAGAAGTAGGTCTCTTGCGTACCGTCCGGCTTCTTCTTCCAGACCCGGCGGTTGCTCGGGTCGTAGCGGTACTGGTCGGTGCCGTTCGAGCTGTGGGTCGCCGTGATCAGCCGGTTGTCCACGTCGTAGACCAGGCTGCTGAGGGTCGGCATCTGCGTTAGGTTGCCGTTGGCGTCGTAGGCGTAGCCGCTCGTGGTGATGTGGTTGGTGGCCGTGTCCACCAGCACTGACAGCGACGGTGCGGAGCCCTTCGTCACGGTCTGCTGGAGCAGGTTGCCGAAGCCGTCAAAGGTGAAGCTCTGGCCCCATTCCG
>CAZACK010000237.1:0-2406 GCA_964483455.1 uncultured Solibacteraceae bacterium
AAGCCCTGCGTCTGAATCCGAGCGATGCCGAGGTCCATTTCGCCTTGGGTGGACTCTACGAGGGCCGCGGTCGACGCGATCAAGCCATGAAGGAGTACCGCGCGGCGGTCGAGGCCAATTCCGACTTTGCGCCGGCCCATACGGCCATCGGGTGGATGTTGCTGGAGAAAGGGAATCTTGTGGAGGCGATGGACTGCTTCAATCGAGCGGTGAAGGCAAATCCTGACGAAGCGAGAGCCTACCTAGGAATCGGAAGGATTTATGCGATGCGCGGCAAAGGCGAAGTGGCCATGGAAAACTACACCAAGGCGGTGAAGCTGGAAAAAGACCCGGCCAAGAAGAATCAGATCATGAACCAGCTCTTTCAGGAAGGACAGGTAGGGGATTGAGGATTAGGACGGGGTGGCCTGGTCGGTCCCCTGCGCTCGCGGAGCCCCCACGATGAAACTGTGGTCGCTCGACGCGCGCAGTTGGGGACCAAGCCAGACCACCCCTTGGAGACGAGTAACGAGCAAGCTTGGAAGGAGCATTCTTTTTAGGGGCGGTGCCGGGGGGGACCCAGTGCTCTTCCTGTGCAGTGGGTCGATGAGGCGCGCAGTCGAACGAAGAGACGGTGGGCCCTGTAGTATAGCGGCGAGATGGAACGCTCGACGGCCCCGGTCGAGGCCAAGACAATCGCCTCAGTCAGAGGTCAGGAGAAGTGCAGAGGCTCGTTGGACGCGCGCAATTGAAGGACCCATCGAGCCCGGCCAAGAGTCTGGCAGATACCCTCATGCAAGGATTCAGGGCTTCGCAGCTATAACGGAACTATGCCGGTCTGTATAGCACGCCAACGCAGTGTTGTGGATAGGAGTGACAAGTCTATGAACCAACAGAAGAATTGCGCCGGAGTTGGCATGCGATATCGGCGTACTATGCCGGTCAGTATACTCGGCCGCGAAGCGCGGCCTATCACGCGCCTGGAGCCGACAGGTACATCGGCAAGCGAGCTTGCCGGTGCACCTGCGGCTCAGCCGCGGCCTCGTTAGGCGCCTAGAACAGAGGAAGATTACGGATGCAACCCACGCTCGTTGCAGTTGAACCGTTCACGGTGACTGGCCTATCGGTGCGAACAGTCAACCGCGACGAGGCCGACCCTTCGCTGGCGAAGCTGCCCGAGCTATGGGGAAAGTTCTATGGTCAGCACGTGCCCGACAAAATACCCAATAGGCGGGCCAGCTCGCTCGTGTACGGAGTCTATTCGGACTACGAATCCGACGCCTCCGGACCATACACCGTCACGGCCGGGGTGCAGGTGAGCGTTCCCCCGCCTGACTATAACTCTGTAGCGGTGCGAGGCGGCCTGTACCTCGTCTTCGAGAGCCAAGGTGCCATGCCCCAAGCAGTCATTGATGGTTGGTCGGCGGTTTGGCGACACTTTGGGCAACCTCAGAAGTACAGGCGCTTGTTCGCCACCGACTATGAGGAGTATCGAGGGCCAGATCGTGTCGCGATCTTTATCTCGGTGGCAGAGGTGAGCGCCTAACAGCCGGTCGCAGCGGACGGTCCGCCCCGCGGCCAGCCGTTGAACCGGAGCGATAGGCCTCACCCAACCATGAGAAAACGTTCCGCCCGCTTTGCTGTAGGAGATCCCGCCGGTCTTCGCTCATCTGAGTGGCTGGTCTGGTGGTCTACAACCATGAGCGACGTCTACGTTGCAGCGCGTTCTTTGGGTGGTGTGCTCAAAGCCAGCCTCCACGAGAGCGGAGTTTGCCATGTACGTGCTCCCGATCCCCGGAAATGGCGTTCCCCAGGGCCGCCCCCCAACTTTCTCGACACCTGGACGATAGACCCACAAGCCGCTTTTGCCTTTCCCTTTGGTGTGATCATTCCAACCAGCGAGTTGCGGGCAGGACCTTGGCCCAAGCAGAAGGAAACCACGAAATGGCTTTTACCCAAGGCCCTCGCTGTTGAGATCGGCGTCTTCCTTACACGGATCGATCCCCCGCAGGGAGACAAGCTTACCGCCGCGGGTTGGCACACGACCATCGTAGCCGACGCGCTTCCCGATGGACGGCACCTGTGGGTGCTCGCTGGCGATCCCACGTTGGCGCCCGAGAAACAGGCAGAACTCGATGTCGTGAAGACTTACGCGCGTAGAGCCGCGCCGGCAGCCCCGGGTAACTACAGGCTCATGCTCCTTGCCACTAACGATGCTGGGACTCGAAGATTCGTGGAAGCGGCGCTGGACATGTGAGGCCTAACGAGCGAATGGACCTGACGGCGTGGCGGCTTCCTCAACGTGGTAAGTTAGCCTCAATCCGAAAATAATTTCGGCATTGATCGGCTCTCCTGCGGGTCCTGTCGCGGCGAACAGCCCCACCGTGCTCACTCCACCCATCCCCCAGTGGGGCCCTTCCGTTGCGC
>CAZACK010000238.1:0-2400 GCA_964483455.1 uncultured Solibacteraceae bacterium
TGAGCCAAAAATCTTTGCTTTTTCTGCAAAGATTTCACTTTAAAGAGACTACGCCAGGTTTTCAGACAAGCTGAAAACTGGGGCCGCTTCGCGGCAGCCTTAGATTCAAAAACAATTTGCTCCAACGGATAAAAGCGGCCAACGGATATTTGATGTTATTTGGGTGGTATCCGGATTTGCCGAATTGCCCGGATGCCACAGCGGCTTAATTACAGATTCAAGAATTTAACGCTACACTGACTTCCTGATGACTTCACACGGATCAAAAACCCACACGGAAAAATTCAGGCCTTGAACAGTTGCTTTTTTGACGTTTTCTGACGAGACTTATATCATCTTGCTAAAGGCTGTGAATCAATCTCGTGGAGGCATCATGAATCAGTTTGTCGAAACTTATCTAAACCTACTCGATGGCGTCTATCTTTCTTTTGATCGCATCGTGATCAATGGCTATTTCCGACTCTTGAATAGCCCCGGCGGCATGGTGACATGGTTTCGGCGGCTTGCGCCGGATAAGCCGTTGAATAAAAATCAACTCCTGCGTTTTGCCTACCGCTGTGCGCGACGCCTCTATGCATTTGCGGCAGCGAATAAAATCCTCGTCTTGGAAAACGTTGAAGAAGAACGTAAACATGAGTTGGCACAGGCGTATTTAAAAAACTTTGAGAAAGAAGAAGGCATTTTTTTGATTATGAAGGTTCATGAAAAGACCACGGTTTACAATAGCCAGACACCAAAAACTAAACCTGATACTGAAAGCCCGCATCTCGAAAAGAACTTCCGCTATGTCAATTACTATTATTTTCACATCAAAGATAAAAAGTGGGGTCATGTGACCATCGGCATTTCACCACATCCGCCCTTTGCCACCAAGGTGATTGTCAATGCTCACGACTGGCTGGCGAAACGAGCGGATCGGCGGGGCCTGGATTATGAAAAGTTTGAGAACTGTCTGACGGCGTTCACCGATGAACAAGCCATCCAGAAGCTTGCAGATACCTTAAATGAAGGGCATCTTCTGGAAGTTTGTCGGCGGTGGGCTCCGCGAGTGATGATGAGCTTGACCACCGAAGAAATTCGGGCTTCGGGTCTGGAACGAGAGTTCTTTTTCTGTCAGACCGAGTGTTGTTTCAACATGTTATTCCGTCAGCCGCGGCACTTAAATTGGGTGTACCAGAATATGATTGACAACACCCGGCAACGTCTGCGTCCTGGGACGATTAACACGATCTTTGGCAAAGACCGACGTGGTGTCAAATTCAAAAGCATGAGCGTGCGTATCGAGAATCCTGAGTATGATCTGACCGTGGTGAATATCTGGTTGGGCAAAAACCGCATCAAGATCTACGATAAAGGCGAGCGTGTGCTCCGCATTGAAGTCACCATCAATCGGCCCAAGGAACTGGGACTGCCGAAATCGTTCTCGGCCTTTCCGCAATACCGCCGCCGGATGGAGAACATGATCAAAAATTTCATGGACGTCTGGCAAGCGGCGGATCAATGTCGTCTGCCAAGTGAGAGGTTGGAAGAACTCCAAGCGCCGGTGATCAAGGACAACACGCGCTTGCCTGGAATTAGCCTGACGAATCGGCGATTGATGACGGTGTTGGGCGTGACCATCGAGACGGCGAAACAGCCCAATGGTTTTGCGAGCGCTGAACTTTATGCTCAGGTCGTGGACCGTCTTCAGAACCAAGCCTACACCAAATCGCAGCTCAGCTACGACTTGCGGAAATTAAAAGCGAAAGAGATCATCGAAAAAGTCCCAGCAAGTCATCGCTATAAATTTTCAAAGAACGGCATTCAAAAAGCGGTCGGGCTGTTGGTCTTTCGTAACGAAATTATTCAGCCCGTTCTCTCGGCTAGCCATTTGACCAGTAAGCCTGGGCCGAAGCCAAAACTGAGCGCTCGCGATCAACTTTATCGAAACATCCAAATCAATCTCGAAGCGCTGTGCATCGAATACGGCCTCAAGCCGAGAGCTTAAACCAAAAATTCAGAATTTTTTTCTAACTTTTGCTGCGCAATGGCCTAGTGCAAAAGCAAACCCTAAATTTTAACCAAATTTAAGAATTTTTTATCATTGGTTTTCCAAACTTGAGAAAACCGCGGTGCAAGCCGGCATGTAACCTTTTGAAAATCTATGGGGCTGTATCGGCCTGATTCTTGCGTAAAAAATAAAAAAGTATTATATTCCAAAATATAAATTTTACCAAAACGAGGTGAACGTATGAAACACAGTTTGCAGAAATCACGGTTGCTGTTGTTCGGCGTGGTCGTGCTGGGATTCATTTTTCTCGGCGCGGCCCTGCCGGATGAAGGCATGTGGACGTTTGACAATCCGCCGCTGAAGTTGCTCAAAGAACGCTACGGTTTTGAGCCAACCCAGGAATGGCTCGA
>CAZACK010000239.1:0-2339 GCA_964483455.1 uncultured Solibacteraceae bacterium
ACCGACCTCCTGGTCCCGAACCAGGCGCTCTAGCCAGGCTGAGCCACGCCCCGAAGAATGGTTGGCGGTGGGGATCGCCGCTCACAGCCTCTCGCGATGCGAGCAATCCCCAACCAACCACAGTATATCACTGAAACGGCGGCTTGTTTGCGGACCGATCCCAACCCGCGAAGGTTCCCGTCTTGGTCGAGGCGACGTTCCGACGACCACTTCAGTCTCCCTGCTTCACCCACGCCGCATTGAATCTGGCGTGCTTGATCGCCTTCCGCGGCGCTCCCTCCGGCAGGTGGTTGAGGAAATAGCTGTATGTGACGTGCAGGCTCTCGTCGCGAGATTGAATGATCGAAGGATAGTGAAACGAGCCGCGGCCCGACTCCCGTGTGTCGCGCTCCAGGTGGCGCCGCCACCTCCAGGTCCTGCCCTCATCGTCCGACAACGCGATCACCAGCGACCATCTCCCCTGCTCCGTGTCGTTGTAGACCATCGCCCAGGTTCCGTCCTTGAGGGCGATCGCTTCGAGCGCCGATCCCGGATTGGGCAATTCGGTGTCGATCACGGGAGCCCAGGTCAGCCCGTTGTCCGCCGACGTGCTCATGTGGACGCGCTTGGGAGGAGGGCCGTTATCCCTCATCCACGCCACGACTGTCCCGTCCCTGCGGCGCACGATCGAGGGCTGGATTCCCCCGTGGCTCACCAGCGGCTCGCTGGCCGACCAACTTGAACCGCCGTCGTCGGTGATGGCAATCAGCGAGAAGTCGAAGCCATCCGAGTAGAGGGGCACCAGGATGCGGCCGCCGGGCAATTCCAGCGGATGCGCCCGCGTCATCCAGCCCAGCCTGGAGAAGTACTTGTCCGCCGCCCGATCGAGCATCGTCTTGAAGTAATCCGCAAGCCGGCCGGGGGAGGCCGCCCTCAGGCGCGGCTCGTAAACCTCCTTCACTTTCGCCGTGAAATTGCGAGGCTGGACCAGCAGGTTGTCGGAGATCTCCCACTTCGGCGGCGCTTTGGGGTTCGCGTAATCGGTCGAGATCCGGTACTTCATCAGCGCCGTGTGCCACTCGTTGGCCAGGATCACCGGCCACAGCAGCCAAAGGCGATCGCGCGAATCGAGAAATAGCACGGGATTGCAGTCAGGAAATCCAGGCGTGTCGGCCAGGTTGAACCTCTCCGACCATGTCCTCGATCCGGCCCGCAACCGGGCCCCTTCAATTTTGACGTCGTCAGCCTCCCGTTCGCCCGAGCCGTGATACCAACAGGCGAACAAGTCCCCGGTCGGCAGCTCGACCACTGAGGATGCGTGATTGTGCCACTTCTCCAGTGGAAAGATCAATTCGGAATCAAACCGCGGCGGCTCCTCCGTTTGGGCCGCAAGCACGGGGCAGAAGAGAACGGCGAGGTAGCAGGATCGCATGCCGGACCCAGTTTACTACAAGGCCTTGCTGGCCGACGAGTCCACAGTCTTGACATCATATGGAGAGCAGAACATAATGATGTTTTGATGCGAACGACGCTGACAATCGATGATGATGTGCTGGATCTGGCGAAAAGCCTCGCTCGATCACGGGACATCTCCACCGGGCAGGCGCTTTCGATTCTAGCCCGGCGTGGAGCGTCAGCGCGGTCGCCCACGGCCGTGCGGAATGGTTTCGTGGTTTTCCAGGTTCCGGCATCGACTCCGGAATTTGGGCCTCAGGACGTGGCTGCCGCCCTCGCGGATGAGGGGTCCGAGGTTGCGTCGTTGTTCCGGTCTTCGGTGGAGTAGGCCAGTGCCTGTTGCGCTTCTTGACGTGAATGTTTTGCTGGCTCTGGCGTGGCCGACCCACATCCATCACGGCGCGGCGCACGCATGGTTCACCGGACAGCGGTCGCATGGGTGGGCAACCTGCCCCGCCACGCAGTCAGCATTCGTTCGCCTGTCGGCAAACCCGGCGGTTGTGAAGACGACGACTACGGCGGGTGACGCGCTCAGGCTCCTTGAAGCCAATGCCGCGAGTCCCGAGCACATCTTCTGGAGTCAGGATCGCGCCTTGTGGGAGATTCTGCCCGAGATCAAGGCGCGCCTCATCGGCCACCAACAGGCAGCGGAAGCTCTTTTGCTCGACCTGGCGATACGAAACCATGGGAAGCTCGCGACCATGGATCGCGGCGCAGGCTCGTTGCTGCCGCCGGACTCGGAATATCGCTCCGCGCTGGAACTTGTGCCGGTCTAGCACCTCGTTGCACAAATAAGCGCCACAGGGGAGCACTGCCGCCAAGGGAACAAATCAATTCCTGGCCGCCGATGAACGCCGATGAACGCGGATAAGTCCTTCATTTCCATCGGCGTTGCTCTGAAAACA
>CAZACK010000240.1:0-2272 GCA_964483455.1 uncultured Solibacteraceae bacterium
CGGCTAGCTCAGTTGGGAGAGCACGGCGTTCGCAACGCCGGGGTCGTGGGTTCGAGTCCCATGCCGTCCACCAAAACCACTCATCCTCACGCCGCCAGGTACACTTCCCGGTACATGCTCCGGATGAACTTCAGCCCCTCCGTCGCCAGTTGCTCCGGCGAGTCCGCCAGCTTTCGCCAGATGCAGCACAACTTTGCGATCCGCTCCATGTTGGGATCGAAGGACTCCACCGTCACGCAGCCGTCGTAGCCGATCTGCCGCAGCGCCCCGAAGAACTCCACCCAAGGCACCAGCCCCGTCCCCGGAATGCCCCGCTGGTTCTCGCAGGCGTGCACGTAGCCGGTGTGCGGTCCCGCCTCGAGCACCGCCTCGGCGATATTGTCCTCCTCGCGGATCATGTGGAACGTGTCCAGGTGGACCTTCGCGTTGGGCATCGCGACTTCCCGCACGAACCGCACGGCGTCGGCGACGGTGTTGATGAAATGCGACTCGAAGCGGTTCACCGGCTCGACGCCGAGAACCATCCCCGACGTTTCCCAAGCATACGTGGCCGCCTGCCGGAACGCCTCCACGCCCCACTTCCACTCTTCCTCGGTCCGCATCCTGCCGGTCAGATAGCCCCAGCCGCAGTGAATCACCCCGGTCAGGATCTTCGCGCCCGCCTCGTTGCACAAGTCGATCAGCCGGCGCGAGAACTCCATGCCCCGCTTGCGGATCTCCGCGTCGGGCGAGATCACGTTGTACTCCGCCGGCATCCCATAGCCGATGTTGATCGTCAGGCCGAGATCGGCTGCCGCCAGTTTGACGTCCCTCGCCGGAAAATTGTCCGGATCGAACGGGATGATCTCGACGGCGTCGAACCCCATTTGCCTGCATTTTTCCAGCAATGGCAGGTCTTTGCTGACGAATGTCTCGCGAAACAGCAGAGAATGGATTCCGAATTCCATGGCCGGCTCCTGAAGCCGCTCACTTCTTAGGTTCCTCCGATGGACCGGATTCGTCGTAGGAAAAACTCAGGTGCCGCGGCGAGCCATACGGGCCTTGTTTCTCCGTCAGCACCCGCCGCAGACATTCCTGGGCGAACGAGTACGGGGACCCCATGCCCTCCTGGCCGCTGCCTTCGATCTCGTACTCGTCCTGGCACGCTGTGCAGACGAAGCGGTACGAGCGTTTCGACGAAATCGGAAACGACAGCAAGCGCCGCACCTGTTCTTTCAGTTGGATCTCGATTTTTCCCCCACACCGCTTGTGGAACATCGCAAATCCATCTTCTTTTTCCGCCAGCCGCAAGGGATCGGCCAGTTCCGTTTTTGCGAGATCCCGCTTCGGCTGGACCTTGATTTCCATCGGCCCGGCGAGGTTCGGGAGCGGGGTGGTGTCAAGCAGCCGCCTGCGCATGTACCTCCTCCACTGGACTTCAAGTTGAGTTTATCGCCTGAATGCCTGCATTTACAAGGGTGGCGTGAGATTAGGTCCGGGTGGCGCAGGCGCTTTGGCCCTCACGCGATGAAGCGAATAGAATGGAAGGACCTCGAGAGGCGCCGGATGCGCTTGGTTCGTAGCCTGGAAGTGGCCGGGGTACCGGCTGCCGTCTTGTTGCTTGCCTGTCAAGCGAGCGCCGACGAGCACGGCGAGTTCTTCGAAGCCAGAGTTCGCCCCTTGCTGTCGTCGAAGTGCTTCGCCTGCCACACCGGCGCCGCGGCCGGGGGATTGCGCCTCGACTCGAGAGAAAGCCTCCTCAAAGGCGGCGCCTCCGGCCCGGCGATCATGCCCGGCAGCCCCGAGGACAGCGTCCTGCTCCCGGCCGTCAGCCATTCCCACGCGCGCCTGAAAATGCCGCCGGGCGGCAAGCTCGAGGATCACGAGATCGCCACACTTGCGAAGTGGGTGAAGGACGGAGCGGTGTGGCCGGGCGGCGGTCCGGTTGCGGCCGCCGCCGGCTTCGCCATCACGTCCGAGCAGCGGGCCTTCTGGCCGTTTCAAGCGCCGCGCGCCCCGCGCGTGCCTGCGGTGAAACAGCCAGTTTGGGCGGGCAACCCGATCGACCGCTTCATTCGCGCGAAGCTCGAGGAGAAGGGCCTGGCGCCGGCGATGCCCGCGGACAGGCGCACGCTGATCCGCCGGGTGACCTATGACCTGACCGGCCTGCCCCCAACGCCCGAAGAGGTGGACATGTTCCTGGCCGACAGGTCGCCGGATGCGTTCGCGAAGGTCCTCGCGTGATCGCCAAGGGGTACGATGAAGTTATGGGCACCAAAACGCTGCTGACGGT
>CAZACK010000241.1:0-2257 GCA_964483455.1 uncultured Solibacteraceae bacterium
CGTCAGGTGCCAGTAGCGAACCTCGCTGCCCCGGCTGACGATGATTCCGCTGTCCGCCTCCTCGGCGGCAAGGAATTGCAGCGCCTCGGCGCGGTCCCCAAACTCGGAGGCCAACTGGTCCGCCGCCCAGCCCCGCCCGGCCTCCACTTTCCTCCCCTCCGGGTGGTCTTGCATCGCCAGCGCCAGCGTCTGGAGCTGATCCAGGCACCGCTCGGCCCGCACCCGGCCGGGCTTGCTCTCCCGCGATTGGGCGAGCCACATCAGGATCGACTCATAGAGCCCGACCCGTTCCTCCGGCAGCCGCCGGTTGTTGGCCTGCAACACCGCCAACGCGGTCAGCATCACCGGGTTCTTCGCCAGGCGCCGGATCTCCCTCCGGCTGGTCACCGAACTCTCCAACCGCTCGCGGAATAATTCCGCTTTCCTTGACTCGCCAGGATACAAAGCCTGCGCCCACTCGTCGAGGAATGTGCGGATGGCTTCCTCGCCCAGGTCGCCGATCTGCGCCGTCGCGAAGTCCGCCAGGACCGCCTTGTCGCGGTGGGTTTGCGGCCTCGTGGTCGCCACGAACCGGCAGTCCCTGTACGCCCGTGTTGCTTTTTCGATCAGCCGCGCCAGCGACTCACGCGCCACCCGGTCCGGCGCCTCGTCCATGCCGTCCACCAGCACCAGGCACGACCCGCTCTTCAGCTTCTGGCGGAAGAACTCGTCCGTGAGACCCCAGCCGTACTCCTCGCTCCGGGTCCCGAGGAAATGCGGAATCCAGTCCGGAGAGTCCGCACTCGCCGGATGGCGCCCGGCCTGCGGCAAGTGCAGGCCGATATGCGCAACCAGCTCCTGCGCGCCAATCAGGACCGGAAAGGGGCGATCTGCCAGTCCGAGGAAGCGTTCGGCCTCCGCCGGGTCTAGTCCGCGGAGCGTTTGGCACAGGGCGAAAGCCACCCGGCGCAGAAACGTCGTCTTGCCCGCGCCCGGGTCGCCGACGATCGTGAGCCTGGGTTGTTCGAGCGCGCACTGAAGCGGAACGTCGCGGACGCGTTCCTCCACAAAAGCGCGGCCTCGGCCCTTGACAAGCTCGCCGGCCCCCGCCGCCGTGGTGAGCGGAATGTAGATTTGACTGATCTCGAATCTCTTCGTGGTGGCATCGCCGACCTGGAGGCCCTGGATGTCGATGTATCGGGTGTCTTTCCACAGGTATTCGAGGTATGCCGACGGATCGCCGGCGGCCGCCGGACCGAATTGCTTATGTCGAATCCGCCACTCCCACAGCGCCTGCATCAGCCACTTGCTCAAATCGGCGGGCGAGTCAAACCGGCGGTCAATGCCCTTGCCCTTGTCAAGCCAGGCCTTGAACGCCCGAAGTTGTGCGCAGGCGTGGGTCACCTCCTCCACCAGCCTCGGAGTTGTTGTTCCTTTCTGCGCCGCCTCGCTGAGACGGTATTCCTCACGCAGGTTGAGCGGCCACTGCCACTTCTCGTCGTCCTCCCGAACGACGAACCGGATGACCTCGATCTTCTTTACCTCCCTGGCGTACTCGCACTCAAGCCAGGTGACGCTCTTCGGCTCGCCGTTGGGCTGGCCAGGCGGGATCCATCCGTAGCGGTGGGCGACGATCACCACGAGCAGATCCGCCTGCTGGACGTATTCCAGGCACTTCTCCAACGTGTAGCGGGCGCCGCTCGGCGCAAAATCCTCCATCCCCAACGGCCGGAAGCCGGCGTTCACCGCCGTCTCCCGCGCCGCCGCCCGAAACCCGGTCGGCAGCAGGTCCAGCCGCGTCGAAGAAATGAACACCGTCGGAGCGCCCATGAATGTCGGTATCGTAGCAGAACTTACACCCGGTCACAAGAGATAACTGCTTGAATACAAAAGAATTTTATCCAGTTCCCTTGCGGGCGCGTGCTATAATGCTCGCTGAGGGCAGCCATCTCCAGGCTGCCGATCTGGGTTCGTTTGGTCACCTCCTTTTTTCGCGAAACCGGCGTGACGCATCGCGGCCCAACAAGGCCAATCTTGTGGCACTCCATCGATCTTTGACAATAAAATCAATAACATAGGCCATGTGTCGAAATGTGGCACATTCACCCCATCATGCGTCGCGCCCGCCAGACCCGAGGCCCGCGGCGGACCCGCTCGTCGCGCTTCCCGGCGGTCTCACGTGCTATGTTTGTCGTTGTTCCAACACGAGGAAACCCAATGCTCAGAAGATCCATGCTTGCCTTAGCGGTCACGTTGGCCATCTTGGGGGTAGCCGCTG
>CAZACK010000242.1:0-2236 GCA_964483455.1 uncultured Solibacteraceae bacterium
ATAGATTGCATAACGGGCTGCACTTTGCCCGCCAGCCGGTTCCCGATGCAGTCTCCTATCTTCGTTGCGACCTCACGGATGTTGCGGCCGCTGACGATGTGATACCGCTCGAGGCCTTCCAGCCCGGGGCCGGACGCCAAGTTGGTCGTTGTGTTGGCTGGTCCCCAATGTGTCGCCGGCTTGCCGGTGTTGGTGAACTTCGCTGTGAGACCTGCGGCGCACAGGTAGCCGAATAAGCTGACTAGATTGTTGCTAATCCGCAAGCCGACTTGCCCAGACTCTGTCGCGAAGCAGCCGGCGGTGACCCACCCCATCGAGTGGCCGCCCGACCGTGACCGATTTGGCGGGGATTGACTGCCCCTGCTGTTCTCGCTAGGCCTTGTCGCTTGCGGACGCCAGGGATCGCTCCTCGACCTCCCCCTGCGCACGTTCAGGTCATCAAGTATTATGGAAAGCTGTGTTCTGGACGAAGAAGCTCTCCGATGCGGATAGGATTGAACGGCTCGCGGTTGCCGTGGTCTTGGGAGGAATGAAGCTGGCGCAAGACTCAACAACGATGCTAGCAGACGAAGACCGGGTGAGCATCGATAGCCGCCGGGCGGACGAATTCGTTGTCGAGATCATCGCTATTTGCCTTCATGTAGTGGACCGGCTGCTATTTCAGAACCTCGGTGCGCTGCGTAGAAGTGGCATCATGGACGGATTGCTTCCGAAAGTACTGGAGGTGATCAGGCAAACCGTGTCCGACAGGCACCACGCCACCATTTGCTCGACTCGACTTGTAGATATCTATGACGCGCGTCAAGTCGAGTACAGTGGTTATCCCAGACTCTTTGCCGAAAAAGACGAGGGTTTGAGGGGGACGCTGTTTTGGGAGTTCGCCAAGAGAATGGCAACGCTGGCAGATCCTGATAGGTCGGACTTGGCGCTTTACCTGCACATCCACTTCTCATCGTCCCTCGTGGCACTGCTTACGGAACCAGAAGTCGCTCGGTTGTTAAAGGAGTAAGGCAGGAGAACACGTTGAGTGTGATTGTATTTGCACCAATCAGCCGGACAATCGGGACACCGAAACCTGGTCCCAGGGCAAACCGGAACGCCGCCATTCAGAAAGGCACCTGGCTGTCGCGCACTCTGTCCCTGGCGCTGCCTCCAAATGTCGTCGGCGTAACGTCCTTTGATGCTCGGGAGGCGTGCTCCGAAGTCGTCTCTACTGACAACGGCAGCGGTCTTGGCGTCCCCCTTTCCCTTCTCCTTCATCACGGCACGAGCCGACTGCCGGTACCACCGTCAGAAATGAACGTTTTGGTGCGTGCCCCCTAGTTGCTCGGGGAGACCCTAGGCGCTTGAAGACGCAGCCCGGCCATGCGTTGCACGGGCTGCGCGGCCCAGAGGGTTGGTCGGGTGAAGGTTCGGCCGTGCGCCAACTGCGGCCCCAAGTGGGAGCAGCTACCCTCGCGACCCGTCATTTTCCTCGTCTATTTTGTACCTCACGGAGGCGATGTGCACGATCGGTCGAACTGGACCTGGTCAACTTGTCCTTCTCGTGCAGTTTCCTCGCCCCGCTCCTGCACGTCCGCGACATTCTGCCTCAGGTTCCACACTTGGCGTTCCAGGCGCCTCACCCCTCCGAGGGTTAGGATGAAGCGGCTTCTCGCCGGCCGAATGCAACGTTCAGTTGAGGATTGTTGGCGTCAACCCTTCCCGTTCCGATTGCAGGCGTTTCGATGGTATGATGTGGACGGAGGGTAGACGATGGATGACCATGATCCTATCTCCGAGAAGTTACAAGCAGCGGCAGCAGGAGCGCGAGAGGAGAAGGCGGTAGCCACTGGCGAACGGCTACTGAAGAGCGAAATGACAGCACTCACCAAGCGAACGGCTCTTGATGAATTCCGTTCGCTTGAAGCCGTGGTTCGTGAGCGTGTCACCAAGATCAATCCAAGACTTCCATCAGGTGTTCCCGCTCTTCGTTACGTGGATACCTCTCATCGGCTTCAGGAAGGGTTTACACCGAAGTTAGCTCTGATCTTCCGGCCCAATCCTGGGTTGAGTCGGTATACACTCGAAGTGCGAATCGGCCCGCACCCAGACGCAAATCAATTACTTCCTCCCTTGGATGAATCAATTAGGATTTGGACGTTCGAGGCCAGTGTGGATGAGAGTCATTTCTGGTGGGAGGATATTAGTCACCAAGGAGATCAAGGGGAGATGTCCACGGAAGAACTTGTTGACA
>CAZACK010000243.1:0-2209 GCA_964483455.1 uncultured Solibacteraceae bacterium
GCGCAAATCAGCCGAGACGCGCTAGCGTCCGGTTGGTGCGCCGCTGACGGCAACCGGGGGGCTAGCGTCCTCCGGCTGATGAATTATCCGGGCTAACTGGGACCGCATCAGCGGAGGGCGTCGCGCCGCCGGATCGCCGACGTAGAAGGGCACGTCCTTGGCCATCTGGGCGCGGTGTTCAACCGCTCGCAGTCAGCGGCGAGTTGCGCGTAGGAACTTGCTCGAAACCTGGCGGGTTAAGTTCCAGCGCCGCGGGAAGTCGCGACGCCTCGTCCGATGGTGCCGACTGGATTGACTCGTCACGTCGATCCAAAGTCCAGCCTCGCCTCGTTTCACGGGAGACGTAGATGCCTGGAGACAACGAGCGGCGCGGACCATATCGGCCATTCGTATTGGCGATTTGCACGTTGGCGTGGTGGTGGCCTCTCAACAAGATCGTCTCGCCCGGCGAGATCTTCGCGTCGCGATCGTCGATTCGCAAGTGCAGGGTCTGCCTGGATCCTGGTGGATGGTGGATCACAATCTGCCCTTGGTTACGACTCACCGGAAACCCGCGGTCCGAAGCCGTGACGGCGGAGCCGCTGTCTGGATTCTCGGATTCTGCCTCCGGACCTATCCTGACGCCTTCGCCGCCGCCAAATTGGACTCCGTTGCGCCCACCGAAGCGAGCGCCTACGCCTCCGCCAAATTGGGCTCCGTTCGGGCCTCCGAAGCGGACCCCATGTCCCCCGCCGATGACAACGCCGAACGGTCCGCCGATACGGACCGCAGGCCGGCTTACATTCGATTGGTCGGCTTCTGTTGGCACCGGAACGGCGCTCGGCATCTCCCGATATGTGGCAGACGGCGATCCCGTGGCAACCGGCGGAATCCGGTCCTGACCGCGGGTCGACAAGGCAAGTGTCGAGACGCCAGACCAGAGGACGAACAACGATATGTGGAGTGCTCTCTGCATTGTCGTGCCTCGCTCGTTGATGGGGGATGGTCGCCCGAGTGGCGGCCCGCCCCGCCTTTCCCGGATTATTCACGAACAGGAAAAGTGGGATAGGCATCTTGCCTGTCTTTCCTACTTGACAGGCTGGAAACCTATCCCACGGACTGGTGAATAATCCGCCTTAGCGATTTTGCCGTCGAACCCGTTGTGGCGGACGTGAATGAAGGAAGGCCGTCACCAGTTAGCATCGGTGGAGTATGCGGCCAACTTGCGAAAAGCGGGCAAGCACGTTGGGAGTGCTTCAAGCTGGATCTTCGTCGCAGTCAGATCCTCCGCTTGGTAACGATCTAAGTCTTTTATGCAGATTAACTTAGAGAGAAGTGGAGGCGAAGGGAGTCGAACCCTCGACCTCAGCATTGCGAACGCTGCGCTCTCCCAACTGAGCTACGCCCCCTCGAAGTTGTACGACACGCAAGACGGTGGTTCGGCTCGCGTGCCGACCTCAAATCATAGCGTACCTGGCAGCCGACCTGCAAGCGGCAGCACGGCAGCCACGGTAGTCCGATTATCGGTATGCTGACGCGGCATGGCGGAACGGCGTGGAAATTCCCCGTCAGACGAGCTTGTTGTGGCGCGCATCCCATTTCTCTTCGGCCGCGCTGCGCCGCAGATAGAGAGGAACGAGGGTCCAGTAACTCTCGCGCCGGCCGGTGCGATACTGGTGCAGGGCGAGCCGGCCCACCCCCTCCGCCGTGGGCTCGATGGGATAATAGGCCACACGCGCTTGAGCACGAACGTCAGGCGACGCCTGCAAGTCGACATGCGAATCCGGCAAATCGCCAAGCAAGCGTTGCAATCCCGGTCCTGCGATGATCGTCTCCCGAGGCAATGTTCCAAGCCACTCGTCGATGTTAACCAGCTCCAGTTCGCCTTCCCATTGCATGCGGCCATCGGGTCCGCGCTCAAAGCGGCCGATGAACAACTCGCGCCGCTGCGCGTCCACGGCCGCGCACAGCCGCGGGATTTCCCCCGGCGCCTGGCTGGCGATAACCTCCAGCGTGTTGACGCCCAGCACTTCGGCCTGGGCGGCATAGGCCAGGGTTTTAGCGGTTGTGACGCCAATGCGAAGTCCCGTGAACGAGCCAGGGCCAACCGTTACAGCGAAGAGATCGATTTCCCGGGCGTTCCACCCAGCCTGGCGGAGGAGCTCTTTGATTGCCGGAGCGAGTGATTGAGCACTTCGCACCGCGGGGTCCAACTGCAATTGGCACAGCA
>CAZACK010000244.1:0-2202 GCA_964483455.1 uncultured Solibacteraceae bacterium
GCGATGAAGCAGCCGGCCCGCTGCCTGGCGACATGCGGGCCACGGTTCCTGTCGAAGTCTATGTTGGCGGTAAGCAGGCACAAGTAGACTATGCCGGACGGTCGGGCTGTTGTGCGGGCATTGACCAGATCGTGTTCAAGGTGCCCGACGGCCTTGAGGGCTGTTACGTCGGCGTCGTTGTCAAGGCTGGCGGAGTGGTCAGTAACTTCACGAGCATGTCCATCGCGCCGGATGAAGCGGTTTGCTCCGACCCGAACGGCGTGAGCGCCGCGGACCTCCAGCAGGCGGCCGCCGGGGGCGACACCAGGCTCGGCAGGGTCAGCTTGAACCATATCGCCCTCTCCTTGTTGGGAATCACGGTGGCGTCGGACTCGGCCGACGCGGTTTTCGGCGTGTACAGCCCGTTTCAGATGGCCGCCGCCCGCGGCTTGACGCAGGCGCCGTCGCCGGGCTCTTGCACCGTGATTCAATTCAAGGGCCTGGATCCCCTGGTTGCGGATCCCACGCAGCCGGTCCCCCTGGACGCTGGCGCTTCGCTGACCGTCAACGGACCAAAGGGCGACAAGCAAGTGCCGAGGACCTCGCCGGGACTGTATAATGCGGTCCTGGGCGGCGTTGACCTGTCGAACATACTCGGCGGCGGCCTCCCCCCGGCCGGCTATTTCGATCCTGGAACTTACACGGTTACGAACGGCGCCGGCGCCGCCGTGGGCGCCATCAACGCTCAAGTAACCATGCCCGCGCCGGTGACTTGGTCCAACATGAGCCAAATCGCCACCATCAACCGCGGCCAGGATCTGGACATCCAGTGGACAGGAGGAGATCCGAACACCTTTGTGACCATCACCGGGATCGGGAGCATCGGCGGACCCGCCGGCCCAACCAAGGACACGCCGGCGGCCGTCTTCCTTTGCGCCGAGCGCGCGGCCGCGGGCCATTTCGTCGTGCCGTCCTACGTGCTACAGGCCCTTCCGCCCAGCGCGAACGCCGTGATCCCCTCTTCCTTCCTGCTGGTCGGCAATTCCGGCGCGCCGGTGAGATTCAACGCGACCGGCCTGGACGTAGGTTATTTGACGTACTTGTCCGTGGCCGGAAAGAACGTAACGTTACAGTGAGTCGTGTGGCGCAGACACTCGTGTCTGCCGCGCCGAGACTTCCGCTTGCGGACCCGCTCCCGGGTGTCTCTGCGCCAGGAGCCGGCATGAGCGCCGGCTCGGCAGCCTGGAGAGGCTGCGCCACAAGTCTCAGCACGCGAGCCTGCTGAATCGGAGGTGAACTCAAATGCCTGACACGAATGGAGGAGGCCTTTCCATGACGTCGCCGGAGGAAATTCTCTTCCGGCTGAAGCGGATCGCTTCGGAAAACCTCGAGATGCCGCCGGAGCGAGTCGGCGAGATCGGGCTCGACACCCCGATTGTCGAAGGACTGGAACTGGACTCGCTGGCTCAGGTCACCCTCATCACGACCGTGGAGAACGACTTCGGCATCGTCTTCGAGCCGGAGGACCGCGAGCAATTGCGTACGGTCCGGGACCTGGTGCAGTTGATTCGCAGCCGGACGGAGACTCGCGTCCAGTGACGGAACTGAAACCCAAGCGGAATACCATCCAGGAAACGTTGCTGGCGCTCGGCGACTGCACGAAGCTCGGGGCGCGGTTCGTCCGGCGGTCCGGCGAGGCCACGTTTTACAACTACCGGGACGTGGTCGAGCGGGCGAAATCCGTCGCCGGCGCCTTGCAGGCGCAGGGGTTGCAGGCCGGCGACCGGGTGGCGATCATCCTGCCGACGGGGATCGAGTTCTTCGACGTCTTCCTCGGAACGCAGCTTGCCGGCGGCATCCCGGCAGCCCTGTATCCGCCGTTTTTTCTGGGGAAGCTGAACGACTACTTCGCCCGCACGCGCGGCATGCTGTCGCGGATCGGCGCCCGCTTTCTGGTGACGGAAGCGCGCATCAAAGCGATCCTGGGGCCGGTTTCAACTGGCGTGGAGTGCCTCAAGAAAGTATTCGAGGCGAGATCCCTGCTGACTTCCGATCAGTGGACTCCGGTGCCCGGTGACCCGGAGGCGCCGGCGTTTCTCCAGTTCTCGTCCGGGAGCACCTCGGATCCGAAAGCCGTGGTGGTGTCACAACGAAACCTGCTCTACAACCTCGAGATGATGGACACCGTGTTCCAGACCTTCACGGAGGCCGATCCGGAGAAGG
>CAZACK010000245.1:0-2168 GCA_964483455.1 uncultured Solibacteraceae bacterium
CCTCCATAGAACGGCATCCGATTCCCGAAGGCGTGCGCGAAGAAGCCGAAACACGCCGCGCCGAGATGGTCGATAAGATCGTTGAAAACGACGACTTCCTGACAGAAAAGTTCTTGATGGAAGAAGAAATCAATAACGACGAGCTAATGGGCGCGCTGCGTGCGGCCACCATCGCCGGCAAGCTGCACCCCGTCATCTGTGGCTCGGCGTTAAAGAACAAGGGCGTGCAGTTGATGCTCGACGCGATCATCGATTTGCTGCCCTCGCCGCTCGATATTCCCGCTGTTAAGGGTATTCACCCCAAGACCGATGAAGCGATTGAGCGCCAAGCAAAAGATGAAGAACCGATGACCGGTTTGGTCTTCAAGATCATCACGGATCAGTATGGGCGTCTGGCGTTCGTGCGTGTGTATTCGGGCGTGCTGCGCACGGGTACAGGCGTACTGAACAGCACGAAGGGGCAAAAGGAACGTATCGGGCGCATTGTGCGTATGTTCGCCGACCGCCGCGAAGACGTAGAAGAAGTCCACGCTGGCGACATCGCCGCGATCATTGGGCTGAAGGAAACCTTCACCGGCGATACGCTGTGCGAACCCGAAAAGCCGGTCGTGCTGGAAAAGATCAGTTTCCCCGAACCTGTGATTGAACTGTCGATTGAGCCAAACAGCAAAGCCGATCAGGACAAGATGGGTTTAGCGCTGCGGCGCTTGGCAGAAGAAGACCCCACTTTCAAGATCGAGGTGGACGACAAACTAGGTCAAACCAAGATCAAGGGTATGGGTGAACTGCACCTTGAAGTGCTGGTTGACCGCATGATGCGCGAGTATGGCGTGAAAGCAAACGTTGGGCGTCCGCGTGTGGCATACCGCGAAACCATCACCCGCGCCACCCGCATTGACACAACCTTCAAGCGGCAAACGGGCGGCTCTGGTCAATATGCGCGCGTCGTGATTGAGTTTGATCCGATCAGTGATGAAGATCGCGCAAAGATGAACCCCGGCGAAGACTTCTTGTGGGTGGATGCTACCAAGGGCGGTTCTGTGCCGAAAGAGTTCATCAACCCGACGCGCAACGGGGTGCGCGAAGCGCTGCAAGGCGGCGTGATCGCCGGGTATCCCGTCGTGGGCGTCAAAGCAACACTGGTCGATGGCGCATTCCATGAAGTGGACTCTAGCGAAATGGCGTTCAAGGTCGCGGGGTCGATGTGTTTGAAGGAAGGCGTGCAAAAGGGCGCGCCAGTGATCCTTGAACCGACGATGAGAGTGGAGGTGGTTGTCCCGGATGAGTACACAGGCGGCGTGGTGGGGGATCTCTCCGCGCGGCGCGGTACCATCACGGGCATGGAACCTCGCGGCGGGGGCGCAGCATCGATCCGTGCGTCTGTCCCGCTGAGCGAGATGTTTGGCTATGCAACGAACCTGCGCAATATGTCACAGGGACGCGGCAGTTTCACGATGGAGTTTGAGAAGTATACTATCGCGCCCGCGCACATCGCCGACGAGGTGATCAAAGGCGGGCGCTAGTAGAGGTGGGTAGGGTTCGCCCCCTGCTCCCTAATCTTAAAGTACGCATGGGCACAGCCCGCAGTATCAAGAGCTTGAGTCAAAGTAAGAGGGAAAAATGGCTAAGGAAAAATTCGAGCGCAATAAACCCCATGTCAACATCGGTACGATTGGTCACGTTGATCATGGGAAGACCACATTGACGGCTGCTATCACCAAGACGTTGGCGATGGCGGGTAAAGCCAAGAAGATGGCGTATGATGACATCGACAACGCGCCGGAAGAAAAAGCGCGTGGTATCACGATCAACATCCGTCATGTTGAATATGAAACCGATGTGCGCCACTATGCCCACGTGGATTGTCCCGGTCACCGTGACTATATCAAGAACATGATCACCGGCGCGGCGCAGATGGACGGGGCGATCCTCGTTGTCAGCGCGCCCGATGGTCCGATGCCGCAGACTCGTGAACATGTGCTGCTGGCGCGTCAGGTCGAAGTGCCCGCGATGGTTGTCTTTCTGAACAAGGTTGACCAGATGGATGACCCCGAACTGCTGGAACTGGTGGAACTGGAACTTTCGGAACTGCTGGGGAGCTACGGTTTCCATGACACCCCTGTGGTGCGTGGTTCGGCGCTGTTAGCTAATGAATCCAGCAGCAACGA
>CAZACK010000246.1:0-2120 GCA_964483455.1 uncultured Solibacteraceae bacterium
AGGAAGTCAGACGGGGGTATTTATTGGCATTTGCGGTATTGACTACTGGCATCAACTCCTAAATCGCCACCAGACAACCATTGATGCTTATTTAACTACCGGCAACACCCACAGTTTAGCATCAGGTAGATTATCTTATTTCTTGGGCTTAACGGGATCTAGTATTTCTGTCGATACCGCTTGTTCCTCTTCTTTGGTAGCGGTGCATTTAGCCATACAAAGTTTACGTCAAAAAGAATGCAACCTAGCAATAGCAGGGGGAGTTAATCGCATCGTTTCACCTCAAGCTAGTATCAACTTTTCCCAAGCGCGGATGTTATCCCCCCAAGGGCGTTGTCATACCTTTGATGCTGCTGCTAATGGTTTTGTAAGGGCGGAAGGTTGCGGGGTAGTGGTTTTAAAACGTTTGAGTGATGCTATCCAAGATCGTGATCGCATTTTAGCCTTGTTGAAAGGTTCGGCAGTTAATCAAGATGGTCGCACCAGTGGTATTACTGCCCCTAGTAGTTTGTCTCAGCAAGCTGTAATTCGTCAAGCTTTGGTTAATAGTCGAGTTGAAGCCCAAGATATTAATTATATTGAAACTCACGGTACGGGGACAGCATTAGGTGATGCGATCGAAGTGGAAGCTTTAAGTGCTGTCTTTACATCCCCCATTATACTCGGTGCGGTAAAAACAAATATCGGTCATTGCGAAGGCGCATCCGGCATTGCTAGTTTAATTAAGGTAATTTTGGCTTTGGAACATGAAACGATACCTGCTAATTTACATTTTAATCAGCCCAATCCTCAAATAAATTGGCAAAAATTACCATTTGAGTTGCCTAAAAATAATATCCCTTGGTCTAAGTCAGACAAACTCCGTTTAGCTGGTGTAAGTGCTTTTGGTTTTAGCGGTACTAATACCCATGTGATTGTACAGGAGTCAGGAGTTAGAAGTCAGGAGTTAGGAGTTAGGAGTCAGGAGTTAGGAGTTAGGAGTCAGGAGTCAAGGAGACAAGGAAGAGATGATTTTGATTTGGAACAAACTCAGGAATATTTATTTACTTTATCTGCTACTACTGAAAAAGCACTGGGGGATTTAGTTCAACGCTATCGAGAATATTTAGTATCCCATGCTTCTGTTTCTATTAAAGATATTTGCTTGACTACTAATACAGGGCGATCGCATTTTAAATATAGATTGGCTATTATCACCGAATCTGTGGCTAATTTACAGCAAAAACTAGAAGCAATCATTAATCTTCAAACACCATTGCACACATGGCAAGGAAAAGCGAATCCAAGTAATAATGAGCCTGTCGTTTTTTACTTAACCGAAAGCTCATCCTACGATGTTCGGACCATACAACAACTATATCAAACTCAATCTAGTTTCCGTGATGCGATCTCCCAATGCGGGGAAATCTTACAACCTTTTCTAGATAAATCTTTATTAGAAATATTATTCGGGGAGAGAGGGAGAGAGGGAGACAAGGAAACAAGGAGACAGGAAATAGAAGAGATAAACGGAAGAAAAGATACTCAGGGTGTTTTATTTTCTCTACAATATGCCTTGGCTAAATTGTGGCAATGTTGGGGAATACAGCCAGATGGAATAATGGGTATTGGTATTGGTGAATATGTTGCGGGTTGTGTGGCTGGAGTTTTTGGGCTTGAAAATGCTTTGCAATTGATTTTAACCCCAGAGGGCGCTCGTGCTACTGTAGCCCGTCAAATTAGTTATAATTTTCCTCAAATTTCTTTGATATCAACTGTTACTGGAGAAGAGATTGGCGATCGCGTTACTGATTTTAATTACTGGAGCGATCGCTTTTTATCTACCGTCAATAATTCTGAAGCTTGGCAACAAGAAAATACATTTTATTTGCCAATTTCAGCTTCAACTAATTGGCAAGAAATATTAAGTAACTTAGCCCAAATATATACCAAAGGAATTCAAATTAATTGGCATCAGTTTTCAGATAATATCCCATATCAAAAAACAATTCTTCCTAACTATCCTTTCCAAAGAAAAAAATATTGGCTTTAAAAGTCAATTTTTTCCCAATCTAAGTAAGTCAACCCAATTAAACATCAAATAAAAATTCTTATTCCTACTCCCCTACTCCCCCACTCCT
>CAZACK010000247.1:0-2114 GCA_964483455.1 uncultured Solibacteraceae bacterium
AAGGTGGGAGTCTATGTGCTGGGACGAAACCTGCGAATTCTGAATGAGTATACCAACGAAGCCGAGTCGCTAGTTGGAAAGCTCTCAAAGGAGGGCATTTCTTTTGATGTGGATCCCCCACTGGTAGACCCCCATGCCTGGACATTCATGGCGCTCGAGGCGATTGCCCATCATCTCTCTGGCCACCCGGGACGGAAGAACCTGATCTGGGTTTCGTCATTTTTCCCCCTGGTGGATGACGGCGGGACCTCACCCAACCTCAATCTACGGAGCATAATGGAGACCAGGACCGCTCCGTTTCGGAACGCGGTTCTCGCTTTGAACGGCGCTGATATAGCCGTCTTTCCGGTGTATGCTCGAGGGTTGAGCGCCCAGTCGGCATTCCAATGGGACACGCCGGCGGGGCCGATGGCCACTGACTTGACCGTCAGGGGTGCGCAACCACCGTACCGATCCTTCGGAGCGAGCTCAGCCATGGCGACCATGGCGGAGTTCGCGCGTGAGACCGGTGGAAAGGCTTTTTTCGATAACAGCGACCTAAAGAACGCCATTCGGCGCGTAGTAGACGGTTCTCGCGTAAGCTACAGCCTGGGTTTTTATCCCAGCTCGCTGCGCGGCAAGGGAGCGTTTCACAAGATCTCCGTCAGAGTCAATCGACGCGGAGTTTCTCCTCGTTACCGCCGGGGCTATATCGATAGAGAGGAGAATAGCAGCCCTGAAGACCCGATCCGAACGGTACTGTCTAATCGAATCGAAGCCACAGGGCTGGAAGTTGTTGCGCGGGCGATGTTTGTTGGAACGGGGAAGATCCAGGCGGAGGTCCGGGTGGCAAGTGCAGGCGTTGCCATGGGGGAGGACAACGGCAGACGGGTGGCCGTGCTGGAATGCGTCCTGGTGCCCATGGACGATCACGGAACAAGCTACGCCGGGGTGATGGATACCATCACGGTTCCGCTCGATGAGCAACGCCATGAGTCGTTTTTACAAAGAGGCGTGCTCCATCGCCGCACCATGGACCTTGATGCGCGGGCCGCGGTACTGAGAATCGTCGTTCGCGATCGAGTGGGACATGTGGTCGGTTCAGTAAGTTTGCCGGTCAATAAGATCCAGAAGGCTCAACCCGTGCCGTGACGGTACCATGGCTTGGCACGTTTCCAACAGCCGGCGGTCAGAAGCGGAGCGTCGAGCGGGCTGGCGGGGCTTCTGCGCGCCGCGTTCAGGAGCTGCGGGATTCTGAACCGAGTGACCTCGAGAAGGGAGTGCGGATCGCTCGCGCGGGCTTCGGCGAAGGCCATGCCGGAGTTGGTGGTGTGCTTGGGCGAACGTGTTTCTTATCGGCCAATTCAGGCCGACCTGTTCTGGACGCGCTTCAGCGCCCCCGGCTTTCAAGACAATCTCCGGCTCTCGACGGGGTTCGTGTGGCGGTGGGGCGGTCGCTGACGTCTGCCGGCCGGCCCGTCACGTCACCACCCAATCCCACCCGAATCCCGGCTTCTCCGACGGCCGCGTGTAAATCCCCTCCGGCCCGCGGGTCAGCAGGTAGTCCTCCTCGTGCTGCTTGTACACCTCCGGCGGCCCGCCTGGCGCCGGCATGAACAACTCCGCCCATGGGCTGTTGGCGGTGGCCATGATGAAATGCACCGAGTCCCGGCTGCCGCCGTCGTGCGGGATCACCGGGATGTCGTAGGCCGCCGCCAGCGCCCCGATCCGCCGCATCTCCGACATCCCGCCGCACCAGTGCATGTCCGGCTGCCAGATCGACGCTGCCCGGTGCTCCAGCAACTGCCGGAAGCCGTAGCGCGTGTACTCGTGCTCGCCGGTCACGATCCGCGTCGACTTGATCTGGGCGCTCAGCCGCCCGAAGCCCGCATAGTCGTGCGGCTGGAGGCATTCCTCCATCCAGTAGACACGGTACGGCTCCAGCAGTTCCGCCATCTCCAGCGCGTAGCGCTCCGTCCAGGCCATCCAGCAGTCGAGCATGATGTCGCCGTCCGGCCCGAGCGCCGCCCGCGCCCGCTTCACCACCTCCGCGTTCTTCCCCTGCCCTTCCCTCCCGTCGGCCGGGCCGTGCGGCATCGCCAGCTTCAGCCTCCGGTAGCCGAACTCGACGTGCT
>CAZACK010000248.1:0-2103 GCA_964483455.1 uncultured Solibacteraceae bacterium
CAGGAACTTCGCACGGCGAGTCAGCGAGTGGGCTGCGATGGCGGCGGGCAGCGACGGCGAGCGCTGGAACGGGGCGGAGGGAGATTCGCAGGGGCTGCTTTCGCTGCAGAGACGGCTTGGGGAGGGGACGAGCAGGCGGGAGAGGGGCAGCCAGGGAATAGGAAGGTAAGGCCGCCGTTGGACGGCGACCAGGGGGGAACTGAGGAGCGGCTAACGATCGCCAGACCGATTTGTCGGAGCGCGGGCCGGAGGCTGGATCTGCCACAGCGAGCGATAGAGTTGACGAGCGACCTCGATGAGCGAGGGATGGTAGAGGCGGAAGCTCTTGGAGTGCAGCAGGGTGAAGGCGGAGGACAAGGCGAACGCCAGGCAGAGAATCAGGGTGACTGCCGCCAGGCCGCGATTGGGTACCGGCTCCCGCAGTCCGGCGGCGGAAGGCGCTTTGGGGCGGTGCTTGCAGGCATGGAGGAAGCCGTGCTTGAGCGCCCAGTTCTGGGTGAGATCATTCCATCCGTTGTTTTCGTTCTTCCAGCGCGTGTGTCCCAGTTGCCAGACGGTCTTGGCGGAGAAGGTGGGGGGTTCTAACGTGGTGATCCAGAGCCACTGATGGGACGTGGTTTCGGTGATGCGTTTGCCTTGCCGGAAGTGCGGTTCGGTCACTCTTTCCTCAGCGCTCAGAACCCGGACGGGTTGCGGATGATCCTGGGTGAAAGGGAGCCCGTCGGTCTGCCAGAGTTGGACCTCGGTGGAATGGCCGTCCTGCTGTTGGTGAAAGCACAGATCGGGTGGCCGCGACTGAAACAAGCGCATGGCGCTTTGATACAAATCCCGGTTCTCTTGTTTTAAGGTGATGACCAGATCCCAACCGATTTGCTCGGCGAGTTTGAGAACGGGGGCCTGGGCGTAGAGGGAATCCAACAGAAGGATGTCGAAGAAGCGGCTACCGTAAAGTTCGGGCAGTTGGGAGAGCAGGCGCAACGCGGCGGTGTCCTCGCCTTCCCCGGGCCGGAGCCACTCCACCGCCAGCAGCGGCTTGACCGGACTACTGACGATCTGGCAGCCGACGGCGCGGTGATAATACTGAATCCGCTCGACGGGCTGGCCGTGTTCGTCGGTGCTGGTCACCCGGCGCTGGAGGCAAGCCTCGCAGCAGCGGCTGTAACTGGAAAGCACCTCGATGCCATCCAGGGCGGCGACGATGCGGCCCTGCACCCGGCCATCGTCAAAGGCCTTGTTGCGCTTCAACTGGCGGTTGATCCGGACCAACATCTGCTGGAGGGCCTGGAGGTCGAAGCTGCACAGACTGTAACGCAACACATCGTCGCTGAAGGCGCGCTCGACGCCGATCTGGCGCTGGAAGGACGGCTCGGCCAGATCGGCTTCTAGCTGCTGAAAACTGGGCAGCCGGAACAGGAAGGAGTGGAAGACGGCGAGGAAGACGCTTTGGGGGGAGATTTCCGGATCCTGGCGGGCGTCGCGCAACGGCTGGATCGCGTCGCGAAAGCGGAAGACTTTGTTCAGGTAGCCAGTAAAGGAAGGGAGGGTGTGGGTGGGCGTATCTTTCATTCTAATAACAGTAAGATAAGTGAGACGCTAAAAACCTTTCGGTTCGGCCTCATGGGTTATGCTTTCTTGGTTGCTTTGCGCGACCGGCGCAACAGTTCGCGGTTGATTTCGGAGATCTTCTCCAGGCGCTCTTTCACCTGGTGGTAGTTCTCAATCCAGCGGCGAACCTGGTCCAGTTGCTCGACGGCCACGATTCCGCCGGTGGTCCGTCCGGGCCCCAAAGTGACGGTGAGATACCACACCGGCCCATGGCGCTCCCCGCGGGCGCACTTGCAGGCGGGATTCCCGCATGTCAAGTAGCGCTCCACCAGAGAGCCGCGCAAGGTCTCTTCCACCGGTGGCAGCAGTTTCGCCAAGCCCCGGCGCCGCTGCTGCAAGGCCAGCCGGGAGAGTCGCTTGACACCGATACTTGCCTTCATCTGAATGCAAGTTTACACCAAAATCGTCCCACCAAAGCAAATGCGAATCTCCTAAAGTGCGAATTTCCTCCTACTTCGTTGATTCCGCGGGAAATCTAGTTTCTATGCGAAGTTCCTG
>CAZACK010000249.1:0-656 GCA_964483455.1 uncultured Solibacteraceae bacterium
CGGCGGAAGTCGTCTTTGCGGCTCTCTGGAATTTCGATCTTCTCCTCGATCGAGCGCATCAGCCGCTCATCGGGCTCCTCGTCCTGACCCGTATATTTGTTCTTGACCTTTTCTTTTTGCGTATAGGCCTTGATGTTGTCGAGGTAGTTTGCGCACAAGCGGGCAATCGCCTCTTCGTCGGCGGAAATGGCGCGCTGCACTTCGTTCTTCACGCGATCTTCATATTCCTGCTTCACCACAGTCAAAAGCTCACGATAACGTTTGCGCAGATCTTCGCTGGTGATGAGCGAGTGGTGCCGAAGGCCGCTCTCGAGCTCGGACAGCACCATGAACGGGTTCACGCAGCCTTCGCCACGATCCGAGACGAGCGCATTGCTGATCTTGTCTTGGATGTAGCGCGGGCTGATGCCCTCCATCCCTTCGCGCGGCGCGTCTTTGCGAAGCTCTTTGATGTTGTCTTCGGTGTACCCGGCGAGCGTCTTGCCGTCGTAGAGCTTGAGCTTCTGGAGCAGCGTGAGGTTGTGCTTCTTGGGCTCTTCGAGGCGCGTCAAGACGGCCCACATCGCCGCCATCTCGAGCGTGTGCGGCGCGATGTGTTTCCCGCGGATGCGCTCCGGATTGTAGTCCTTGCGGTAGATCCGCACTTCCTCGGTGAG
>CAZACK010000249.1:666-2058 GCA_964483455.1 uncultured Solibacteraceae bacterium
TTGCGCACCCGCCGGCTGTTGAAGTCCTTCTTGTAGATGCGGGCTTCTTCGTGCCACTTGGTGATGTAGGGCACGTCGATCTTGATCGTGCGGTCCCGCAGGGCCTCCATGAACTCGTTGGACTGGAGCTTGCGGTACTCGGGCTCGTTGGTGTGGCCGATGATGACCTCGTCGATGTCCGTCTGCGCGAACTTCTTGGGCTTGATCCGGTGCTCTTGCGTGGCGCCCAACAAATCGTACAAGAACGCAACGTCGAGCTTCAGGATCTCGATGAACTCGACGATTCCACGGTTCGCGACGTTGAACTCTCCATCGAAGTTGAACGCACGCGGGTCGGACTCACTGCCATACTCGGCGATCTTCCGGTAGTTGATGTCGCCGGTGAGCTCGGTCGAGTCTTGGTTCTTCTCGTCTTTCGGTTGGAACGTGCCAATCCCGATCCGGTCCTTCTCCGAGAGAATGAGTCGCTTCACGACGATGTGGTCGATGACCTTTGCCCAGTCCCCGGAGTAACGGCGCTGCAGATCCTTGTACCACCAGCGGCAAGCCGGACAGAGTTCTCCGGTCGTCTCAATGCGATAGTCGTCGGCCGAATGAATCGCGTTGAGCTCGTCGAGCGCGCGCGCGCGCCACTCGCATGGGATGAGGCGCAGCGGCTCCTCGTGCATCGGACACGGTATGATGTCCTCGCCGCCGCCCGGCTTCGGAATGCGCCAATAGAAGGTATAGAGAGCCCCCTCGGGCACTCGCGAATAATCCTCGACGCCCTTCTTGAGGAGGCGTGCGATCGTCGATTTGCTGCCGCCGACGGGGCCGTGCAGCAGAATAACGCGCTTCTCCGTGCCGTACCGCTGCGCCGCGCTCTTGAACATGTTGACGAGGCGCATGAGCGGAATGTCGAGGCCGTACACGGCGTCTTTGCCGCCGTATTTCTCGTCTTTGAAGAAGTTGTAGCGCACGAGGCGCTTCTTCGAGTCGATGTACTCCTCGCGCCCGTACGAGATCACCATGTCGTAGATGCGCTGAAACGACGTGCGCGTAACGCGTGGGTACTGCCGTACGATCGAGAGATAATCCTCGAAGCTGCCCTCCCAATTCAGGTCCTGGTACTCGGCCAGGTCTTGCAGCGCGGCAAAACGCGAGACGAAACCCTCCGAAACGCTCATGGGCGATCCTCCGCGGAGATTTCGAGCTGCCTCAAGGAACCTTCGACAACACGCGCGGAGGATAACACAGCGCGACGAACGCAACCAAAATGTCGTGCGCGGCGTGGTCGAAGGAGTCGGAGGGACACGGCGCGATCGACCGCACGTTCGGCGATCCTCGTTGACCTTCGGACGGCGCACGCGATAGAGGCTTGCTATGCCGAGATCACCCGAGCGCATCGCCCAG
>CAZACK010000250.1:0-1998 GCA_964483455.1 uncultured Solibacteraceae bacterium
TCCAGTTCTTCATCTGCCACAACTGCCCGGTGTTCACAGACGGCCCGGCGCCGCCCGAAGTTCCCGCCTGCGTCACCGTAAACGTCTGCCCGGCGATGGTCACCGTCCCCTGCCGCTGGTCCGACCCGCCATTGGCCGCCACCGAATAGCCCACCGTCCCGTTCCCCGTCCCGCTCGCCCCCGAGGTCACCGTGATCCACCCGGCGTTGCTCACCGCCGTCCACGCGCACCCGGCCCCCGCCGTCACGCTCACACTTCCCGCCCCCCGGCCGCCCCCGCCGAGGCGCTCGTCAGGTTGATCGCATAGGTGCACGAGCCGCCGGAAAGCGCCTCCTCCGCCCCCACGCTCAAGAACGTCTCCGGCCCATGGATCGTGTTGTAGGTCGTCTGAATCCACCCCACGCTCCGCACCGTCTGCGAGATCCGCACCTCGTCCGTCACCCCGGTGAAATACTCTCCCCAACTCGCCGCGCCCAGCCGCAGCGCATTGGACGCGTCCGACGGATGGTTGCCCGTCGGCGCCGTGATCCGCGTCACCGTGTCCACTGCCCCGTCAGGCCAAGTCGGCGTGATCATTTCCCTTCGGGCGGCCGTTGCGGGTGATCCCCCACAACCGAACGGAGGCACTCACCCGGGCCGCTTCTTGTTCGACCAAGCGGCGCTCCGACAGTTACCGCCTCGGCGGCATGCGCAGCGTCGCCGGAGGCGGCCGTCACATCGTCTCGGTGCAACCCGCTGTGCCGTCACACCAGATACGGCAGGTGAAGGACAGCGAGTTGTGGTAGGCGCTTTCCGAAGGCGGTGGCTCAGGGCGGAAGAATGGGTAGAGCACTGGAAAAAACTGGCTACACGGAAACCAATGATCATTCCTGAACGTGGCAGACAGGTGCCTCGTCCGCAAGGTCTTGGCCAACCAGTTCGTGGCACGCTGGCAGCGGTTCGGATCGAGATCTGTTTCCGCCCGAATGTAAAGTGTTGGTTCGATCGCTCCAGGTGTGCCACAGGCTTGGAAGCGTGTCATGCTCCTTCCCGCTACGATTAAGATCTCGAACCGAGTCCCATCGATTGAGAACCTCGTGGGATCCTTACCATTCAAGACTCGTTGGGTTACCATTCCCTCCGCGCTCCGCAGCCGCAACACTGCGCCTCCACCGATAGCGATGACGCTCCCCGCTACCAGTCGATCGCGCGGAAAGAGATCATAGTATACTTTCCACTGCTTGTAGCTGTGACAAGACGAGCCTCGCTCCGCCGCCGCAATCTCGCGAGTATTGAAAACGGAGAGCACCGCCACTTTCCGAGACGCGGCCCGCTCTAGGAATGCCCGTGCCCTCTTCTCCATTTCGGAAAGAGTGATTCTGTCGGGCGGAGCTACCAATGTGAGAAACCAATAATCCTTGTCCTGTGTCTCGCCATACACCTCGTCGGCTCCGCAGCATGGTGTGACTCCGCCAAATACCAACAAGATCAACAATACTCTCTTCATTTCCTTTCATCCGGACAGTCCCGCTCCAGCCATTTTGTTATGTCGTGCGTGCTGTTGGGATCGGTGTTCTTGAAACCAAACTGACGGAGATATTCCTCCAAATCACGGTCACCCATGCCCAGCGCGAAGTGAAGAGCCTCGTGCAGCAGTGTGTCCGCCTGACTTATACTGGGGTCGCCGTAGTAGTCGCGCCCAAGGACGACCACTCCGATGTAACGACCCTGAGCATCCTGGAGCGTTGCGGCGATATCAAACCTGACCGTTGCGGCCAGTGACCTGTGGTCACCATTACCCACGATGTCATTCTGGCTTCGACCCGAGCCAGGACTGGTGGGCCTGCCGTCGTAAATCCTCATGTCCTTGACCGTATTCCAGAAGTCATCTGCGCTCACGCCACCGAGAATCCTTGAGCAGTTTCCGAGCCGCCGTATCCTTCGCTCGAGCATTTCCATGTTGGCGTCGGTTATGAGCCGGTCGTATGCGCTCTGATCAAAGGTGACCGTAGCCAGGCC
>CAZACK010000251.1:0-1899 GCA_964483455.1 uncultured Solibacteraceae bacterium
CCTTGCATTTGATGAATGGACTCGTACTCATGTTCCTCCATCCAGGTGACCAAATCAGCACGTACCGTTGTGATATGCTCGATGCCAAACTTCAGCAGCGCCGAGGTCATCATCGCCACGTTCGCCCCGGCCATCATAGATTTCAGCACATCTTGAGCACTGTGAACGCCGCCGGTCACGGCCAGGTCGGCCCGGATGTTTCCATACAAAATTGCTACCCAGTGCAGGCGCAGCAGCAATTCATAAGGATTGCTCAACGTCAGATGCGGCACCACCTCCAGATTCTCCAGATCAAATTCCGGTTGATAGAAGCGGTTGAATAACACCAAGCCATCCGCGCCTGCCTCATCCAGTCGCTTCGCCATGTTCGCCATGTTGCTGAAAAATGGACTGAGTTTGATCGCCAACGGGATGTTGACTGCCGCGCGCACAGCTTCCATCAGCGCAATGACATCATCCTCAACGTCCGCGCCGCTTTTATCCATATCCGTAGGGATGGTGTATTCGTTGAGTTCGATAGCGTCTGCGCCGGCGTTTTCCATTTGCTGCGCGACCTTCACCCAATTGCCCATGTTGACACCGTTCAGGCTGGCAATGATCGGGATACTGACGGCGGCTTTCGCTTTGCGGATGTGCTCCATATAGCTGCGCGAGTCGGCATGGAACTCACTTAATTGGGGCATATACGTCACGGCTTCGGCATAGCTCTCCGAGCCATGTGTGAGATAATGCCAGAGCGCCTGCCGTTCCATACGCAGTTGCTCCTCAAACAGCGAATAGAGTACAACAGCGCCGGCGCCCGCGTCTTCCATACGCTTGATGTTATCAATGCTTTCCGACAGCGGCGAAGCTGACGGCACCAGCGGCGAGCGCAGTTTGAGTCCAAGATAAGTCGTCGTCAGATTAGTCATGTCCGTTGCTCCCATTGCTGTAGCTGCGAGATGCCATGTATTCGTACAATGCCCAACGTGTTTCTACGTCGTGCCGCGCTTGTTTGAGCAGTTCTTTTGCCACCTCCGGTTTGCTCAAGGTCAGCATACGGAAGCGATTTTCCATATACATATAATCCTTCACAGGCAGTTTGGGCGCACGTGAGTCCAAGATCAGCGGATTCTCGCCGTGCAAAGCGCGTTCTGGATGATAACGATAGAGCAGCCATTGACCAGTGTCTACGGCGGCTTTCTGGTTCTTCATCGCTTTGCCCATATCGATGCCGTGCGCAATGCAGTGCGAGTACGCGATGATCAGCGACGGACCTTCATATGCTTCCGCTTCGATCAACGCGCGCAGGGTTTGTTCGTCCTTTGCGCCCATCGCCACACGCGCAACATAAACATTGCCATAGCTCATGGCGATCAAACCCAAGTCTTTCTTTGCGACAGGCTTGCCTCCCGCCGCAAACTTCGCGACTGCGCCGCGTGGTGTAGACTTCGACATTTGTCCGCCGGTGTTGGAATACACTTCCGTATCCAGCACGATGATGTTGACGTTACGCCCGCTGGCAAGCACATGGTCGAGTCCGCCGAAACCGATGTCGTATGCCCAGCCATCGCCGCCGATGATCCACACATCTTTCTTGACCAGCGCGTCCGCGAGAGTCAGCAGGCGCTTGGCATCGTCATGCAGTGCGACGCTGTCTTTCATCTCTAGCAGCGCATTCAAATCAGCCTTCAGGATGGCAACCCGCTCGCGCTGCTCATAAATGCCCGCTTCGTCGTGCTGGTTGGCGTTCAGCAGCCCCTCCACCAGCGCTGCGCTAAGCTGTGGTGCAAGACGCTTGAGCAGTTCAAGGGCATACTCACGCTGCTTATCGAGCGCCACACGCATACCCAAGCCAAACTCTGCGTTGTCTTCAAACAGCGAGTTTGACCACGCTGGACCGCGCCCTTCAGCGTTGTG
>CAZACK010000252.1:0-1898 GCA_964483455.1 uncultured Solibacteraceae bacterium
TGTGCAAGGTCGAGGCGCAACCGGCCGGCCACTTTTTTCATTGCCTTGATCTGGGCGTTGCCGCCGACGCGCGAGACCGAGATGCCGACGTTGATCGCGGGACGAATGCCGGAGTTGAACATGTTCGGCTCAAGATAGATCTGGCCGTCGGTAATGGAAATGACGTTGGTGGGAATGTAGGCGGAGACGTCGCCGGCCTGCGTTTCAATCACCGGCAGCGCGGTCAAACTTCCTCCGCCGAGCGCGTCATTGAGTTTCGACGCCCGTTCCAGCAGTCGGGAGTGTAGATAGAACACGTCGCCCGGATAAGCTTCACGTCCGGGGGGGCGACGCAACAAGAGGGATATCTGACGATAGGATTGCGCCTGCTTGGACAAGTCATCGTAGATGGCGAGGGCATGACGTCCGCTGTCGCGGAAGAACTCGCCGAGTGTTGCGCCCGCGTACGGCGCGATGAACTGCATCGGCGCGGGATCGGTTGCGGTGGCTGCAATGACCGTCGTGTACGCCATTGCACCTTCTTCCTCAAGCTTGCTCACGACTTGCGCAACGGTCGAGCTTTTCTGTCCGACCGCAACATAAATGCAGTACACCGGTTTGACGCCGTCCTTCTTCGCTTGCTCCGTGTGCGTATATTTTTGGTTGATGATGGTGTCAATCGCAATCGCCGTCTTCCCCGTTTGGCGATCGCCGATAATCAACTCGCGCTGGCCGCGGCCGATCGGGATCATGCCGTCAACGGCCTTGATGCCGGTTTGCAGCGGCTCTTTCACGGGCGCGCGAGCAACAACGCCGAGCGCCTTCCGTTCGAGCGGCATGACTTTCTCCGCCTTGATCGGGCCGCGCCCATCTATCGGCTGGCCGAGCGAGTTGACCACGCGGCCGAGCATGTTCTCACCAACCGGAACGGAGGCGATACGCCCTGTTCGCTTGACGGTATCGCCTTCCTTGATCTCGCTGCTCTCCCCGAAGAGAATGCAACCGACGTTGTCCTCTTCCAGGTTCAGGATCATGCCGAACACGCCGTGCGGAAACTCGACAAGCTCGCTCATGACGGCTTTGGAAAGCCCGTACACGCGTGCAACGCCGTCGCCAACCTGCAGCACCGTGCCGATATCGTAGATGTCCGTTTCTTTCTCAAAGCCCGCAAGCTGCTTTCGGAGTATTGCGGAAACTTCCTCTGGTCTAACTTCTGCCATCTCTTTGCCTTTGTGATTCTGAGTTACTATGCAATCCTAATTTCGTGCGTACCCGCCTGCGAACTGTTCCCGCATCAGCTCCAACTGGCGCTTGATGCTCGCGTCGAGAACGGTGTCCCCGATTCTCACTACCAGCCCCCCTTGGAGGGCATTGTCCAGCGAGAACCGGATCCGGACTTTCTTCCGGGTGTAGTGCTCCAGTTTTTCCGAAAGATTCTTCTCCTGCTGCGTCGTGATTTCCACTGCTGAAGCGACCTCGACATTGACGATGCCGTACTTGGCGTCGCGGAGAACAAGGAATTGCTCGATGATGCCGAGAAGGTTTTCCTCCCGCTGTTTCTCCACGAGCAACTCAAGGAACGCCATCGTGGTCTTGTTCAGGCGTGAGTGGAACAGCTCCCTGAACACGCTCCGCTTCTTCTCCACGGAAAGAATCGGGCTTTCGATAAAGCGGCGCAACTCGCGCGAACCCTCCACGGCGTTTCGCAGGCTCTCGAGGTCGCCGGCAATGAGGTTGATCTCCGCCGAGGTATCCGCCGTCATCATCAGTGCTTGCGCGTATCGCCGTGCAACGCGACTGTTCTTCATCGTCAGCTCGGCCGGATGTCCTTGATGACGTTATCCACCAACTGCCGGTGTTTGTTGACATCGAGGTTGGCGTCAATGATCTTGCCCGCGGCGGCAACGGCAAGCTCGGCG
>CAZACK010000253.1:0-1895 GCA_964483455.1 uncultured Solibacteraceae bacterium
CGGAGTGTGGAGGGAGATGCGGGAAGGCCTTTCCTCCCCTTCAAGGGGAGGACAAGGTGGGGATGGGTTTGTGAAGCTGTCGTGAACCCATCCTCACCCCAGCCCTCTCCTTGAAGGAGAGGGAGTGTTGCCGCACTATCTTTGCCATGAAATTGCTGAGGGGTACCAGAATCGCCCTGCGCACGCTCGGCGCGCACAAGACGCGGACGGCCCTGGCCGTCGCCGGGATCGTGATCGGCGTGTCGGCCGTGATCCTGATGACGGCCATCGGCCGGGGCGCGCAGGACGCGGTCATGCAGAAGATCCGGGGGCTCGGCACGAACCTGATCATCGTGACCGCCGGCAAGGTCCGCGTGCTCGCGGGCCGGCCGCGCCAGATCGGGAACGTGACCACGCTCACGGTGAAGGACGCCGAGGCGCTTCCGGAGGAGGCGCCGTCGGTGCGGCGGGCCGCTCCCAGCCAGGGACGGAAGGTGGTGGTCCGGTACGGCGACGCGACGGCGACCACGCAGGTCCTGGGCACGACCCCGGACTTCTCCGGCATCAGGAACTTCCGGCCCGACACCGGCCGGTTCTTCACCGACGAGGAGGTGAAGGGCGCGATGCGCGTGGCGGTGCTCGGCAGGACGGCCGCTGCCAACCTCTTCGCGGACGCCGATCCGCTGGGAGAGACGGTGCGGATCAAGAACGTTCCCTTCGAGGTCATCGGCGTGCTGGAGGAGAAGGGCGTGAACGCCATCGGCCAGGACGACGACGACCTCATCCTGGTCCCGGTCACGACGGTGATGCGGCGGGTGATGAACGTGAGCCATGTGAACGACGTCTATATCGAGGCGAAGAGCGGGGCCGTCATGGAGCAGGCGGTCCGGGAGATCGCCGAGGTCCTGCGCGAGCGTCACCGGATCCGGCCGGGCAGGGAGGACGATTTCAGCGTCCAGAACCAGACGGACATCCTGAAGGCCGAGGAGGAGACTGCGAGCACCTTCACGATGCTGCTCGGCAGCATCGCGGCCGTCTCGCTCGTCGTGGGCGGCGTCGGGATCCTCGCCGTCATGCTCATCTCCATCCGCGAGCGCATCCGGGAGATCGGCGTCCGGCGCGCGCTGGGCGCGCGGAAACGTGACATCCTGCACCAGTTCCTGCTCGAGGCCCTCGTCCTCAGCATCGCGGGCGGCACCCTCGGCGTCGCGCTCGGCATCGGGTCGTCCTTCGTCGTCGGCCGGCTGACCGCCATGCCGACGAGCGTCTCCGCGCTCTCGGTCCTCGTCGCGTTCCTCTTCTCGTCCGCCGTCGGCCTGTTCTTCGGCATCTATCCCGCCAAACGGGCGTCGGAGCTCGACCCCATCGCCGCGCTCCGGTCGGAGTAGCCCCGCTCCGCTATGAAATCAAAAGGCAAACCAAAAGAAGTATTCCGAACAACAGATCGACGCGCTGGTCGTCGCTGAAGCCGTCCGGCCGTCCGCCTGGTCGAGGCCGGTCAAGGTGCGGAGGCCCAGGGGAATGTCGGTTTCCCTGCCGGCGTCGCTCGAGAAGCGCGCAAAATTCTTGACGGATCACGGACTGCATGGTAGCATATTCTTACTAAATTCTTACCTGTCGGGAGGCCCAATGCTGACCACAAAGCTGTCGAGCAAAGGCCAGGTTATCATTCCTAAGGCAATCCGAAACCGGTACCATTGGGAGCCGGGACAGGAACTTGAGGCCATAGATACGGATGACGGCATCCTGCTCCGGTCCGCATCTCCCTTTCCAGAAACCACCTTGCGGGAGGTGGCCTCCTGCCTTTCATACTCCGGCAAGGCCAGGACCCTCGAAGAAATGGAAAGGGCAATCAAAATAGGCGCATTGAGCAGGACACATGACCGGCGTTGACACCAACATCGTCGTCCGCCTCT
>CAZACK010000254.1:0-1894 GCA_964483455.1 uncultured Solibacteraceae bacterium
ATCCCGCCCAGCCAGGCGACGGACGCCGAGTAGACGGCGAACTGCTGGAGCGCCCGACTGCCCGCGCCCTGATGATCAACCTGGCGCGGGAAGCCGCCGCCGTGGCTGCTGCTCAGCGCATTCGCCTTCCCTATGATCATGCGGCGCAAACTGTGCAGGAGATCGCCCGCCGCACAGGGTCTAATATCTCCTCCATGCTGCAGGACGTGCGCCGGGGAGCGCCAACAGAGATTGACGCCATCTGCGGCGCTATTGTTCAGGCTGGCGAGCAAGCCGGCGTACCCACGCCGCTCAACCAAACGATGTGGCAGCTCATCAAAGCCCTGGTGTACTCTCCTACGACCATCTCATCTATGGACAAGCCATGAAAACTGTCATTACACTCGAAGAACTTCGTGAAGCGCGGGCTGCTCTCCCCGCCCCGGTGGGGCTGGTGCCTACCATGGGCTATCTGCACGAAGGGCATCTTTCGCTGGTGCGGGCGGCGCGCCGCCAATGCGCCAGTGTGATTGTCTCGATCTTTGTCAACCCCACCCAATTTGGGCCGAATGAAGACCTGGCACGCTACCCGCGCGACCTGCCGCGCGATCTTTCCCTCCTGGAGAAAGAAAACGTTGACCTGGTATGGGCGCCCACTCCAGAGGTGATGTATCCGCAGGGGTACCAAACCTGGGTGACCGTGGAGGAGCTGACCGCGCCGCTGGAAGGCCGCATGCGGCCCGGCCACTTCCGCGGCGTAACCACGGTGGTAGCCAAGCTGTTTAACGCCACACGGGCAGATAGGGCTTATTTTGGGCAAAAAGATGCCCAGCAAGCCCTCGTCATCCGCCGCATGGCTGCTGATTTGAATTTTCCCCTGGAAGTGATTGTTTGCCCCACCCAGCGGGAAGCTGACGGCCTGGCGATGTCCAGCCGCAATGTGTATCTCAACCCGGCGGAAAGGCAGGCGGCGACCGTCCTTTACCGCGCTCTGCAAGCTGCCCAAAAGGCTTACCAGAAAGGGGAGCTTAGCGCCGAGGTTTTACGAAATATCATGGAGGAAACGATTCAAGCTGAGCCGCTCGCCAGGCTGCAATATGTCTCCTGCGCTGATCCCGCCACCCTGCAGGAGTGGGAGGGAGAAATAGTCGGCACGGCTCTGCTCTCGATGGCGGTCTTTATCGGGCAGACCCGCTTGATTGATAATCTCGTTCTGGGCGGGACGATTTAGGATTGGGAGGGTTTTTGTTCAGAGGAGGGATGGCGTATGCTGTTGGCTATTGACATTGGCAACACCAATATTACACTCGGTTTGTATCAAGCCGATCATTTGGGCCCGCGCTGGCGGCTCGCGACGGACCATGAGCGCATGCCGGATGAGTTTGGCATTCAATTTGCGGGCTTGCTGCATCACAGCGGGGTGCGGGTGGATGAAATTGACGGCATTTGCCTGGCTTCGGTGGTGCCGCCCATCACCGGCAAAATTATAGAAGCCTGCCGCGTTTATCTGCACCAGGAACCGCTGGTGGTGGATGCGGGGGTGAAAACCGGCGTGCGTGTGCGCTATGATGATCCGAAAGCGGTGGGAGCAGACCGAATTGTGGACGCGGCGGCGGTGCAGAAATTGTACGGGGGGCCGGCGTGCGTGGTGGACTTCGGCACAGCGACCACCTTTGACGCTATTGCTGCCAACGGCGATTATCTGGGCGGGGCAATCGCGCCGGGCATCGGCATCGCCGCTGATGCCCTGTTTCTGCGCACGGCGAAACTGCCGCGGGTTGATCTTCAGCGCCCCCCCAATGTGATCGGTAAAAACACCGTGCACGCCATGCAATCCGGGTTGGTCTTCGGATATGTCGCCCTGGTGGAAGGGATGGTCAAGCGTTTTCGGGCTGAATTGGGCGATAAAATGAAA
>CAZACK010000255.1:0-727 GCA_964483455.1 uncultured Solibacteraceae bacterium
GGTGCTGCCAAAATTGGAAAACGACAGCATCGCCACGCGCGGCTCCACGTCGAAGCGGCGCACTTCTTTGGCGCACAAAATCGCAATGTCCGCCAAATCCTCCGCCGTCGGCTCGATGTTGACCGTGGCATCCGCGAAGAACAGCACGCGGTCTTTGAACACCATCATGTACAACCCCGCGACCTTTTTCACGTCCGGGCGCGTGCCGATGATTTGCAGCGCCGGGCGAATGGTTTCGGGGTAGGCGTGGGTGAGTCCGGAGACCAGGCCGTCGGCGTCGCCCATCTGCACCATCATCGCGCCAAAATAATTGCGCCGCTGCATCGTCTGTACCGCTTCCTGATGCGTGACCCCTTTGCGCTGGCGCAGGTGATAAAACATTTCGACGTACATCTGCATTTTGTCTGACTTCAGCGGGTCGATGATCTCCACACTCTGATTCAGGTTGAGGCGCAATTCGCGAATCTTCTGCTCGATGACCTCGCGCTTGCCTAACAAAATCGGCTTGGCCAGTCCTTCATCCAGCACAATCTCCGTGGCTTTGAGAATCGACTCGTGATCGCCTTCGGGATAGACGATGCGCTTCGGCTCCTTCTTCGCTTTATTGATCACCTTGCGCATCACCCGGCGGGACATGCCGAGCCGCGCCTCCAACTTTTCTTTGTATTCCTCGATGTCGATTTTCAGCCGCGCCACGCCGCTGTCCATCGCCGCTTTCGCTACCGCC
>CAZACK010000255.1:737-1894 GCA_964483455.1 uncultured Solibacteraceae bacterium
GCTTCCCAAATCAGCACGCGCGGATCAAACGGTTTCGGGATGATGTAGTCGCGGCCAAATTCGATATGCTTCGCACGGTACGCCATCATCACGGAGTAGGGCACCGGTTCCTTGGTCAAATCCGCCAGCGCTTTCGAGGCCGCCACTTTCATTTCTTCGTTGATGGAGGTGGCCATTACGTCCAACGCGCCGCGGAAGATGAACGGAAAGCCCAGCACATTGTTGACCTGATTGGGGAAATCGCTGCGGCCGGTGGCCATAATCAAATCCTCGCGGACGGACATGGCTTCGTCGTACGTAATTTCCGGATCGGGATTGGCCATGGCGAAGATGATGGGATTGTCGGCCATCGAGCGCACCATCTCTTTGGTGACGATGTTTGGGCCGGAGAGGCCGGAGAACACGTCCGCGCCTTTCATGGCGTCGGCCAATGTGCGGGCGTCCGTCTCCACCGCAAAGAATTCTTTGTACGGATTCATGCCCTCTTTGCGGCCTTTGTAGATCACGCCTTTGGTGTCGCACACCATGATGTTTTTCTTTTTGACGCCGAGCAGCATGTAAAATTTCGCGCAGGCGATGCCGGCGGCGCCGGCGCCGCTGATCACCAGCCGCACTTTGTCGATGGGCTTCTTCACGATTTCCAGCGCGTTCAGCAAGCCCGCGCCGGAGATGATGGCGGTGCCGTGCTGGTCGTCGTGGAACACCGGGATGTTCATCTGCTTCTTCAGCTCCTCCTCGATGTAGAAACATTCCGGCGCTTTGATGTCTTCGAGGTTGATGCCGCCGAAAGTAGGCTCCAGCAGTTTCACGGTGCGGATGATGTCATCGGGATCGTGGGAGTCGATCTCGATGTCGAACACGTCGATGTCGGCGAAGCGTTTGAACAGCACGCCCTTGCCTTCCATCACCGGCTTGCCGGCCGCCGCGCCGATGTCGCCGAGGCCGAGCACTGCGGTGCCATTGGAGACCACCGCTACGAGGTTGCCTTTGGAGGTGTACTTGTAAACGTCGTCGGGATTTTTGTGGATTTCCCGGCAGGGTTCGGCCACACCCGGGGTGTAGGCCAGCGACAAATCTTTTTGGGTCACACACGGCTTGGTGGGCGTGACTTCCACTTTACCGCGGCGTTCGCGCTCGTGGTAGTGCAGCGCTTCTTC
>CAZACK010000256.1:0-1891 GCA_964483455.1 uncultured Solibacteraceae bacterium
CGGCAGGACGGGTATCGTGTTCATGGTCATGTCTGAACGCTAACCGCTATTTTCACGGCGGGGCAACCTAAAAACTTGAGAAGATTTCGCCCGCCGCGGCGCAGGTGGCGGCCAGATCGGCCTCCGCATGCGCTGCCGAGACGAAGCCTGCTTCGAAGGCCGAGGGGGCGAAATACACGCCCTTTTCCAGCATGGCGTGGAAGAAGCGGTTGAAGGCCTCCTTGTCGCATTCCATCACCTCGGCGTAGCTGGATGGCTGTGCAGAACGGAAGTAGAGGCCGAACATGCCGCCGACCGCCTGGGCGCTGAAGGCCACGCCGTGCTTCTTTGCCTCCGCCTGCAGGCCGACCATCAGGCGCTGCGTTTTCGCGGCGAGCTGTTCGTAGAAGCCGGGCTGCGAAACCAGTTTGAGGGTGGCCAAGCCCGCCGCCACCGCTACCGGGCTGCCGGACAGCGTGCCGGCCTGGTACACCGGCCCGAGCGGCGCGATCTTCTCCATGATGTCGCGGCGTCCCCCGAAGGCGCCGACCGGCATGCCGCCGCCGATGATCTTGCCGAGCGTGGTGAGGTCGGGCCGGATGCCGTAGTGGCCCTGCGCGCCGGTGAGGCCGACGCGGAAGCCGGTCATTACCTCGTCGAAGATCAGAACCGCGCCATGCCGCGTGCACAGTCGGCGCATGGCCTGGAGGAACTCGGGCTTCGGCGCGATGAGGTTCATGTTGCCGACCACCGGCTCGACGATCACCGCCGCAATCTGGCTGCCGATCCTGGCGAAAGTGTCTTCTAGCTGCTGCGCATCGTTGTAGTCCAGCACCAGGGTGTGTTTGGCGAAGTCCGCCGGCACGCCGCCAGAGGAGGGGTTGCCGAAGGTGAGCGCGCCCGAGCCGGCTTTTACCAGCAGGCTGTCGGCGTGGCCGTGGTAGCAGCCCTCGAACTTGATGATTGAATCGCGCCGGGTGAAGCCGCGCGCGAGGCGGATGGCGCTCATCGTCGCCTCGGTGCCGGAGGAGACCAGGCGCACCAGGTCCAGTCCCGGCAGCAGCTGCGTCAGCAGTTCGGCCATCTCGATCTCGGCCTCGGTCGGCGCGCCGAAAGTCAGTCCCCGCGACACGGCGTCGTGTACCGCCTTGAGCACGTCCGGGTGGGCGTGGCCGAGCACGAGCGGCCCCCAGGATCCGACGTAGTCGATGTAGCGCCGGCCGTCGGCATCCCACACGTAAGGGCCTTCGCCTTTTGTGAAGAAGCGCGGCGTACCGCCGACGGAGCGAAAGGCGCGCACCGGCGAGTTGACGCCGCCGGGGATGGTTTTCTGGGCGCGGGCGAAAAGCTGCTCGTTCTTGCTCATGGCGTGACTCGTTCGGAAAAAAGGGAAGTGTAGGCGGCGGCGCGGCCCCGGATGTCGGGCGCCTCGAACAGGTCGCTGATCACCGCCAGCAGGTCGGCACCGGCGTCGATCAGCTGCGGCGCGTTTTGCAGGGCGATGCCGCCGATGGCGCACACCGGCAGGCCGAGCTCGGCTCTCGCTGCGGCAAGCAAGGCCAGCGGCGCGCGGATGGCGGCAGGCTTGGTCGGCGAAGCGAAGAAGCTGCCGAAAGCGACGTAGTCGGCGCCGATGCGCTTCGCTTCCCGCGCCCGTTCCGGCTCATCGTAGCAGGAGACGCCGAGAATCCGGCCCGCACCCAGCGCGGCGCGGGCAGTACAGAGGTCGCCGTCCTCGCGGCCGAGGTGGGCGCCGTCGGCGCCCACCTCGAGCGCTAGCTGAAGATCATCGTTGATGACGAGCGGCACGCCGTGGCGGCGGCACAGGGCTAGCAGCGCCGCGGCCTGCTCGCGTCGCAGCGTGGCGCCGGCCGGCTTGTTGCGGTATTGCACCAGTACCGCTCCGCCCAGC
>CAZACK010000257.1:0-1889 GCA_964483455.1 uncultured Solibacteraceae bacterium
CATCCGACGCCTCTTTCTGGGACGCGGGCCTGATCCCGTCTGCGAACATCACCCCCACCCCGAATCCTTCCGCTTACATGCCGCTGCCGCGAGTCGGGCCCGTTCGTTCGGGGCGGTTGATCTACGCCTACATCCAGGATTTCTTCCAGGAATCGTGCCTGATCTACGCCTTCGCTTCCGAGGAGGTGCTGGAGCGAATCCCGCAATGCGCGTTCGTGACTCACGAAGTGCAGGGCGGCGGATACATGCTCGAACTCGAGCGGATGCGCGCCATCGCGGAGGATAACGCGCGCAAGACGCGCTCGGATTTCAACTACGCCAGCAACGTCTACGATTCCGAACCGCCCGAGGGAGGCGTGCCGGCATCGGAGGTGAATGTTTACATCGCCTACCTGAATCAATCCGGCTGGAAATATGACCCGCTGTATCAATCGTGGCTGAGGTATGTGGATACGTCCGAATACGATCAGGCGGGAATCCTTCACCCCGAAGTGGATCGACTCACGGGCCGCCAGCTTCATTTCGAGAATCTCATTGTGATCTTCGCCGAGCATACGGTCGTCTCGCCCACTAATTTGGATATTCACCTGGAACAGGGAAATCTCGAGCCTGCGCTGCTGTTTCGCGACGGCAGAATATATCGGATCAAATGGAGCACAAAATCCGGCGAGTACGAAAAGACGACCGGCCTGCGCCGCCCGATCCAGTTCATCAACCCGGATGGGACGCCCATCGCGCTCAAGCCCGGCCATACGTGGGTTTTGGTGGTGACGCCGTTTACTTCGGTAAAAGAGATGTCGCCCGGCGTCTGGCAGGTGCTGTTCGCGCCGCCGGAAGGCGCGAAGTAAACGATCATGAATGCCTCCAGCAGTAATAGCGGAGGCATTCAATTCGTAAAGCCTCGAACGTGACAAATGATAGTAGTCCCTGTGAGGGTATGGCCTTATAATTGACTTGTACGAAATCACACAGGAGGAACAATGAGCAAAGAGAACGAAGCAGTCATCCTTTCCGCGGCGCGCACGCCGAGCGGAAAATTCCAGGGCAGCCTTTCCGGCTTACCCGCGCCCAAACTGGGCGCCATCGTCGTCAAGGCCGCGGTCGAGCGCGCCGGGTTGAAGAATCCCGCCGACATCGTGGAGGTCTTCATGGGCAACGTAGTCTCCGCAGGGTTGGGGCAGGCACCCGCCCGCCAGGCCGCGATCGGCGCGGGACTGCCTTCCTCGGTCGGCGCGACGACCATCAACAAAGTCTGTGGTTCGGGGTTGAAGGCCGCCATGTTCGCGGCGCAAGCCGTGAAAGCAGGGGAGGGAGAGCTGTTCGTCGCGGGCGGGTTCGAGTCCATGAGCCGCGCTCCCTACCTCGTTCAGGGACGAAGCGGCGAACTGCGCTTCGGTCATCTTCAATTGACCGATGCACTGCTCAACGACGGTCTGTGGTGCGCGCTGGAAAACTGGGGGATGGGCAACGCGGCCGAGTTCATCGCGGACGAGTACGAGGTCACGCGCGAAGCGATGGATAAATTCGCCTACGAGAGTCATCAAAAGGCGATTTCCGCCAGCGACGCGGGAAAGTTCAAAGCGGAAATCGTGCCTGTGGAAATTCCATCCAAAAAGGGCGTGACGATCTTCGACACCGACGAAGCGCCGCGCCGCGACACGACCTTGGAGGGACTGGCCGCGCTCAAGCCTGCTTTCCAAAAGGACGGCAAAGTGACGGCGGGCAACGCGCCGGGTCTCAACGACGGGGCGGCGGCCGTCGTTATTTCGAGCCGCGCCTACGCCGAAAGAAACGGGCTCAAACCGCTTGCGAGAATTGTCGGCTACGATCAGGCGGCAGACGAACCCAAATATCTCTTCCGCGCCCCGGCGCTGGCGATTCCAAAATTG
>CAZACK010000258.1:0-1872 GCA_964483455.1 uncultured Solibacteraceae bacterium
CCTCCGGCCCGGTTTCCACCACCTCGCCGGAGAACTCGTGGCCGAGGACGAGTGGAACCGAGCGACCGGTGCGGGGATGTGGCCGAGAAGCCGCCACCAGAGGGCCATTCCAGTACTCGTTGTAATCAGTGTGGCAGAGTCCGGAAAACTTCACTTTGATGCGGACTTGACTGCCCTCTAACCGGTCCGGTTCAGAGAAATCCTGGTAGCGTAGGTCTCGGTTTCCATGCAAGACAAGTGCCTTCACGACTTCCATTATGCTGACAGGAATCGACATGCGATCCCCCAGTAGTCCGATAAATTATTGAAAAAAAAGGAGAAATTCGATATAAATTCCTCTTGACAGACTTGTGATCCATAATCCATAATGGGTGAGTCCAAGGGGGTCGCCCTTGAAAATTACTGAAGTCGAGACGATACCGCTCTCCTACACTCTTCCCACGGACAAGCAGTGGCGCTGGAACGGCGGCTCGATCCGCGGCTGGAGCATCGCCTTCGTCCGCATCCACACGGACGAACGGCTCACGGGACTCGGCGAGGTTTACTTTGGCGGTTTCGTGCCGGAGATCGTTCCGGTCGTGGTGAACGACCTGAAGCGGCACCTACTCGGCGAAGATCCCCTGCGGATCGGTTATCTCTGGGATAAAATCAACCGAGTTACCAAGTTCTGGAACCGCACCGGCTTCGGGAAGAGCGTCATTGGGGGCATCGACATTGCGCTTCACGATCTGGTTGGCAAGGCGGTCCGGCAACCCGTCTACCAGTTGTTAGGCGGTTTGTGGCGTCCCCAAGTCGGTATCTACGCCAGCGGCGGCTGTACCGATGACAAAGAGGTCTTGATCGGTGAGTTAAAGTCGGCCCGAGCCGGTGGCTTCCGCTCTTACAAGTGGCGGCTCATCCATTGCGCGCAGGCGGGCCCCTTGATGGCGGCGTTACGCCGCGAGGCCGGGCCTGACATCGACCTCATGGTCGACTTCGTGCAGGGCAGCGCTCCTCGTCCCTGGCCGAAGGCCACGGTTCTGGAGGCGGTGGAAGCCGTCGGCGCGTATCGGCCGTTGTGGATCGAAGAACCATTTCCAATCGAAGACAGGGCATCCTACCGCGATCTGCGCAGCCGGGTGAAGTGCGCCGTGGCAGGCGGGGAAGGAATCACCAGCCTGGACGAAGCGGCGGAGTTCCTCGACGCGGATGCTCTCGACATCATTCAGCCTGACCCGACGATCGCCGGTGGCATCACCTTATGCAAGTTGATCGCAGCGCTGGCTTACAGCCGGCGCGTTGAGGTGGCGTGGCACAGTTGGGGCGGCGCGGTAAGCTTGATGGCGAATCTGCACTTGGCCCTGGCGAGCCCCGGCACGACGGCTGTCGAATACTGCCGGTTGTATAGCCCGTTTCGGGACGAGGTGTTGATCGAGCCTCTGAGGATCTTGGATGGGTTCGTCCAGCCGCCCCCCGGCTACGGACTGGGCGTGGAGCTGACCGACGATCTGATCCATCGGCACCCTTATCGAAGTTCCGCCGGCCACAGCTTCGACTGGGAGAGTCCGGCGGGTGTGGAGGCGGCGTCATTCTGACTCGCAAGTTGTTGGACGAAACGGCTGTGTTTGCCCCGATTGTTGGTGTCGAGATCGGGAAAGCACAACGGGGTGTGCCCGTGAGACTACGCGGCGCGCTGAGGGCGGCGATTGCCAGTGCGGTCCCCGGGCGGCAGCGGCAAGTATCTCTATCAATGGATTGATTTCGCAATGGACTTCTGCTCCAAGAGAGGAGGGCGCAAATGATAAGCCTGCGAAGCCTTACGGCGATCCGGCTCCTTTGCCTTGTCGCAAGCGTCTGCCTTCCAAGCGGCGCATTGGCTCAGGCCACATCAGG
>CAZACK010000259.1:0-1824 GCA_964483455.1 uncultured Solibacteraceae bacterium
CCTGGACACCGTACGCACACCCGTGGGCTTCAAGCCGCCAGCCTTGCTCGCTCTTGATCAGTCGGGCGTGATGGGACGCCACCTCGTGGCCGGTGAGGAAGATGGGGTGGGTGGGCACGCTGCCGACCTCGATCGCGCGTGAACCTCCCAGCAGCATCTGCTCGCCAATGCGGCAGGGGCCGGACTCGATCACCAGCCGGGCGGTGAAATCGTCTGCTCGAAAGAGCGGCTCGACCACAGCCGCAACCGTGCGAAGGGTCTTCCCACAAGCGTGGCACGTCACCGGCCGGTTCAGGACCGCCTCGGGAAGGGAGAGACTATGTCCGCAGGTGCAATGGGTGTGGATCATGGCGTGCCGGCTCCGATAGAAGTGCGCCGCGTCGATAGAACCCGCGCCTCCAATTAAAGCATAGCGCCCCCGGGGGCGTTGTTCGGCTGTGTGGGGTGGTGTTGCTCGGATTGGGGTGGTAGGGGGTAGAGCGCAGCGATGGTAACGAGGCCCGCGGGATTCGCGGGGAGGGGCGACGGGGTCAAGGGCCCAGGTCCAGCATCTGCCGGTACTCGTCCAACCGCTGCTCGAGGTGCTGCCTGCGGATTTGTTTGAGTCGGTCCAGGCCGAACGCTTCGATGTCGAAGCTGGCGACCATCGTGCCGTAGGCCAGCGCCCTGCGGAGGTTGTTGAACGAGACGTCTTGCGTGGCCGCCAGGTACCCCATCATGCCGCCGGCAAAGGTGTCGCCCGCTCCCGTCGGGTCCACGACGTTGGGGTTGGGATACCCCGGCAGCACGATCTGGCCCGCCCCGTGACGCAGCAAGGCCCCGTGCTCGCCCTTCTTGATCACCACGAAACTCGGGCCCAGGTTCAGGACCTCCGCCGCGGCCCGGACGAGGTTCGGTTCTTCCGTCAGCAGCAGCGCCTCGGCGTCGTTGAGCACCAGCCCGTCGATCCGTTCCAGCAGTTTCAGCAGCGCCGGCCGCTCCGTCTCGATCCAAAGGTCCATCGTGTCCGCCACGGCCAACGCTCGATCCGGGAAGTGCTCCAGCAACTCCAGCTGGGCGTTCGGGTGGGTATTGGCCAGGAACACGTACTGGCTGTCGCGGTAGTGATGAGGGACCACCGGCGGGGCTTCGCCCAGAACGTTGAGCTCCACCGCCAGGGTCTCGCGGACGTTCATATCCTCGTGGTACTTGCCGCGCCACCGAAAAGTCCTGCTGCCGGGGCGTCGCTCTAACCCGGACAGGTCGATCCCGAAGTGGTGCAGCACCTCCAGGAACCGCTCGGGGAAATCCTCTCCCACCGCTGCGACCAGCCGCACCGGCCCGAAGAAACTGGCAGCCGCTGCGAAGTACACCCCCGAACCCCCCAGCACCTCGTTCGCCTGGGCGGTGGGGGTATGAATGCTGTCGATGCCGATGCTGCCGGTGACGATCAGGGACATATCGGGGGGTGCTCCGCAACGGGGTGCAGGGGCGAGTCGGGCTCGCTGCAGCGACTAGGGGTTCACGCCTCCCAGCTCGCAAAGGGTCTTCCAAGCATCGGCCCCGATCGGCATGACCGACAGCCGCGCCTGTCTGACCAGGGCCAAGTCGCTCAATCGCCGGTCGGCCTTGATTTGCTGCAGCGTCACGGGGGTCTTAAGGGCCTGGACGGCCTGCAGGTCCACCACGACGAACTGACCGGTTTCGTCGCGCAGGAAGATGCTGATATTGTCACCTTCGGAAACGGCCAGCGTGTACTGGACGCGGCTATTGGGCGCAAGATTGCCTGTCACCGAGTCACCGATAGCGATCTCACCGCCGTCTTGGATATCAAGGGATGACCCC
>CAZACK010000260.1:0-1822 GCA_964483455.1 uncultured Solibacteraceae bacterium
GCCGGCGGCGGTGAACGAAGCCATGCCGCCGGCTTCGGTAATTCCCTCCTCGATGATCTGGCCGTCCTTCGCTTCTTTGTAATAGAGGAACATCTCCTTGTCGACCGGGTCGTAAAGCTGCCCCTGGCTGGCGTAAATGCCGAACTGCCGGAACAGCGACTCCATGCCGAAGGTCCGAGCCTCGTCGGGGATGATCGGCACGATGTAGCGGCCGAGCTCGGGATGCTTCAGCAGGAGGGTCAGCACCCGCACAAACGCCATGGTGGTCGACACTTCCCTGCCCTGCGAGCCGGCCATCTGTTCGCTGAAAGTCTCCAGCGCCGGCGCCGGGATCGTGATCGGCTTGGGATTGCGCGCCGGCAGATACCCGCCCAACGCCTGGCGCCGCTCGTGGAGGTAGCGCATCTCCGGACTGTCGGCCGGCGGCCGGTAGAAGGAAACCGTGTGCACCGCCTCTTCCGGGATCGGAATGTCGAACCGCCGCCGGAAATACTCCATTTCCTGCTCGTTGAGTTTCTTCTGCTGGTGGGTGATGTTGCGGCCTTCACCGGCCTCTCCGAGACCGTATCCCTTGACGGTCTTGGCGAGAATGACCGTCGGCGAGCCGGGGTGCTCGACCGCGCGGAGATAGGCGTTATACACCTTCACCGGGTCGTGGCCGCCGCGCGGCAGGCGGGCAAGCTGCTCATCGGTCATATCCGCCACCAGCTCCAGCAGCTCGGGATACTTACCGAAGAATTCCTTGCGCACATAGGCCCCGCCGCGGGCCTTGAAGTTCTGATACTCGCCGTCCACGCATTCTTCGAAGCGTTGCCGGAGCAACCCGCTCTTGTCGCGCGCGAGCAGCTTGTCCCACTCACTGCCCCACAGCACCTTGATGACGTTCCAGCCCGCGCCGCGGAACGCCGATTCCAGCTCCGAGATGATCCGCCCGTTTCCGCGCACCGGGCCGTCCAGGCGCTGGAGGTTGCAGTTGACGACAAAGATCAGGTTGTCGAGTTTCTCCCGGGAGGCCAGGGTGAGTGCGCCCAGCGTCTCCGGCTCGTCGGATTCTCCGTCGCCGACAAACGCCCAGATCTTGCGAGGCGTTCGCGGAATGATTCCGCGGTTCTCCAGGTATCGCATGTAGCGCGCCTGGTAAATGGCGTTGATTGGACCGAGCCCCATGGACACCGTCGGGAACTGCCAGAACCACGGCATCAGCCAGGGATGCGGGTACGAGGACAGGCCCGGATGGTCGCGCAGCTCGTGGCGGAAATTCTCGAGGTGTTTGTCCGTGAGACGCCCTTCGAGAAACGCGCGCGCATAAATCCCGGGGGAAGCGTGACCCTGAAAATAGACAAGATCGCCCGGCTCTTCGTCGTAGGAGGCGTGGAACAAATGATTGAAGCCGACCTCCACCAGCGTCGCCAGCGAGGCGTAGGTCGAGATGTGGCCGCCGATGCCCGGGTCGTATTTGTTGGCGCGCACCACCATCGCCATCGCGTTCCAGCGCACAAAGCTCTTGATCTTCCGCTCCAGCGCGCGATCTCCCGGGTAGGGCACTTCCTCCTCCGCCGGGATGGAGTTCAGATACGGCGTGTTCAGGGCGAGAGGCGGGACGGCGCCGGCAGCGTGGGCATGATCCATCAGCCGCTTGAGGAGGTAGGAAGCGCGGTCCGGCCCGGACTGGTCAAGGATTTCGTCAAGAGCCTCGATCCACTCTTGAGTCTCCTGAGGATTCAGGTCGGCCTCGTGCTCTACTTTTTGCTTTAGCATCGCAGGACGGGGTCTTTATTTCAAGATAGCACACGCTGCATGATCCTTCGTCTTCATCGCCGTT
>CAZACK010000261.1:0-1817 GCA_964483455.1 uncultured Solibacteraceae bacterium
GCGGCGACGAAGCTCTTGCGCGGCTCGGCGGTATAGACGGCGGAAACGCGCGAGGTCCTCTGTCCGTCCTTGTCGCGCACGGTGTGCAACTTGAGGAAGTTCAGATCGGCATCGAGGATGACGAGCGTATGCGGCAGATAGTTGGCGACTGCCACGTACCTGCCGTCGCCGGAGACGGCGGCGTTGCGCGTGTTGATGCCGGCGCGCACCTCGGCCACCACTTTCAGGTTCCAGATGTCGAACTTGGAGATCCAGCCGTCGCGCGAGGCGAAGAAGACGTAGCGCCCGTCCGGCGTGAACTTCGGCCCGCCGTGCAGGGCGAAGCGCGAGGGGAAGCGGTGGATCGGCTCCAGCCTGTCGCCGTCGAGCAGCGTGACGTGGTGGTCGCCGCCTTCCACAACGATGAACAGGTTCATCATGTCGGCGGAAAATTGCGGCTTGTCCGGCAATGTTCCCGGCGCGTGATGCACGATGCGCGAAGCGCGGATTTCCTTCTCGCCCCATTGCGGCATCGGTACCGGCGTGTAGATGTAGTCGGACAACGCCTGGATCTCCCCGGGCTTGAGCACGTCCTTGAAGGGCGGCATCTGCACGGCGGGGCGGCTGTCGCGGATCATCGCCGCGGCGGCGTCCTTCCTCAGGCGCGAGAGGTTCTCCGGCAGCAGCGCCGGGCCCATCAGGCCGAAGCGGTCGGCGCCGTGGCATTCGGCGCAGTGCTTGCGGTAGAGCTCGGGCGCCGGCTCGGCGGCAAGGACGGAACTATTCACCGCAAAGGACGCAAAGAACGCCAAGGAAACCCAGAAGTGAATTCCTTTGCGTCCTCTGCGTCCTTTGCGGTCAAGCAGTTTTTTCATGTCAGTCCGATTTCCTCGTCGGTGAGATAGCAGCCGGGGTCTTCCGCCCACGGGTCGCCGGTGAGCTGCTGGGCGCGCACGCGGGTGTTGCCGTCGCAGATGTCGAAGTGCAGGCAGGCGCCGCAGCGGCCGCCGATCTTGCGCGGCTTGGCCTTGAGGCCGGCCATGATGGGATCGGAGGTATCCATCCAGATTTCCGAGAAGGGCCGCTCGCGCACGTTGCCGAGGGTGTGGTGCCACCACATGGTGTCGGGGTGCACGTTGCCGAGGTTGTCGATGTTGGCAACGTTGACGCCCGACGAGTTGCCGCCCCACTGCGCGAGCTTCGCCCGGACATGCGCCGCCCGGTCGGGGAAATGCTTCGCCACCCAGTGCAGGAAGTACACGCCGTCGGCGTCGTTGTTGCCTGTGGTGAACTCCTTCTGCAGCCCCTTCTGCCGGTATGCCCAGCAGGTGTCGAAGAGCAGATCCATGGCCTGGCGCGTCATCTGGTGATGGGCATCGTCCCTGCGGTTCTTGTTGCCGCGGCCGGCGTAGTTGAGGTGCGAGAAGTAGAAGCGGTCGATGCCCTCGTCCTCGACCAGCTTGAGGAGGTCGGGCAGGTCGTGGGCGTTGTCCTGCGTCATGGTGAAGCGCACGCCGATCTTGAGGCCCGCGTCGCGGCAGAGGCGGATGCCGTGCAGGGATTTCTCGAATGCCCCCTTCATGCGGCGAAACTTGTCGTGCGTTTCGCGGATGCCGTCGAGGCTGACGCCGACGTAGTCAAAGTCAGTCTCCGCGATACGGCGAATGTTGGATGCGTCGATCAGGGTGCCGTTGGAAGAGAGGCCGACGTAGAAGCCCAGGCCCTTGGCACGGGCGGCGATGTCGAAGATGTCCGGCCGCAGCAGCGGCTCGCCGCCGGAGAGGATCAGCACCGGCACGCGGAAGCGCTTGAGGTCGTCCATCACGCCGTAGATTTCC
>CAZACK010000262.1:0-1778 GCA_964483455.1 uncultured Solibacteraceae bacterium
TCCGCATCGCGGATCGCCGTCAAATTGAATTTTCGATTCCATTCGAGCAGTTCGCGCTCGTAGGCGAGAAGGGACATCATCTGACGTCCGGTCAGATGAACGTTGAAAAGTCGCTGCGCGTCGTGAGCGAGTTTCTCCATCTCAAACGATTATACTGCCGTGCAATACAAAAAAACGGGAGGGACGGGTTGCCCGTCCCTCCACGTCATAGCGATCATTTTTCAGGGGGCGGAGGGGATTGTTCCCTGCCTGCCTTGCGCCGCGCTCTGCGATAGATGGCGCGTCCGCCGAGGAAGATCAGGTAGAGCGGCACGCCGATCGAGATCAAAACCGGCAGAGTATAGATCACGAAACGGATCAGGAAACTGGCGAAATCCTGGAAGAAGTAGATCAAATCCTGTACGGCCTCGCGCGCCACGCCTTCGGGCTTCCAGCCCGCGATCTCGATCGGCTGGATCGTCTCTTCGGCGATGATGCGCACACTGACCGCCGAAAGCGCCGCGGCCTGGTCGTAATACTCGATCTGGCCTTTCACCAGTTCGATCTGTTCGCGATAGTACACCAACTGGTTGAAAACATTGATGACATCCTCGGTCTTCTCAGCCTTCTCAAGGATCTCCTGCAGCTGCGCTTCCGCGGCTTCGAGATTCTTGAGGCGGGATTGCAAGTCCACGTATTCCGCCGTGACGTCCGTCCCCGTGCGCGATTCGTTCTGGACCTCGACCACGTCCTTCTTGATCAAGCCCAGCGCTTCATCCAGTTTCTCCGAAGGAACGCGGACGACGACCATCGCCTCCGGCGCTTTGACGTTATTACTCGTGTAAGATTGATACAGGCTGGACGAAACGACAAACCCGCCCATCCTGACCGCCATGGCTTCGATTTCCTTCATCCGCGCTTCGACATCGGAAACCACGATTGCAAGATCGGCGTTCTGAATGACGATGCGTTCGACATTCGCCGCGCCGGTGCCGCCTCCGCCCTGAGCCTTGTCAGCCGCGGCGGGGGGCATCGCCGTGGCAGCCGGCAGAGCATAGGCTTCCGGCGCGTCGGATTCGTAATAAGGCGGGACTCCCTCAAGCGACTGGCTGGTCCTCGAAAATACAGCGCCAACGACGGGCCCCGACACAACGAGGACGAGCGCGGCAACCAGAATGAAGCCGGTAACAATGGAAATAATCAGCGTACTGCGTTTCATGGTCTCTTCTCCTTCGTCACAAAATGCTTCCTCTCCAGGACGACGCACTAACCACTATTGTTCCGCCTCCCCGCCAGCTATCTCACACCAAGATTACCATCCCTCCGCAAGCCTCGCCGCATGTTTCTCCGGCAAACCGGCTTCGCGAATCCTTTCCTGCACTTCGGCGATATTGTATTCCACGCGGCGCGGCTCCCAGGTGCGCGCTTCGCTGTCGTAGATGGCGTAGGCGGCGCGCGGATCGCGGTCGCGCGGCTGACCCACCGAGCCGGGATTCAGGATCAACTTGGGATGAAGTTTGATCTTCATCCCCGGTTTTGTAGGCTCTGCCGTGACCCGGTCGCTTCCCTCCACCAGTTGGAACATACCCTGGATGTGGGTATGCCCTACAAAGCACCAGGCCGTATCGAAGTGATCGAAGTTCAAGCGCGCCGAAAGCGTGTTCAAAATATATTCCCACAGCGGGTCGCGCGGACTTCCGTGCGCGAGCGTGACCTCGCCGCGCACTTTCGTATGCTGCGGCAGGGAGCGCATGAACTCCATGTTGTCGGCGTTCAGCACTTTTTCATGATGGATGAGC
>CAZACK010000263.1:0-1759 GCA_964483455.1 uncultured Solibacteraceae bacterium
GGGTTTCCATTCACAACGGCGGCGGCGTGGGCATCGGCTATTCGCAGCACGCCGGACAAGTCACCGTCGCTGACGGCACAAAAGAAATGGCCGTGCGCATCGAGCGCGTTCTGACGAATGATCCGGGCATCGGCGTCGCTCGGCATGTGGACGCGGGTTATCCCGAAGCCATCGACTTCGCGCGCAAAGCAGCCGTAAAAATTCCAACGTAGGGGCGCTGCTTGCTGCGCCCCAAATTGCGGGCGCCAGCGCGGCCCTACTGGAGATTCAGTTGATCGTCATCACAGGAGCGACGGGAAACACGGGCAGCGTGATTGCCGAAAAATTGCTGGCGGCGGGAGAGAAGGTGCGCGTCATCGGGCGCAGCGAGGAGAAGTTGCAACCGCTGGTGGCGCGCGGCGCGGAGGCGTTCGTCACGGACATCACCGACGTGGACCCGCTCACGAAGGCATTTTCCGGCGCGACCGCCGCGTACGCGATGATTCCGCCGAACATGGCCGCGGAAAATATGCGTGCGCATCAGGAGGCAGTGAGCGACGCATTGGCTATCGCCATTCGCCAATCCGGCGTGAAGCATGTGGTCGCGCTTTCCAGCGTCGGCGCGGACAAGCCGGAGAAGTGCGGCCCGGTGACCGGCCTGCATTTCTTCGAGGAAAAGCTCAATCGCATCGCCGGGCTGAACGTGCTGCACTTGCGCGCGGGCTACTTTATGGAAAATTTTCTGCAATACGTGAAGCTCATCAAGTCCATGGGCATGACCGCGGGAACGCTGAAGGACGACTTGCCGATTTCAATGATCGCCACGCGCGATATTGCGGCCGTGGCCGCGGAGCTGCTTCGCGCGCGGAATTTTTCCGGCTCGACAACGCGCGAGCTGCTCGGCCCGCGCGATTACACGATGCAGCAGGCCACGTCGATCATCGGTGCGGCTATCGGCAAGCCGAAACTTTCCTACACGCAATTGCCTGCCATGATGGTCAAGCCCGCGCTGTCGCAGATGGGCATTTCCAAAAGCGTTGCCGAGGGGCTGCTCGAAATGATGGAAGCCATCAACTCCGGCTGGATGAAACCGCTGGAAGTGCGCTCGCCGCAAAACTCAACTCCAACGACGTTCGAGCAATTCGTCGCCGAGGTCTTCGTCCCTGTCTATCAGTCATAAGAATCTAGCGGCGGATGTAAGCAAATAAACACAGATTCAACGGAAAGTGGAAATTGGAAATTGGAAAATGGAAACTGGTAAGAGACTGCAATCTATTGCCTCGTAGCTTCGAAGGTCGCCGGCCTTGAAGTCTCGACAGTTGGCTGTCAACAATGGACTCTATTCTCCCCATTTTCCTTTTTAAGCGCGCTCATCTGCGGTGCCCTTCTGATTCTTGTTTTCCTGCTAGAATTGCGCGCCATGGCGGAGCTGCTGCTGATTCGCGGAGCCTCGCAGGTGGTCACTCTAGCCGGGCCAGCGCCGCGCCGTGGGCGGGCGATGCGCGAATTGGACGTGATTCGCAACGGCGCGGTGCTGGTGCGCGACGGCAGGATTGCCGCTGTCGGCCCGGCGCGGCGCATAGAGCGGATGAAGGAGGCGCGAGGCGCGGAAAAGATTGACGCGCGGGGCACGGTCGTGCTGCCGGGCTTCGTGGACTCGCACACGCATTTGGTGTTCGCTGGCACGCGCGCCGACGAATACGAACGGCGCATCACCGGTGCAAGCTACGAAGAAATCGCCAAGTCCGGCGGCGGAATTCTCAGCACGGTGCGCAAAACC
>CAZACK010000264.1:0-1725 GCA_964483455.1 uncultured Solibacteraceae bacterium
CACATTCTTTCGACAATTTAGCGGACATACACAAGTCAATGCGACAGATTTGCGTCGAGTCAAATATCCTTGTGAAGATATCTTAATTCAATTAGGTAAGCAAATTGGCGATTCCTGTTTTGACCAAAAGCAACTTGATACGCTTGTACATAAGACTCTTGCGATTATGAGTGAAGCAACAAATGCAGTTCAGGCTGGTAGACGAATTGAGGAGGCACTTGCAATCCTTAAAGATATTTCTGCTCCGAAGGAACAACAAAACGAGAGATCGGCACTTTGCCTACTAGCATTAGCAGATATTCGCCCTGAAACTCCGTGGAGTCAATCAACAGCACCAAGACGCAGAATTACAGAAATGATGGATTGGTTTCGTGATTACTATGGAAAACAATATGCACCCAATACACGCGAAACAGTTCGACGACAAACAATGCACCAGTTTGTGCAAATGGGTTTAGTTGTGGAAAACCCAGATCGACCAGACCGACCCATCAATAGCCCAAAGTGGTGTTATCAGCTTCATCAACAAGCACTGTCACTGCTAAAATCTTACGATTCTGAGCAGTGGGAAGAAGCTCGTCGAAATTACGCTATTTCAGTTACAAATCTGTTACAGGATAGAAATCGAAACATCCCGATGATTCCTGTAAATTTGCCTAGTGGTCAAGCCATTCAGTTATCATCTGGTGGACAAAACATACTGATAAAAGACGTTCTGGAAAGTTTTTGTCCTAGATTTACACCAGGAGGTTCAGTTCTTTATATCGGCGATGCTGGGGATAAGTTCATTATCAATGAAACTCAGAAACTCCGAGAGATGGGGATTGAACTAGATCCTCACGGAAAAATGCCAGATATTGTGATCTACTACGAGCAGCAGGATTGGCTTGTGCTTATAGAAGCTGTGACTAGCCACGGTCCAGTCAATTTAAAGCGTCATAACGAACTAAAGCAGCTTTTTCGGTTCAGCCAGAAGGGCTTAGTCTTTGTTACCGCTTTCCCAAGTCGTAAGGAAATGACTCGATATCTCGCAGAAATTTCCTGGGAAACAGAGGTTTGGGTCGCTGACCAGCCCGATCATATGATTCACTTCAATGGAGAGAGATTCCTCGGACCTTATGAGGATTCAAGAAATCGTTCTTGAAGATCTCTGGTTGAGGAAGTACACCTAACAACGCGACGGAGCGGACGGTTGAGAGATCTCGGTTATGATGCAAAACCTATTCGCCGCCGCTCATCTTTGCCGTTATGCCGAAACCGAGAAGTCCGTATAAGTTGCTTGCTCCTAGTCGAGATTAGACAGGCAAAGATTTTTGGCTTCGGTGAGCGGCGATCGCTGTCGCCGACGGCAAGACTTTCGAGCCACATGGAGAATCGCTAAGCGATCGAGTATAATCAATCGCTGGAGTGTATACAATTTACGATGGGTTAGTGGCGATCGCTTGCTACTCAACTCAGCCGTTGTGCCTAAAAAATTGAACCTAGAACTTTCACAATGACCAGTATTCAGCAACGCGCCGCCCTCCAAAGCCAAATCTGGAAAATCGCCAACGATGTGCGTGGCTCCGTTGATGGTTGGGATTTCAAGCAATATGTATTGGGGACACTATTTTACCGGTTTATTAGCGAAAACTTTACCCGTTACATCGAAGCCGATGATGACAGTATTGACTAGACCTCTTGCAAAAGTAGCTAACGATCGCCATAATTTAGCCCAAATCGCTC
>CAZACK010000265.1:0-1701 GCA_964483455.1 uncultured Solibacteraceae bacterium
GGCAACCTCTATCTTGGAGAAGATTCTCATGAACGTCAACTAGCAATCAAGGTAAGCATACAACACGATAATGACGATGTAGGCAATGCCAATGGCGAAGGCAGAGATGCCGCCGACACGAAACAACAAGGTCTCGTTCGGACTCTTGGCGCCGACAGTGGTTTTGGGTGAATTCATTCGTTCATCTCTTTGTGTATCAATTTTTTGCTTGTCAAGAGTTACCCCTTGGTGATTACCCACATCTCAAGAAATAGATTTATTTTCAAACCTTCGAGATTTCTCCGATTCTCGGAATCGGCAAAACCTCTGACCTTCAGAGATGACTTGTAGGTTTCCATTTACTACCTTGTTGGGTTTCTGTTCTTCAATGCAATAGCTCGGCTTGCCCAGTCCGCTCCGATTCCAGTTGGGCAACCACAAGGGATTGCCCAACATCCCACATACGAATGTGGAATACATTCTAAGCAGGAACGTAGGTCAACCTGATCACATCCTCGCCAATCCGGTCATTGGACACAAGACGGAGCGGCGGTCGAGGTCCGGCGAAATATGGTTTGCCGTGTCCAAGCACGACGGGGTGCAGGTAGATTCGATACTCATCAATCAAGCCAAGCTCGGTGAGGCTTTGCGCCAAGTTCGGTCCGGCAACTTCAATCTCCCCGTCGCGCTCGGACTTGAGATTGCGGATCGCGCGCTCAAGGTCATCCTCCACAAGGCGGGCGTTGGGACCGACCGACCTCAACGAGCGCGAGACGACCCATTTCGACTGGTTTCGCCACGCCGCCGCGAAGGCTTGTTCCTCAGCATCCCATTCTGGATGGTCTTCGTCCCAGTAACGCATGACCTCATACATTTGGCGACCATAGACACTGCCTGCCTGCCCCTGCGCCTCCTCGATAAAATGGCGAAAGAGTGTGGGGCTTGGGGCAAATGCCATATGGTCAACGTAGCCGTCCAGGGATTGGTTCATTCCGAACACGAGCTTCGCCATACCACTTCCTTTCCTCGCGCGGCACACCCGCGCAAATTTTGAGCGTCATTGATGAATGAGACGTAACGAGTCTTGCGGACTAACGCTCCGGTTCAGCGGCAGGACGCGTAACGGACCGTCCGCTGCCGCCGGTTGTTAGTCCACCTCATTGACGTGTATATAGCGTAAGTGAATAGCACCCTGTCCTTCGATCACTCGAGCGATACGGAACTGCGGCAGCGGCTCATTCAGGTGTTCGAACAGACGCCGCCCGCCGCCAAAGAGCACGGGAGCTAGAGCGATCTCCAGCTCATCTACCGCACCCAAACGCAGGTACTGCTGAATTACGTCCGCGCCGCCGGAAATGCGAATGTCTCGCCCGCCGGCGGCTTGCCGAGCCAGCGCGAGCGCGTGTTCCGGTCCTTCGTTGACGAAATAGAAGGTCGTGCCGCCCGGCCGCACCCAAAGCGCACGCGTTTCGTGCGTCAGCACGTAAACCGGCGCGTGTGAAACGGCGCCTCATCGGGCCAAGCGAGCTCGCCACCATCGAACATGCGCTTGCCCATGATATGGGCACCCGTGCGCTCAAAGGTCTGCCGCACCATGTCATTAACGCGTCCAGTCTCGCCGCCCATACCAAGCTTGAGCTTTTCGCGCAGGTATTGTTGATTGAGAGCCCACGCCATCAGAGCGCCCCATTTGGCGCCCCAGTTCTTGTATTCAGGCTCGTT
>CAZACK010000266.1:0-1689 GCA_964483455.1 uncultured Solibacteraceae bacterium
GCAGGATGTCCTCCGTGCACTTCACGCCCTTCTCGCGGTTCCAGTCCGCGGCGCACGGGCTGCCTACGATCTCGATGCCCGGGAACTGATCGACGACATTGTGGAAGCCGTTGAGGCGGGCAGTGGAGAAGAACCCACCGGCAACGCCCTCGATGATAGCACCCCGGGCGACGATCTGGGCTTTCTCCTCATCGGAGAGGCCGCTGTACAGGTTGCGCCAGAACTCGATGTCCAGGTACTGGTCAGGCTCCACCTCGACCTTCTCGCCGGTGCCGAGCACCCCCGGCCCGCCGAAGTAGTCCAGCACCGCGTATGCCGTCACCTCCGCGGCGACCGTGTTGTCGAACCCGATGTACGAGTCGATCTTCAGGCCTTCGATCGGCTCCAGCAGGTTGACGATGATCACCGGGATGCCTCTCTCATTGGCTTTCTGAACGGCCGGCTTGATCACCTCCACTTCGATGGGCGAGATGGCGATCACATCCACCTCGCGCTGGATGTAGTCTTCGATGATGGCGACCTGGTCCGCGAAAGCCACGTGGGTCGCCGGTGATTGAGCGATCACCTGGATGTTGAAGCCATGCGCGTTGCCGTCAGCCGCTGATTTCTCGAAGAAATCGGTGGCGGTCTTGAACACTCCGGTGATGTCTGGCGGGGTCCAGCCGATCACGATGGGCTGTTGCCAGCGCTCCTCCACCGCGGCGGGTTGGGTTTCAACGGCAGGCTGGGTCTCAACAGCTGGTGTTTCCCCGGCCGGTGGTTGGGTCGGAGCCGCGGTAGCCTGAGGCTGGCAGGCGGCGACCAGCAAGCTCAGAACAATCAAAAGGCTCAACAAGATAGGGTTCAACCCTTTCTTTAGAGACATGACACTCCTCCTTCCTGATCTTGGAAAAAGTTGGTCGAATATGGTATGGATTGGATGGTTAGAACATCCTGGTACAAAATCGAACTAACGGGCATACGCTTCTTCTCCTTGTAGTCCTCCTTTCTCTGGGCTGCCTTGTGGCCGGTTCGTGCGTGACGGCGCGCAGCCCCAGGATTTTCGCCTTCACGCAGCGTCATACCTCACTCATTCCCCTGAGCAATCCTGGCACGCGGCTTGAAGACGAGCGGCGGGCGCAGCCCCTCCGCGATCTCGGCCAGCCGGCGGAATGTTTCAGGGTCAATCTCGATATGCAGCACCTCGGCAATGACCTGCGTCCAGCCGTGAAGGAAGTAAAGCCAGCCATCCTCGACTCGGACCCCGCGACTCTCACGCTGCGCCATAGCCTGATGCCAGAAATCCAGCTCGCCGCGATAGTTGATCTCCCAGGCGATGCCGTTGCGCGGGAACAATCCATCGTCGGTCACCGGCGAGCCAGGCGAATCCTTGCCCATCCCGGTGGCGTTGATGACCAGGCTGCCGTCCGGTAGGCGGGCCATGATGGTATCGTTGACCCGGGGGTCAGCGTTGCAAATGTATTCGAATTGGATATCCGTCGAGAGGCGCGCGACCATGGCCTGGAGCGAATCCAGCCGCCCTTGAGAGCGGTTGACGACGATCATCTTCTTCGGACGGTCGGACGCGTCCGGTTTGTTGATAAAGTGCAAGGCGATGGCTTTTCCGGAGCCGCCGGCACCGAAGCAGAGTACATTCCCGCCACTGCGGGCGAAATATCCTGGCTCCAGGAAGGCATCCAGGCTCAGGCC
>CAZACK010000267.1:0-767 GCA_964483455.1 uncultured Solibacteraceae bacterium
TCCGGGCGGAGAGGAGGTGCAGGAGCGGCCGGAAACGCTTGCCGCCCGCGCCGAGGATGTATTTGCCGACCTGTTGGATGAGGGGGACGTCGGTGCCCAGGCTCTCATGGATCCTGGTCTCCATGCGCTCCATGTCGGACTTGTATTCCTTGAGGATGTCCTGCAGGGTCGTGATCATGGGGGGATTCCGGAGAAACAGGTCGAAAACTGCTTGAATAATAGGGGAGACCCCCTGGAAAGTCAAGGGATTTGGGGCATGCCAAATTGCGGATTTCGGAGTGCGGAGTGCGGAATGAAGAACGAGACGGAAATCGCAGGGGCGGCCCCTGTGCGGCCGCCCGTGAAGTGCCCTCGCGGGTCGCGTTCTACAGCTTCATCGCCTCGTTCACCTCGGCCAGGGTCGTCTGCGCCACGGCGCGGGCCTTGGCCGAGCCCGCGGCGATGATCTCGGCGACCTTCTTCGGATCGCCCGAGAGCTCCCTCCGCCGCTCGTGGATGGGCTTGAGATAGGCCAGGAGGTGCTTCAGCAGTTCCTTCTTGTCGTCCACGCAGCCGATGCCTGCCCTGCGGCACTCCACATTCACGTGGTCGCACCAGGCCTTCGGCGCGAAGATCCTGTCGAGCGTGAAGAGCGGGCAGACGTCGGGGTTGCCCGGGTCCTGCCGCCGCACGCGCGCCGGGTCGGTCACCATGGCCATCACCTTCTTCGTGATCTCCTCGGGGCTGTCGGAAAGGTAGAGGCAGTTGTTGTAGCTCTTGCTCATCTT
>CAZACK010000267.1:777-1686 GCA_964483455.1 uncultured Solibacteraceae bacterium
GGCCGTCGGTGCCGGGCAGCTTGGGATACTCGGTCATGAGCGGCTGGGGCTCGGGGAACACCTCGCCATAGAACTGGTTGAAGCGGCGGCAGATTTCCCGGGAGAGCTCCAGGTGCGGGAGCTGGTCCACGCCGACGGGAACAACGTGCGCCTTGTAGATGAGGATGTCCGCGGCCTGCAATACGGGGTAGCCCAGGAACCCGTAGGTGTTCATCTCCCGGTCCTGGATCTGCTCGATCTTCTCTTTGTAGGTCGGTACGCGTTCGAGCCACGGCAGCGGCGTGGACATGGACAGGAGCACGTGCAGCACCGCGTGCTCGGGAACGTGGGACTGCTGGAAGAGCACGGCCTTCTCCGGATCGAGACCGGCGGCAAGCCAGTCGATGACCATCTCGTGCACGAAGGTGCGGATCTTCGACGTGTCGGCGTAGTTCGTGGTGAGCGCGTGCCAGTCGGCGATGAAGTAGTAGCACTCGTACTCGTCCTGGAGCTTCCGCCAGTTGTCGAGCGCGCCCATGAGGTTGCCGAGATGGAGCAGCCCGCTGGGCTGCATGCCGCTGAGGACCCGTTTCTTACGTGTCATGAGAAACCTCGCTAGACGGACCGATCAGGTCAAGGTTGAGGCCGATCAGGACAAGGTCGAGGCCGAGGTTAAGGTTGAGGTGTCCCTGGACCTCGACCTCAGCCTCAACCTGTTTCTTAGAACCCCCCGTCCCCCAGCAGCAGCTGGAGCAGCGGCCGGATGAGCGGATCCATTATCAATCCCAATAGACGGAATATATAGAGCAAGGGGCTGTAGGCAGTAGCATTCATGATCGAGAGGACGATATGCGCAATGAAGAGATAGGAGAATCCTCTCATGATATACGGCTGAAGACGGTAATATGCCGCACCCTGACGGGGCGGCAG
>CAZACK010000268.1:0-1675 GCA_964483455.1 uncultured Solibacteraceae bacterium
TCTAAAGAGGACTAAAGAATCTGTCAGGTTTAAATTAACCGATTCTTTCTCCCCTCTCCTCGCAGGAGAGGGGCTGGGGGTGAGGGCCGATCGCCTCTAACTTGACAGACTACTAGGTGCTATGGGCTGATGATTCCAGGATAACTTGCACTACATCTAAGCAATCTAAATTTAATTGGGACTTAGCATTGCCGCCATTAACGGCAATTTCTACCCAGCCGTGACTGCCAACTAAAGCTAAAAGACTACCTGGAGGGCGATCGCCATAAGTATAACCACTGGGAATATTGAGATTGCCTGCCATTACCGACCAATTTTGGCCTTGTACCAAGCTAGCTGGAATATTAGTAATTAGATTGCCAAAGCGATCGATATATTGAATGCAACCAGTTGCACCTATATTCGTTAAACTGTATGCCGGCAAAGGGAATTGCACTAAAGAGGAAACTGCGATCGCTTCTCCTAGTTCTGATAGATTTACACCCCTGGCTAAATGCGCCCCAACAGGTGCAAATATATCTCGGCCGTGAAAGGTGTTGCTGGGTTGGGGAGTGCGCCAGTAATGAGAGTTGGTCAGTTCCACTGCTGCTATAGCCTTACTTTGGCTCAAAACTCCGCTAAATAACCCATTATCGGGGCCGACTAGATAACCGCCAGCAAATTCTACGGCTACCCCGCGCCGACTGCTCCCCACGCCTGGATCGACGACGGCGATATGCACCGTCCCTGGCGGGAAATATGGGTAGGCGTTCATTAAAGCAAATCTAGCAGCCGCGATATCTTGTGGCGGGATCTGGTGCGTTAAATCGATAATCGCGATCGCCCGATCTATCTGAGCTATGACACCCTTCATCACCCCCACGTAAACGTCGCTGTCGCCGAAATCGCTTAGGAGAGTAATCATTTTGGGATAGCGATCGCCTGTTGGTAGTGAAACCAGTATACTTAATATCGAAGAACTTAAAAAAAATCTGTATCTTAAGATACATTAAGCTTTCGATCGTTACCTTCTTATGTTATCTTATAAGAAAGAGACGCTTATACATCGATTTAAGAGGAAAAAAAGTCCACCATGAACAAAAATCGTCAAGAAGCCCTAAAACAAGTAGCTGCCGTCCACCGCGACAATCTGCGGAAGAACCTACAGCACCGCTTAGAAGTTGCTAGAAGCCAAGGGGACGAAAATCTAGTTCGCCAACTAGAAGCTGAGGCCAGCTATCTTAACTAGAAGAGAAATTCAGGAGTTCAGGAGCTTGAAAAGTGTTAAGTGTTGAGTGTTGAGTGTTGAGTTAAGAATTCACTCCCTCACTCCCTCACTCCCTCACTCCCTCACTTCCTCACTCCCCCTTTCCCCCTTTCCACCTCTCTTTCCTTCAAATCACTACCAATCAAAATGCTCAAAGCCGAACATCGGGTAGTCATTCTCTTGCACGAAGGCATCAAGGGACTGCAAGGCAAAACCGGACTGACACTGTTGCGCTATAGCGAAGCGTCAATGGCAGCGGCGATCGACTACCAGTGTGCGGGGGAATCCTTAGAGCAATTAACAGGGATTCAAAGAGATGTGCCGATCGTGGCCTCGGTAGCTGAGGCGCTAGATTACCATCCCGACGTGCTGGCAATTGGGATTGCCCCTTCTGGAGGTGCGATGCCAGATACCTGGTGGCAAGAGTTG
>CAZACK010000269.1:0-1641 GCA_964483455.1 uncultured Solibacteraceae bacterium
ATCGGGGGCATCGTGGTAGGCTTGGTTAATCCGTTCGAGTAGTTGGAGATTCTGATAGCGGCGGAGATAATCTTCGAGCGCCAGGACGAACAGCCGACTGCGCGAGACTTTCATTTCGCGGGCCAGGGCCTCCACCTGCTCAAACAGGGGCTTTTGTAGAGAAATCGCGGTCTTGATATTTGCCATGGCTCATGTAAAGACTGAGTGCAAAGGTGTGATACGCTTGGGGCATGGATTTCCCAATCATTGACCTCCTCGATGACGAAGTCAGCACCATCTGGTTGCACCAATACATGCATGTGGGCGGCTTGAAATGCCCTCACTGCCAGGCGAGTACGACAGCGGCACGAGTCTTTCGCCAAACGCGTAAGAGTAATTTAGATGTCTATCGTTGCAGCCAGTGTCAAGGTATCTATACCGTGTACAGCGGCACGGTGTTTCAAGGTAAACAACTGCGCCCTGCCCAGGTCGTCTTACTCTTACGAGGCGTCTGCAAAGGCGAACCGACTCGACCATTGGCGCGGGAACTGGGCTTGAGTCGGCCCACCGTGCATCAGTTGCGCCATGCGCTCCAGCGCAATGCCGAACGCTTGCAACCCGACACGCCGCTCCGCGACCGCCAGACTGAAACCGATGAGATGTTTCAGAATGCGGGGGAAAAAAGGCGAAAAACACGAGGATCCAAGCGATCCGCCCCGCCGCCGCGCGAACAAGCGCAAGGGGCACGGCACTTACGCCAATGATCGGCCGCCGATCGTCGGCACCGTCGGCCGGGAGAGTGGGCAAGTGCGCCTGCGGGTGACCAAGCGGACCGATGGGGCGACGCTCCGCAAGCACGTGCAGACCTTCACCCGCAAACGCGCGACGAGCAACACCGATGAATGGCAGGGCTATACGCGCTTGCAACGCAAACATGCGACGGTGGCGCATGGCGAGCACGAGTGGGCCCGCGACGATGATGGCGACGGCATCCGTGAAGTCCATGTCAACACGATCGAAGGCACCTGGACCAGCGCGCGCAATTACCTGCGACCGTTTCGCGGGGTGCATAAGCGCTATCTGAGCGAATATGTAGCCATGTGCGAGTTCGACATCAATCTGGACCGAATATCGCCACAGTTCATTTCGCAACTCGTCGCCTTGCACTCAGTCTTTACATGAGCCATCGCTGATAATTGGGTATACCATGCCTTTCGAGATTATCAGCGATATAACCGACATTGAAGTCATCGCTAAAGGCCGAGGCATACGTGACCTGCTCCGCCTTCGCAAAAAGTATGGCCCGGGACGATGGCGCAAGCTCAAAGGCCAGGCCCGCGTCCGATTGGAAAACGGCCATATCCGGTATGCCGAAATCCACTGGTACGAAGCGCACGGCCTCGGCAGAAAGCGACTCAAAATCAAGCGATTTCTGGACTAAGGCCATGAAAAGCACACGCCCGACCCGATTTGCCATTTGCCTCAAGAACAAGAACTGCGAAGACTTGGTGGTTCGCAAGATTTATCCGGTCTTGCATGATGAGAAAGCCGAAGAAGAGAATTACATTCGCGTCATTGACGAGTCAGGCGAAGATTACTTGTATCCTGCCAGTTACTTTTTCATCATGGAGCTCCCGCAGAAAGTCGAACGGGCTTTGAAGC
>CAZACK010000270.1:0-1635 GCA_964483455.1 uncultured Solibacteraceae bacterium
TGAACAGCCGCCGCCATCGTATTCGGGCGGGGCTGGACAGCGGTCGCCTCACTGTACTACTAATCCGTAAATTCTTCTCTTCGCGCAAAGATTTTCACGCCGCCACTGGAGTCAGTTGCCGGACCGTGGATCGGAGCGCCGTCAGGATAGCGGTGATGGCCTTTCGCCCTGCGGCTGTGAGTTGATAGCGGTGCGAGCCGGTGACTTTTGTGATCAGACCGTGAGCACGAAGCAGTCGAAGCTTTCGGCTGACCCATCCCGAGCGGCGGCGGGCATCTTGCTGGGACTTGGTGGCACGGGGGAAGAAGATACCTCGCAGGTCCCGGTTGCGGAATCCATTGATCGCGAACTCGCCGCGGCTAACTGCTTCCAGTAGTGCGCGGTCGTCGGCAAACGGACGAAGCGCGCGCACCCGGCAGCCGCGCCATGGCTTGGGTTGTCCGAGGCGCCGGATCAGTTCCTCCAGTGTGGTGTCCTCGTCGACACTGGCGAAGGCGTCCAGGTAGCGCTCGGCCGCCTTCCGGGAGACTTCGGCCCGGCGATGCAGATCGGCGATGCCGCGCCGCATCTGCCGCCAGGCCAGTTCTCCCTCCGGGTCCCCTTCCTTGGGCCGATAGACCCGGAAGTCGTCGCCGTTGTGGACGGTTGCCTCGGCGCGCAGCACACTGCCCACCACCGTGAAGGCCTTGTCGTACAGCTTGAGGGAATTGCCGTTCACGCCATGCTTGATGCGCACACCCTCTTGCCGGTGTTTCAGGTCACTCACCACTTCGCCCGAGAAGCGCTGCGGCACGTCCCCGCTCAACGGAATGCGCTTGCCCAGATAGCGCATCACATCCGGACTGGAAAAAGTCGTCATGCCGTGGTGGATCAGCCGCGGGTAGAGCCGCCGCAAGTCCGCTGCTTCTCGGAATACGATGTCGATTGCCCATTCGCTTTGATAGGTCGACCAGTAGTAGGAGACCGGATGCTTTCTGAAGATCTCCCCGTGAACGGGATTCAGTTGCTTGGCCACGCTGTCCAGCAACCTGGGCCAGGTGGCTTTCAGTTGCCGGTCCATCAGCCGCTGGGCCTTGGCCCAGTCCGCGATCCATGGAAAACAGTTGTCTTGTCGCACATATTCCAGGCCAGCGGCGTCCATCTGCCGCGCCAGCCATTCCCGCCCGTTCAAGCAGATCTGAACGGGGAAGGGGAACCAAGTTTGAATCCGTGCGTTCAGGAAGCCGAACAGCGGGTGCATCCAGTAGTGGTACAGGAACAGGCACTTGCGGTAGCGCGGCTCCAACTCCAGCCTCTCCTTCTCCCGGTTGCGGTGAATCTCGAAGCTCCAGCACGGCTCCACGCAGCTCAGCACGCACACCAGCCCGTCGCGAATCCCTTCCTTGGCCGCGATGCCCCGGGCAATCTCCTCCTTGCTCAGCTGGCTGGAGGTCAGGTACTTCACGGGCCGCCCCAACGCCGTCGCCTCGGCCAGAGAAGCCTCCTTCAATCGGCGGCTCACCTTCTCGACGTGCGCGCCGAAATCCTTGAGCAGAACCTGGTTCGCCCAGAGATAGCGCTTCATCCCCTCGTCGTGGGCAATCGAACGCAGTGTGCCTCGAAAAACCAGCCGGTCAAAACCGGATAGCGTGCCCG
>CAZACK010000271.1:0-1633 GCA_964483455.1 uncultured Solibacteraceae bacterium
CCCCCCCCCCCCCCCCCCCCCCCCCCCCCCCCCCCCCCCCCCCCCGGAAAGATCTGTGTCCTGCCGCTGGAAGACTGCATTCGCATCCGCACCGGCGAGCGCGGTGGGGAAGCGATCTGATCTTGGGCTTTTCCCGACCGGGCCCCTCGGCAACGGAGCGGCTCGCTTGATAAGATTCTTCTACGACCCTGCCAACCGGATTGGCGGGCCTGTCGCCTTGTTTCTCGGAAAGGAGACCTGGAAAAAAAACCGCAAATTCCGACCAAAGGCTCTTGCGGGAATGTCTGGACAGCCGTATAGTATACTGATATTCAGTATCGGCCCGGCGGGGGCCTGCCCCGGTGGAGTGTCCCCCATCGCTGCGGCGAACGGTTGATTCAATAGTTTCCCCCAAGAATAAGGGAATATGCCCATGGTCACCGCCACCAAAATGAGGATGAACCATCAGATGACGAAGAAAATCGCGCAGCGTGGCAAGGGTGGCGACGGGGGGGAGAAGTCGCCTCCGCAGTCGCCGCTGGAGAGCAACCCGACCCTGAAGAACACCGTCGCCCAGATCGAAAAGCAGTTCGGCGAAGGGGCGATCATGGCCCTGGGCTCGGAGCACTTCGCCCCGATCGAGGGGATTCCCACCGGCAGCCTCTCGTTGGACCTCGCATTGGGGGGCCGCGGGATCCCGCGCGGGCGGATCGTGGAAATCTTCGGCCCGGAGTCGAGCGGCAAATCGACGCTGGCACTGCACGTGGTGGCTCAGGCCCAGCGGGCCGGAGGCATTGCGGCGTACATCGATGCGGAACACGCCTTGGACCCTACGTGGGCCAAGAAGCTCGGCGTGGAGTTGGAGACCCTGCTGGTCAGCCAGCCCTCCAGCGGCGAGGAGGCGATGCACATCACCGAGATGCTCATCAAGTCCAACGCCGTGGACGTGATCGTCGTCGACTCGGTCGCCGCCCTGGTTCCGCAGAAAGAACTGGAGGGGGAAATCGGCGATACGCACGTGGGCTTGCAGGCGCGCCTGATGAGCCAGGCGCTCCGCAAGCTCACCGGCGCGATCGCCAAGAGCAAGACCGCGGTCATCTTCATCAACCAGATCCGCGAGAAGATCGGCGTGATGTTCGGGTCGCCGGAAACCACGCCGGGCGGCCGGGCCCTGAAGTTCTACAGCTCCTGCCGCATCGACATGCGGCGGATCGGGCAGATCAAGGACGGCGAAGAGGTCGTCGGCCAGCGGGTGAAGTGCAAGGTGGTGAAGAACAAGGTCGCCCCGCCGTTCCGCAACGCCGAGTTCGACATGATGGCCAGCGACGGCATCAGCTACGAGGGGGATGTGCTGGACCTGGCCGTCAACCGCAAGCTGGTGACCAAGATCGGCGCCTGGCTCAAATACGGCGACGTGCAGCTCGGACAGGGCCGGGAAAAAGTCCGCCAGTACCTCAAAGACAATCCCCCCCTCGTCGCCGAACTGCGCGAGAAGATCCTCGCCTCTGCGGCCCCGGCCGCGATTGAGGCAGAGTAGCGTGTTGGACCGACGTTTGGGGAAGCAGCCAACGATGTTTCGGGTTTCGCGTGCCGCTCGGTTGACCTCAGGGACCATTTGTCTCGTGTTCACGGCCACGGGCGCTATGGCCCAAGG
>CAZACK010000272.1:0-1628 GCA_964483455.1 uncultured Solibacteraceae bacterium
AATCAGGGCGTCAAACGCGCTACACGCTGCCGGCTCGTGCATAATTCAGGTGCCATCAGATCGGTCGGCACTGTCAGAAGGAGCAGCAGGAGCGTTGCCAGTAACGCGGCTGACAACGCCCAGACTCCCTTGGTTCGCCTTTTCACGAGAGATCCTCCTCTCGTGCGGGTACTCTCCGCCCCAAGCAGCGCCCGCCGCACAGACTCATTCTAAGCCCGCATCAAAATAGGAGTCAAGGACTACTGTGTCTTATATTTCAGGAACTTAGATCGTGTTCGCAAACCAAGACGGGGACTCAACGGGCCATCTTACCCTTGCGTGTGAACGGCGTCCACGCGTCGCGCTTCGTACGCCGCGATCGCCGCTTCCTGGCCGAGGATGTAACCTAGCTCGTCCACACCCTCGAGCAGGCAGTACTTCGCGAAGCTGTCCACCGGGAACTCAACCGCGCGGCCGTCGGGCAGCACCAGCTTCTGCTCCACCAGGTTCACCGTCACCTCGCCCGTCACCTTGAATAATTCGGCGTGGACTTCACGGCTTACCACGACCGGCAGCAGCGAGTTCTTCAGCGCGTTCTGGCGGAAGATGTCGGCAAACGACGTGCTGATCACCGCCCGGAAGCCGAACTGCGCCAGCGCCCACGGCGCGTGCTCGCGCGAACTGCCACAGCCGAAATTGTCTCCGGCCAGCAGAATCGCGGCCTGCTTGGCCCAGGGCTGATTCAGGATGAAGTCCGGCTTCGGCTTGCCCTCGGCGTCGTAGCGCCAGTCGAAGAAGAGCTGATCGCCGAGACCTTCCTTGGTGGTCGTCTTGAGGAAACGGGCCGGAATGATCTGGTCGGTGTCGATGTTGTCCACCGGCAGGGGAACCATGCGGCTGGCGAAGGTGGTGAACTTCTTCATGACAGTGTCCTCACGTCGGTGACGACGCCGGTGACGGCGCTGGCAGCGGCGGTCAGCGGGCTGGCGAGGAACGTGCGCCCGCCCTTGCCTTGCCGCCCCTCGAAATTCCGGTTGCTGGTCGAGACGCTGTACTCGCCGGGGGCAAGCTGATCGCCGTTCATGGCGATGCACATCGAGCAGCCCGCCTCGCGCCAGTCGGCTCCGGCGGCGCGGAAGATCTCGTGAAGCCCCTCGGCTTCCGCCTGCTTCTTCACCTGCCCGGAGCCGGGGACCACCAGCACGCGCACGTTCGGATGGACCTTGCGGCCCTTCAGCACCGACGCCGCCGCGCGAAGGTCGGAGAGGCGCGAGTTGGTGCAGCTTCCGATGAAGACGACGTTCACCGGCCGGCCGGCCAGCGGCTTGCCCGGCGTCAGGGCCATGTACTTCAGCGCCTTCCTGATCGACTCCCGCTCGGTCGGGTCGGAGGCGGAGTCCGGGTCGGGAACCGGGGCATTGATCGGGATGCCCATGCCTGGATTGGTGCCCCAGGTGATCATCGGCTCCAGCCGGCCGGCGTCGATGGTGACGGCTTTGTCGTAGGAAGCGCCCTCGTCGGTCGGCAGCGTCTTCCACCGCGCGAGCGCCGCCTCCCAGGCTGCGCCCTTCGGAGCGAACGGCCGGCCGCACAGGTACTCGTAGGTCGTGTCGTCGGGCGCCACCAGGCCGGCGCGCGCGCCCGCCTCG
>CAZACK010000273.1:0-1596 GCA_964483455.1 uncultured Solibacteraceae bacterium
GGCGTCGATCGCCGCCTGCGCGTAGTGCTTGGCGGCCTGCTCGGAGCCGACCGGGAGGTAGCAGACCAGCACGTCCGCCTCGGCCTCGCGGAGCGCCCGCGCGACGTCCACCGGCGGGAGCTCGGATTCGTCGATCGTCTCGCGGTAGTAGCGCCCGAGCCCGTCGAACGTCGGACCGCGCTGGACGATCACGCCGGTGGGCGGCACGTCGGCGAAGCGGATCGTGTTGTTCGGCTCGGAGGCGATCGCCTCGGACACGTCCGTGCCGACCTTCTTCGCATCGACGTCGAAGGCCGCGACGACCTCGACGTCACGGACGTGGTAGCCGCCGAGCTCCACGTGCATCAGACCGGGGACGGTCCCCGCGGCGTCGGCTTCCTTGTAGTACTCGAGACCCTGGACGAGCGACGAGGCGCAGTTGCCCACGCCCACGATCGCGATCTTGACCCTGCTCATGCGCTGCGCTCCTTCCTGCGAAGCGACCGTGCGGTGCTCCGGGAGGCGCGCCGACGCGGTCGGCCCTCCCCGACGGTCGTCTCGGCCCCGCGGCGCTCGGCCGCGATGAGCCCGTTCAGCCACGCGATGTCCTGCTCGGTGCTTTGGCGACCGTGCTGCATCAGCGAGGTGGTGTAGGTATCGCCCGTGTTGGTCGCGAGCGAGGCCCGGATCGTCGAAAGGCGCTCCTCGAGGAACGCGCGCCGGCGCTCGAGGAGCCGGATCCGGATCTCGGGCGACAGGTACTTGAAGAACGCCATCCGGACGCGGAAGCGGTTGTCCTCTCCCGTCGCCTCGGGCCCGGCCTCTTCGAGGAGCTCGCGGAACAGCTCCTCCCCCCGCTCGGTGATCCGGTAAACGTTCTTGCGCCGCCCGACCTCCTGGTTGTCGAAGACGCGCTCGACCGCCCCCTGACGCTCGAGGCGCTTGAGCGACGGGTACAGCGAGCCGTACGAGACGCGCCACAGGCCGCCGAGCGAGTCGGTGAGGCGCTTGGAAAGCTGGTAGCCGTGCATGGACCGCTCCTTGAGCAGGCCCAGGATCGCGAGCTCCAGCATGGGGTCGGTTCCCTCCGGTCAGGTGGGAGATATATCGGAAACGTATATCGTCTCGATATATCTAACCGCTAGCTAACGCCGGCGTCAACCGCCCTCCGGAGGCTCGCGCAGGTAATCCGTCACGTAGGACGGGGGCTCGAGCCCTTCGGGGAGGTCGGGGGCCGGCTCGGGCTCGCCGGGCACGGTTCGGAGCGGGAGAACGCCGGCCCAGATCGGGAGCGCGACGTCGTCCTCGTCGTCCTTCGGCGGCCCGGTCCGGACCTTCGCCGACGCCTCGTCGAGGTCGATCGCGAGGATGGTGGTCTGGTCGAGCTCGCGCTGGTTGGGCATCCGGGCGTCCGCCGACCGGCCGCGGGCCACCTGGTCGACGAGCGCGCGCTGGGCCGCCCACTTCTCCTCGGGGTCGACCACCTCTCGGGCCCTCCCGTAGGCGATCACCGAGCGATAGTTCATCGAGTGGTTGAACGCGCTCCTGGCGAGCACCAGCCCGTCGAGGAGAGTGACCTCTACGGCCACCGGCGCCCCGCCCTTGGCGGCTCGGAGC
>CAZACK010000274.1:0-1592 GCA_964483455.1 uncultured Solibacteraceae bacterium
CGGCCAGTCTCCGCCGTTCGAGTTGGCGGTGTCAATCAACGTATTCGCTCCATCGCGTAACTCCAGGCTTTCACCGCTGTTCGATAAACTCAGCGAACCGGACGTTTGATCGGATGGGACGTCGTCCACCGCGCTTTCGTTATCCTCGAGGAGGAAATATCCGCCCGCAGGGACGATTCCGTTCAATGTGATCGTCGTTGAATTGTCGCTCAACGTCCAGCCGGTGATGTTTACATCAACCGCGCCGGGGTTGTAGAGTTCCACCCATTCGTCGGTTGCGCTTGCGCCCGTGCCGGCCCACGCCACTTCATTGATAATGATCGTCATGGGCAGGGACGGCGTGGAGGTGGTTGTCGCGGTGCGCGTGAGCGTGACGGTTGAGGTGGCGGTTGAGGTTGAGGTGGCCGTATTTGTCCGCGTGGAGGTGACGGTCGCAGTGGGAGTGATGGTCGAAGTCGGCGTGACCGTGCTCGTTGGAACCGGCGTGAAGGTTGGGGACATGCCGCTGCCCCAATTGGCGCTGCCGGGGGTGCCATAAATATTATTGCCTGCCGCGTCCTGCGCTACAAAGGCCGGCTCGCCTGCGAATGTTACCCACGAAAGAGAACTTTCCGCCAGCCCATCCACGCGTTCCATGCTTCTGCGAAGTGATATGCTGCCCGAGGGCCACGCGCCTCCATCGGAATTCGCCGTGTCAACAATCGTGCTGGTTTCATCGAGTAAATACAGCGTCTCGCCGGAATCGCCCAATAAACCGCCGGTGTAAACCACCACCGATACGCCCGGCCCGCTGACCACATTCGTCACGTTGGGACTCCCCCGCTGCAATAAAAGAAATCCGCCGTCGTCTATTGAGTAAGACGATAATGGTATGGATGGATCGCCGTCCGCGGCTTCCAATCGCCAGTTAACCAAATTTATGTCCCCGGTTCCTCCCGGAGGGTTATATAGTTCTATCCATTCATCCCCTGAAAAGGCCTGTGTTCCCGCCCAGGCAACTTCGTTGATTAGTACTTCGATGGGCGGGGGAGGGGGAGGCGGAGCGAATATCGAGTTTTGTTGTTTCGGCGTACCGCGAAGCGGATTGTTGTTGGCATCCAATCCATTCACGGTGACGCCGTCGTTGGATCCCCAATTCGAGTCAACGTCGGGAATGGCGCTGATCCTCTCCATGGTTGCGAAATTCGGTCCTGCGCTTCCTCCGGGCCAGCCTCCGCCGTTCCCGTTGGCTGTATCAATCGGATTGTTGAGGTTGTCGTAAAGAGTCAATATCTCCCCCGTATTGCCCAGGGCTCCGGCATATATCAAATCTGCAGCGATGTCCGATACGGTCGTGTCATCAGTGCGTTCGAGCAGGTAATAACCGCCCGCCGGGATCGAACCTGAAAGAGAAATATTCGGCGTTCCGTCGGCGGCGCGTAAAGCCCATCCTGTCAGATCAATGGCCGCTCCCGTTGTGTTGTATAACTCGATCCATTCATCGTTCGCATCTGCCTGTGTGCCTCCCCATGCAACCTCATTGATAATAACGTCCAAAGCGGCTGCCTGCACCGGCGCGGCGCGGACATCCGCCAGCCGCGGACCGGTCAGCC
>CAZACK010000275.1:0-1581 GCA_964483455.1 uncultured Solibacteraceae bacterium
CTCGTATGCGAATGTTGTTGGCGCTGCCTCGCAGCAGCGCCGCTGTCCGCTGGACAGCCTCGACCCCCACAGCCCTCAAAAGGTGTGTCTGACACATCACCTGTGACGCCTATGTGCGCGAGTTTTGCGGCGTACACAGTGGGGCTGAGGGGGGAGCGAGCTAAAACGCTCGCTCCTCATGCGCCGGAGGGCTTGATGTGCCGCGCTCACGCGCAGCACCGCTGAGCGACCCTATAGGTGTCGCCCAGCGCGTCGGCACGGTGAACCATGCCGACCAAACACACCTGGCAGCATTCGATCGTGTTTGTTGGACACAATGATGCCTTGCTTGTTGTCTAGCCACGGGCAGTCACACCCGCTGTGTTTGTATGATGGCTCGCATGACAGTTGCCAACGTTAGTATCTGTTTGCAAGCCACAGAGCCTTGTTATCTGACGAGCTGTGTGCTGGAATAATCATTGATTTTGTCCAAGATTCAAAAGGGCAGCGGTCAATCACAAATTCCCGGCTCATGAAGCAGTTCTTTATCAGCACAGCTGTAATAAATCGAGTATCCTTAGAGAAGAGTCACCTTAAAAAGCTATTTCAGGTTGCTACTGCAAAGGAACACCTGTGCCGCGTATTTTCGACAATATCCAGCAGGATCAAATCCTGCTACCTGCATTGCAAGATACTATTCAGGTTGCTTATCGCGCCGATTTTTGCGTTGGCTATCTCAACCTGCGAGGTTGGCGTGCCATTGCCGATTATATTGATGATTGGTCCGGTGCAGAAGACAATCGCTGTCGAGTGCTGGTGGGGATGCAGCGCCGACCCGAAGATGAATTCCGAGAAGCGATGCAACAGTTGAGAGACACTGACCGTATTGATAATGCGACAGCCAATCGTCTTCGCAAGCGACTTGCGGAAGAGTTCCGCGATCAACTCACCATTGGCACACCCACCAACGAGGATGAAGTGGCTCTACGCCAGCTTGCGGATCAACTTCGCAACGGGAAAGTCGTCGTTAAACTGTATCTGCGACATAAATTGCACGCCAAGTTGTATCTGCTGTACCGTCAGGATCGGTTCAATCCCATTATTGGTTATCTGGGCAGCAGCAATCTGACCTTCTCCGGGCTATCCGGTCAAGGGGAACTCAATATTGATGTTCTCGACAACGATGCAGCAGATAAGCTCGTCCGCTGGTTTGAAGACCGCTGGGGAGATCGCTGGTGCATCGACATCTCGCAAGAACTCATCGAAATTATCGAAACCAGTTGGGCGCGCGAAGACCTCATCCCACCCTATCACATCTATGTGAAAATGGCGTTTCACCTGTCGCAGGAAGCGCGCGCTGGACTCCATGAATTCAACGTTCCCCACGAGTTAGAGGGTATGTTATTCGAGTACCAGAAAGCCGCCGTCAAGGTAGCCGCCCATCATCTGAATAAGCGTGGGGGTGTGCTGATTGGGGATGTGGTCGGGCTGGGTAAGACCCTGATGGCGACCACGCTGGCACGCATCTTCGAGGATGACTTTGGGCTGGAAACGTTGATTATTTGCCCCCGAAATCTGGTGAAGATGTGGGAAGAAGATTAC
>CAZACK010000276.1:0-1578 GCA_964483455.1 uncultured Solibacteraceae bacterium
GGTGGGTAAGGCTGATTGCATTGGTGCTGGGGGCAGTGCTCCTTCGGCTCCTCGAAGGGCGAGCTGATGATGAGGTGGTCGATGCCGCGGGTCATCGGAGGATGCGCCGGAGGTAGTCGACGAGCGGCGGGAGATCGGTCTGGATGGTGTCCCAGACAATCTCGTAGTCGATGTCGTCGTAGACGTGGATGATCCGGTTCCTCATGCCCGCGATCATCGGCCAGGGGATCTCGGGGTGAGCCCGCCGCACCTCCTCGGGCACGCGGCGCGACGCCTCGCCGAGCTTCACGAGCAGGAGCTCCACGAGCCCCAAGAGCGCCTCGTCCCGCTCGACGTCCGCCTGTGTCCGACCGCGCGTGACGCGCAGCAAGCGTTCCGCGAAATCGAGCATGTGCTCGAGCGCCAGCCGCGCATCGCGTTCGGTCATCCCTCGAGCTTCACCTCGGCCACCGAGTCCTCGCGGTAGTAGCGGCCGAGCATCCGCGGGGTGTTGAGGTCCACGCGCCGCCCGAGGATCTTCCCGAGCTCGATCTCGTAGCCCGCGAACGTGATCAGCCCGGGGGCTCGGCCAGGCTCGAATTCGACCAGCACGTCGACATCGCTCTCGGGCGTGAAGTCATCCCGGAGGACCGAGCCGAAGAAGGCCATGCGTCGAATGCCGTGGCGACGACAGAACTCCACGAGCCGATCGCGAGGGACCGGAATGCGAGGCTTCGGCGCCATCACTCCACCTCCACGATCCGCAGCGACTCGATGCCGCGGTCGTCGACGACCTTCACCGCCACCTTCTGGCCGCGCTTCGCCTCGAAGGGCAGCGAGACTGTGCCGCGGTAGGCCTCGATGCGCTCCTCGTCCAGCTCCGCGCGCAGGCTGCGCGCGAGGCGGGCCCAGCCCTCCCCTTCGCCGGCCATCGGGAAAAAGACCTGGCGCGGGAAGAGGCTGCGGTCATCGTAGTCGGGATCGAGGAGCCAGATGGCGATCCGATCGGCGCTGCCCGAGTCGATCTCGCCGGTCTTGGTGTTGTAGTAGTCGAAGCCGCGCACCTCCACCTGCCAGAGCCCCGCGTGCTCCCCCTTGGCGATCTTGCGGAGCTCCACGTCCGGCTGGCCCACCAGCCAGAACGACTCGTTGCTGGCGCGCTTCTTCTTGAGGTCCGCCGTGAGCAGGTCCGGGTTCATCTGGACCTTGAGGAGCGTCATGCCGGCCTTGGCGGGGGTGAGCTCGTCGATGTCCTTGGCGGCCTCGGGGTCGAACTGGAAGGCCGCGAGGACCAGCAGCGCGGGCTTGGGCGCGAGCGAGCCGGCCTCCTGCCACGCGCGCTCCACCTGCTTCTGCTCCAGGGGCGCGTGCTCCGGCCCGAAGGACACAACCACGCGATGCACCGACGAATCCATCGGCTTTGTCTCGCCCTGGCATTGGAGCCAGCGGGTACCGCCCATCGGTTCCAAGCGGGAGAATTCGATCCGCTGGCCTCCCCGTCCCCGGATACCGGAAGCCCTCATTTCATCTCGCCATTGCCGTTGACGCAGCGTCTCACCGTACCGAGCCACGGAGACGTCCTCGGTGAACTGCAGCTTT
>CAZACK010000277.1:0-1576 GCA_964483455.1 uncultured Solibacteraceae bacterium
TAAATGCAATTAAAAGGGCAGGTTTTCCGGGGGACCAGGTCAACCCCCAGAGAGCGCCCCAGACGGCGGGATGGCACGGGACCGAACAGGTGCGACATCTCAGAAACAACCCAGTTGGCACTGGGTGATCTTTATTTTGAGTTCGTTGAGCAACTCCCCCAGCTCTTTCCGTGGGAGGCCCAGTTCTTTGGCCAGGCGGAGGGCCGCGGCGCAGGCGATCTTGCCTTCCGGCGCCGCGGCTCTGATTCTGTTCTTCAAGTCTTCCTGATTCATGAATATTGAATTATATTCGAGAACCCTGCAGAAAGCAAACCCCTTGCCCCCGGCAAAACCGCCCGGGTAATAATTCAAAATTCCATCCCGGAAAGCTTAGACCCCAGTTGTCACAGGTTGTTCTGCCCCGCCCCTCAAACGCCTCCTGGCGCCTGCCGTTGGTCCAATTCCCGGGCGAAGGCGGTGAAATTTTTGCTGAACAAGGTCTTGTCAAGCTTTTATTAAGACAATGTATTTTTGTATTATAGCCCGAGAGCTTTTCCGCCGCCTGGCGGACCTGCCCTGTGGTAGGATGCCGTACCACCGCCCGGAAAGAGAGGAAAGTGCAAATATGAAGGTTTTGGCTATCTCCGGGTCGCCCCCCGGCCCCAGGGGAATACCCGCTTGCTGCTGCAAGAGGCTTTGGGGGTCCTGGAATCCCAAGGGATTGAGACGGAATCGTAATTATTGCAAGACCAGTCCCAGAAAATTGAAACCACAGTGGCTCAGCTTGCAAAGCCCGACAGCGCCGTGCCCTATCACCCCTTCCCGCCCCGCAGGCGTTCGCTGACGGTGGGGAAGTATTCCATCCGGGTGTGGGGCAGGAAGAGGGCCGCGATGTACTGGTCCATGTAACCCGGGGTTTCCGAGAGTTCGAAGTTGGTCATCATGTCCGCCACCCGGCGCTCCTCTTCCAGGAGGTCCCGGGAGAAGGCCAGCAGGGTGGCCCCTTGCAGCGACCCGTTGCCCACGAACTGGAACTGCTCCCGGGGCAGGTCCGGCAGCAGTCCGATGGCGATGGCGTTTTCGATGTTGATGAACTGGCCGAAGGCCCCGGCCAGGATCACCTGCTCCAGGTCCTGGAGCCGGAGCCCCACGTTTTCCAAAAGCGTCAGGTAGCCCGCGAACATGGCCCCCTTGGCCCGCATCAGGTTGTCGATGTCGGCTTCGCTCAGGGTGATATCCTCCCCGGACTGGGTGTCCGGGCCCCAGACCAGGACGTACTCCCGGCCTTCGTCGCCCTGGCGCAGGCGGGGGGTGTCCAGGTCGTCCCGGAACTTGCCGTTGGGGGAGATGAGGCCCGCCTCCATCATGCCCGCCAGGGTGTTGATGAGCCCGGAGCCGCAGATGCCCTTGGGCTTCACCATCTCGATGGTGAGAATCATGGGCTCCAGGGTCTCGGGGTTGATGCTCACTTCTTCGATGGCCCCGGCGGTGGCCCGCATGCCGAACTTGATGCCGCCCCCCTCGAAGGCCGGCCCCGCGGAACAGGCGGCGCAGGCCAGCCATTCCTGGTTGCCGATGACGATCTCGCCGTTGGTGC
>CAZACK010000278.1:0-1554 GCA_964483455.1 uncultured Solibacteraceae bacterium
GTGAAACCGCCGCCGGGATGCCGCTTCCACCCGCGCTGTTCCAAGGCCATTCAGGGCTTGTGCGAGGTGAAGGAGCCGCCGGATTTCGAACCCGTGCCGAATCATTTTGTAGCCTGCTGGCTGTTTGAAAAATGATGGAACGGCTGCGGCCCGCGCATATCATTTTGATTGGATTTTTGCTGGTCCTCACGGGATTCGTCCTGCCGCTGCTCATGGTCATTAAAGTCGTCGAGTCGACCTTTTTCCTGAATTTTTTCTCCTACACAGCATCCACGGTTGGGTTTTTCCTGGGCATTATCGGCGCTTCGATGTATGCGCGTGAGCGTCGGAAGAAGTGACGGGCGATCCTTCAATTACACGCGATGGATTCGGGTCGAAATACCCGAATCTTTTTTATACCGCCGGCTGGATTTGTTCCAGTGTGAAGAATGCCCGTGTGCGCGAGTCAGGTTACAGGTCCCGAAAGATGCGCCTGATCCTGCGGTTGGCGGACGCGCTTCTTTTCTCTCATTCTAATTCTTTGCTATAATGCGGTAATTCCCGATCAGGAGTCTGCCGTGGCAAATACAGACAAGAAGCCGTTATTGGAAGTGCGCAACCTCAAGACCTATTTCTACACGGAAGACGGCATCGTGCGCGCCGTGGACGGCGTGGATTTCGAAGTCTATCCCGGCGAAGTGGTTGGCATCGTGGGCGAATCGGGCTGCGGTAAATCCATCACTTCCCTTTCGATCATGCGCCTGATCAGCTCTCCCGGAAGGATCGTCGAAGGCGAGATTCTCTTCGAGGGGAAAGACCTGGTCAAGGCTACCGAAGAGGAGATGATGCAGGTGCGCGGCAACAGGATTTCGATGATCTTCCAGCAGCCGCAATCCGCCCTGAATCCCGTCTTTCGCGCCGGCGACCAGATCTCCGAAGTGCTGAACATTCACCAGGATTTCGGTAAGGAGGCGGGACACAAGCGCGCCGTGGAACTGCTGAAACTGGTGGGCATTCCGGAACCCGAGCGCCGTGCTGAATCCTTCCCGCACGAACTTTCCGGCGGCATGGCCCAGCGCGTGATGATCGCCATGGCGCTGGCCTGCGTGCCGGACCTGCTGATCGCCGACGAGCCCACCACCGCTCTCGACGTGACCATTCAGGCCCAGATCCTCGATCTCATGCGCGAACTGCGAAGCCAGATGGGTTCGGCCGTCATCCTTATCACCCATGACCTGGGCGTGATCGCGGAAATGGCCGATCGCGTCGCGGTGATGTACGCGGGCGAGATCGTGGAAGAATCGCCGGTGGCGAGCCTGTTCGATGAACCGCATCATCCCTATACCATTGGGCTGATCGGTTCGGTGCCGGTGCTGGGTGAAGTGCGCGACAAACTGGACGTGATCCCAGGGTCGGTGCCGAACCTGATCAATCTGCCGCCCGGCTGTCGTTTCGCCCCGCGCTGTCAGGCGCGCCTCGAGCATAACCTTTCGGTTTGCACAGAAGACCGTCCTCCCCTGGAGAACATTTCCGAGAGACACAAAGTGCGCTGCTGGCTCTATGCCGATTCCGACC
>CAZACK010000279.1:0-1298 GCA_964483455.1 uncultured Solibacteraceae bacterium
GGTCTCGAGTACAACCACGGCTCCAAGGACTGGATCACCTTCGCTCCGGCGGCCGACGACATGTGGACCAGCAAGGTCGGCACCCGCGGCAACGTGTACGAGGGGTACCTGATCCAGGAGCTCAAACTGAAGCCGATCTCCAGCTACCTGAGCAAGACCTTCTTCAAGCTCGGCTACCAGTACTATGACTTCGACTACACCGGCAGCAACAACTGGGTCGGCGCGCCGGTCAAAATGGCTGACCTGACCCAGGCAAGCATCATGGGTCCGTCGAATCCGCAGATGCTGACCCCGCTCAAGAATGCCCAGAACCTCTATGCCACCTTCGAGGTTCACTTCTAAACCTGCAGCGAGAACACCGGGACGGGGGGCGCAAGCCCCCCTCCTCCCGGAGGCCCACACGGACATCACGTAACCCATGGCGGCCTAAGCACCGCCGAGACACAGCACAAAGGAGAAGCACAATGAAAAAGGCAGTATCGATCGTAATGGCACTCGCACTCCTCACCATGAGCCTCGTCACCTTCACCGGCACGGCAATCGCTGCTGAAGTCAAGATGATCGGCACCATCAAGAAGATTGAAATGAAGGGTAATTCTGCAACGGTAACCCTGAAGGACACCAAGAGTGACAAAACGGTAACGGTAACGGTCAACGACGAACTCACCATCGACAAGTTCAAGGACAAGCGGATCGTTGAGGGCGACGAGATCCGTCTGAAGTATGACGATGCGACGGGCGTTTCCAAGCTCTTCCGGAAGACCGCCGGCTGCTGATGCTCCAGGGGCGATGAAGCTCCTTGCGGAACCGTTGCAGCCCAGACGCCGCGGCTGCAATTTTCTTCCGTTAATTAATCGTTTTATTTAAATATATTACCTATATAAATACCTAAATAAAACGAACTACTTACGCACGAGGTACCCAATGAAGAATACGACGTTCATCGCCACCCTCATGGCGGGCGTGGCAGTGGCGGCCCTGGTTCAGGCCAAGGACCATCCGGGTAAGGAATACATCCAGAAGAACGGCTACAATGGGCCGGCAACCTGCGAAGTCTGCCATCCCGGCACGGCCAAGGAGTTTCTGAACACCGTGCACTGGAAGCACGCCTCGAAGGTCGACAACGTTGAAAACCTGGACCCGAAGCAGGAATACGGCATGAAAAACCGTATCTACACCATGTGCAACGGGAACGACATCGTGAATAATCTGAAGGAGATTCCCCCCAGCCCCGAGACCGGCAAGACCAAGTACTCGGGCTGCAACTCCTGCCACCCCGGGAACCACATCCAGGACGT
>CAZACK010000279.1:1308-1539 GCA_964483455.1 uncultured Solibacteraceae bacterium
GAGATGCCGCAAGGGGGTCGGTGGTTGGGAGAGGTGCTGGGCCAGGACCGCAGCACCAACGCGGCCCTCTCCATTGCCACTCCCACGGTCAAAAACTGCATGACCTGCCATGAGGCGGCCGGCGGCGGCGTACTGGTGAAGCGCGGATTCGCCTTCAACAAAGAGCATGATGTCCATGCAGCCAAAGGAATGGTCTGCGTCGATTGCCACAAGACCAAAAACCACAAGATT
>CAZACK010000280.1:0-1104 GCA_964483455.1 uncultured Solibacteraceae bacterium
GCGAGATGGACAAACGCTATCACATGTTCGCGCAGGTCGGCTCGCGCAACATCACCGATTACAACGCGCGCATGAAATTGCAGGGCGGCAAACGGCTCCCCGTGCTCATAGTCGTGATCGATGAGCTGGCAGACCTGATGATGATCGCGCCCGGCGAAACGGAACAGACGATCACGCGCCTTGCCCAACTGGCGCGCGCCACCGGCATTCACATGGTGCTTGCCACGCAGCGCCCGTCCGTGGATGTGGTGACGGGTCTCATCAAGGCGAACTTCCCGGCGCGCATCGCTTTTGCCGTCGCATCCAATACCGACAGCCGAGTCATCCTCGATCAGCCGGGCGCGGAAAGATTGCTGGGCCGCGGTGACATGCTGTATCAGGCGCCTGACGCGCCCGCGCCGGTCCGCTTGCAGGGTGTGTTCGTTTCAGACGGCGAAATACAGAACATTGTGGAATTCTGGCGCAATCAACTTGGCGGGGCAAGCCCATATGCCGCGGCGTCCGCGCCGGTGGAGATTCCCTCATCGGATGTGCCTCTCAAACAGACCGCCATGTTCGAAGACATGTCCCCCGCGGACACGAACACCGATCCCCTGCTTCCCGAGGCGGTTGACCTTGTGAGGCGCGAGGGACGCGCCTCCGTATCCATGCTGCAGAGGCGATTGCGAATCGGCTATACGCGTTCCGCGCGCCTCATAGATCAAATGGAGGAGAAAAAGATCGTCGGGCCGCCCGAGGGAGGCACGCAAATGAGACAGGTGCTCGATTACGGTCCCGCCGCGCCGCCAAAGGACGACGGTATTTGATATAATTCCATCGGCCCTGGTAGTTCAATGGACAGAACAAGGCACTCCTAAGGCTTAGATGTGGGTTCGATTCCCGCCCAGGGCGCTGGTAATGCAAAGGGCATTTACACACGACATTGGTACTCCCCATATACTGGAAGATCGCTTTGTTCGAATCCACATTTGGCAGTGAAATATTGCTTATGTAGTCATCGCACAAAAAACTCTTATAAACTTCTTATAAAAAGCCCTTGCCAAAGAAAAGAAGTTATAGTAATATACAAACCGATGAACGCTAGGGTGCCCCCCTCACCCTGGC
>CAZACK010000280.1:1114-1535 GCA_964483455.1 uncultured Solibacteraceae bacterium
GGCTTTGCAGGTGTTGGAGTCGAGTACAATATCTTCACAATTGCCGCACACACTTTACCGTGCGGGGGAAAAGTGCTGTCATTTCTTCATTTCTTTGATCATCTGCCTCGCCACCTGCATCAACTCGTGCGCGGAGCGTAACGTCCCTTCGCCGACCTCGCCGAGCATTTGCGAGAGTTCGAGCAGGCGCGGCTCGCCCTCGAGTTGCTCGACGCGGGTGATTGTGCGGCCCTTTTCAACCAGTTTCTGCACCTGGTAATGCTGGTCGCCGAAGACGGCAAGTTGGGGGAGATGCGTCACGCAAAAGACCTGATGAATGCGTGAGAGATTCCATAGCTTTTGACCGACGATCAGTCCCACGCGCCCGCCGATGCCCTGATCAATTTCATCGAAGATGAGACTCGGCACTTCGTCGGCGCGC
>CAZACK010000281.1:0-1527 GCA_964483455.1 uncultured Solibacteraceae bacterium
GGTCCTTCCGACTTGAGTGTGGGTAGCCCCAATATGTAGTGGTGGTGATTCCGTGCCGATCGCGTCGAAAAGCTGGAGGCCGGATCGGCGCGGGCAGCCCCCGGGCGCTCCTGGGGGGCGCCCAGCGGGGGCCCCCCGCCCGCGCGAGCCGGGGCAGCTCATGGAGCACACCGCCGCCGTCGCCACCGCGGGGCCCTTCATGGTATCTTCCCGGCCTCGAAAGGAGGCCGGTCGATGGAAGATACCGAGCTGTACCGTAGACTCCTGGGCATCACCCCGCCATGGCGGGTGACGCGGGTCTTGGTGGATATGGTAGCCGAGCGCATTGACGTGTGGGTTGAAGAGGCACCGGGCACGAAGTTTCACTGCGCCGGTTGCGGGGAACCGCGCCCGGTGTACGACCATACCGACGAGCAGGTGTGGCAGCACCTGGACACCTGCCAGTGCCGGACCTACGTGCACGCGCGGCTCCCCCGGACGAGCTGCCCGGTGGACGGCGTGCGGCAGCTCGCGACGCCGTGGGCCGAGCCGCGCTCCCCGTTCACGCGGGCGTACGAGGGGCACCTTCTCGACCTGTGCCGGGAGTGTGATGTGACGGGCGTGGGCCGGCTCACGGCGGCGAGCTGGGCGGCGGTCTGGGGCGTCCTGACCCGCGCGGTGGCCCGCGGCCTGGCCCGCAAGCCCCGCCGGCTCCCCCGGCGCCTCGGCATCGACGAGAAGGCCATCCGCAAGGGGCACCACTACGAGACACTCGTGGTCGACCTGGACACCGGGACGGTGGAGGCGGTCCTCGACGACCGGACCCAGGCGAGTCTCGAGGCCTACTACCGGCAGTTCACCCCCGAGGAGTTGGCCACGATCGAGGCCATCGCCATGGACATGTGGGAGCCCTACATCCTCGCCACCCACGCCTGCGTCCCCGAGGCCGCGAAGAAGATTGTGTTCGACAAGTACCATGCCGTGCGCTATGTGACCGAGGCGGTGGACAAGGTGCGCCGCCAGGAGCACAGGGCCTTGCAGGCGGAGAACGATACCCGGCTCAAAGGCACCAAGTACCTCTGGCTCTGGAACGCGGAGAACGTCCCCGAGTGGCGCCGGGCTGAGTTCGAGGCCCTGCGGGGTGCCAAGCTCAAGACCAGCCGCGCCTGGGCCATCAAGGAGACGCTCCGCGACTTCTGGACCTACATCTACCCGAAGTGCGCCGAGAAGTACTTCACCGCCTGGTACTTCTGGGCCACGCACTCGCGGCTCACCCCGATCATCGAGGCCGCCCGCACCCTGAAGCGGCACCTGCCAAACCTCTTGACCTACTTCAAGCACTGGATCACCAACGCCACCAGCGAAGGGATCAACAGCAAGATCCAGACGCTCAAGCTGATGGCCTGCGGGTACCGGAACCGAGAGCACTACAAAACAGCCATTCTCTTCCACTGCGGAGGCCTCGACCTGTACCCCCGGGCCTCTGAGATCGCTGCTGGAGCGTGACCCCTACATGTAGGGGTGACCCACACTCAAGTCGGAAGCGGC
>CAZACK010000282.1:0-1502 GCA_964483455.1 uncultured Solibacteraceae bacterium
TGGACTGGCGCGGAAAGCGGAGACTCTCCCAGGTGAATAGAAAGAACGTGCGGTTTTTTCCGCTGTAAAGGCGGGGTAGCAGAACCGGCCCTCCGAGGGTGCCTCCGAAGGTGTTGCCGATCTTGGCCGGAAGCTTCGCCTGGCCGAAGGAGCGGGCGTCAAGCGCTTTGTTCTGGTGATACCAGAACAGCGCTCCGTGGTAGTCGTTCGTGCCCGACTTGGAAATCGTCGCGATGTCGCCTGGAGTGCCGTACTCGGCCGTATTGCCGACCCCTTGAACCTTGATCTCGGCAATGCTCTCGACCGAGGGGAACAGCGAGCGCAAAGGGCTGTTGCCCGTGGCGTTTGTGATCGAAATCCCGTCAACCGAGGAATCCGACTGAGCCGGGATCCCGCCCTGAATGCCAAATCCGTTGCCGTTGTCGGGTTGCACGCCGGGCAGCGTGGCGATGATGTTGTAGGGGCTGGTGGAACCTCCGGCGCGGAGGTTTACCGGAAGAGCCGCCACGCGCTCGGTGGTGAGCGTGGAGCTGAGGATGGGGGAATCGGTGGCAATCACGCCCGCCGCCGCGCTGACCTCGACGGTTTGAGTCATTTCACCAACGACGAGAGTCGCGTCGATGCGCACCGTGTTACGGGCTTCCAGCGGCACCCCCGACGTCGTGAATTCGCGGAATCCCGGCGCGGTCACACGCAGCCCGTAGACGCCCCGCTTCACGTTGTAAAAAGCGAAATCGCCGTTCTCGTCTGTGAGGGTCTCCCTTGAGGTGTTCTCACCCTCATTGGTGAGCTTGACGGAGGCGGATCGAACCACACCTCCCGAAGGATCTCTGACCGTCCCGAGGATGACCCCGAGAGTGCTCTGCGCCGCGGCTCCCGCAGCGGCCAGACATAGCGCCGACACAATTCGCAACATGTGATTTTTCATAGGCTGTTCCGATGCGGTAAAGGCTTCGGAACGATCGTATCCGCCCGGAGTTGGGATCCCGTCAATGCCCAGTAAAAAAGGCATGAATTCCTGGCGGGAGACCGGGCTGCCGCGGCCCCCGGGTCTCCCGGCCGGGTCCCGCGCCAGCGCATCCCGGCCACGGCGCCGGAGTAAAGCGCCCGGGTTGACGAACCGCCACAACCTTCGGCCAGTCGCGCGCAGGGGCGGCCGATCGCGGTTGCTTGGGGGCGCATCCCGCCGAGCGGCCCAATCCGGTTTTGCCGGTCCGCGCGATTCTCACCTGACAGAAGTCGCTCGGGCTATCTTGACTCCCTGGCCGGAACCGGCGAACGCCGGCAGGCTTGGCGCGCCGTGCGGCGGCCCCGCAAGCAAGCCGAAGCGGCCAGCGCTCTTCGGCCAGCTCCGCGAAGCGGTCGAGCCTTGCAGGGACGCAGGTCCGCGCCTTCGACATTGAAGAAACGGTGAGGTCCGTCCTGATGGACCCGAATAGCGCCTTCCCGCGCAAGCGTGGGCGGCCGCCGCGAGCCGCAGTCACGCTTTACTCGCTCGGTCA
>CAZACK010000283.1:0-1500 GCA_964483455.1 uncultured Solibacteraceae bacterium
CGCCTCGAGTTCAAATGCACGGTTGACAAGGATAAGGTCAAAGCCAAAGTTCCGCCGCATCGCATGGACATTGGCGAAGGAGTCGTCGGTCTCGCGGACGTGCTGGAGGAAATCGCGCGCAGTTACGGCTACGATAACATCCCCCTCACCAGGATGGCGGACGCGCTCCCGCCGCAGGTCGGCAATCCCGTTCATGAGTGGGAGGAACGCCTGCGCGACCTGCTCGTCGCGCTCGGTCTTCAGGAAGTCGTTTCGTATCGCATGACCTCCATCGAAAGCGAAGCGCGCCTCGCGCAATACGATGAATACGTCCGCATCGCAAACCCCATCGCGCCGGAAAAAAGCGCGCTGCGCCGCAGTCTCGTTGCCTCGCTGTTGGACGCGCTCGAAAAGAATATCCGTCTCAGCGAATCGCTTTCGTTGTTCGAAATCGGCCCGGTCTTCGAGCCTGCGAAGAACGATCCTTCAAAGGATTCCGAGGAGGCGCTGCCCGCAGAGCCGCGCAGACTCGCCATCGCCATGACCGGCCTCCGCGAAGCGACCGCGTGGGACGTGAAGGATTCCCCAAAACTGGATTTCTACGATCTCAAGGGACGCATCGAACTCCTTTTGAGCGGCCTCCGTTATACGGGCATTGTCTATACTGCAACCGACTCCGTTAAGTACCTGCATCCGGGCAAAGCCGCGGAAATCAGCATTGGAGATCAGGTCGTGGGTGTGTTCGGCGAGTTGCATCCGCTCGTCAAGGAGAAATTCGAATTGGGCGATTCGCCTGTGCTTGTCGCCGAATTCGACCTGGATTTGCTTCGCGCCATAGCGCCCGCTTATGGAATCACGCCCGTCTCCGAGTTCCCGCCCGTGTACGAGGACATTGCCATTATCCTCGATGAGTCGGTGCCGGCGGATCGCGTCGAAGGCCTCATCAGGCAAACGGGCGCCTTTGGCAAGACCGTGACCTCAGTCCGCCTGTTCGATGTCTATCGCGGCGAACAGATCGGGCCGGGGAAAAAGTCGCTGGCTTACAGTCTGACCTATCAGGCTGCCGATAAAACCCTGACCGACGCCGAAGCCGCGGCGATTCGGAACAGGATCGTCAAACGGCTCGAACAGGAGGTCGGCGCAAAATTGAGAAGTTAACAGGACAAATGGGGCGCGGCAAGTCATTGCACTCCATGAGAGCCGTCGGTATACTTGCAAAAATTCAACAGAGGAGTTTTTACATGAACAAGAATACGGGTTTGATTGCCACCATCGCCACTGCCTTGTTGTGCGGATGTCCGGGCCTCTTCATCTGTCTGTTCGGCGCGATCACCGCCGCAGGGCAGGGAACGTTCAACGACCAGTCCCTTTCGCCGACGGTGGGTTTTGTGCTGGTGTGTCTATCCTTGATTTTCATCGCCATTCCCATCGTAGTCGGGGTCGTCACATTGCGCAAGCAACCTGAAGCCGCGCAGCCGGGTGAGCCTCTTCCCCCCGCATCGTAGTCACACAAAAATCAAC